>CALRJH020000008.1:0-167899 GCA_943367475.1 Paenacidovorax caeni | reverse complement strand
AGGGCATGTTCCACACGTCCGTCAATAATATGCACTGACTTGACGCCGCTACGCGCAGCATCCAGCGCCGAGCTAATTTTGGGCAGCATGCCGCCACTGAGCGTGCCGTCTTCCACCAAATCGTCAATTTGCTTGGGGGTGAGCCCGGTCAGCAATTGACCGCTTTTATCCAGTACACCTGGGGTATTGGTCAGCAAAATCAGTTTTTCGGCATTGAGAATTTCTGCCAGTTTGCCAGCCACCACGTCGGCATTGATGTTGTATGTCTCGCCGTCTTTGCCCACGCCAATCGGTGCGACCACCGGAATAAAATCGCCGCTGTCGAGAAAGGTGATGATGCTGGGATCAATGCCGGAAATCTCGCCGACCTGGCCCACATCAATGGTTTTGGTCGGGTCTTTGAGGTCTTCCATCAGCAGCTTGTGCGCATGAATAAAGTTGCCATCCTGTCCGGTCAGGCCTACCGCTTTGCCGCCATGGCGGTTAATCAGATTGACGATTTCCTTGTTGACCTGGCCACCCAGCACCATTTCCACCACGTCCATGGTTTCTGCATCGGTGACGCGCATGCCCTGAATGAATTCGCCTTTTTTGCCCAGCCTGTCCAGCATTTCGTTGATTTGCGGGCCGCCACCATGTACCACTACCGGGTTCATGCCAACCAGTTTGAGCAACACCACATCTTGCGCAAAACACTGTTTCAGGTGTTCATCGGTCATCGCGTTGCCGCCGTATTTGATCACAATTGTTTTATCAAAAAAACGCTTGATATAGGGCAGGGCTTCGGAGAGTGTTTGCGCTTTTTGGGCGGCTGTGGAGGTTTGCATAGCGGTGCTTTCAGTCAGAATTCAGGCGATTAAAATGAAGTCGATTCAATAGCCTGAATTTTAACGAAAAAATCATAACGGTTTGATGAAAACTTTCGATTTTCTTTGAAAATTATAGAGTTTCTGTTTTTCGTGCGGTAAAGCGTCAATCGACTGCGCCATAAAGCCGCGTTCAATAAACCAGTGCTCGGTGCGCGTGGTCAGGCAGAACAGTCTGGTGTAGCCTTTGGCCTTGGCCTGTTCCTGGCAGTAATTGAAGAGTTTGTCGCCACGTCCGCCACCGCGATAAGCCGGGTCTATGGCCAGGCAGGCAAATTCCACCATCTTTTCCTGGGCAAACGGATACAGGGCCGCGCAGCCGATAATGCGGTTGTCGTGTTCCATCACATAAAAATAGTTGATTTCCATTTCGATGCGTTCGCGACCACGCCGCACCAGGATGCCTTCATTTTCCAGTGGTTCTATCAGTAGTAAAATCGCGCCGACGTCATCAATGGAGGCCTGGCGCATGGTTTCCAGTGGCAGTTCGGTCACCATGGTGCCTATGCCTTGCCGCGTAAACAGTTCCTGGATAATGGCGCCGTCTATATGCCGCGAAATGAGGTGTGTACGTGTCACGCCATGCTCGCAGGCGCGCACGGCGGCAGGCAGATAGTAATTGACATCTTCGGAGTAATGGATGGGCTCGTCACTCTCCTGCACATTGCGCAACAGGTTTTTGGCTTTGGCTGAGGTCATTTCGCGCAACAATTCGCCCCGCAGGTTTTGTACGCCAGCCGAGTCCATCATGAAAATCAGTTTTTCGGCATCCAGCGCAATCGCGGCGCTCACGGCTACATCTTCCAGTGACAGGTTGAAGGTCTCGCCGGTAGGCGAATAGCCCATGGGGGAGAGCAATACCAGTTCACCATCATCCAGACGCTTCTGGATGCCAATCGCATCAATCTTGCGGACTTCACCCGTATGCTGTAAATCGACGCCATCCCGCACGCCCAGCGGTTTGGCGGTGACAAAGTTACCACTGGCCACCCGGATATCACTGCCTGCCATGGGGGAGTTGGCAATCCCCATGGAAAGCAGGGATTCGATTTCTACCCGCACGGCACCGTTGGCTTCTTTCACGGCCTCCATGGCGGCGTCATCTGTAATCCGCAGGCCGTTATGCATTTTTGGCGTCAGGTTGTCGCGCTTCAGTCGTTGCTCAATTTGCGGCCTGACGCCATGCACCAGCACCAGCCTGACTTCCAGGCTAGCCAGCAGGTTGAGGTCATGCGAGAGGGCTATAAACTGTTGTTCGCTGACCACTTCGCCCCCAAAGGCGATGACAAAGGTGCTGCCACCAAAGGCATGAATATATGGCGCGGCTGAGCGAAACCAGTGGACAAAGTCTTTGCTGTTGGTCGCTGATAGCACCGTGGTCGGCGTGATGGTCGAACTGGCGGGCAGATGTTCGTCGTATAGGCGGCCAGGTGTGGTGTTGAGTGCCTGTGCGGCTGCCCTGAGGAGCGCCTCGGAAATACCGATTTCACCACGCTCGATGCGCGACAAATTGCTGGCATCCGTGCCCATGCGCGCAGCCAGTTGCTGCAGGGTTAGATTTTGCGATTTACGCAAATTTCTGATATTTGATCCCAGCATTTAAGTATTTATCCGGTTATTTGTACAAAATAATACTTAAAATTGGTTTTATTTGCAAATTATGTTCTATGTAAAGCATAAAAAAATGACGGCATCAGCCGTCATGAAAGGAACTGCAGAGAGAGACTACGTAATCATTACACCGGGCGCATCGAGCGATACATGCGGGTGCTTTGGCGTTTGCTCAGCACGAGTTGCCAGAGCTGGCCTTGCCGCGAACGGAAGTAGCCAGCACAACACATCAGGTAATATTTCCACATGCGGTAAAAGCTTTCATCATACTGAAATTGCAGCTCTGGCCAGGCACGGTTGAATTTATCCCACCAGGCCATCAGTGTGCGGTCATAGTCCTGGCCAAAGTTGTGCCAGTCTTCAATCAGAAATTTTTTCTCAATGGCAGTGGTGATTTCACTGGCAGACGGCAGCTTGCCATTGGGGAAAATATAACGGTCTATCCATGCATCCGTTTGCAGTGCGGTTTTATGGTTGCCTATGGTGTGCAGCAAGAACAGACCATCGTCTTTTAGCAGGTGGTGCGCCGTATCAAAATAAATGCCATAGTTTTTGGGGCCTACGTGCTCAAACATGCCTACGGATACGATTTTGTCGAATTGCCCATCAAGGCGGCGGTAATCCATCAGCTCAATCCGTACGGGCAAGCCTGCACAGCGTTCGCGCGCCAGTGTTTGCTGTTCTTTCGACACCGTAATGCCCAGCACTTCCACGCCATAATGCTGGGCCATGTGCCGTACCAGCCCACCCCAGCCACAGCCAATTTCCAGTACCCGTTCGCCCGGTTGCAGATCCAGCTTGCGGCAAATCATGTCGAGCTTGTGTTGTTGCGCCTGTTCCAGTGTCTCTGCGTGTGCCCAGTAGCCGCAGGAGTAACTCATGCTGGAATCCAGCATGGCTTCAAATACATCATTGCCGATATCATAATGTTGCTGAGCGACCTGATAGGCGCGTTGGGGTGATTGCAGATTGAACAGGGCATGACGCAGTACATCACCCAGCAGTTGCAGTTTGCCCCAGCCACCGAGCGCTTCATCCAGATTGGCACGCATGACACGGTGAAAGAACTCGTCCAGGCGGGTGCACTCCCAGCGGCCTTCAATATAGGCCTGACCCAACCCCAGGGAGCCTCGCGTGAGGACATCCCGATACACCGTTTCGTCATATACCTGTACATCCCAGGGGGCATCGCCGTTAATAGTGATGTCGGCTTTAGCCAGTAAATTGACGAGGGTTTCTGGCGGCGTCGCGTGCCGCTCCACGTAATGATTGAGGCTGGTTTTTGGCATCGTGGTCAGACTCCTCCAAAAGCATTCAGATCAAATATGCAACATCGGTATCTTAAAGAGCGCCATGCATACTGAAAACTCGTCATATAACGTATGAGATAAGTGTGACCAGGCACTGGTCGATTTGTTCGAGCAGCGTGTGTTGCCTGTTAGCGGGTAAGAAAGTGAAACCAGGCCGTCAGCGTGAACAGGCTGAGCAGTGTGGTAGAAAACACGGCGGCTGCGTAGAGGGCCCCATCCAGCTGATAGCGTTCGCAAATAATAACCCCAAACACCATGGTCGGCATGGCACTTAATAACGTGACTGCCGTCAGCGTATGGCCGCCCAGCCCCAAAGATTCAGCAATGCACATCGCACTCAGCGGCGCAATCAGCAGGCCGATGAGTGCAACTGGTAATAGTTTGGGGAGTAAAGCGATGTTGAACGTATCCCAACGGATGCTCATGCCCAATGCAATCAACATTAGCGGCACTACGCCCCCCGCCAGCGTGTGCAGGGCATGCGCCAGCATTTCAGGTTGCGGTGTCTGCGTCAGGTTGAGTATGCAAGCAATCAACAGTGCCCACAGTGGCGGCACGCGCAGCAGTGCGCGCAAAGGGTTCGAGCGGTTTTCTATAGGGCCGTAGGCCTGCGCCATCAGCATGCCGACAGACAGCAGAATGGGCGTGCAGGCAAACAAATCAAATTTCAGTACCATTTCCTGCGCCCAGTCACCGAATATTTCAGTGGTCACAGGCAAACCCAGATATGTTGCATTGGGGAAGGTGGCCGCCAGCATCAATGCGCCTTGCTGTGCGCGAGAGATGGGCAAATAACGGTTAAATAGTTGCAGGCAAGCCCACATCAAGAAAGCCGCAATGCCGAGTCGCGAAATGGCTGTCAGCTGGATACTGAAGGTGTCGGCATCCAGGGGTGCCCGCCATAGCACATCAAGCACCAGCGCCGGCAGCAAAATATAAAAGACCAGATCGGTCAGCGCACGCCGATGCGAGAGTGCCGATTGATGGTCAGGCGCAAAACGGCGCCAAAGCATGCCTGTGGCAATCAACAACGCCATTTGTAACATCACTATAAACACGTACAATTCCTCACAATAAGGATGTCATCGTAGCATCTGAAAAACGTTTTCAACGGGGAGCGCGCAGAAAAAAGTAATCAGCGTTGCCTTAATGAACTGCGCTTATCTTTTCAAGCCATGGGTAGTTGAGATAGCCATTTTTGATCGATATTTCAATTTTTTGGCCAGTATCTACTTGGTTATAAAATCCGTTTGAGACTTTTACTGAGTCTTCCAATGGTGAGGCAATTGGGTAGATACGCAAATGATAGGTGTGGTAACCGCCTCTTCTGGTTTTATGGTATTCAGAATACTTGTCTGTCACTTGTACCGTGCGGATTTCTGTCACGCTCGTATCTAAGCGTTGGTTAAGGTCATACAACCACCCGTAACTAGCAAAAGCGAGTCCAGCACATCCAAACAGACAGACTTCAGCCAAAATTAAGTGTCTGCGTGCAGATGGTTTGATGCCGATTAGAACAAATGCAATTAGGAGCACGCAGCCTAAAAGGCCGATCAAGATCGCGCCAGGCGCTAATGCCCATGGTGCAAACAATGCGTTGTCTTTAAACACAATAAATCGAAAAAATTCCAATCCACCTATCACGGCAATGGCTGAGCTTAGTGCCAATGCAATCGCCGAGTTGCGTTGTGTGGGTACCTTCCAAAAGTGAGCGGATGGTGGTGGTTGAATGTGGAGCTGTTCGGCGATTGCCTGCAACAGCGCCAGTTTGCTTGAGATAAAATGCGTCTGGGCAACCGCAGTGTTCTTTTGGTAGGTGGTTTTTAAATATAGGTGTTTACCGTCACAGATGAGTACATTTTTTTGTACATTTTCTGTTGGCGCATGCTCTCCCAAAATGCAGTTAAGTATCAGCGCGCTTAATGCTTCATTCTGCCCTATCGTATCGGCATCTTCTTGCGTGATGCTGCTTAAATACACTTTCTCATCCAACGTTTGGTGACCTGTTTGGCATTCATATGCCAGCCCAATTTGCTTGGCAAATTGATCAAACCCACGCTCTACACGGGCAGAAAACTGTAGCGAGGTCACACAAGAGATTTCTAGATGGCCCGTTGCAGGGACTTTCTCTGTTTCAGCTATCCAGTTAAATTTGTATTTGCCAGGGACTGGAATAAGCGTGGTTGGTCTTTCTTGCAGCGCAGACTTTATCGAAAATTTTTGATGAAAACGAATAATCAAGGCAATCACCGTGGTGAACATGCCTAAATAAAACCACATCTAAAAATCCCCCCATACCGCCTGCATGCAAGCCAGCGCGGTCAATGCCGCAGTTTCGGTACGTAAAATTCTAGGGCCTAGTAACAGCGATTGAAACTGGTGTTGGTTGGCCAGCGCAATTTCGGCAGGGCTTAGGCCGCCTTCTGGGCCGATGAGCATATTGACTGGAGTGTTTGGTGCTTCTAGGTCAGTTAAGCGTTTTGCGCCCTCGGGATTGAGGAGGATGTTGAGCGACGATGCGTCGCCAAACTGCGCCAGCCATTGCGCCAAAGTGAGTGGCGCATGTACTTTGGGCACCACCGCGCGCCCACTTTGCTCGCACGCTGCAATCACCACGCCCTGCCAGTGTTCCACGCGTTTCTCGGCGCGGTCGCCTGAGAGCTTGGTCACACTACGCTCGGTGCTTAAAGAAAAAATCTCGCTCACACCTAACTCCACCGCTTTTTGCAAGGTGTAATCCATGCGGTCACCACTGGAAATCCCTTGTAACAGGCGAATTTTTAGCGGGGATTCGTTGCGGATGAAGGAACGGCCAAGCACTGTCACCCACGCAGATTTTTTCTCGATGCTGGTCAGTGTGCACTGGTAGTCAAAACCATCTCCGCAAAACAGATGCAGGGTATCCCCTGCTTTCAGTCGCATGACTTTGACGGCATGTGCCATGGCGTTATCACTCAGTGGCACTTGCTCGCCGATGGTCAGCGGCGCGGGGCTATGAAATCGTAAATTGCTCATGGTTGGCATTGTAACCAAAATGCCCCGTTGCGGGCATGGCTACTGGCCAAGATTCACCTTGGCCTGTTAATCACGTACCATAGTGGTTTACATTTGATCTGCAGGAGCAACTCTGATGGCAAGCATTAGCCCCCCCGTGTGTGACTTTGGCTGGAAAGCCCCTGAATTTAATCTGCCTGATATCAATGGCCAACAGGTCAGCCTGCAGGAGAGCATGGGGCCGAATGGTTTGCTGGTGATGTTTATCTGTAACCATTGTCCTTACGTCAAGGCCATTCTGCCGCGCTTGCTGGATGACGTGAGGGCGCTGAAGTTGCTGGGCGTGCATACCGTGGCGATCATGTCGAATGATCCAACCGAGTACCCGGAAGACAGCCCCGCCAATATGAAAAAACTCGCTGACGTACTGGGATTTCCATTTCCTTATTTGCTGGATGAAACGCAAGCTGTCGCCAAGGCTTATGATGCGGTGTGTACACCGGACTTTTTTGGTTTTAATCAGAATTTCGAACTGCAATACCGCGGACGCTTTGACGAAAGCCGGAAAGAAACCGCGGCAGAAAGTACACGGGATTTATACCATGCGATGAAACTGGTGGCTGCAACAGGGCAGGGGCCACGCGAACAAATAGCCAGCATAGGTTGTTCCATCAAGTGGAAAGAATCAGGCGCTGGTATGTGACAACCGCGGTTTGGACGGAATGCCTGCCTCGCTCTGATGTCATGGCGAGGCAGGAGACTTAAGGCGTTAGGGTGTGCATTGTGAAAAAATAATCTGATCTTGCAGCGCCATTAAACAGGACTCGGCGACATGCACCCTGTCTAAATCCGTGCCAGCACTGTTATAACGTTGTAACAATGTCATCGAAGGCTCGCATCCGGTGCTTGTGCTGCACTGGTTTTCCAATCCACACACCTTGCGAACCAATAGCGTGCATTCATTGGTCGGTGTAATCAGGCTGGCGTAACTGCCAGGTAGTTTGATGGGAGGAAGTTTGAACCGGTTGCGTGCCTCATGATAGCCACGGTCGAGTTTGATGCGCTCCTGTGCGGCCAGCGCTATCATCGATGATGCATGTTTTTCACTGACCTTGAGCAATTGCATCAAGGTCTGGGGTTTGCTCTCGGCCAGTCTGGCAAGCGATGTAATCCCCGCAGTTTGCAGTCGACCGATCTGTGCTTTGCTGAGCCCCTGAACGCTGCTCAGGGATTGTGGTGCGGTCGTTTCTGCCCGAGCGGAGGCAACACAGACTGTCGCCGAGACTGCCAAAATCGCAAGCAACATGCTGCATTTCTGGCTCAAGGTTTTAATGATTGCTTTTGACCATTGTGCTAGTAGCAACTGAATGTGTGCGAGATGGCCTGGATAGTGTGGCTTTCTAACGTGCATGTTCTTTTCCTTTTTTATATGGATGTATCAGGCGTGCTGATTAATTTTGAATGATTTTAGTGCCGCTAATTTCGGTCTCTTGCGTGGTTTTCACATCAAACACGCTGCCATTTAGCGTAATTCGGCCGTTTTTATGAAGCGCAATGCTAGATTTTCCGGCTTTGAGTGTTAACTGATCTTTTGCTGAGAGGATGAGCTCACGCTCCGGATGCATGTCGCTATCCATGTTTGTATTGTTTTGTTTGAGTAATCTTTTGATTACGATCAGCTCTTTTTCGAGTGCATTTACTTTGTTCTGCAAAGCCGTGATTTGTGCAGAGTCATCAGCCAGTGCCGGCATGGATGCATATAAAAAACTGCAGGCCAGTGTCAACCTTGCCAAAGGAATCGCATTGAATTGTTTAAATGCTTGCATGGTTTTTAAGGTTCTCCAGTAATACTTTTTTCAAGGCTTCATCTTCTGGTCCGCGTACTTGCGCATCGCCATAAGCGAAACGACTGAATTGCGGAATGCGGGAAATATCCTGGATTAATTTTTCACTGCCAACTGAGGGCTCAATCACTTTGTCCCATAACTCAAGCAACTTTGTGGTTGCAGGTAAATTGTTGACGGTTTTGGCAAAGCTGCTCGGCAGCGAAGGCGTGACCAGAATAATGGCGGAGCGGGCTCTTTTCAGGGTGATTTTGTTCGAGAACAGGGTTTTGATAATCGGGATATCGCCGACAACGGGGGTTCTGGACTCCGTATTGTCACCCACAGATTCTGACAGGCCACTCAAAATCAGCGTCTCGCCAAATTTGATATCGGCGGTAGCGCTCACGGTTTGTTTGAAAGTGCCCACTGCCTGGGTGAATGTACCTGCGTTGGTATCACTTAAAAAACTGCGGTCGACTTCCAGCTGAAAACGCGCCCCTTCTTCGGTAATCTGTGACGGCACGATTTTCATGGAAACCCCGACATTGATCTTTTCGATTTGTGCCGACTGAATGCCTGCCACATTGACATTGAGTTGGTCGCCAATAAAAAAGCGCGAGGTTTCACCCACGAACGCGGTCAGGCTTGGTCTGGCGATGGCATCGTAATAGCGGTCGCCACGATTGAAAATATTCAGATTGTAAGTGACATCCGGAATCGCAATGCTGCGGGTAATGGTGCGGTTGGAGGTATTGTTATCCGGAAAACCAGTCTCGCGGAATTTGGTTGCCGTGAGTGTACGGTCATAGCCAAATACCGCTTGCAGGCCATCCAGTAAATTCACCCCGGTTCTGCTGGTGTTGCGTTTGTCTGAAAGAATCAAGGTGACGTCGACCGTCAGTTGCTGTGCGGCAACCGGTTTGGCCGGTATTGTTCTTTTTTTGGTCGGGCGTTGCTCTGGCTCTTCATCATCTGCCAGGGCGACTTGCTGGTATTCATCCACTTGTGTGGTTCGCAACAGGGTTTGTGTTCTGACCTTCAGCCAGTGTTGCTGTTCTTCGCTGACCAGCTCAGGTTTTTGGCTGAGTAGCACGCCGAGTTGCTGCTGATTGCCCTGGGCTGCCAGAGCCAGAGCCAGCATGCGCCAGGCGATGGTTGAGCCGGATTGTAAATGCAGGGCTCTTTTTGCCGCGTGCTCCGCCAGATTTAATCTGCCGCATGCATAGGCAGCCGCTGCCAACCCTTCAAACACATAGGCGTTGTCTGGCTCGGCAAGGGCCGCCGTTGCAAAGGACTCCAGTGCCTGTTGCGTGTTTTGCTGTTGCATCGCCACCACCCCGGCAAGGTAATGCGGCCACATATCCTGCCCGGCAAATTGTCGCGAGGCGTTGTAGCCGGAGCTGGCCAGATTCAGTGACTCTGCATCGCCGAGCGTGTGGTAGGCAAGGCCCAGCAGCAGGTGCGCATTAGCTGATTTCGGGTCTGCCAGCACCAGCTCTTCGGCCAGTTTTTTAGCCTGATCAATCTGCCTGCTTTTGAGTGCATCCAGCACAGCGAGGCGTTTGGACTGCAATGCGTGATCGTTGATCTGGCTGGATGGCTTGCCTGATTCGGTGACTTGTGTGGGCGTTGTGCTGCAACTGCTCAGGCAATACAGGAGGGTGAGCAGTGGCAGATATTTCATTGTGTAAGTCGCCATAAAAACCTTGCTGGGAAAATAGATGAATTTAATTTCTAATGATGGATTTCAATGCGTCTTCAGCAATTCGACGGTCGCCACTCAGGTTGCGGTTGACGGTGGCTGCTTTGCTTTTGGAGGCGTTGAGGCGTGTGCCGCCTGTTGGCGCCAGACCGGGTGTTGAACCACCCACCGGGCTGCGCGGATCCTGGGGTTTTGCCGGTGCTGTTTTGTCTGTTGGACCTTTCGCACCACCATTGCCGCGTAAATGCATTTCCTTGAGATCGCGGTCCGTGGCCACCACGCTGCCTTTGCCCAGCGGGTTAGGGGTGGTAACACCTGCGCCTTTGCGCATGCTCAAGGCGCGCTCGGCATTGGCCTTTTCTTCGGGGGTGAGCAGCGTGGGTACGCCGCCTTTACCCTCGGGGTTAGGCCCGGCTGCGCCACCAAATCGCGCCAGATCAAGACCGCGTTGCTGGCGTCTGGCCTCCTGGTTACCGATGCGACCGCCAGTGCGTGCAGCTAATTGTGAAGGGTCGCCACCGCCAATATCCATCGGGTTAGGCGTGGTGCTGGCCTCTTTGCTTTCCTCTGTTTTAGTTTCAGTGCTGGCATCATCTGCCGCAGTTTCATCCGCGGGTGGTGGGTCTTCACCATTTTTATCATCGTCGCTATCTTTGTCATCGTCATCATCATCTTTGTCATCGTCATCATCATCTTTGCCGTCATCATCGCTATCTTGTTGGCTGTCACTATTCTCAGTCGATTGCTGGCCGTCATTATCTGTCGTGCTTTGACTACTTTGGCCAGGGGTGGCGTCTGTGGTTTCTCCCATGGTTTGGGTGGCCGGTTTAGGCTGGCCTGATGCATCCTTACCCCATGTGCCCGAAATAGGTGTTTCTGTGATACTGACAATATTGCCTGCGGCGTCTTTGGTCACCACCGTAACGACCCCCGTGTAAGTCCCGTCTGCCGCATAATTAATTCCAACGCCTACATTAGGATTGTCTGTGTCGTAGTGTTTGAACCCGGGGGCTTCCTGATTGCCTGGCGAACTCACCAGAAAATCGCCAGTGCTGACGCTTGAGTTACTCGGCGAAGGCGTTGCACCACCACTGTTAGCGCCGGGACTGGCGGCTCCGGCGTTATTGACCTGAGAAGCGTTCTCTGCCGCGGGTGTTTCAATGGTTGCAGTGACCGTGTCATTGCGTGTATCGGCTGGTTGTGCGGTGGCAGGTGCGCTATCCGCTGCGGCGGGTGCGCCAGTCGGAGTGCCTGGATTGGTGGTCGGCGCGCTGCCTGAGGTAGGCTGACCCGCGACGCTGTTGCCTCCACTGCCTGCGGCCAGTCGGCTCGACGCATTATCCATGCGTGCGCTGCCGCCGACGCCTGTTGATTTGCTGGCATCGGTGCCGGTGCCTGTTCTTGCCGTGCCCGCGCCACTGGTTGAGCCAGTGCCGCCCCCAACAGCCACTTTGACTTTAGACGAAACGCTACGCCCGGCATTGGTTGACCCTGCTGCGCCCTGGCTGATGGCGCCACTGCCAATATTGCCAGCCTTGGCTTTGGCGGCCAATTGTGCCGCAGCGGCAGCTCTGGCTTTTGAGGCTGCTCTTGCAGCATCTGCGGCCTTTTTGGCATTCAGTTCGGCCTGTAATTTTTTCTGTTCTTCTACCTCCCTGGCCAGACGGTCATTCAGGCTTTCGCCGGGTTTTGCTGCGGTGAAGCCTTGTTTGTCGAGCACCTTTTGCGCACCCTTCTCCATGATAATCCGTGCTGCTTCAGGCGTGCTGACGCCAAGTTTGGCACCTTCTTTGATCATATCAACGACGTCAGTATCATCTGAATCGGCGCCCAGATTTTGCATTGCACCTCTAATGCCAACGAGCGAGGTGAAGACTGTCCGGCCAAGTTTGCCTGCGGGCACCAGCTTCGTTACCTCTTTACCGAAGACTTCATCAATGGCGGCTTTGCCGACTTCCTTATCTGCAGTTTCTTTTGGATTATCACTCCGGCTGACGGCATCGACCACGGCGTCACGTACTTTGGGGTTGACTGCAACCAGATCCAGGTCTGCTGCGGCGCCTGCAATTTCGGCAATGCGGCCTTTGGCTGGGGTGGATGTTGCAGGGTCAGCCACCTCTTTTACAATTTTATCGGCCACCTCGGGCCGCACGCGCAAGTCATCCAGCGCGTCTTTCACTTCGTCCTGCTCCAGCTTGCCAACCTCGCTACGCAGCCGCGTTTGACTGTTGGTACTGGATTCCGAGTCCTGGTCCTGGCTGTTTTTTTTAGCTGCGCTTTCCGGGGCAGGCTTTCTTGCGGCGGCTACCGGGGCGGTGACCGGCTTTCTGCTGTTGCGCTGCGATGGCGGTTTGATTTCATCTGCCTGGCTGATGGGCGTGCTTAACATGGCGGCGAGCATGAGCAGGGTGTAATAGGGTTGAGCCTTCATCAGAGTTTTCCTAAAGCTGCAGCAGTCTAAAGTGTGGTCAAGGCCAATCAGCATTCGGTGGCACGCACGATATTTGCTTAGCCTTGACGATGCACATCCATTTAATCAGCTTCGTTGAATACGATGCTTGAATCATGTGAGTGTCAGCTCATCTTAAAATGATTCACCAAGAATGTGACCCCCCTAAACAGGGGGGGGGGCAATATGGACGGTGGCGGGACCGGACTGGATTGGCCTGATCTCAGATCACGGCTGCTTGCCTGTTTTGAATGGATGGTCTGGGAATAGAGAGGCGGAGTATCAAGCCGCCGCCTTCACGCGGCTGAAAATGTATCTCTCCGCCGAGCAAAACGGCGCGTTTTTGAATATTGCCCAGGCCGCGCCCTTTGGATTTGTCGGTATCAGGCGACAAGCCAATGCCATTGTCCTGAATCAGTAATTGCACGTGGTGTTCAGTGGATAGCAGGGTGATGGTCACCTCGCTCGCCATGGCATGACGAATCACATTCGAAATGGCCTCGCGGATAATACGCCCCAGATTGAGTGCTTGTGGTTGTGTCAGGTGTAATCGGTCATCATTGATCTGGTTATCCCAGTGCAATTGAATTTGCACATCACTCAGACGTTTTTCGCACTCAATGCGGTAATCGGCCATGGCATAGTTCAACGGTATGCTCTCAGCCCCCGCACGCGAGACTACATCACGCAGGTCTTGCAGGGCAGATCTGGCCAGTTCGGCATTGTTGCTGTCTTGCGCGCGGTAGACCAGGGTGAGCAATTTGGCGCCAAGGTCATCATGCAGGTCCTGATAAATGCGCTCGCGCTCTTCCAGTGTCGCCTGCTCCTTGAGGATAGATTGCAGTTGCTGAAAGTTGTGATTGAGCTCTTCGTGCTTGCTTACTACGCGTTGCTCCAGTTCCTGGTTAAGTTGCTCGTAATTGTTGAGCGCACCGACATAGCGCGACGTCATCATCAGGCCCACAATTAAAAATAATACAGGCGCTGAAAATTGCATGAGATATTCATCGCTGCTCACTAGCTGATTGAGGATGGGCAAATTGGTATGGATCAGCCAATCGTGAAAAGCAAACAGCAAAATCACGCTTAAGGTCATCAGCAAAAGCCGCGCATCTTGATTGCCTTTAACAAACCCTGCTTTGGCCAATAAGCCTAAACCAATCACCACGCTCCCCATGGTGATTAAGTGCCAAAAGTCGGTGGTGACGGTGAAGTAGGCGTCGGGGGTACATAGCAAACTGATGGGAGCGATAATAAGAATCCCCCACAATAGCTGGTTAAAGCGCTTTAGCCGGATACCGACAAAATCTAATAATGAGATTAGCCATAAACTTGCAATTGCTTGAAAGCTGGCGTTGACAAATACTTCCCACTGCGGGGTGGGGAGCGGAGCATGGATAATATAAAAGTTAAGCGATTGCAAGGCCCAGACAAACGCAGCCAAGCCAAACAAGCCGTAGGCAGTATCTTGCTTTCTGCGCCACCACAGGCTGAGCATCAGTAGACCAATCCCCACAATCAGCAGGCTGGAGGTTTGGTTAAGAGTAATGCGGACAAATTTGGCTTGCTCATAGCGAGGTTGAATGTGCTGCAACAAGTTGATTTCTGGCGGATACAGCATGCCTTGCGAGCCCTGCGGGGCAATCACCCGGATAAACAGTGTGTTGGCGCTGGGTTTGAGTGTGCTGGGTGGAATCATGAACAATAGCGGCCGGTTCCAGTGGCGGGCGATGGGTTCGTCAAATGCACCACCGGATCCGATTTTTGTCCCATTCAGGAAGGCCTCTGCGTTCAGGCTGAGCCGAGAAAGGTACAAGGCGTAAATTTCCTGCGCATTGAGTTGCGGGTAATCAAATTCAATGCGATACCAGGCCGTGCCATGCATGTCCGGATGACGGATTTTCCAGAGGTCTGGCAGTGCCACGTGGACCCATGGCGCAGTGGTTGCGGGAGGATGGATCTGTGTACTTTGTACAAACGCGGCTTGCGTGATTTTCAGGCCGCTGGTTTCCAGCCTGCTGTCAGCCAGGCAGTCGGATGTCCCCAGCAGTATGCCCAGCAGACAGGTGGCAAGCATGCTTGCAAACATTGTCCGGAAATGAGCCATGTGCGCGCGTTGCATTATTTGAATAATGTCATCACTTGCAGGTAAATGTCCTGCACATCTACAAAGTTGCGGCCGGCAAAGGTCTCTTGCATTTCCAGTTTAACAATCATGGGCAAAGGCAGTTTGCCTTGTTGCCAGGCCTGAATGCCGCTCCATGCCACACTCATCCGGTATTGGTCTGCCCGTGTATAAGTGTTGGTTTCCAGGCTGTCGGTATTGGTGCCCAGACTGGAGCGATAGGCATCTGCCTTTTTTTCATAGCGATGCCAGGTGCCGGCAATCCGCCAGTTCGACCAGCGATATCCCAGTTCAATATCCGCCTCGTAATAATCGCCCAGATCACGGTGCAGGGTTTGCTTGCTGCTGGCCAGGGCAAGTAACTGGCCTTGGCCGGGCACGCGCATGCGTGCTTTGTCCGAGGTTTGCCAGTTGTAATCGGCAAGCAGGCGCAGGTCAACATTGCCCCCCAAGTCACGAAAGTACTCAAATCTGCTGCGCACATCATGGCTGCCATCCCCTAACGGGGTATCCAGCAAGTCATCCGGGTCATCTTTCCTGGCCACGCCGAGGCGCAGCCCCAGTCCGATAATCAGGCTTTCTCCTGGCGACTTCAATGCGCGCCACAATACGCCGAATGTCGGGTCACTGAAGCCTTCGGTATTATTATCCTTGATGGCTTTGTACTGATAGCCGAATGCCGGGTTGGTAAGAATATCCTGCACGCCTGCGGTACCCATCGGTGCAATCCCGCCCCCGGCAGGCGCAAACGGGAAGTTGCCTGCACCTATTGCCTGGCTGGCATCAAATCCCGGGTTAAACCCGACATTGCCGCCCTCTACCGCAAACGTGGCCCGGGTATGCGAAAACGCGTATGGGATGATCGCGCCTATGGTCAGGTCCGGGGTCAGTCCGTAGCCGATGGTCAGCGTGCTGATCTGGTTGCTGGTCTTGGTGTTAAAGCGGGTGCTGCCCAGTGAGGCCCCGGCGCCCAGTAATGATAAAGCCGGAAAAATACTGGCGTCTAAACTGACGCTGTTAAAGCTGTCGCCCAGTCCTGTGCGGTGGCCGTTGTCATCATAACGTGCATCGTACTGGTTGCTGCGCTGCTCAAACCGGATCGCCCAGCTACTGTCCGGCGCCATGGTGTCCAGCCCGAAATAAGAAGCCGTAGGCAGACTGTCTGTCGCATGCGTATTTGCGGTCATGGACAGGCAGCAGGCACCTAATACGCGCAGTGTCAGGGTGCGTATCTCGATTGGCATGTAGGATGGTCGGTTAAGCATCGGCTGGCAGAGGTTCTTTGCACTTTATCCCCCTGTTTGCGGGGGTGTATTCGTTTTAAATTCGGTTATAGTCACAGTATATTTTTATTCTCGTTGATGCGCACAGCGCAGCCCTATGAAAACTGCTTTTATCCTTGAAGATACACCCGAGTCACAATTATGGCTGTCAGAGGTGTTGCGTATGAGCTTTCCCGATATAGCGATCATTTCCGCACACAATATCGCGCAAGCCATTAGTCTGGTATCTGCCAGTACGCCGGTGGATATTGCACTCATCGATTTAAGTTTACCAGATGGAAGCGGCATTACGGTAATCGAATGGTTTAATCGGCACTCTCCGCACACAATTTGCGTAGTTGCCAGCATTTTCGATGATGATAACCATATTTTCCCGGCATTGCGTGCCGGTGCGCATGGCTATTTGCTGAAAGATCAACCGCAGACCGCGATTGTGCAGGCGCTGAATGGTATCGTGACCGGCCAGCCGCCGCTGTCTCCGGCCATTGCCAGAAAGCTGCTGCGGCATTTTCATGCGCCTTACAGCGTGCCTACACAAGAGTTATTGACCGAGCGCGAAAAAGAAGTGTTGTCCATCATCGCCAAGGGCATGACCATGGCCGAAACCGCCAATATACTCGGCCTCAAACGCAACACCATTGCAGGTTATGTCAAAGAGATCTATCGCAAGCTCAATGTTTCTTCACGTGCCGAGGCAGCCATCAGTGCGCAAAAAATGGGCCTGATTTAGCCTGTACCAAGTGTTTTTCAACCGTTGTAAAAGCGAAAACGGTTGAGTCAGCACCATGCGGTCAGCCCCCCTGTTTGCGGGGTGTTACAGTTGATCAGTATGCGTTAGCATCTTCTCGTCATCGTATTTGTTCTTTTCAAGGTTTAACTTTATCGAAAGGTTGACTACATGCTTGGACTATTCCCTTACGCAGTTAAATATCAAAACTTTGCGGTCACGCTCGCGCTCAGTCTTTTTCAGCTGGCTGGCACTGCCCACGCGACTAGTCTGGTCGTGGGGGAGATGACGGAGATGGATTGGGCTGCCATTTCAGTCAATAATACTAATTCAACCACAGAAGTCAAAACGGTGGTTGCCAGTGGAGGAAATGCTGGCAGTAACTTGCAACTGGGGGTGTCAAAATCAAGCTACGACAGTCCAATTGAGTCAGACGGTAATAGATACACGCCAGGTGCAACACTCGCCATGATCTATCAATCCGCATCTTGGAACCCTGCCACTGACGGAGTGCTGACCAGCCTCGATATCAGTTTTGACGCAAAGACGCTGGAGTCAAGCTACTCAAACAACAGTGCTGGTTTTTTAACCGCGGCAATAGAGCAAAACGGTCGCATCTATCATTTGTGGGACAATTTATCATCTATCACGAATAGCAACTGGCAAAACTTTAGCTTTAATAGTGTGGCAAACATCAACTGGCGGAGTTTAAATTCTGACTTTGCTAGCCAGGGAATTTTTAGCACTGACCGACCTGATTTCACCAGCGGAATGTTGCGCTTTGGCGTTGGCTATGTGGCCTACAACCTATGCTATGTTTCCTGTGATGGATTCAACGCAAAAGTCGCTGTGGATAACTTCAGTGTCAGCGTCAATGGGATTGCCCCCAGCGCGATTGGCGCAGTCCCTGCGCCAGCTGCCATTTGGTTATTTGCCACGGGCTTACCTCTGGTAGGTGGATTGATGCGCCGCCGCAGGCAATCCATGTAATGACGTATTGGCGTTGTGATTGAAAGGCTGGGTAACCAGCCTTTTTTCTTGGGTGCGCGCGGTATAATCATCCTAATTCAATTTACGGGATGTTAATGATGCGCAAACAAACGCTGAAATGGGGCATTTTAGGTGCGGCCCGAGTCAATGAGCGATTATTGCCAGCCATTATCGCGGCGCAAAATGCGCAGTTGGTGGCGATTACCAGCCGTCGCCCAGGGGCTGCCAAAGCCACGCTGGACAAGTACGCGCCTGATGCCGCAGGGGTCACTTGCTATGACGATATGGACAGCCTGATCACGGATGGCAATGTCGAAGCCGTCTATTGTCCGATGGCGAATGAGGAGCATGCCGAATGGGCGCTGAAGGCGATTGCGGCGGGCAAGCATGTGCTGATTGAAAAGCCGATGACGACCAAGCTGGCAGACATTGATGCGATTGAAGCCGCTGCCAAAGCCAAAGGTGTGACCGTGATGGAAGGCTTTATGTACCGCTTTCATCCGCAGCATGCCAAGGTCAAAGCGTTGATTGATAGCGGTTTAATCGGCGATGTCCTGTCCTGCCGTGCCAGTTTTTCTTTCCTGATGGCGCCAGCGCGCATGTACCGCATCACGCGTGACATGGCCAATGGAGGTGGCGCCATGTGGGATATCGGCCCGTATGCGATTCATGCCTTGCGCTGGTGTTTTGGCGGCGGCGATGCGCATGCCGAACCAAAAAATGTGCTGGCCTATGGCAAACTGAATGCACATGGGGCCGACGTAGTGGCCAGTGGTGTGCTCGATTTTGGGCCAGACGCTCAGGGCCGTGCGCGTTACGGGCATTTTGACGTGAGTTTTGAGCGTGGCCGCAAAGCCGAGTATGAGCTCATCGGCGATAAAGGCTGGATCAAATGCCACAATATGTGGGCTTATCCCGGCGATGATCCTGTCATTAGCTGGGAGGCGGGCGGCAAGTCAGAAACGATGGTGTTGCCCAAAGCCAACCACTTTAATCTTGAGATTGAGCATTTCAGTGATTGCGTGCTCAATGGCAAAGCCCCTTTGCTGACGTTTGACGATGCACGTGGCAATTGCAAGGCGATTGAAGCGGTGATTGCGGCGTTAAAGCGCTAAATTTGTGCAATAAAAAATGGATGCCCTGGAGGATGCCCCGGCATCCTTTTTTTATTAAGTCCAGCTTTTAGCCATCTGTTGCACTTAACTTTACCTGTCAAGGAAGCTACCCTTGCATTCCATGACAGTAAGAATTCCTTCTTCTCTAAAGTGGCATATCAACAGACATGTAAGGCTGCTATCCGAAATAACCAGATTAGAAAATGTGCTCCGAGAAAATCAAAATGCGCATCGTCACTTACTTGCTTTGCCGCAACTATCTGTTGAAAGTAAAGCGTATTGTCAGAGAAGGTGTTGCTAAGCTGGCAAACTGAACTCTCTCAGTTCTTGCGGATTCTGACCTGAGGCTGGCGCAACAATCATTCTAGATAAACTTTTTATGATTGAATCAATCGTCGCTTCACTCGATACAAAGCTTGGGAGCAGTCTTATAGTTTTATCACGGGTGACATTCAAAAATAGTCTTTCGTATCTGATCGCTTCCACCATGAGCTCTTTGGCTGAATGATTCAGCTCGATACCTATCATCAAGCCCAATCCACGAATTTCCTTAATTTGTGAATGGTTGCTGAAGGTAGATTTGAGTGCTTTGAGCATGTATGCACCTAAAGACTCTGATCTGTGTATCAACCCCCCTGACTGAATAATTTCGAGAACAGTATATGCCACTCTACAGGCCAGTGGATTACCTCCAAAGGTCGAGCCGTATGCTCCTGGAGATAGCAGCTTTGCAGCGATACCTTTTGCTAAACATGCCCCTATTGGGATGCCATTACCTAAGGCTTTGGCTAATGTAACGACATCAGGGATGATGTATTCATGCTGATATGCGAACCATTTGCCCGTCCGTCCAATACCCGTCTGAATTTCATCCAGCATCAACAACCATTCCTGCTGATTACAGACTTCGCGTAAACCCAAAAGATACCCAGGATCGAATATCCTGATACCACCTTCACCTTGAATGGGTTCTACAAAGATTGCAACAATGTCGCTTCTTTCGGTTGCTAGTTGTTGGATTGATGCCAAATCATTAAACGGCACTCTGATGAAGCCGGTGATATGTGGTTCGAATTCAAATCCAGTACCGATCGAAGCATTGTAACTAGCCGCGTTAGTCGCAAATGTCCTGCCGTGAAATGCATTGTCCATGACAATGACCATAGGCTTTTCAATTCCACGTTTGATCCCATGGGTACGTGCAATCTTCAAGGCAACTTCATTTGCCTCACAGCCTGAATTGCAGATGAAGGTGTTATCCATGCCACTTAACTCACAAAGCTTTTGCCCCAGTTTAGATTGCCAATCGATGACAGAAAAATTCGAGGTATGGAGCAGCGTTGAGGCTTGTGCAGAGATTTCCTCAGCAATCATTGGGTGAGCATGGCCTAAACTCGTTACACCAATTCCAGAGATCGCATCAATGTATTCGACATTGTTGATATCCCATAAACGGTCGCCTTTTCCTTTTTGGAATTTAACCGGAAGACGATTGTAAGTATGCATAATATGCATGGATAGTCCTTTTAATTCTGCTCTAAAGAATTTACTTCAACAGTGGTGAAAATTTGCTCAACGGCCAATAGTCGAGTACCACTAGGGCTGGTTTCTAGGATTCTTTTGTCCTCATGGGAAACCTGTAATTCAACTGAATAGCCACTTTGAGTACTCAGAAGAGATATCATTTCCTTCATGGCCTCCTTGGCTATAGGTCCATGCATATCGACTTTGCACCAGAAGCGGAAGTTTTTCCAAACAACGATTCTATAGCGTGCGCTCATACGTTACCTGTCCTGAAAGTCTTCTAGTCCAATCCTCAATTGTTTGTGTAGAAAGTCTCTGTTCGAAGAGTTTTTTCCATCTTGGTACCAGACGAATAGTCAATACTTCCTCCAGCTCCTGTTGATCAAGAGGATTGATATACAAAAGTTTAAGCAGCCTTTCTAACGGCCAATTTGGGTAAGGCCTTTGTGTAAGCTCAATACTGTGACCAGAGGCAAGTAATCCCGGTTGAAGTACTCTGCAATAGAAACCTGTTCTCATGGTTTTCTGCATGAGATTGGCCAAGTCCGGGATTCCGAATTTTTCATTTACTTTCCAGCATGGCTGACGTGTTTGGTTGACTTCCAGTTTCACGCTACCGATCGATAAAACATCGCCGAGGCAGATATTCTTTTCAGTAAGTCCCAAAGTACTGAGATTCTCACCAAACGATCCATGATTCATAAATCTCGTAGTTGGTCCTCTTAGCTCGTCCTTCCATTCTGTGTAATGTTCAAATGGATAGATATGTATTGCCTTGTCCACACCGCCATGAACATGAAGGTCCGCTTGTTCATCGCCTTCTAGGCCCTCGTAATACACGGCAATCTCATTGCGTACTGAGCTTTTTGAAATAGCGCTGTATGTTCCTGGACGAATAAATGGTTCGGATTTACCGACGCAGACCGCTTGTATAACCCCAATTAAACTTTCCATGAGGTATCCTTTTCTGCTCTGTCCAACCAAGCATTAAAAACCTTCCTAGACGCCTTGGCTAAAGAATTTCCATGAAGTGTATTTTTATTCCTCAAGGTATGCAGGTTTGCACTTTCTGAATGAAGTTCGGTTGCATGACCAATTAACCATTTTTCAAGAGAACCTTGATCGAACTCCAGATGGAACTGTAAGCACAAGATGTAATCATCAACACTGAATGCCTGATGGGGGCAATGGTCCGTTCCAGCCAATAATTTAGCATTGGGTGGAATAGAAAACTGATCACCGTGCCAATGCAACACTTGTGTGGAGTCATCTATATTCTTCAATACAGATTTCGTGCCTTCGAAGGTCAGCTTTAATGGCGAAAAACCAATCTCTTTACCAAGCCTCATGGGCATTACTTCAGCCCCGAGTGCTTTTGCAATCATCTGAGCCCCAAGGCAAATCCCAAGCATTGGTTTACGTGCGATTAATCTCGCATGGATTAATTCAAATTCTTCAACCAAAAAAGGGTAGCGCCCAATCTCATATACACTAATTGGCCCACCCAACATAACCAGAAGATCTGTTTGGATAACATCTGGGAGTGTAGGCATTTCGCCGCCAGCCTCGAAGTAACGGATATCGTAATTTCTGCTAAGCAATATTGGGCCAAGAGTACCTAAGTCCTCGAAGCCGAGATGGCGAATCACAATGGCATCTTTTCTGCGCATTGCTGAATGGTTCATTTAATCTCTCCCTAACCCGCAATTGGATTCCGATACACGTTAAAAATATAGCTGATGTAAATGTATTAAAGCGGAGAGGTTTTGTAGTGAGCCTGTTATGGAAAACGAGATGGTCCAGAGTGCTGGGCCCATGGAATTAGTCGGCCAGAATATCTAATAATCTTTGAAGCAGTATTTCTATTTGCCTGTCATCATGGCTGCCAAACCCAAGCCTAATTGCATCAAGGTTATTATTAGAGTCCTCGTAGATGCTGTCTCGATTGAAATGCACGCCTGCCTTTTTGGCCCTGGCTAAGAACTCTGCCATAGGAATTGTCTTTAGCAGCTTCAACCAAAAAGCTAAGCCGCCGTTGGGAACACTAAACGAGAGTATTTCAGAAAAGTCTTTGCTTAAAGTATTGGCCAGTCTTTGTCTGCGCTGGTCGTAAATTTTTAATGTTTTCAGGATATGGCGTTTCAGTTCGCCTGTGCCCATTAATTCCGCAGCAGCCAATTCAGTGACGGGGTTACCTTGCCTGTCAATAATCATTATGTGATCAGCGCACTCGTCAATAAAATCTACAGGGCCCACGATGTATCCCACACGCAAACCAGGTGCTAACACCTTTGAAAGGGAGCCAACATAAATGACTGAAGCTTGATCTCGACATGCCAATGGCAATACAGGGTGGAGGGTGTAATGGAACTCATGGTCGTAATCGTCTTCAAGCACTTTAAAGCCATGTTTTGCTGCGACGTTTAATAGCTGCAACCGGCGTTCCATACTCATCATCACAGTTGTCGGAAATTGATGGTGTGGAGTCACATAAATAAATCTAACATCTCGTTGGGTGCATATATGATCTAGCTGATCGATGTTCATTCCGTGCTCATCAGTTTCGACTGTTATCACTTCTGCGCCGCACGCTTGAAAAGCTAGCTTTGCTGGCTGATAACTCAGCCGTTCCATAACCACAGCATCACCTGGTTTAATCAATACCTTGGCAATCAGGAAGATGCCCATCTGGCTACCGCGAACAATACAAATGTTGTCTGAACTGACGTGCAGGCCTCTCTCCATATTCAGCATGTTGGCAATTGCTGAGCGAAGCTCATCCGTGCCTAATGGATTGCTGTAACCCAGTCTACTAGAGCGTGCTGTACTGATTAATGCATGTCTGAAAGCCCGTGAAATGATTTCAAATGGAATAAGGCGAGAGTCAGGAACGCCGTCATTAATATTTACCTCGAACAGCTTCTGGGCTTTCGACTTAGGCACGATGTCGGATTTGTTGAGTTTTTGAATTTCGGACTGCGGACTTAAAGGCAATGTTTGAGAAACGAAGGTTCCTCGTCTACCTTCTGCTTTGAGCCAGCCTTGTGCAATCAACTCATCGTATGCGAGGACAACAGTCTTCCGGTTGATTTCGAGTTTTGTCGCTAACTCCCTAGTTCCCGGCAATGCATCTAATGATTTCAGGCGACCTTCTTTGATCTCCGAAATGATTAAAGCTACAAGTTGCATATAGATTGGAGTGCTTGATGACTCGTCTATTTTGATTACCAGATCCCAAGGTCTTAACATGCTTCCCTCAATTTCTCCAGCATCTTGGCTCTAAAACCTGGCTGGTCTTAATTGATAGTTTACATATGGTTTTATGGTCCAGGAGTTTTTTATCATTGGACCCATGAAGATTTGAATTCTGGCTGGTTTTCTATTGGATACAGATAGCTACAGTAAGCGCACTGATTAAATCAGTAAATCCCAGAGTACCGGGAGATCTAAAAGGAAGGCTATCACAAATGGAGATAATCAATGAAAGCTAAATCAACCTTACTGGCAGTCGGGGCACTAGCTAGTGCATTAGGCTTTATTTCAGTTTCGCATGCTGAAACTGATTTGGAAGCAGCAATGAAGAACCCAAACAACTGGGCCCATCCCCGTGGCCAGTACAATAACCAAGGCTATAGCACCTTAAATCAAATCAACACGACAAACGTGAAAAAGTTGAAGACTCAATGGTCGTTTGCAACGGGTGTTAATCGCGGACATGAAGGTTCACCGGTAGTGGTTGATGGCGTTATGTATATCATCACTGCATTCCCAAACAATGTGTATGCGCTAGATCTGAATGATAACCAGAAGATTCTCTGGTCCTATTTCCCTAAACAAGAACCAGCAGTGCAAGCTGTTTTGTGCTGTGACAACGTAAACCGTGGTCTGGGTTACGGACATGGCAATATTTACCTAGTGCAGAATGATGGCATGGTTGTAGCTCTGAATGCTAAAACTGGTGCCAAAGTTTGGGATCAACGCGTTGTAGATTACAAGGTCGGTGGTACTTTAACTGCAGCTCCGCACGTAATCAAAGATAAAGTAATTGTTGGTTGCTCAGGCGCCGAGTTCGGTTTGCGGTGCTACATGACAGCATACAACGCTAAAGATGGTTCAATTGCATGGCGCGCCTACAGCACGGGTTCAGATCAAGATGCATTAATTGGCGAGGGCTTTAACGCTGACAACCCACATTACAGCGCCTTGTCTGTTTACCAAGATGTAAACGGTGGTAACAAAGAAGGTGGTTCATTCAAAGCTTTGAAGAAAGAGCAACTCCAGTATCCAGAAAAGGATTTGGGCACTAGAACTTGGTTGAAACCACAAGCAATCAAAAATGGTTGGGAGCATGGCGGTGGTTCAATCTGGGGTTGGTACTCATTCGATCCTAAAACTAACCTAGTCTATTACGGTACTGCCAACCCTTCCGTTTGGAACCCGGATGTACGTCCTGGCGACAACAAATGGACAATGACTATTTTTGCCCGTGATGTTGATACAGGTATGGCTAAATGGGGTTATCAAAAAACACCTCATGACGAGTGGGATTACGATGGTGTAAACGAAATCATTTTGTTCGATAAAAACAACAAGACATATGCATGGCACCATGACCGTAATGGTTTTGCATATACCTTTGAAGCAAAGACAGGTACTTTGGTTGTAGCTGAAAAAGTACATCCATTTGTAAACTGGGCAAGCAAGATTGATCTTAAAACCGGCATTCCTGACAAACTCGCTTCAGGGTCTACTCACCAGGATTACAACGCAAAAGGTATTTGTCCTGCAGCACAAGGTACGAAAGATCAGCAACCGGCAGCTTACTCACCAAGAACCGGTTATATGTATTCTCCACTCAATCACTTATGTATGACATATGAGCCAGTTGAGTCCAAATATATTGCAGGTCAACCCTGGGTAGGTGCGACATTAACAATGTTCCCTGGTCCTGATGGCGTAATGGGCGGTTTCGCTGCCTATAACCCAATGAATGGTAAAAATGTCTGGTACAACAAAGAGAAGTTCTCTACTTGGAGTGGCGCTCTGACAACTGCTGGTGACGTTGTGTTCTACGGTACTTTGGATCGTTGGTTTAAGGCTGTGGATGCCAAGTCCGGTAAACAGCTTTGGAAAATTCAAGTGGGTTCAGGCGTTGTTGGAAACGCATTCACCTATGGTAATAAAGGCAAGCAATACGTAGGCGTTTACTCAGGTATTGGGGGTTGGGCAGGTGTTGCTATGAACCTTGGTATGACGAACGACACTGACGCCTTGGGCGCTAGTGGTGCTTACAAAGAGTTGACCAAATATAACGCTGCGCCTGGTGGTGGTGCTTTGAATGTTTTCTCTTTATAACCCCTGAATTGATCTCCAAGGGTTCGTTTTCCTCTCTTGCAATAGCAAGAGAGGATTTTTTATTAAGTCAGCACGCCGCAATTTGCCTGCGCAGCTATTTATGATCAGATTTTCCCGTCCAAGCCCATCTGATAATACTTATGCACAATCTTCTCCTGGTTTTCCAGCAGCCAGTCGATGCTCGGCTCATTGCGCAAGGCTTTCTGGATTGCCTTAAAGGTCGCCTCACGGTGAATATCAAACAGCGCTTTATGGTCGATTTTTTCCTGTTCCAGAATGGCCGGGCTTAACCATACGGAAACGATAATCCCCAGATCATTGGCTTTTTCTTTCGGGATGTCGCCGCTACGCACCGCATCCAGCACGCCGTTGGCGATGGCGCCTTGTACGGTGCCCATCAGAATATTGGTATAGCGCGGGTCTTTCACCGTCACTTTGCTCACCATCAGTGTGGCCGGGCGCACCATGATGTCGGTGTTCATGATGGCCAGTACGCGGGTATGACCTTTCACCTGGTCGCCGAGTAAATTGGCAAACGCGGTGCCCATTGGTCCGTTCATTTCGCCAATCGCTACTTCCGGTTCCGCTGCAGTGCCGGGTGGGCCGCCCGCGACCAGGGCTTCACCTACGCGCATAATAATTCGTTCGTCAGACATGTTTTTAAGCTCCTTTGCTATCAATGGTTTGCAACATGGTAGGGGAATTCGTGCAGCGTGGCTACCTGCACGCTTTTGCAACAGCGTTTTTTGCCACGATGCATAAGGGTACGACGTGAATTAAATCCCCATTAACCCTTGAAGAAAAACGGGTTCTAGGGAATAATCTAGCCTTTCCGTAAAAGGGCGGTTTTTGGCCCTTTTTAAAGAATTCAATCAAGGTTTTGCAGTTTTTTATGTAAGACCGCTCGTTATTTTCATTAGGGAGAAAACAATGGCAACTCGTGTCGACTTGTGCAACGCCATCCGTGCTCTAAGCATGGACGCTGTACAAAAAGCAAACTCCGGTCACCCAGGCGCGCCTATGGGTATGGCTGAAATTGCTGAAGTAGTGTGGAACCACAACCTCAGCCACAATCCAAGCAACCCGCAATGGGCTAACCGTGACCGCTTCGTGTTGTCAAACGGCCATGGCTCCATGCTGATTTACTCCTTGTTGCATCTGACAGGTTACGATGTGTCTATCGACGACATCAAAACTTTCCGTCAATTGCACTCCAAATGTGCGGGTCACCCTGAGTACAGCTACGCACCAGGCGTTGAAACCACTACTGGTCCATTAGGTCAGGGTATCGCCAACGGCGTGGGTTTCGCGATGGCTGAAAAGTTGCTGGCTAGCCAGTTCAACAAGCCAGGCCACGACATTGTTGACCACTACACTTATGTGTTCCTGGGCGACGGTTGCATGATGGAAGGCGTTTCTCACGAAGCGTGTGCTTTGGCTGGTACTTGGGGCCTGGGCAAACTGATCGCTTTCTGGGATGACAACGGTATTTCTATCGACGGCCACATCGAAGGCTGGTACACAGACGACACCGCAGGCCGCTTCAAAGCCTACGGCTGGCACGTAGTTTCTGTTGATGGTCACGACCAGGCTGCAATTCAAAAAGCAGTGGACGAAGCTAAATCAGTGACTGACAAACCATCACTGATCTGCTGCAAAACCATCATCGGTAAAGGTTCTCCAAACAAATCCGGTTCACACGACTGTCACGGTTCTGCATTAGGTGATGCTGAAGTCGCTGCTACCCGTGCTGAAATCGGCTGGCCACATGCGCCATTCGAAATTCCTGCTGACGTATACGCTGGCTGGGATCAAAAAGCTAAAGGTGCTGCACGTGAAGCTGCATGGAACGACAAGTTCGCTGCTTACGAAAAAGCATTCCCGGCTGAAGCAGCAGAGTTCAAACGCCGTATGGCAGGTGACTTGCCAGCTAACTGGAAAGCAGAAACAGACAAGATCATCGCTGCAGTGAACGAAAAAGCGGAAGGCAATGCTTCCCGTAAAGCGTCACAAAACGCGATTGGTGCCTTGGCGCCATTGTTGCCAGAATTCCTGGGCGGCTCCGCTGACCTGACGGGTTCTAACCTGACTTCAACTGGCAGCTTCGTGCACGTAGATGCGAAAAAACCAGGTAACTACATCTCTTACGGTGTACGTGAATTCGGTATGGCTGCGATCATGAATGGTATGGCATTGCACGGTGGCTTGTTGCCATTCGGCGGTACATTCCACATGTTCTCTGACTACATGAAAAACGGCATGCGTATGTCTGCGTTGATGCATCAACGTGTGGTTTACGTACTGACCCATGACTCTATCGGTCAAGGCGAAGATGGCCCAACCCACCAACCAGTGGAAAACACTTCTGGTCTGCGTTACATCCCTCGTATGGATGTATGGCGTCCAGGTTCAGCAACAGAAACCACCGTCGCATGGGTGGCTGCTGTTGAGCGTTCAGAAGGCCCAACCAGCCTGGTATTGAGCCGTCAAAACCTGACTGGCATCAAGCACGAAGAATCGCAGTTGGCTGCTATCCGTAAAGGTGGCTACGTGTTCTCTGACGTGGCTGGCGCACAAGTCATCATCATCGCTAACGGTTCTGAGTTAGATTTGGCAGTGAAAGCCGCTGCTGAATTGAACGCAGCAGGTACGAAAGTGCGTGTGGTTTCCATGCCATCCACCAACGTATTTGACCGTCAAGACCAAGCATACAAAGACAGCGTTCTGACACCAGGCGTTGTACGCGTTGCTGTTGAAGCTGCTCACCCAGACTTCTGGCGCAAGTATGTTGGTTTAGAAGGTGCTGTTGTCGGTATCGACACATTCGGCGAGTCTGCTCCTGGCGGCGCACTGATGAAGCACTTCGGTTTCACGGTAGAAAACGTAGTTGCTACTGTTAAATCTGTTCTGTAATTTAAAACAGATTGACCGATAAAAACCGCCTCCCAGTGAGGCGGTTTTTTTATGGTGATTGGCAGATAAACACGCAACGCACACTGCAATCACGCCTCTATCCGCCCGTTTAATGGTAGTCTGAGCACAATTATTAATAGCCCGTATTATGAAAACCCCAAAAAGATTAGAGCCGCTGATTGAAGATGGCGTGGTAGATGAGGTCATGCGCCAGTTGATGAGCGGCAAAGAAGCCACGGTGTACGTAGTGCGCTGCGGTGAAGAAACACGCTGCGCCAAGGTGTATAAAGAAGCCAACAAGCGCAGTTTCCGCCAGAGTGTCGATTACACCGAAGGCCGCAAAGTTAAAAGCAGCCGTCAGGCACGGGCCATGGCCAAAGGCTCAAAATACGGCAAACAGGCACAAGAAGAAGCCTGGCAAAGTGCAGAGGTCGATGCCTTGTATCGCCTAGCCGCCGCAGGTGTGAGCGTGCCCACCCCCTATCAGTTTTACGAAGGGGTGTTGATCATGGATTTAGTCACCGACGCCGAAGGCAATGCCGCGCCCAGACTCAACGACGTGGTATTCACCGCCGAACAAGCCCGCCAGCATCACCAGTCGCTGCTCGGAGAGGTCGTGCGCATGCTATGCGCTGGCATTGTCCACGGCGACCTTTCAGAATTTAATATCCTGCTCAGTGCCCATGGCCCCATCATCATCGACCTACCCCAGGCCGTCGATGCCGCAGGCAACAACCACGCCATGAGCATGCTAGAACGCGATGTTGGTAATTTGGCCGATTTTTTTGGTCAATTTGCGCCCGAGCTTATCAACACGCACTATGGCAAAGAAATCTGGGCGCTCTACGCAAAAGGCGCCCTTACGCCTGAAACAGTGCTGACTGGACAATTCAAACAAGACAACAAACCGGTAGATTTAAAAAGCGTGGTACGCGTGATTGACGCCGTGCGTGACGATGAAGCCAAAAAACAAATGCGCTTGGCAGAAGCTAAAGCCGCGCTGCCTAAGCCTAAACGATTTTAAGATCGCTATATATTAATAGTTTTAGGGTAGGGCGCACGCATTTACAGTCCGCCTTGCGTGCGGGCGGTACCTCGCTACGTATTGATGAAGCACTCCGGACCTGAAACTAAAGATTTGCTTGAAATGTTATTTTGCAAGACCTGACCCCATGAATGCGTTGACCCCATGAATGCGCTCTGGTATTGCAAAACCAGAGCCACTCAAGGGAGATTTAACTGGCTTTTGGTCACGTAGAATTGATGCGGTGAGTCGCTTGGTTTATCAGGTCGCGGAGATAGAGTTACATATTGTGGCGTGCCGGTATCACTATGCTTGAGATGTCATTTTAGAGTTTTGATCGGCACATCTTTTATTATATTTTGATGATTAATAATACTCTAATCTCAATTATCACGATTATCATAAAACTGGGTCATATTAAGCGACAAGTAGATGGATATATGTTGTTTTTAAATTGCTGAGAAGTTAAGATTTACTTGCGCTTACTATATGAAGTTAATAGCAAATTAAAAAAATAAAAGTTCAGGGTGGTATCAAATCTTATGCAAGATTTTATAAACTTCATTGCGAATTATTGGTTTCGTGGGGGAATAGTTCTTCTATTATTGGGTTTGATTTACCGAAGCTTGATAAGGCAATTGTCTAGACAAATTCTTTCCGCAATATTTTCATCAGCGATTTCAGCAAAAACAGATTTAATAACTTTTTTGTTGCGTAATGCATTTTGTAGTTTTCAAATTGAGTATGCAAATTTTCACTTTAATCTTACACAGAAGCATTTGTTACTCAAGCATTTTCTAAATTCAAAAGATCAAAAGCAACTCACAGATAAAGAAAAGGAACATCTTAGAAAACTCTTTGATGAGTTAAATGCGGTATTAGATTTTGAGTATTCTAGGTTGCTTGGTGGTATTACATATCAAATAAAGGATTACTTTTTAAAAACCAGATACTCTACTAGGCAACCTAGGGTTTATATACACATTCAGAATGATAAGAGCGAACTCATAAACTTATTGCCTGATGGCGATTATGCTGATGGCCCAAAGAACCCTGATGATTACACGATATTTTCTAACGTGATTGCTAACGGCACTCCATATCTGGACAATAATATAATTCATACGGTACTTAATAAATTTGAGTATAAGCATGCTGGCTTAGATATTCTTCGAATAAAAAAGAGTATGAAATTTAATTGGCTTAAGTTTTGGAAAAGAAGAATACCTCAACGAATTTATAGACTATTTAGCGGTAAACCAGATTTAGATGAAGATTGGAAAGATTATTTTAAAAGTAATAAGCTTGTAGTCGATAACTGCTACAAGTCGCATATGGCGATTCCAATTACATTTAGAAGGCATGCTTCAACTCGGCAGCTAAATCAGGGGTTGATTGACTTGTTGCAACTTAGGCAGGATGGGCGCACAATCCTTGGAATAATAGTGATTGATCATACTGATACACATTATTTTGATCATCACGATGTTTTAGAATCTGAAAACATAGACGTTAATATAATGTATCAGTTTGCTGATTTAATATCTCTGCTGATTATTCTAAAGTTGAACTTTTCTATTGGATCAAAGACATATAGAGACTGTTTGGAGGTATATGGTAATGAATGATACTAAAGCCCGTATTCCAAATTCAAGAATGGAAGCTACAAGTAATAACGTCATGATTAAGTACAGCCAGCAATCGATTGACAGAATCAGGCAGTACTACATTGATTACGTAACAAACAAAGGTAGTCATAACGAATTTCACGTTAAGGATACTTCTAAAAAGGACACTGAAGTCAAATAGACTTGATTGGTTCGGTTGAGTAGCGACTTTTATTTCTAAAGTAATTAGTCCAGTCGTCAGAGCCAGATACAATAATTGGGGCCAGAGTGGAATTACAAGTCATCGGGGTCAGGTCTTGCAAAACAACACAATAGTTAAATGCCATTCCCCGAATGGGAACCAAGTGCCCCACCATACCTGACTATCGCGTCGCCAAATCGTTTAAGGGGCTAACGCTGCACCACGACCCGGACTCACTCATCGCCTGTTTAAAATCCATGATCAGCACTTTTTCACGTTGCGTTGATTTGAAGTCATTCGTTTCAGAGGATTCAAGCAGCACCGTATTGCATCCGTTTTTCTTGGCTCTGTAGTAGCGCGTTGATTCCGGAATAAAGCTAAAGGTTGACACACAACTGCGATCCAACATGGTGCCAAAAATAGAGATTGAAATCGGTTTTTTCGCTACGATTTTTTCAAAGCTGGTGGTGATATCACCAGGAATATAAGCGCCTTGTTGCAGCCATAAGCGATGTTTGCAATTCGGTGATTCTTGGTAAGTGGAAATAAATGCATTTTTATCAGGCTCACCATTTTGATTAATCACTTGGATATAAGCGAGATGATCAGAAGCAGGGGCTACGTACTTCGCTGAGCAGCCGCTCAAAGACATTGTCGATACAATGAATAAGGCAAGACTATGTTTGGTAAGCATAATAAATCCTATGAGTTATCGGGGTCAGTCGTAGCTGTCAATGTCTAGCTGCTACTGACTTTCTTTTGAGGACTTAGCCAAGCGCAAAAAATAAGCTACCTGCTCGACCCACTGCAACCGTTGCAATGGGGTTAAAGCCATAAAGGCCCGCAAGCGTTCTTCACTTACATGGTAAGTTCTGTCGGCTGGATTAAAGGGGGTGTTCATAGTGATTTTATTTTCTCTAAATGCGCAATATCACTCAGGTCTATCGGGCGACCAGCAGCACGTTTCATCGTTTTTGCTGGCTTCAACATAATCTATTGTATTTAAGTAGCTTAACTTGCGTCTTTAAAATAGAAATGATTGATGGATGTTAACAAGTGTTTAAGGTCAAATCAAACAGAGATTAAGAGCGCGTGGGTGAAGATTTGGCAGGCAGACATATCCATCTAGCCAGCTAATGGCTTGACAGTTCCATACTAAAGAATATACTTAAAATATATATTTTAAGGGGCTGGCTATGAAAACTGCTAAATTGTTTCAAAATGGCCAAAGTCAGGCGGTAAGGTTACCCAAAGAGTTTCGTTTTGAGGGTGATGAGGTGATTATTAAACGGTCTGGCAATGCAGTCATTTTATTGCCCGCCAATCATTCTTGGGATGTTCTGGTAAATAGCCTTGATCAGTTTAGTGATGACTTTATGTCTGACCGTGCACAACCAGATCAACAAGTACGTGAGGACTTGTTTTAATGCGGCTGATGCTGGATACCAATATCTGTATTGCGTTGATTAAGCAAAAACCTGCCAATGTGGTTAGAAAATTTAATGACTATCAGGTTGGTGATATTTGCATTTCTTCGGTCACCTTGGCAGAGCTCCGTTATGGCGTAGCAAAAAGTCAGTTTCAGCAAAAAAATCAGGCGGCATTGGATAATTTTATGATGCCATTGGAAGTTGCTTTTTTTGACGAAACTGCTGCAAATATGTACGGTGTGTTGCGTGCAAGCCTCGAGCAGAAAGGGACGCCGATTGGGGCGATGGATATGATGATAGGTGCGCATGCACTCAGTAAAAATCTTACTATTGTGACCAATAATGTCAGAGAATTTAATCGTATCCCTAATTTGGTTGTCGTAGACTGGTTTAATGATTAAACCAATTCACGCCAGCAAACTCTCAAATATAATTCCAACTTAAACTGTTAACCTCAGGTAAATCCATGCGAACCGAAAACGCTGTTGCACCAAAAACCATCTACCTCAAAGACTACACACCAGCGCCTTATCTGGCGAAACAGGTGAATTTGAGTTTTAACCTGATGCCGGGCAAAACGATTGTTACGTCTGAAGTTGAATATGTGAAAAACCCGGCGGGTGTTTCGAGTGATCTGGTACTGGATGGTGAGGATCAAACCATTGTTTCTGTTGCGATGAATGGTCAGCCGTTTGATGGCTTCACCGTGGCTGATGGGCAAATGACTATTACGAATCCGGGCGATGAATTCACGCTCACCATTGTCAGCGAAATCAACCCCGAAGCGAATACGGCGCTGGAAGGCTTGTATCAGTCGCAAGGCACCTACTGCACACAGTGTGAGGCGGAAGGTTTTAGACGCATTACCTATTACCAGGATCGGCCAGATGTGTTGAGTGTGTTTACCGTGCGCATAGAGGGCGATGCCACGGCGTATCCAGTGATGCTTTCCAACGGTAACTTGCAGGAACAAGGCGCGCTGGCGGATGGCCGACATTACCGCGTGTGGCATGACCCTTTTCCCAAGCCTTGTTATCTGTTTGCGCTGGTGGCGGGAGACTTGGTGCGGGTGGCGGATACGTTTACCACCATGACTGGCCGCAAGGTGGACTTGCATATTTATGTGCGGGCGGGGGATGAAAGCCAATGCAGCCATGCCATGGAATCGCTGAAAAAATCGATGCAGTGGGATGAAGAAGTGTATGGCCGCGAGTATCAGCTGGAGTTGTTTAATATTGTTGCAGTGAGCGACTTTAATATGGGTGCGATGGAAAACACTTCGCTGAATGTGTTTAACACCGCGCTGGTGCTGGCGCATCAGGAAACCGCGACCGATAGCGATTTTATGAGTGTGGAAGGCGTGATCGGCCACGAGTATTTCCACAATTGGACCGGTAACCGCGTCACTTGCCGCGACTGGTTCCAGCTCTCGCTGAAAGAAGGTTTTACTGTATTCCGTGACCAGGAGTTCAGCGCCGATTTGAACTCGCGTGCCGTGTTGCGCATTGATGATGTGAATGGTTTGCGTCGCTTGCAGTTTCCTGAAGATGGCAGTCCCTTGGCGCACTCGGTGCAGCCTGACCAGTTTATCGAGATCAGCAACTTTTACACCAAAACCATTTATGAAAAAGGCGCTGAGCTGATTCGCATGCAGCATACCTTGCTGGGCGCGGCCACCTTCCGCAAGGCGACCGATGTGTATTTTGACCGCTTTGATGGCCAGGCCGTGACTTGTGATGATTTTGTGCAATGCATGGCCGAGGCTTCAGGCCGCGACATGTCGCAGTTTTTCCGCTGGTACAAACAGGCGGGGACGCCGACCTTGCAAGCCAGTCAACACTACGATGCATCCACACAGCGCTACACGCTGACATTTAAACAATCGCAGCCAGATACGCCGGGGCAAACTGACAAACAGCCGTTGCTCATCCCTATCGCCATCGGCTTGCTGGATGCCTCCGGTAAAGAGATTGTGCCTACACAGGTGCTGGAAATGACAGCACGTGAGCAATCATTCACTTTCAATGGTATCCCGGCCAAACCGGTGCCTTCACTCCTGCGCGGCTTCTCGGCACCAGTGAAGCTGGAAACCGATTTGAGCGATGATGAACTGCGTCTGTTGCAGGTGCATGATACTGATGGCTTTAACAAGTGGGAAGCTGGTCAGACGCTGGCCTTGCGCACGATTCAGCGCGTGATGGCTGACCCGCAAGCAGATATCAGCCAGTTTGTGGCCGATGTCGGCGTGTTGATTGCACAGGGCTTGCAAGGGCAGGGCGACAAAGCCTTGCTGGCACGCGCCTTGAGTTTGCCGATGATAGGCGTGATTGGGCAGCATTTGCCGGTGATTGATCCTGCGGCCATTGATGCCGCGCGCACCAGTGTCCTCACTCAGCTCAAGCGTGCACATAAAGAGGCGCTGACCGCGTTGTATGAGTCCAACCGTGGCACAGGCGCGTTTGAAATTACGCCGCAAGCCATGGGTCGCCGCGCCTTGCAGGAGGCGGTGCTGGATATCCTCACCGTGACCAACGGCACCGGTTGTGCTGCGCGTGCCAAGGCGCATTATGATGCGGCCGACAATATGACAGGCCGCGTGACTGCGCTGGCGAGTTTGACTGACAGCACACAGCCTGAGCGTGCCGCTGCGTTTGCTGATTTTTATACCCGCTTCAAGGCCTATCCGCTGGTCATCGACAAGTGGTTCTCTTTGCAGGCCTTGTCCAAGCGCGCACAGATTTTTGACGATATTGCCATGTTGCGCCAGCATCCGGATTTCAATATCAAAAACCCAAACCGCGTGCGTTCGCTGTATACCGCATTTGCCATTAACAACCCGGTCAAATTCCATGACCCGAGTGGTCAGGGCTATGCGTTTTTACGCGATGCGATTATCGAATTGAATGCGATTAATCCACAAATGGCCGCGCGTATGGTGACGCCTTTGCGCGAATGGAAACGCTACACCCCCGCTTTGCAGGTGCAGATGAAAGCGGCGCTCGAAGCGGTGCTGGCAACGCCAGCGCTATCGAATGATGTGTTTGAAGTGGTGAGCAAGAGTTTGAATGGCTAGCCTGATGGTCTGCATGCCTGCTGCCACAACGCGCAGCAGCCAGCAGACCACTTGCTTTAGCTTGTCACGCCAGGTTTATACGCCACTGTCCTGCGGCAATATCCACTCTGGCCGCAGGCGGTGACAGGTGTAGCCGGTCGGATAACGCACCAGGTAATCCTGATGCTCAGGTTCTGCCTCCCAGAAGTCGCTGGCGGGCACCAGTTCGGTCACCACTTTGCCGGGCCAGATGCCGGAGGCATCCATCTCGGCAATCAGTTGTGCCGCCGTCTGTTTTTGATCCTCGTTTAAATAAAAAATCGCCGACCGATAGGACGGTCCGAGGTCATTGCCCTGCCGGTTGGGGGTGGTTGGGTCGTGGATCTGAAAGAAAAACGCCAGCATTTTTCTAAAACTGGTTTGCGCGGGGTCAAACACGATTTCGATGGCTTCGGCATGGTTGCCATGGTTTTTATACGTGGCATTGGGCACTTCGCCGCCGGTATAACCGACGCGGCTGCTGATTACGCCGGGCAATGCGCGAATCAGATCCTGCATGCCCCAAAAACAGCCGCCGGCCAGGATGGTTTTTTGTTCTGCTTGCATGTTTATTTCTCCTTTGTGCGCGTATGTGCATCCATCTTGATGCTGAAAATGGCTTTTTTTAGTTTGTCGCTTATCAAATCAAACACTTACAGTGTGTCCAGTCTATCGTGTTTAGGTTAAAATGCTGAGTTTTAGTTCTATTGTATTCTTTGGGGAGGAATATGGCAGTCAAGTTGGGGATTAACGGGTTTGGACGTATCGGTCGCATGGTGTTACGTGCAGTGGTTCAAGAAGCCGAGTTCAAGGATATTGAAGTGGTTGCCATCAATAGTTCGTATGACATCGAGTACATGATGTACATGCTGAAATATGACTCTGTACATGGTCGATTCCAGGGCACGGTTGAAGCCGATAACGGCTGTCTGGTGGTCAATGGCAAACGCATTCAACTGACCGCAGAGCGCGATCCCAACAATATTGACTGGACCAAGGGCGGTGCGGATATTGTGGTGGAGTCCACCGGCGCATTTTTAACCCAGGAAAGTTGTCAGCCACACCTCAACCGCGGCGCGAAAAAAATCGTGCAATCTGCCCCCGGCAAAGATGACACTCCGATGTTTGTGTATGGTGTGAACCATGAAGATTATGCCGGTCAGGCGATTATTTCGGCGGCTTCGTGTACTACCAACGGTCTGGCACCTTTAGCCAAGGTGTTGCATGACAGTTTTGGCGTGAAGCGTGGCCTGATGACCACAATTCATGCAACCACTGCCTCTCAACTGACAGTGGACGGCACTTCCAAAAAAGACTGGCGCGGCGGCCGTAGCGTCTTCGAAAATATTATTCCTTCCAGCACCGGGGCGGCCAAAGCCGTGGGTAAAGTCATTCCTGCATTGAATAAAAAACTGACCGGCATGGCCATGCGCGTGCCCTCTGCGGATGTCTCCGTGGTTGACCTGACCGTGGAGTTGAATACTGAAACGACCTATGAAGCGATTTGCGAGGCCATGCAACAGGCTGCTACAGGTGCTTTAAAAGGCGTACTGGATTACACTGATGACAAAGTGGTTTCTACCGACTTCCGCAGCAGCCCTGCAGCCAGCGTGTTTGATGCCGGTGCAGGCATTATGCTGGACCCGACCTTTGTGAAGGTGGTGGGCTGGTACGACAACGAATACGGCTACACCTGCAACCTGTTGCGTTTGGTGCAACATATTGCTTAATGACAGACGGGGCTAGATGCCCCGTTTGCATATCCATTCAGATTTCTTTTTAAGCGGTGATCACCGCTCTACGGAGTACGTGTATGAAATTCATCAAAATGACCGACCTCGACTTGCGTGGTAAACGGGTATTTATTCGTGCTGACCTCAACGTGCCGGTGAAAGACGGCAAGGTGACTTCCGATGCGCGGATTGTCGCCAGCATGCCGACCATTGAGTTTGCGCTGAAGGCCGGTGCCAAGGTGATGGTGACCTCGCATCTGGGGCGTCCGGAAGAAGGCGTGTATTCCGAAGAGAACTCACTCAAGCCAGTGGCCGATGTGATGAGTCGTTTACTCGGCAAGCCAGTGCGTCTGGTGAAAAACTGGCTGGCGCCTAATGCGCCCGCGGATAGCCTGACCGTTGAAGATGGCCAGCTCATTTTGCTGGAAAACTGTCGCTTTAACGTCGGCGAAAAGAAAAATGACGATGCACTGGCGCAAAAATATGCCGCATTGTGTGATGTGTTTGTGATGGATGCCTTTGGCACCGCGCACCGTGCGGAAGCCTCTACGCATGGCATTGCCAAATTTGCCCCTGTGGCCTGTGCCGGCATTTTGCTGACCCAGGAACTGGAGGCCTTGAGTAAAGCCTTGCTGGCACCGGCGAGACCGCTGGTGGCGATTGTGGGCGGCTCCAAGGTGTCCACCAAGCTGACTGTGCTGGAAAGTCTGTCGGATAAAGTGGACCAGCTGGTAGTGGGTGGCGGTATTGCCAATACCTTCCTCAAGGCAGATGGCCATGAAATCGGCAAGTCATTGTGTGAAAATGACCTGATCGATACTGCACGCTGCCTGATGGGCAAAATGTCTGCGCGCGGCGCTTGCGTGCCGATTGCCAAAGATGTGGTGGTGGGCAAGCAGTTTGATGCCAATGAGCCTGCCGTGAAAAAATCTGCGGATGACGTGGCGGCGGATGACATGATTTTTGATATTGGTGCGCAATCAGCAGCCGAGCTGGTGGATATCATCATGAAAGCGGGCACCGTGGTTTGGAATGGCCCAGTGGGCGTGTTTGAGTTTGACCAGTTTGGTGATGGCACCAAAACCATTGCCAAAGCCATTGCCGAGACCAAGGCCTTTACGCTGGCGGGTGGCGGTGACACCATTGCGGCGATTCAAAAATATGATATTTACGACAAGGTTTCTTATATTTCTACCGCTGGCGGGGCTTTTCTCGAGTTTCTGGAAGGTAAAACGCTGCCTGCGGTGGCTATTCTGGAGCAACGCGCGGGTTAAGCCGTTCTCGCTGGCATGCCGGATTGCCTGGCGTCCTGCTCTGCGCTTTACGCCGTGAGCGGGACACTTAAGCGGTGATGCTTGTCGTACACTTCTACCCGGTTGCGGCCCTGTTTTTTGGCGACATACAGGGCTTTATCTGCCTGTTCAATCAGTAAATTGCCATCTTCACTGAAGTTGAGCCACTGGCTTTGCGGTTGTGACGGTTTGGGGGGCTGTGCGGATTGCGCACCCAGCGAAGCAATGCCTATGCTGACTGTCATCAGGCGGTGTTCGGCAAAGCGAATATTTAAATCCATCACCTTTTGCCGGATGCGCTCACCAATCTTGATCGCTTCCTGCGTGCCGGTTTGACCGAGGACCAGCACAAACTCTTCGCCGCCATAGCGGGCAGCCAGATCGCCCGGGCGATTGGTGTATTTTTTAAGGATGTCCGCAATTTTCTTCAGGCATTCATCGCCTGCAGCATGGCCCATGCTGTCATTCAGCAATTTGAAATGATCGGCATCTATCATCATGATGCTCAGGCCGGACTGGTGGCGAATGGCGCGCGACCATTCGTCGCGCAAAAACAGTTCCAGTCTGCGCCGGTTTGACAGGCCGGTCAGTGGGTCCATCATGCTGAGCTCGGAGATTTCAAGCTCGGCCTGTTTGTGCACGGTAATATTGGTCAGTGATACCAGAAAGCAGGGTGTCTTCGCCTGGGTTCCCTGCATCTGTGTGCCCTGCATCGGGCAAATATCCAGGGTCAGCCAGGTCGGCTGATGCATTGGGGTGTGGCAGAGGTAGTCGGTTTTGAAATGATCAATTTCGCCATTGAGCACTTGCTGGATGCCTTGCAGAATCAGCGGCTGATTGGTGTCTTCGTTGGCCTGGCAAACCTCCAGATAGGAAACATTTGTCCAGTCTGCGTCTGCGGGCAGGCCATAATACACGCCAAAGTTTTGCCACGCACGGTTAACATAGAGAATGCGACTCTCTTGATCGATCACTGCAATTTGCAGCGAGAGCGTCTCTAAAATGCCGGTCAATAAGTGTGCGGGCAGCTTCAACAAGTGGTCCAGTAGGCGTTGATATCAATCATGAAATTTTTCTTGTGGTGGTGTGAATATCGTCCCCTGTGCTTATTCTATTCAAGCGCAGCCCTGCTGTCTAATACCATTATCAAAAAAATATTGCAAGGCTAGCATTAAACTTGCTTGCTAAACTGTCACTAACGTCGCTAGGAGGCAACGATGGGTATTCGCGTGGGGATAAATGGCTTTGGCCGGATTGGCCGCATGGTGTTGCGGGCCGCATTAAATCAGGCTGAATTCAAGGATATGGAAGTGGTGGCGATCAATGGCATCGAGGAGCCGGAGCATATGTTGTATATGCTCAAATACGACTCAGTGCACGGAAGGCTGGCATACGATGCACATTTAGAGGGCGATGCGCTGGTGGTGGATGGTAAACCTATCCGCTTGACGGCACACAGCAATCCGGCAGACATTGACTGGGCTTCGGTCGAGGTAGACGTCGTAGTCGAGTGTACCGGCGTATTTTTGACGCAGGAAAGCTGTGCTGCCCATATTGCAGGGGGCGCGCGCATTGTGGTGCAGTCGGCACCGGGTAAAGACGATACGCCGATGTATGTGTATGGCGTCAATCACTATCATTACAGTGGCGAGGAAATCATCTCGGCGGCTTCTTGTACGACGAACGGCTTAGCCCCTATGGTCAAGGTGCTCAACGATCATTTCGGCATCAAGCGCGGGCTGATGACCACCATTCATGCGGCGACAGCCACGCAAAAAACCGTGGATGGCACCTCGAAAAAAGACTGGCGCGGTGGACGTGGGGTGTTTGACAACATTATTCCTTCAAGTACCGGCGCCGCCAAAGCGGTGGGCAAGGTGATTCCTGCGTTGAATAAAAAACTGACTGGTATGGCGATGCGCATTCCCTCTGCCGATGTCTCGGTGGTGGATTTGACGGTGGAACTGCAACAAAAAACCACGTATGACGATATTTGTGCCGTCATGAAGTACGCAGCCGAACGTGATTTAAAAGGCGTGCTGGGTTATACCGATGAGCAGGTGGTTTCCAGTGATTTCAGAGGCTATCCGGCCGCCAGCGTGTTTGATGCCAAGGCCGGGATTATGCTGGATCCGACTTTTGTGAAGCTGATCGGCTGGTATGACAATGAATACGGCTATACCTGTAATTTGCTGCGTTTAACGCGCTATGTGGGTTATGCCAAGCTGTCGATGACAGAGATGCCGGAACCCCCCGAAGCCGTGGCACAGGCGGCGTGATGACAGACCGTTGTCGGGTAGGCTGACAAAGTATTCGCCTGCACGGGTGCGGCGCTTTATAATACCGCTTTTATTATTGTAGTGATGCTTGCCATGACCGCACCCTTGCTGGAAACTTCGATTAAAAGCCTGAAAAAACTGCATCAGGGCAAAGTACGCGATATTTACGATATCGATGCACAGACCATGTTGCTGGTCAGTACTGACCGCCTGAGTGCCTTTGATGTGATTTTGCCTACCGGCATTGCACACAAAGGTGCGATGTTGACGCAAATGGCCAATTTCTGGTTTGAGCAACTGGCAGACGTGGTGCCGAATCACCTCACCGGTATTGCCCCGGAAAGTGTAGTGGCTCCTGATGAAGTCGCGCAGGTGCGTGGCCGTGCGGTGGTGGTGAAGAAGTTGAAAGCATTGCCGCTCGAAGCGATTGTGCGTGGCTATCTGGTGGGCAGTGGCTGGAAAGAGTACCAGGCCAAGGGCACCGTCTGTGATATCCCGCTACCGGCTGGCCTGCAACTGGCGCAACAACTCCCCCAGCCTTTATTTACCCCCTCCAGTAAAGCCGCCGTGGGTGAGCATGACGAAAATATCAGTATTGCCCACGTAGAGTCCCTTATCGGCAAGGAGCTTACCGCACAGGTGGCAAAAGTTGCGATTGCGCTTTACACCCGCGCCGCTGAATATGCGCTTACCAAGGGCATTATCATCGCCGACACCAAGTTTGAATTTGGCGTGGATGCGCATGGTGTTCTGCATGTGATGGATGAAGTGTTGACGCCGGATTCCTCACGATTCTGGCCTGCGGATCAATATCAGGTTGGCAGTAATCCCCCAAGTTATGACAAGCAGTTTGTGCGTGACTGGCTGGAAAGTTGCGACTGGGACAAAACGCCTCCCGGACCTGTATTGCCGCAGGATATTGCACAGCGTACCTCGGACAAGTATATGGAAGCGTTTGCCAAGCTGACCGGGCGTACTTTACAGGCGGAATAGGCCTGGCGAATACTGGAGATCCATTGCGTTTTCGTGCACAACTGGCTGCGTTGGCGGCCAGATTCAAACAGGAACTGGCATTTTATCGTGCCTTGCTCGCGCATCCGGATACCCCGTGGCTGGCAAAAGCCTTGTTGTGGCTGGCGCTGGGCTATTTAGTGCTGCCCTTTGACTTGATTCCGGATTTTATTCCGGTGATTGGCCAGCTGGATGAGCTGGTGATTTTGCCTTTGCTGGTGTATCTGGCGTTAAAAGTGACGCCGGTTGCGGTGCGTCAGGTTTGTCGTGAACAGGCGCAGGCTGATTCAAATCAAAAATAAAGCAATGCATGCTTTATTTGCCATCAACAGCTCACATTCTTCGCCTATAATGGCGGTTTTTCTTTACACAGGCCCAACACAATGTCTTTGAATTTGGTACCAAGCGGCAAAGATTTGCCAAACGATTTTAACGTCATTATTGAAATTCCTGCCAATGGCGACCCGGTAAAATATGAAGTAGACAAAGAAAGCGGTGCATTGTTTGTTGACCGTTTCATGGGGACTTCCATGCAGTATCCCTGTAACTATGGCTATATTCCACATACTTTGGGTGATGACGGAGATCCGGTAGATGTATTGGTGATTACGCCAGTGCCATTATTACCAGGCGTGGTGGTGCGTTGCCGTCCTTTAGGTATGTTGAAAATGACCGATGAGGCCGGTGGTGATGCCAAAGTGTTGGCCGTGCCGATTGAAAAAGTGTGTGGTTTATACGCATATCAGCGCACTTTGAACGATTTGTCACCATGGCGCCTGGACATGATTGCCCACTTCTTTGAGCACTACAAAGATCTGGACAAAGGCAAATGGGTGAAAATCGAGGGTTGGGTAGGCGTTGAAGAAGCGCATGCTGAAATTATGGATGGCGTAAAGCGTTACGAAGAAGCGGAAGTGAAACCAGCGTTTTAAGTGATATCTGATCATCCAATAAAAAAGTCGGCCGAGGCCGACTTTTTATTGTGCACAATTTCGCGCAACACAATGCATTGAGCGTGTTTGAGTTAGTGTAAAAGCGGCACAATTAATAAAGCCACAATATTGATGATTTTGATTAAAGGGTTGACGGCAGGACCAGCAGTGTCCTTGTAAGGGTCGCCCACGGTGTCACCCGTTACGGCTGCTTTGTGGGCGTCCGAACCTTTGCCACCATGATGGCCATCTTCAATGTATTTTTTTGCATTATCCCAGGCGCCACCACCGGTACACATGGAAATGGCGACAAACAATCCGGTCACAATCGTGCCCATCAGCAAGCCGCCCAGTGCAATCGGGCCCAGGAAAATGCCGACCAGGATAGGTGCGGCCACCGGCAGCAGCGATGGAATCATCATTTCCTTGATGGCCGCTGTGGTCAGCATATCCACTGCTTTGCCATATTCCGGTTTGGCTGTGCCTTCCATGATGCCCTTGATTTCACGGAACTGGCGTCGCACCTCTTCGACCACGCTGCTTGCGGCGCGGCCCACTGCTTCCATGGCCATGGCGGCAAACAGGTAGGGAATCAGTCCGCCAATAAACAGGCCAATGATGACTCTGGGGTCACTCAGGTCGAAGCTGGCGGTGATGCCTGCGCTTTCAAGTTTGTGGGTATAGTCGGCGAACAGCACCAGTGAAGCGAGGCCTGCCGAGCCAATGGCATAGCCCTTGGTCACTGCTTTGGTTGTGTTGCCTACTGCATCCAGAGGGTCAGTCACATCGCGCACGCTGCTCGGCAGTTCTGCCATTTCTGCGATGCCGCCTGCATTGTCGGTTATCGGGCCATAAGCATCCAGCGCCACAATAATGCCCGCCATGCTCAGCATGGCCATCGCAGCAATCGCCACGCCATACAAACCTGCCAGGTGAAAGGCAACAAAGATTGCCAGGCACACCGATAGCACTGGTAATGCGGTCGATTTCATCGATACCCCGATACCAGCAATGATATTGGTGGCATGGCCAGTGGTAGAGGCTTGTGCCACATGTTTGACGGGTGCATAGTCGGTGCCGGTGTAGTATTCGGTAATCCAGACCAGTGCCGCAGTCAAGCCTAGGCCTACCGCACAGGCGCCAAACAAGGCGTTACTGGTGACGGTGACTTCACCATGGGTGTAGCCCTGCGGAAATACCGACTGCGTGACAAAGTAGAAGGCAATCAGCGATAGCACACCCGCCACCGCCAGGCCTTTGTACAAGGCAGGCATAACGTTTTTCATGCCTGGTGAGGCCTTGACGAAAAAACAGCCAATGATGGAGGCAATAATGGAAACCGCCCCCAGCAGGAGCGGATAAATGACGCCATTGGTGCCTGCTTCTGCTGCCATCAGGCCGCCCAGCACCATGGTGGCAATTAAGGTCACGGCATAGGTTTCGAACAAGTCAGCCGCCATGCCGGCACAGTCCCCTACGTTATCGCCCACGTTATCGGCGATCACTGCCGGGTTGCGTGGATCGTCTTCCGGGATGCCTGCTTCAACCTTGCCTACTAGATCGGCCCCAACATCAGCCCCTTTGGTGAAAATACCCCCTCCCAGTCGTGCAAAAATGGAAATCAGAGAGGAGCCGAACGCCAGCCCAATCAGCGGATTCAAATCAGTGGCCTGTTCCGCACCCAGATAGATGTAAAAGCCGGTGACGCCCAGCAAGCCCAGCCCCACCACCAGCATGCCAGTAATGGCGCCGCCTTTAAAGGCGACATCCAAGGCCGCTCCAATGCCATTGGTCGCGGCTTGTGCAGTGCGTACATTGGCCTTGACCGAGACATTCATGCCGATAAAACCACAAGCCCCCGACAATACCGCACCAATCACAAAGCCGATGGCGGTTTGTACACTTAAAAATACGCCGATGAGTATCGCCAGAATCACGCCAACCAGTGCGATGGTTTTATATTGTCGGGAAAGGTAGGCAGCTGCCCCTTGCTGAATGGCCCCCGCAATTTCCTGCATGCGTGCGTTACCTGCGGGTAACCCTGAAATCCATTTGCTCATTACTACGCCATATAGCACTGCCAACACTGCTGCGCCAATGGCTAACATTAATGCGACTGACATGACTTCTCCTGTTCCTGATGAAACTTCGTTTATCGTAATGATTGCTTGTCCCCCTGTTACCTTGGCTCCTTTCATGCAATGCAGTTGTAAATAGAATGTAACAGGTTGGTGCATTATTGCACTATTAAAGTGCGTCTACAAGTTGTCAGGAAAAGGCGCTTGCAGTGGGCGCCAGCGCTTAGCGTTGATGGCGAATAAATTGGCGCAAGGCAGCCTGTAAAGCAGGGTTTTCGATGTGCTCTGCACAGGTCTCCAGTGTGTGGAGTGCTTGGCTGGAGGGTGGTTTGATTTGCTTGCGTTTGACCTGTACGGGAGATTTTACTTGCACTTTAACCTTAATTGCGTTAAGGTTTAAGCCTTTGATTTGCCTTGATTTTTGGCAAATTTCATGGACCTTTGCCAGCAGTGAAGGGCATAGCAGCCTGATTCTGTTGGCAATGGCGCCCGAGTAGGCGCCTACAATGAGTGTTCCCTGGTCCAGTCCGATCACCTGCGAGTGTGCAGAAAACTCCGGTGCCGCCAGTGACCATAACTGTTGCAAGCGCTGATGATGTTCAGCCTCTTGCAGCAGGGGCTTGAGGCCGCTGTTGTTATTGAACACTTGGTTAATTTTGAACATAGGGGCATTCCGCATTAAGCCATTCTATTTTACATCACGGCACGCGATAAAAGATGCCGGTGAATAACGAGAGTTTTGTCGCATGATTAATATCATTATTGTGTCTGAAAAAATGGCCAAGCCCAAAACACTGGGGTTGCTGGAAAGTGTCGCTGTGTTGCTGGGTCTGATTGTGTTGCCAGTGGTGTTGACCCTGCTGTTTATTACCCCGCAACAAGTGATCAAGTCACAGGGGGTGAAAGCCATGTTACCGCCGCATTTGCGCGGTGCAATGTTATCCACCCAGAATCATCTTGATGCCTATGCCAAGCAGATTGGCGAGTTGCAGGCCCGGATTTTACGTCTGGATGCGCAAAACCAGCGCCTGTCCAAGCTTGCAGGCATCAAGTCCGGCGCCGACCCGATTAGTCAGCGATTACCGGTGAACGAGTTGCTTGGCCAAGGCGGCCCGCTGGTTAAAGACAGTCCGCTGTCTGAAGAGGATTTGAAAACCACGATTGAACATATGGCGGCAGATCTGGATCTTCGTGACGAGTATCAGGGCAAACTGGAAGCGAAGCTGCTGCTGAACAGTGTGTTACGCGAGATGTTGCCTAACAGCAGCCCGGTTGAAGTCGCTTATAGTTCTTCCAGTTATGGCTGGCGTATCGACCCGATGAGCGGACACCGTGCCTTTCATGAAGGACTGGATTTTCCGGCAGCTGTCGGCACCCCGGTATTTGCTGCTGCCGATGGGATTGTGACCATGGCCACTCAAACATCGGATTACGGTAATTTGCTCAAAATTGACCACGGATCAGGGCTTGAAACGCGTTATGCGCATAACTCCAGCCTGCTGGTCAAGCCGGGGGAGCGCGTCATGAAAGGACAGAAAATTGCCCTGATTGGTAGTACAGGGCGTTCTACCGGGCCGCATTTGCATTATGAAATTCGCCTGAACGGCAATCCGCTGGACCCGCGTGAGTATCTCAGGAACCATTCCTGATCTATTGCTGCCATCGCTGAATTCTGGCCGTGTCATGCAATAATCGAGACAATCGCCCTCTATATCTTATACAATCTCAGTTTATTTCAATCTAAACCGCTTGAGCGGAAAATCGGTGTGACTCATGTTAGCCTCGTTGTTTAAAAAATTATTCGGCAGTCGTAATGAACGGCTGGTCAAGCAGTATCTTCAAATCGTCAAGCAGGTCAATGTGTTGGAGCCGGAGATTCAAACGCTGACAGATGAGCAGTTGCGTGGAAAAACCGAGGAGTTCAAGCAACGCTATACGCAAGGCGAAACACTGGAACAATTGTTGCCAGAGGCTTTTGCCGTGGTGCGCGAGGGCAGTAAACGTGCCTTGGGCATGCGCCATTTTGACGTGCAGCTGATTGGTGGCATGGTGCTCAATGCAGGCAAAATTGCCGAGATGCGTACCGGTGAGGGCAAGACACTGGTGGCAACATTGCCCACTTACCTGAATGCGTTGACCGGCAAAGGCGTGCATGTGGTCACTGTCAACGACTACCTTGCTCGACGTGATGCCGAGTGGATGGGCAAGCTATACAATTTTCTCGGATTGACGGTAGGCATTAACCTGTCACAAATGACCCACGATGCCAAACAGGCGGCGTATGCGGCAGACATTACCTACGGCACCAATAACGAGTTTGGTTTTGACTACCTGCGTGACAATATGGTGTTCAGCAAGGAAGAGCGCGTACAGCGCGCTCTCAACTATGCACTGGTAGATGAAGTTGACTCGATTCTGATTGACGAAGCGCGTACGCCGCTGATTATTTCCGGCCAGGCCGAACATAGCGTGGACCTGTATGGCGCCATTAACGAAGTAGCCAAGCAGTTAACGCGTCAAACTGCAGAAGATGGCGAAGGCGATTTCTGGGTGGACGAAAAAGCACAAAGCGTGACCATGAGCGAAATTGGTCACGAGCATGCCGAACAACTACTGGAGCAAAGCGGCATGTTACCCGCGGGTTCCAGTTTGTACGAGCCTGCCAATATTACCCTGGTGCACCACTTGTACGCTTCATTGCGTGCGCAGAATCTTTACCACCGTGACCAGCATTATGTGGTTCGCAATGACGAGATTGTGATTGTGGACGAATTCTCCGGACGGATGATGCCGGGCCGTCGCTGGTCAGATGGATTGCATCAGGCAGTAGAGGCCAAAGAAGGCGTAGCAATCCAGAAAGAAAACCAGACACTGGCTTCCATCACTTTCCAGAACTACTTCCGCATGTATAACAAGCTGAGCGGGATGACCGGAACAGCGGATACTGAAGCCTACGAGTTCAACCAGATTTACGGTCTTGAGACCGTGGTGATTCCGACACATCGTGCCGTACAGCGTGTGGATGCGATGGACAAGGTCTATCGTACCGGCATGGAGAAGTACAAGGCCGTCATTGAGGACATCAAACAGTGTCAGGCCAAGGGTCAGCCTGTGCTGGTAGGTACCACCTCGATTGAAAACTCCGAACTGATTTCGAATTTGCTGACACAGGCAAAACTTGAGCATCAGGTACTCAATGCCAAGCAGCATGAGCGTGAGGCCACCATTGTGGCAGAAGCCGGACGTCCGGGCGTGATCACCATTGCCACCAATATGGCCGGTCGCGGCACGGATATTGTGCTGGGGGGGAATCCGGAGAGCGATATCCACGGCATTCGTCAGGATGACAGCCTGAGTGATGCTGAAAAAGAGGTCAAAATTGCGCAGTTGCAGGCCGAGTGGCAACAGCGTCACGATGCGGTACTCGCTGCCGGTGGGTTACACATTATCGGTACCGAGCGCCATGAATCACGCCGTGTGGATAACCAGTTGCGTGGGCGTGCCGGTCGTCAGGGTGACCCGGGCTCCAGCCGCTTCTATCTGTCGCTTGAGGACCAGTTGTTGCGTATTTTCTCGGGCGAGCGTGTAGCCGCGATTATGACCCGCCTCAATATGCCCGAGGGCGAAGCCATTGAGCATGCCATGGTGACGCGTGCGATTGAAAATGCACAACGCAAGGTTGAAGGCCGCAACTTTGATATCCGCAAGCAATTGCTGGAATATGATGATGTATCAAATGACCAGCGCAAGGTGATTTACGAGCAGCGTAATGATTTGCTGGAATCCGTAGATGTTGGCCAAACCATACGCGCCATGCGTGAGGATGTGGTGAACAGTCTTTTCAACACCTATGTGCCGCCAGGCAGCGTCGAAGAGCAGTGGGACATTGCCGGGCTGGAGCAGGCTTTGCTGGCGGATACCGGCATGACCTTGCCCGTGGGCGAGTGGCTGGAAGGTAATCCTGATTTGCATGAAGAAACCCTGCGTGCACGCATTCTGGATACTGCCAATGAAAATTACGCCGGCAAAGAGGCGATGGCAGGCAACGATAATATGCGCAATTTTGAGCGTGCAGTCATGTTACAAAGCCTGGATAACCACTGGCGCGAACATCTGGCGGCGCTTGACCATTTGCGCCAGGGTATCCATTTGCGCTCTTATGCGCAGAAGAATCCCAAGCAGGAATACAAGCGTGAGGCGTTTGAACTGTTTGAATCATTGCTCAATACGGTGAAAAGTGAAGTGACCCGTATCACCATGCTGGTACAGGTGCGCTCACGCGAAGAGCTGGAAGAAGAGGAGCGCCGTGCCGAAGAGGCCATGCGGGCGGCTGACGTAGGCAACGTGCAGTATCAGCACACGGATTATGACAGTGCACTCGGAAATACCGCAACAGAGGCTGAACCGGGCAACATTCCGGAAGGTGTGCGGGTCGGCCGTAATGATCCGTGTCCCTGTGGTTCAGGCAAGCGTTACAAAAACTGCCATGGCGCTTTAAATTAACAGTACTTTTAATGAGCCTGTTACTGCGTAATTTGGCAAGGAGTCAACATGAGTGAACAAGACGTACAATCCCCTTGTATTGGCGTGTGTACCATCGATGATACTACCGGATTCTGTCAGGGTTGCTTTCGCACCCTGGAAGAGATTCAGGGCTGGTGGGATCTTGATAATGCGACAAAAGCCGAGGTGGTCAATATTGCGGCAGCACGAGAAGCCGCTGCTTTTGATTAGTTGCAGCCTTTTTGCAAAAATACCCGGGCACCAAGGTGCCAATAAAAAAGCCGGTCACTTGACCGGCTTTTTTATTGGCAGCGAGTTACATGTCTGCCAATGGCTGCGTGGCAAGCGCGTTATCTTCTGCATCCAGTTTGGCGATAACCAGGTTCAATGACGTTTGCAGGGACGCCAGTTCGGATTGCGCCAGACTTGCCAGTACTTGTGGCAAGATACCATCTACAGGTTGTGGCGCTTTTGCCAGAATGGCTTTGCCAGCGTCAGTGATCATCAGCCCGACTTTGCGCTGATCTTCAGAAAGCCGTTGTTTGGCAACTAACTGTTTTTTGACCAGCTTTTCTACCAGCAGACTACAGGTTGACTGATGAATGGCCATATTCTCTGCCAGTCTGGAGACCCCCAGCTCAGGGCGGTTGGCAATCTCGTTCAGCAGCCACAGCTGGGAGCCAGAGATGCCGCATGAGATTTCTATTTCTCTGAAGTGCTGCTTGACGGTGCCAAAAATAATCCGGAATTGTTTTAATACAGATTTTGCCTGAGAGTTCTGCATGACAGTGAATAATTGTAATGGTGTATGTATATTCTACCAGCTTCTATCACAGTTGGATTTGCACTACTGGGTGTGTGACACAAAATATTATCGTCATATCACAAAGTGTTTCATTGTTGCATCAGTTGACACAGTCTCAATACAATAAATTCAGCTGGCCGTACAGCCGCAAACCCTAATTCCACATATAGCCTGCCTTCTGCCACGTCGCGCGCGGTCATGGACTGGCCGAGCCCCACACGCACATAAAATGCATGTTCGGGTTTGCTGCCTTGCAATGCGCCCTGACGCCAGCAGAGGGTGAGGAAGTTTTCCAGCATGCCCTGTATCCGTACCCAGCTATTGGCATCATTCGGCTCGAATGCAAAGGATGCTAATGCTCGCTTGCAAGAAGTCTCCAGCATCAGTGCAAATCGGCGCACATTGATATAACGCCATTCATTGTCGTTGCCGGCCAATGTGCGTGCACCCCATACCAGCGTGCCTTTTCCGGTAAAAGCCCGAATCGCATTGACAGACTTGCCAGCAACCGTATCTACATTCATGATGCCATGCTCGGTATTGTTAATGGCGAGGCAAGGGCGCATGATGCCGGTCAAGGATGCATTTGCCGGGGCTTTCCACACGCCGCGTTGCGTATCTGTGTGAGCATAGACGCCAGCGACTGCGGCCGAGGGCGGGAGTAGCAGATACCTGGTTTGCAGTGCCTGCAGGCATGCCGCATATATTTCAGGCTGGCTGGCTTGCAAGCTGTACAGGCTGACCGCTTCCTGATCCGCTGCCAGGCTGACCTGAATACGCGTGTGATCTGCTTGATACGGATAGCTGGTTTGCAAATGTGGTGCGTAGGCCGCCCCATATTGCAGGTGCTGGTCGGGGCAGCCAGCGGCCCTGAATTGTTGCACCGCCTCTGAAATATCACTGTGTGGCTGATCCAGCCGCTCGGTGCCGCCATGCATATCAATCACGGCAAAACGGTCACCGAGGCTGGCACATTGTTGCAGGGTGGCTGCGGTAAACAGTTGGTAGCTGTCTATGGTTAACCGGTGTGCTTCAGGCGCGACTATCAGCGAAACAGTCTGGATATGTTCAATCGCAGCCAGGCCATGTAATAGCGGCTCAAGTGCAGGCAGGGTGGCGCTATAGTTGCCTGTCGAGACAATCAGACATTGCAGGCCGCCATTGGCAAAAAATAATTGCAACGCGTCATATAAAATAAATACAGGTGGCGTGAATGTGTCAATATTGACGTGTAGCGGCGATTGTTCCACTGTCAGCTGTACATCAGCCAGCAGGCAAGGGCCGCCATAGTATTGTTCAAATTCCAGCATGGATCGAATGGGCAGCGGTGTGAATAACAGGTCATCCGCCAGCTGCTGGCACGCTTTTTCGGTATAGCCGATAAAGGCGACCATGGTGGTTTCAGCCTGCACTACCTGAGGAGGTAGCTGAGGAATTTCCTCGATATAAATACCGGGTGTTTGATAAGAAGGGACCATCTGTCTGCGCTCCTTAAAACGTGGGATCTAACTGTAAGTGTATGCGCAAGATTATAGGGAGGATTGCCTGCAGACGGGCAACATTTCTTCTACTGCCGTCGCCGATACCACACCTTGTAGCTGCAAGGAAGCAATGGCCTGCAGGCCAAATTGCATGACGACCTCAGGATGTGGATGTTGCAATTGCTGGGCAATGCTCTGCAAGGCCGATGCTGCCGTGAGTGCTTGCGTTTGCAGTAGTTGCAATAATTGATAGGTGACCTGATTGAGCTGAATAAACGTGACCTTGAATGCCGCATTGGTAAACAGGCACAGATAGGTCGGTATCTTGTCCGTGGACGCATGCTTTTTGGAAAGCAGATGGACCGGGTAGTCATAGGCAAGCAGGGCATGGGCAGGATTCAACTGCAGCCTGCTTGAAAGCAGCGCATCATCAGCACCGATTTCGGTCTGCCCGCCCGCCCAGGTCGACAGGTTGCTTACATAAAGCTCTGCCCACTCATAGTGCGCCAGTTGGGCACTAAAAGGGGGTAAGGCATAGGCATCAAGATCAATGCGTTGCAAGAAGTTTACAAACGCCAGGGAGATTTCCCTGAACAGTGGGCTATCAAAATGGTATTGTGCAAAGCAAAGCCGTACCAGCCTTTTAAACTTGCGCTTGCCCAATATCAGGTGCAATACCGGAAAGCAGGCACTTACACTCGCCATAAAGTTGTTGAACACAATTTCCCGGTAAACGGCCATGCGCTTGTCGGCAACCCCTGCCGGTTTGCGCGTGGTGCGCGGGTCACGAATATGGGCGGTGAAGTCCGCCTGGTATAGTTGAAAGGCCAGCATCAGGCTGCCTTGTCCGTGTGGCTTGCCGCCAACTGCTGGTAAGCATGTATCTGATCGACTTCCTGCATCAGCACATTTAAAGCGGGAATATGACTGTCGCGTTCGAGCAGGGTGGGGAAGCTGCCCAGTGTCTGGTAAGCATGGGCGAGCAGCTGCCACACCGGTGGAATAATCGCTTCGCCGTGGGTGTCTACCAGCAAGTCGGGCGCCACCTGCAAGTGGCCAGCCATGTGACCATAGACAATGCGCTCGGCAGGCATCTGATTTAAAAAGGCATAGGGGTCAAAGCCAAAGTTCACGCTGTTGACATAGACATTGTTGATATCGAGATGCAGATCGCAATCTGCTTCACTCAGCACAGCATTGATAAAACTGACTTCATCCATTTCGCTGATCGGTGCCTGCACATAAAACGAGGCATTTTCAACGGCAATGCGCTGTTCGAGGATGTCTTGTGTCTGCCGGATGCGTTGCGCCACATAATGCACCGCTTCTTCAGTAAACGGGATCGGTAGCAGGTCATACAGATAGCCATGGCTTGCATCACTGCAATAGCTCAAATGCTCGGTATATAACGGAATTTCAAAGTCGTACAGAAACTGTTTAACCTGGTGCAAAAAAGCCACATTGAGCGGGTCAGGCCCGCCCAGTGACAAACACAAGCCATGGCAGGCTATCGGATAGCGTTGGGCAAACCATTCAAGTTCGGCAGCATATTTCCCGCCAGCCCCTATCCAGTTTTCAGGGGCAATTTCAACAAATTGCAAATGTTCCAGCAGGGCAGCGCCATGCTGCTGTTTGAGCTGGGGCATCAGCTCGCGCTTGAGCCCCAGCCCTGCACCGCGGATGTCCTGCAAACTTGCCATGGCGTGTATGTCTACAAAAAAGAGATCACTTGCTAGAGTGGCAAGCGCCTTCTTTCATCTTCTCGGCAGAGCAGTTCCCCTCTTTGGCCTTGTCGTGATGGCAGGCGCCTTCCTTCATTTTTTCGGCTGAACAGCTGCCTTCTTTCATTTTTTTCTTGTGGGCACCGCAATTGCCAGAACCACATTTACCTTCTTTGGCTTTTTCAGCATCGGCTACCTGGTAGCCCTGGCCCAGGGTTTTTAATGCAAACGGATTTTCTGCTGCGTGCAAGGCGGCAGCGCCGAAAGAGAGTGCGATGGTGCTGGATAAGGTCATTGCGAGTGTGTTGGTTTTCATGCGAGTTTCCTTTAATAAAGGGTTAAAAAGTCCAACCTTATGGTTGCGTATCCAATTGTTGTGTAATGCGATCTTTGGCTGGCTGCGGCAGCGTAATGTCAGTGCGAGAGACCTCTTGCTCCTGCCAGCGCGACATCTGCTGGCGTATCAGTTTGAGCTGTTGCATAAACCTGCGACAGTACACGCATATCCATAGATGCATACGCACCGCCATCCGTTCACGCCAGGTCAACGGGCGGTCAAGTGATTGCGACACCAGCAAGCTGGTTTGTTTGCAATTCAACATACCGTTTCCACTATATTCACCAATGCATTTCCAGACATTTCCGCAGACCCATTCTCGCCCTGTATAACATTACCCAAGCATTGGTCGTGGTGATTTCCAGTGCCTTACAAATTTCTTCATTTTCCATTTCATCCACATCACGCATGGCAAAAATGGCGGCCAGTTTTTGCGGCAAACGCTCCATGCACTGCTGCAACACTTTCAAAAACTGCTTTTGCTGCAGGGCTTCATGCGGCATATCCCAGGCTTGCGGTTTCTCTGCCCAATGCCCGGTTTCATCAAAAAACTCGTCCATATTCGCATCTTCATCGATCAACAGTTGCGAGGCGGGTGTTTCGCGCACCTGCTTGCGCATGCAATCGATGATTTTGTGTTTCAGGATGCCGGTGAGCCAGGTGCGCGCGCTGGATGCTTCGGCAAAATTGGGATTTTTAATTGCCGCGAGCAGAGTTTCCTGTACGACATCTTCGGCCTGATGCGGGTCGCGTAAACGCGCCAGCGCAAAACGGTAAAGATAATCGCCGTGTTCGTTCAGCCAGTCATGCGGGTTAGATTTCATGCTGGCTATTGAAGCACAGTTTGCAGCATGACGGAATATTCAGGCTGTCGATATTTGAACATAATGGCTTGCCTGCCTACATATTTCCCGTCTTTTATGTGGCTGAGACAACATGTCTTATGCTTTTTAGACAGTCCCAATCCGTCATGAGTCATTCGGCCATGGGAGAGTCGCTAACTTTGTCATACACGTATAAAGTTTGCCAACAAAGCAACATCCTGCGAGATAATCAGCTGTATTCATACCATCTCCGGGCTACACATGATTAACACCAACCAGATTGCGCGTATTGCCCTGATCGCCCTGCTGATTATCGGCTGCGTATTCGTTTTGCATCCTTTTATGGCCGCCGTGCTATTTGCAGCCGTGATCTGTGTATTTACCTGGCCGCTATATCACCGTATCTGGTTGCAACTGGGCAGGCGCGATGCCTTAGCTGCCGTGATCATGACCTTGTTCCTGCTGCTCGCGTTGATTCTGCCCATGGCCTATCTGGCCGTGAACCTTGCGGATTCTGCGACCGAACTGCTGGATGAAGCAAAGGCCGCTATACAGAGTCTGCCACCGCATCCGCCACAGTGGCTGGAGAGCGTGCCAGTGCTTGGCAGCCAGCTTGCCGACGCTTGGCAGCGTGCATTTGCCAGCCAGGAAGAACTGTTGCGGCTGACCAGCCAGTATGCCGAACCTTTGCGCAAGTATATGTTAAGTGCTGTGCAATTGGTCATGGGTGGGTTCGTGCAATTGATACTGGTTGTATTCATTGCTTTCTTTTTCTACCGTGACGGTGCCAGATTGGCAAAGGGAGTCATGGCCATGGTGAAAAGGCTGGGTGGGGCATTGGGTGAGGAGATGTTGCAATTGTCCTGCATGACAGTGAAAGGCGTGATGCTGGGTATATTTGGCACGGCACTGGCGCAATCTACTGTCGCCTTGTTTGGTTTCTGGCTTGCAGGGGCGCCCATGCCACTGTTGCTGGCATTGGCGACCTTTTTTCTTTCAGTGGTGCCCGTAGGTCCGCCGCTGATTTGGGGCGGGGCGGCGCTCTGGCTGTTCAGGCAGGGGGATCAGGGATGGGCGATCTTTTTAGGCTTTTATGGCTTACTTGCGATCAGTAGTGTGGACAATATTATCAAGCCTATCCTCATCAGCCATTCTTCTCATTTGCCGATGTTGCTGGTTGTACTAGGGGTGCTTGGTGGGGCGCTTGCGTTCGGCTTTATAGGCATTTTCCTGGGCCCCACGTTGCTGGCAGTGGGGCTGACGCTGATTTCCCATTGGGTGGCGTTACAAAACAAGCGCTCAGAAGAACTGGTGGTCGGGCCGGACTAGGCTGCCGGCCTGGCATCTTTCCCAGGCACGTTCTGAACAGAAGTGCTGGCCGGGTTTATTTGCCGGTCGCGCTGCCCGCACGCTGTTCTATCAATTGCAGATAATGCGCTGCATCCATTCCGGTCTGGTTGCGTTGCGCGAGCCAGATCGTCTCCGCCAGACACTCTAACAAAGCATGTTGCGCTGCATGTTCTTCCTGGTATTTTGTACACAGCTTGCCATAAGCCTGTGTAATGCCAATAGGTTGATTGATGCTGATCTGCTCCTGGATGGACAGGTGCAAACTCATATGCAAGAAGGGGTTGGTTTCACCCATTTCAGGGTAGTAGGCTTGCTGTAAATAGTATTCAGGTTGATCCAGAATGGCATGATATTCCGGGTGCATATGCATGATGCTCACGGCCATTTTTTCCAGGTCAGTGAGCACTTGCTGTTGATTAAACTTTGCCCATGAGTCAAAGAAAAACTGACGCACTTCGTCACGACTGGGGTTGAATAAGGCCATGGTTATTGCTCCGCCGGCGGCTGAACCGGGTTGATGCGTTTGTCATGAAATTCACACAAATCGGCAATGCAGCATTCACCACATTTGGGGGCACGGGCAGTACAGGTGTAACGGCCGTGCAAAATCAGCAGATGGTGTGCGTCTTTTAAAAATTGTTTGGGCGTGGTGTTTAAAAAGCGTTGCTCGACTTCGAGCACGTTTTTGCCCTGGGCCAGTTTGGTGCGGTTGCCGACCCGGAACAGGTGCGTATCTACTGCGATGGTGGGTTGCCCGAAAGCGGTGTTTAAAATCACATTGGCAGTCTTGCGGCCTACGCCAGCCAGCGCTTCGAGTGCTCCACGATTATCCGGCACCTCGCCACCATGCAAAGTGAGTAATTGCTCACAACACTTGCGCACGTTTTGTGCCTTGGCATGGTAGAGGCCGATGGTTTTGATGTAACTCTCCAGCCCTTCAAGCCCCAAATCGAGTATGGCTTGTGGCGTGTTGGCTACTTTAAAAAGTTTGCGCGTGGCGATATTGACGCCCTTGTCGGTGGCTTGCGCCGACAGGATGACCGCAATCAGCAATTCAAAGGTGGAGGCGTGCTCCAGCTCGGTAGTCGGGTTGGGGATGGCGGCTGCCAGACGTTCAAAAATTGCCAACCTTTTTTGAGCGTTCATGGGTGTTGTCTTGTCGGCAGGGTGTGCTTAATGCGCAGGCTTGGCGGCGGCTGTGCTGGCAGGCATATGGGGCTGGCTGCGGCGAATTTCTGCCCAGTTACGCAAGGCAATCAGGCAGCCGAGGCCGATAAAGGCACCGGGCGGCAAAATGGCCAGCAGAAAGCCATGATAGTCTGGCACCAGATGCAAAACATAGGGGGCAAAGTCCGGGCCAAACGCCAGATCGACGCCCGAGAACAGGGTGCCCTTGCCCACCAGTTCACGCATGCCGCCTAAAATGGCCAGCACCATCGTCAGACCCAGGCCCATCATCAAGCCGTCCCAAATCGCCGGGGCGGGCGTGTTTTTGGCAGCAAATGACTCTACCCGCGCCAGTACAATGCAGTTGACCACAATCAATGGAATGAAAATGCCCAGCACTTTGTGCAGGGGTTCAGCAAAGCCGTGGATGGTCAGGTCTATCATGGTGACCAGTGCTGCGATCACCAGAATAAAAACGGGCACACGAATTTCATCCGGTACAAATTTACGGACTGGCGAAACAGCCCCATTGGCGCAGGCCATCACCAGCGCAGTTGCCAGCCCAAGGCTGACGCCATTCACCACGCTGGTGGTCACGGCCAAGGTCGGGCACAAGCCCAGCAGTTGCACCACGCCGGGGTTTTGTTTCCATAATCCGTTAAGGCTGATTTCTTTAAACTGACTCATGAGGTGTGCTCCTGCTCTGGCACTGCAACGGGTGCAAATAGGGTTTGTCGGTGATTTTGTACATATTGCAATGCGCGCCCGACTGCGCCCACGACTGCGCGCGGGGTAATGGTGGCCCCGGCCCGGTAATCAAAATCGCCACCGTCTTTTTTGACCTGCCATTGTCCCAGTGGTTTTTGCGACAGCGACAAACCATCAAACAGCGTGATCCAGCGGTCTTTGGCAATATCAATATAGTCACCCAGCCCAGGGGTCTCCTTGTGCGAAAGCACGCGTACACCGGCCAGACTGCCATCAGCCTTAATCGCCATCAGCAGTTTGATATCGCCGGCATAGCCATCATGGGCAGTGGCTTCAAGAATCACGGCACTGGCTTCGCCATGCAGACGGGCAATATTGGCTGTCAATGGTTGCGTGTTACCCAGTAACAGGTCTGGCGGCAGAGTCACTGTGTCATGTAACAAGTCATTATCAAACAGGCTGTCAGGCACAATTTGCTGGAACAGTTGCATGCGGGCGCGGGCTTCGCTTTCCGCGATGGGGTTCAGCGTGAGTGTGTACACCATACTCATCAGCAAAGTAAAAGCCGCTGCAAATCCCATCAGGGTCAAGGCAGTGTTGCGGGCGTGTTTTAAAATTTCATTCATGTGTTTACAGCGCTCATTTATCCCGGTTTGCTGTTATTTGGCATGACCAAATACACGCGGTTGGGTGTAGGCGTCAATCAGCGGCACAGCGATATTCATAATCAAGACTGCAAACGCCATTCCGTCAGGAAAACCGCCATAGACGCGAATAAAATAAGTCAGCAGTGCCACGCCTCCGGCAAACCAGAACTTGCCCTTGGGTGTGGTGGGTCCGCTGACCGGGTCAGTAATGATGAAAAACGCCCCCAACATGCTGGCACCGGCAAACAGATGTAATAGCGGTGGTGCATAGTGTTGTGGATCCATCAGCCAGAATGCGCCGGAAATGATGGCCATCACGCTAAAGAAAGCTACGGGTAAGTGCCAAGTGATAATACGTTGTTGCCACAAATATAAACCGCCAAGCAAATAGGCCACGGCCACCGACTGGTTACCGATCCCAGCCAGACTGCCAAACATGGGGGCCTGGGTAATGGCGTCGACTTCGTGGTGCAGGCGTAATTGCGTTTTTAAATAGTCGAGTGGTGTGGCCGAGGTGACGGCATCCAGGTCCAGTCCGCCAGGTAACAGGCCAGAGAAAATGTACTGGCATTGCTCGGCAAAGCTTAAAGGGTGTTGTGTCAGGCTCAGCGCGGCTGGCCATTTGGTCATCAGTACCGGGAACGAAATCAGCAAAACGGCATACCCAACCATGGCCGGGTTGAACGGGTTGTAGCCCAGGCCACCATACAGCTGTTTTGCAAACACAATGGCGAATGCGGTCCCCACGACGATCAGCCACCAGGGCGTGAGGGGGGGGATGGCCAGTGCCAGCAACCATGCCGTGATGACCGCGCTGTAATCCGACAGAAACGGACGCAAAGGCCGCTGGCGGAGTTTGAGCAGCAGGCCTTCAGTGGCGACTGCGGTGACTGTGGCCAAGGTGAGTGTGACCAGAATGCCTCCCCCAAATAACCAGACATAGGTGATGATGGCAGGTAGCAGGGCCAGCAGCACCTTGAGCATAATGGTACTGACGGAGGGTGCATCCGAAATATAGGGGGAGCGATTCACATTATTCCTTTGCATTGTCACTGTTGGCAGACGTGGTGGCCATTTTTGCAGCCTCGGCAGCCGCTTTTGCGGCTTTGGCCCGTGCAATCGCAGCCGCAATTTTGGCTTGTTTTTCTTCGTCGGCGCTGACCGTGGTGGTCGCTTGTGATGCTGTTAATTCAGCGACATTCTTGCTCGCTTCGGCCGCTGCTTTTGCCGCTTTGGCACGGGCAATGGCCGCATCAATCTTGGCCTGCTTGTCTGGATCAACGGCTGCGCTTGCCACGCTGGTAGCTGGATGTCCAGTCTGGGCTGCCGCTTTGGCGGCTTTGGCTTTGGCAATGGCGGCGGCAATCTTGGCTTGTTTCTCAGCCTCTTTTTCAGTAGAACCATCGGTATCTGCCAAACCAACAGCTGCACGCCGTGCATCAATCTCTGCAATTTCCTGCTGCACGCTGTCGCTGGTTTCGGCAGTATTTTTTGCTGCCTCACCTGTCGCGGCTTGTGCCTCTTTTTGTGCTTTGGCACGGGAAATGGCGGCGGCAATGGCGGCTTTTTTGGCGTCATCTGCCACAGAAGCGGCTTGCGCCTGGCCACTGCCACTATCAGCGGCAGCTGCCGTTTTTTCAGCCGCTTTTTTCGCACCCTGTGCACGTTCCGCGTGTTTTTGTGCACGCTCCTGTTTTTCACGCTCTATACGCGCCAGCCTTGCCTCATTGCGTTCACGCGCCAGATCGGCCGCTTCTTTGGCTTTGTCAGTGGCAATAATTTCGCTCTTGGCATAGCGATAATATTGCACCAGTGGAATATGGCTGGGGCACACATAACTGCAGGCACCGCATTCGATACAATCAAACAAATCGTAATCGCGTGCTTTTTCAAAATTATCCGATTTGGCAAACCAGTACAGTTCTTGTGGTTGCAGGCTGACCGGGCAGGCATCGGCACAGCGTGTGCAACGTATGCAGGGCATGGCTGGCGGTGCCGCGGGAAACAGTCCGGGCGACGCGGCAATAATGCAGTTGGACGCTTTGGTGACGGGTACCTCTGCATCCGGCAGATCAAAGCCCATCATCGGGCCGCCCATGATGTAGTGGCTGGTATCCGTTCCGACACCGCCGGCAGCGGCAAGCAGGTGGCTGACGGGTGTGCCGAACAGGACTTCAAAGTTTTGTGGTTGTGCAACATTGCCAGTGATGGAAACGATGCGGCTGATAGCCGGTTCCCCATGGTCAAAATAACGGTGCAAGGCCAGCATGGTGGCGACGTTGAATACCTGAATGCCTTCTTGTGTGGAGCGCTTGTCGTGTCCAATCTCTTGCCCCAGCAGCAAATACACCAGGCGCCTGGCATCGCCGCTCGGATACAGGGTGGGCACCACTTTAACCTGAATGTCAGTATCCTTGACCGCTTCTTGCATGGCTGCAATCGCTTGCGGCTTGTTGTCCTCTATGCCAATGACCACCTTTTCGGCAGACATCAGGTGCCGGGCAATCAGCACGCCTTGCACAATCCCATCGGCGCGTTCGCGCATCAGCATGTCATCGCAGGTGATGTAGGGTTCGCACTCGGCGGCATTAATGACCAGCGTGTGAATGTCGCTTTTACCATCTGTCCGCAGTTTGATTTGCGTGGGGAAGGTTGCCCCGCCCATGCCGACAATGCCCGAATGGGTCAGGCTCTGGATCAGGGTGCTGCGGTCCATATTGCGCCAGTCCTGTGCTGTGTGCGCCACCCATGCATCATTGCCATCCGGTTGCAGGCGGATGCAGTAATCAGGCAATCCGGAGGGGTGGGGAATCACCGCCTCTTCAATGGCGATGATGGTGCCCGAGGTCGGCGCGTGAATGGCGGCCGAGACCGCGCCTTCCGCTTCGGCCAATAACTGGCCTTTCAATACGTGCTCACCCACCTGTATTTTTATTTTAGGTAAATGACCGACATGCTGACGCAAGGGCAAAGTGAGCAGTGCAGGCAGCGTGACGTAGGCAATCGGTGTTTGTGTGGAGGAGGATTTGTTGCCGGGCGGATGCACGCCGCCATGGAATTTAAAAATGCCATTGAGTTTTTGTGTGAATTGGATGATCGCGTTCATATAACGATGCTCTTATCCCTGATGGGCGACCGGCACAATTGGAATGGTGGGATATTTCCATTTCCAGTTTTCGGGTGTTTCAGCCACGGGTGTCATGCTGATGCAATCGACCGGGCAAGGCGCGACACACAATTCGCAGCCGGTACATTCACTGCTGATGATGGTGTGCATGTGTTTGGCAGCGCCCAAAATGGCATCAACCGGGCAGGCCTGTATGCACAGGGTGCAGCCGATGCAGGTGGTTTCGTCAATAAACGCCACCGATTTGGGTTTGGGTGCGCCATGTTCGGCATTGAGGGGTTTGTATTCCACGCCAAGCAAGTCGGCCAGCGCCCGCACCCCGGCATCACCGCCGGGCGGGCATTGGTTGATATCGGCTTCGCCATGTGCAATGGCTGTGGCATAGGGTTTGCAGCCAGGGTATCCGCATTGGCCACATTGTGTTTGCGGCAGAATGGCATCAATTTTAGCAATCAGCGGATCACCATCGACCTTGAATTTCAGTGCCGCGTAGCCGAGTAACAGGCCAAGCGCAATGGCCAGGCCCAGCATGATAAAGAGAGCAATCAACATGCGAAAATCAGTCCTTACACGCGGTCCAGACCAGCAAAGCCCATAAAAGCCAGGCTCATCAAGGCTGCAGTGACCATGGCGATGGCCGAACCCTTGAACGGTCCGGGCACATCTGCCGCGTCCAGCCGCTCACGCATCGAAGCAAATAAAATTAACACCAGAGAAAATCCCAGTGCGCCCCCCAGCCCATACAGGCCGGATTCGACAAAGCCATGGCTGGCCTGTGCATTGAGTAGCGGCACGCCCAGTACTGCGCAATTGGTGGTGATCAGTGGCAGGTAAATGCCCAGCATCTGGTAAAGCAATGGGAAGCTTTTTTCCATGATCATTTCGGTCAGCTGTACCACGCCGGCAATCACCACAATAAATGACAGGGTGCGCAGGTAAATGACATGGTTGGGTTCCAGCAGGTAGTGGTTGATGGCCCAGCTGGTCATCGAGCCCAGCGTGAGCACAAACGCAGTGGCTGCAGCCATGCCGACAGAGGCTTCCAGCTTTTTGGAAACCCCCATGAACGGGCACAGGCCGAGAATTTTGACCAGCACGATATTGTTGACCAGTACAGTGCTAATCAAAATCAGAATGTAGTTATTTGTCATCTTGAATGCGGTTCCAACAAAAGGCTGTCATCATGCGGATGAGGTGGCTAGAACAAGGCGTTATTATAGCGCAATCCGTTCAGTCAGGATGGGGTATGGCGTGCTTCTGCGCATGGAAAATCTGCCATTTCTGTAAAGGGCGTGCTGGCCAGACTTGCCGGCTGGAAGCTCGCCAGCCCGCTGTTTTTGGGGATTGCCTGATTAATGGCATGCGGATGCTGCGCTTCTTTGGCTTTAAGACACAGAATCGGTTAAAATATTTGCTTTCCAATATTAAATGGTCGAAGTATGTTGACGGGCAGTCTGGTAGCAATTGTCACCCCCATGTTTGATGATGGTCATTTGGACCTGGAAGCCCTGAAAAAGCTGATTGATTTTCATGTGGATGCCGGGACTGACGGCATTGTGATTGTGGGGACGACCGGGGAATCCCCTACTGTGGATGTCAATGAGCATTGTTTGCTGATTAAAACCACCGTTGAGCATGTGGCAGGGCGCGTGCCGGTGATTGCCGGTACGGGAGCCAACTCTACTGCCGAAGCGATTGAGCTCACGGCGAAAGCCAAATCCCTGGGCGCGGATGCTTGCCTGCTGGTGGTGCCATACTATAACAAGCCCTCGCAGGAAGGCCTATATCAACACTTTAAAGCCGTGGCTGAAGCGGTGGATATTCCGCAGATTCTTTACAATGTACCGGGGCGGACCGGCTGTGACTTAAGTAACGATATCGTGCTGCGTTTGGCACAGGTACGCAATATTGTAGGCATCAAGGATGCCACCGGAGGCATCGAGCGCGGCACAGACTTGCTGTTGCGCGCCCCGGCCGATTTTGCCGTGTACAGTGGCGACGATGCCAGTGCTATGGCCCTCATGTTGCTGGGCGGCAAAGGGGTGATTTCAGTGACGGCCAATGTGGCGCCGAAACTGATGCATGACATGTGTGTGGCGGCATTGCAAGGCCATCTGGATCAGGCGCGTGCTGCCAATGCCAAACTGTTTGGCTTGCACCAGAAGTTATTTGTGGAAGCCAATCCGATTCCGGTGAAGTGGGTATTACAACAAATGGGGATGATTGCAGCGGGTATTCGTTTGCCGCTGGTCAATTTGTCCACCCAATATCATGAAGTGCTGCGTGCTGCGATGAAGCAGGCAGGTATTGCATCTTAATCAGGAAAATGAAAAACATGGGTAACTCTGTATTACGTTGTGGCGCGCTGTTGTTGATGGTCACTGTACTGGCTGGCTGCGATTCGATTCCCTTCATTGATAATACCTCTGACTATAAAGGTGCCGGTCGTTCCAAGCCGCTCGAAGTGCCGCCTGATTTAACAGCGGTCAGAACCAGCAGCACCTATAACGTGCCAGGCAGTACCAGTTACTCTGCCTATAGCCAGAATCAGGAAGCGGTTGAACAAAATGGGCCGCAACCCGTGCTGGCCGATGTGAAAAATGTGCGCATGGTCAAAGCCGGTTCGCAGCGCTGGCTGGTAGTTAACGCGCCTGCCGAGAAAGTCTGGCCGATTGTGCGTGAGTTTTGGCTGGACCAGGGCTTTGCCGTCCGTGTGGAAAATCCGGATATCGGTGTGATGGAAACCGAATGGCTGGAAGCGGATGCGATCAAGGTGAAAGAAGATAAACGGGGTTACGGGGAAAAATTTGACGCCTGGATGGACAAGCTGTCTGGCCTGGCCGACCGTCGTAAATTCCGTACCCGGCTGGAGCGTGGTGAAAAAGAAGGCACAACCGAGATTTACATGACGCACCGTACGGTTGCCGGAGCGCCGGATGATGGCAAGAATGTGGTCAACACGCAGCTGGGTAGAATTGAAACAGGCTATCGTCTGGATGCTGACAAGAAAAATACAGCCGGCCAGGAGTTTGATGCTGACCTGGATGCCGAGTTGTTGCGCCGCATGATGGTGAAACTGGGGCTGGACGAGCAAAAGGCTGAGCAGGTTGTCGCACAGGCTGTTTCTGACAAGCGGGCAGAGGTGATCAAGGAAAAAGACCAGAGCGTGACCCTTAAATTGAATGAGCCATTTGACCGCGCATGGCGTCGTGTAGGCCTTGCTCTGGACAGAATTGGCTTTGTGACTGAAGACAAGAACCGCTCTGAGGGGATATTTTATGTACGTTATGCAGATACTGAAGCCGAGGATCCGATCAAGAAGAAAAAAGGCCTACTGGAGCGCCTGAAGTTCTGGGGTGGTGAGGATGAAGAGGAAAAAGCCGCTTCCAAGGACGACTCCTCAAAATCAATGGGCGACAAGCTGAAATTCTGGAAAGGTTCTGCAGACGGGGACAAGTCAAGCAAGCAATACCAGATTCAGGTGCTGGAAAACGCAGATGATACTTCAGATGTGTACGTCTTGACGAAGGAAAATAAGCGTAATACCACTACAACCGCTAACCGTATTATCTCGCTGATGTATGAGCAGCTTAAGTAAACGCCTGGCCTACGCATGATGCGATTCGCGTCGTTGGGCAGTGGCAGTGCAGGAAATGCCACCGTGGTAGAAGCCGGGGAAACCCGGCTTTTGCTCGACTGTGGCTTCAGTGTCAAAGAGACCGTGTTGCGTTTGGCGCGCCTGGCATTGCAGCCGGAGCAGATTGCTGGCATTGTCGTGACGCATGAGCATGATGACCATGCACGGGGAGCGTTTAAACTCGCTGCACGTTACCAGATCCCGGTCTGGCTGACGCATGGCAGTTACCGTATGTGCGAGCGCTATTTCGCCAGCCAGCCTGTCAATGTGCATATCATCGATGCGCATACTGCATTTTCAATTCAGGATATCGAGGTTCATCCTTACCCGGTCCCGCATGATGCGCGTGAGCCTGCACAATTTGTGTTTGGCGATGGTGAGCGGAAACTTGGCATATTGACGGATGTGGGCAGCGTGACGCCACATATCATCCACATGCTGCAGCGTTGCGATGGTTTATTGCTGGAATGTAATCATGACCTGGATATGTTGCGCACCGGACCTTACGCCTACGCCCTTAAAAAACGCGTAGGGGGGCGCTTGGGGCATCTTGATAACCAGACCAGTGCCCAGTTGCTGCAGCAACTGGATAATTCCAAGCTCAAGCATGTGGTGGCTGCGCACCTGAGCGAGAAAAACAATACGCCTGCCTTGGCAAGGCAGGCGTTAAGTCAGGCACTCTCCTGTGATCCGGAGTGGATAGGCATTGCTGCGCAGGACGAGGGGCTCGCCTGGCGCATGCTTTAGCCAAGTTAAAACGGCTAATCCTCTAGCACGTGGATTTGCTCAGACAATCGAATCATGCGTTCAACCTGCGTGACCCAGACAATGCCATCACCAATATTGCCGGTATGGCCGACTTCTACAATCACCTGTAATATGCCTTCCACCAGATCATCGGGCACCACCATAAAAAGGTAAGCCTTGGGGCTATAGTCTGTCAGTTCTTCACGCACGCCCCCTATGCTGGGTTTTTGCAAGTGATGCCCGCAGCCGTCCACCTTGCTGACGGTCATGCCAGGAAAGCCTTTAATGTTACGCAAGGCTGAGCGTATTTTTGGCAACCTGCCGGGTTGGATGACTGCTTTGATCTCTTTCATTCGCGTTTCCTTAAATGCGCGTGAACGGCAGCGAATGCTTACGCTGCCGTACTTGGTTAGGCTTCAATCCGGCTTTCTTCAAACTTGCGGTACAGTGTAGGCACCACAATCAGTGTCAGCAAGGTGGAGGTAATTAATCCACCAATCACGACAATCGCCAGCGGACGCTGCACTTCTGACCCCGGGCCGGTAGCAAACAGGAAAGGGACCAGACCCAGCATGGCGACGGTTGCTGTCATCATGACAGGTCTGAAGCGTTGCGCGCAACCTTTACGTATGGCCTCAATCTGCGACAGGCCTTCGTCACGCAGGGTACGAATATACGATACCAGCACCACCGCATTGAGTACGGCAATTCCCCACAAGGCAATAAAGCCAACGGAGGCTGGTACCGAGAGGTATTCACCCGTGACAAACAGGGCTACCACGCCGCCAATGGATGCGAATGGCAGCACCAGAATAATCATGGTGGCAAAACGCAGCGACTGGAACAGCAGGAACAGCAGGAAGAAAATCGCGGCAATGGTCACTGGAATAATAATCATCAAGTGGCCCATCGCGCGCTCCATATTCTGGAACTGGCCGCCATACTCCAGATAATAGCCATCGGACAGTTCCAGTCGCTTGCCTAACACCTGCTGGAGCTCCGCTACAAACCCGCCGAGGTCGCGGTCTTTCACGTTGACCCCGACCACAATGCGGCGTTTGGCCAGCTCACGGCTGATTTGTGCCGGACCGTCTTTGACTTCAATGGTCGCCAGATCAGCCAGTGCCACACGTGAACCATTAGGAGACGTGAGCATGATGTTGCTGATGGCCTCTTCGTTGTTGCGGAAGGATTCCGGGTAACGTACCGCAGCAGAAAAACGACGTTGACCTTCATAAATTTCAGTGGCAATTTTTCCACCAATCGCCGTTTCAATCACATCATGTACATCTGCGGCATTAATGCCGTGACGGGCGATGGCCTGCCTGTCTATGGTGATGTTCAGGTACTGTTGGCCTGACACTTTCTCAACCTTGATCTCTGTGGCGCCTCTGACTGTACCTGCAATTTTGGCGATTTCGTCGGCTTTTTGTTTCAGTGTGTCCAGATCTTCACCAAAAATTTTCACCGCGACATCGGCGCGCACGCCTGTCAGCAACTCATCCACCCGGTCAGAAATGGGTTGTGCCATGATGATTTGTACACCGGGGATGTATTTGCTGAGCACGCTACGCATTTTTTCCGCAATGTCATCCTGGTTCCAGCCTTCTGGCCACTGATCGCGTGGCTTGAGGCTGATGATCGGCGTCGATTCATTCTGCGCCTGCGCATCAGCCGGGCTTTCACCGCGCCCCAGACCAGACACGGCAGATTTTACGCCGGGTACCTGTTCCATAATCAGTTTCATTGCCGTGTTTTCCATCTTGATGGATTCTTCCAGCGAGATGTTGGGGACGCGGTTAATCCCCGGCACAATCGAGCCTTCCTTCATTTCAGGGATAAACGATGTCCCTAGAAATGGAAACAGGGCAATCGTTGCCACAAAGAGCAGGGCCGAGAAGGTAATGGTTTTTTTCTCGTTAAAAATCACCCAGTTCAGGGCTTTGAGATAGGGCGTTTTGATGGCTTGAATCAGGCGGGTATCATCACCACTGCCCCCCTTGAGTACGTACGAACACAGGGCGGGTGTCATGGTTAATGAAATAACCAGCGAGACAAACAGGGCGATGGCTATGGTATAGGCGAGCGGGGCGAACATTTTGCCTTCCATGCCTTGCAAGGTCATCAGTGGTAAAAACACCAGAATAATAATGCCGACGCCAAATAAGACTGGCGTGGCCACTTCTGAGGCCGCTTCCAGTACCACGCGGACTTTACTTTCATCTTTACGGTGCCCCAGATGGTGAAAAGCATTTTCAACCACCACCACCGAGCCATCGACCATTAGGCCAATTGCAATGGCGAGGCCGCCCAGTGACATCAGATTGGCTGAGATGCCATAATGATTCATCACCATAAACGTAATCAACGGGGTGAGGATTAATGTGCCGACCACAATCAGGCTGGAGCGCACATCTCCCAGAAACAGGAACAGAATCACAATCACCAGAATAATGCCTTCAATCAGCACTTTGGTGACGGTATGCAGCGCGGCATCCACCAGTTCACTACGGTCGTAATAGGGGACAATTTGCAAACCATGCGGCAACATGCCCTTGCTGTTAATTTCTTCAACGCGGGCTTTAATGCGGCTGACCAGTTCCTTGGCGTTGCCGCCACGCATCATCAACACAATCCCGCCTACAGATTCGGTGTAGCCATTCTTGAGCACGACACCGACGCGGACTTCATGACCAATGGTGACATCGGCCACATCGCGGATATAGACCGGGATGCCGTTATCCTCTTTCAGGACCATGTTTTTGATGTCATCAAGATCCTTGACCAGGCCCACCCCGCGGATCAGGTACTGTTCCGCATGGTGAGAAAGCACACCGCCACCGCTGTTGGCGTTGTTGCGTGCCAGGGCTTCATAGACATCATTCAGTTTGATGCCGAAGTGCGTCATGCGGTCAGGGTTGACCAGTACCTGGTATTGTTTGACGTAGCCGCCTTGTGAGTTGATTTCAGCCACGCCGGGGATGCCACGTAATAACGGGCGTACCACCCAGTCCTGAATGGTGCGGCGCTCGGTCAGATCGGCTTGTGAGAGGGTGGTTTTACCATCTCCCGGTTTATCCAGCGTGTATTGATACACCTCGCCCAGGCCAGTAGAAACCGGCCCAAGGATCGGCGTAATCCCTTTCGGCATGCGCTCCATCACCTCCATCAGGCGTTCCATCACCAGCTGGCGGGCAAAGTAGACATTGGTGTCGTCAGTAAATACCAGCGTAATCAGGGAGAGCGCATTTTTGTTCAGTGAGCGCATTTCTGTCAGGCCGGGCAGGCCGGTCATGGCAATTTCCAGGGGGACGGTAATAAAACGCTCGACCTCTTCTGGCGATTTTCCGGTCGCCTGGGTTGCAATCTGCACCTGCACGTTAGTCACGTCAGGAAAAGCATCCACGGATAGTTTTCTGACTGCAAACAACCCTGCAATAATCAATGCAACGGCAACGACCAGCACAATCAGGCGCTGTTTGAGGGCGCCTCGAATCATAGACTCAATCATGTCTTACTCCATTTCTTTGCGCTTGCGCTCGTTATTGACATGAAATGCGCCATCCAGCACGATTTGATCACCAGGTACCAGCCCTTGCAGCACTTCGTTGTAGCCTTGGTAGGAACGGCTTAGTGTGACTGGCATCAACTTGAACTGCTGCGGTTTGGCGGTTTGCACAAATACAAAGTCTGCATTGTTTTCACGCACAACCGCTGTCTCCGGGATAGCCACGACCTTTTCAGGACGTGCTTCCAGCAAAATGCTAATCAGCATGTCAGGCTTGAGCAGTTTTTTATCGTTGCTGATATTGGCACGCGCCATCACGGTACGGGTCGCCGGATTCACCACGTCGCCTACAAATGCCAGTGTGCCTGTCAGTTGTGCATCATCCAGCGCCGGCACCTCAATATTGAGCGACTGGCCTTTGGCGATATGCGCAATCTGCTGCTCCGGAATCTCGGCCACTGCCCAGACATGAGACAGGTCAGCAATCACAAACAGCTCTTCGGCAGGCGCCACCACCTGGCCCAGTCGGGCTTTGCGCTCAATTACCGTACCACTGATCTTGGAGTTCACCTGGCTGGTGGACATGCCACTGTTGCGCAAGCCGAGTTGCGAAATACTGCCAGGCGCCATGCCCAATACAAGCAGCTGGTCGCGCGCGGCATTGACTTCGGCATTGGCCGCGTTCAGTTCGCCTTCGCGGCGCTGCAACTCGGCCGTGCTGATCACATCGGCTTCCAGCAGCTGTTTGGCACGGTCGACGGCTTTGGTCAGTAATTGCATTTGCTGACTCGACTTGATGTAATTGAGTTGATATTGCGCCAGTTCGGTACTCTTGATCATGGCCAGGCGTTGTCCGGCATGCACCTGGTCGCCCAGTTTCACATCCAGCGTGCTGATGCGGCCCGTGACCGGAGCTCCGGCTCTGGATTCATATTGCTCGTCCACCTGGATGCGTCCGGGGATGCGTAGTGTGTCGACGAACTGCATTTCCGTGACAGCACCGACTTTGACATTGGTTTTGAGCTCAGGGGTAAGTGTGACCAACGAGGGGTCTTCCACCACCTTTGGTTCAACCACAGGGGCAGCCTTTTCGGAACAGCTGACGGTAATCATTGCCAGCATGGCGGTGAGTAAAGTAGAAATTAAAACACGAGACATGACCATCCCCTTATGGTTGAACCAAATCCGAACCGATGAAACGTTCGATTTGCAATACACTGAAAAAATAATCGAATTTGGCAATCAGATAATCACGTCTGACATCACGATTGACGCGTTGCGCATCCAGGTATTCCAGGATGCCGCGTTCTCCGAATTTATAAGCGGCTTCTGCCCGACTGAGGGTCGCCTCAGACTGTTGCAACAAACCATTTTCAAACACCTTAACCTGATTGCTGGCAATCACCGTGCGTTGATACGCACTGTCAATTTCTTTACGCAGCACCAGTTTTTGCGTCTTGATGTGCGCTTCGGCCTCGTCAATGCCAGCCACTGCTTGTGCAATTTGGCCATCGCGCCTGTTCCAGATGGGCAACGGCAGCACCACCCCCAGTCTGAAGGTATTCAGATCAGGATCTTGGGTAAAGTCAGATTTCAAGGTCAGGCCAGGAAAACGCAATGCCTGTTCAAGCTTGAGTTTTGCCTCCGCGCCACTTTTGGCGGTCAGAAGCTGTTGCAGGTACGGGTTGTTTTCAGCTTCTTCGCGCAGCGTTACCACGCTGGGTAAGGGCAGCAGGGTCGGAAGATCAGGCTGGATATCGAAACTGTCGGGCATATTGCCGACCACCCCATGCAGAATAGCTTTGGCTTCTTCGATCCGGGTTTGTGCACTGGCAAAATCACGTTCGGCGGTCAACAGTTCGGTATCCGCTTTAATCAGTTCATACCTGGCGGCTTCTCCGATATCTACTTTGCGTTTAATCTTGTTCTGGATTTGCCGGAGGATTTCAAGGTTGGCACGGTACATTTCCAGGATTTGCTGATGTAACAGCACATTGAGATAAGCCTGCTTGATTTGATTGCGTAAATCAAAGCGGGTCGTGTGTATGCCTTTTTCTGCATAAGTCAGCTGCTGCTCGGCCAGCAAACGGCGAGAGGTCCTGGTTTCAGGAAAGTCCAGTGCTTGCGAAATGGTGACACCGATGTTTTGTTTGGTGCTCACCGGCGGGTTGCGATAGCGGGCAGGGCCCATCATGACTTCCAGGTCCGGATTGTAATAAGACCTGGCCACTGTAATGCCAGCGGCAGCGGCAGCCGTTTGCGCCTGGCTGACTTCAACCAGCGGGTTTTCAGCAACGGCTTTATCCAGCAGCGACTTTAAATCAAAGGTATTGGGCTCAGACAAGGCCACTGTTGGCAAGCAGCAATACAGAAACAGTATCCAATGTGCTTTTAGCCAGCGGGAGTTACTCAACATAATCATCCTTCTTTTTGGCAGCGCATTCAACGCAACCTTTACAACGCATGGTAAATATCCCGGTCTGGCCATGGCCAGACGCCGGGGCGAAAGACGTTAAGTGCGTTGGGGAGGCCGATATAGCCAGAAAGGAATCTGTAACCGGTATTCTGCTAGCCGTGGTTCGGGTTTGAGGTTTGTGGTCTGGGGAAGAGGGTAATTGAATGGAGGACAAAGTATTTTGTCGACATCGACTTCTGCAATTTCAAGCATGTCTACACAGCAGCTGGCATTGCCAAAATCATCAGACATGACATCATCCACGGCATTGGACAATGAGACTGCCATGGTGCCTGTTTGCAGCAGTGTTGTCGTTACTGCGGGTTCAGCGGCAGTTGACTGTAGCGCGAACAGGAAGCACAACAAATGAATAAAATAAATAAGTTTTTGCATGTACCAATTCAAATCAGCAAGTAATGCTCAAGTAAGCAACTACCATACCAGATGTGAGTCTGTATGTAACATGTTGATTTTAAACATATGACAGACAATCAGTCATATGTCTTACGTGTAAAAGCCGTTAGTTTGCACCATATTTATGCAAATGTATACGATGGCATCATGCTAGATGCCATCGTATACGTTAAAGTTTCGAGCGCTTACACCGAAATGGCTTCTTCTTTAAAGATGAGTTGAATCTGATCGTTTGCGTCCAGATCAATGTGCACCTGACCGCCATCACTCAGGCGACCAAACAGCAGTTCGTCTGCCAGAGCTTTACGAATCGTATCCTGAATCAGACGTGCCATTGGTCGTGCGCCCATCAATGGATCAAATCCTTTTCTGCCCAAATAGGCCTTCAGTTCATCACTAAAGGTTACGTCGACTTTTTTCTCGTGTAACTGGTCTTCCAGCTGCATGAGGAATTTATCCACCACACGCAGAATCACTTCCTGATTCAGCGCACCGAAGGAAACTGTCGCATCCAGCCGGTTGCGGAATTCCGGGCTGAAGAAGCGTTTCAGGTCTGCAGCTTCATCCGAACTGTCCTTGCTGTTGGTAAAGCCTATGCTGGATTTGGACATGTTTTCTGCACCGGCATTCGTGGTCATGATAATCGTCACGTTGCGGAAATCGGCTTTGCGGCCATTGTTGTCAGTCAGCGTGCCATGGTCCATCACTTGCAGCAGGATATTGAAAATATCCGGATGGGCTTTTTCAATCTCATCCAGCAGCAATACGCAATAAGGTTGCTTGGTGACTGCTTCGGTGAGCAGACCGCCCTGATCAAAGCCGACATAGCCTGGAGGCGCACCAATCAGGCGTGAGACAGCATGACGTTCCATATACTCTGACATGTCAAAGCGCAGCAACTCGATGCCCAGTATATAGGCGAGCTGTTTGGCGACTTCAGTTTTGCCTACGCCGGTCGGTCCTGCAAACAGGAAGCTACCAATCGGTTTGTCACCAGAACCCAAGCCACTGCGCGCCATTTTCACGGCAGAAGCCAGGACTTCAATCGCTTTGTCCTGCCCGAACACAACAGCTTTTAAATCCCGCTCCAGTGTTTTCAGTGCATTGCGGTCATCACTGGAAATGTTCTTGGGTGGAATGCGTGCAATCTTGGCAATGATTTCTTCAATCTCTTTGTTGCCAATGATTTTTTTCTGTTTGTTCTTGGGCAAAATGCGTTGTGCAGCACCGGCTTCATCAATCACGTCAATGGCTTTGTCTGGCAAGTGACGGTCATTGATGTATTTCGCCGAAAGTTCGGCGGCAACAGTGAGCGCACTGGCGCTGTATTTCACACTGTGATGCTCTTCAAACTTGGCTTTCAGGCCTTTCAGAATCTCGATGGTTTCAGCCACACTCGGCTCCTGCACGTCGATTTTCTGGAAACGGCGTGACAGGGCGTGATCTTTCTCAAAAATACCACGGTATTCCTGATAGGTGGTTGCACCTATGCATTTGAGCGAGCCATTGGAAAGCGCAGGTTTGAGCAGATTGCTGGCATCTAGCGTGCCACCACTGGCGGAGCCAGCGCCAATCAATGTATGAATTTCGTCAATAAACAACACTGCATCCGGTTTTTCAGCCAGTTGTTTCATGACGGCTTTCAGGCGTTGTTCAAAGTCGCCACGGTATTTAGTGCCGGCCAGCAGTGCGCCCATATCGAGCGAGTACACAGTGGCATTTTGCAGCACTTCCGGAATTTCCTTGCTGACAATCCTGGAAGCCAGGCCTTCGGCAATCGCCGTTTTACCTACACCTGCTTCGCCCACCAGCAAAGGATTGTTTTTACGACGACGGCACAGGGTTTGAATGACACGTTCAAGTTCCAGCCCGCGGCCAATCAGCGGATCAATTTTTCCGGCAATGACTTGGGCATTCAAGTTCAGTGTGAAATTTTCCAGTGCACCCGTGGTGACACTTTCACCTTCGATTTCCTGTTCCGGATTGCCGGACTTGGGTTCGTTTTCCTGAATTTTTGCAACGCCATGCGAAATGAAATTCACCACATCCAGGCGTGTCACCCCTTGTTGATGCAGGAAAAATACCGCATGCGAATCTTTTTCGCCGTAAATGGCAACCAGGACATTGGCGCCGGTGACTTCTTTTTTGCCGGAAGACTGTACATGCAGCATGGCGCGTTGAATCACGCGTTGAAAACCGAGTGTCGGTTGTGTATCCACTTCCTCGGTCCCCGCGACTGTCGGGGTATGTTCCTCAATGTACTGCGTCAACTCATTACGCAGCGTGTCGAATTTTGCACCGCATGCCCGCAATACTTCTGCGGCGGTGGGATTATCCAGCATAGCCAGTAACAGATGCTCAACCGTAATCAATTCGTGACGCTTTTGTCTCGCGTCCATAAATGCCATATGCAGGCTAACTTCAAGTTCTTGAGCAATCATGATGACTTTCCTTAATACGCTACACTACAAAAAACTGTTTCCCCACCCGTTTAAATTGCTTGCGATGATGCCGTGCTTGTTAATTGTTATCGTATATTTTTCAAAAAAATTAAATCGTGTATTGAATCAAGCGCCACGACTATTCTGTTTGTATTAAGGCAACTGGCTGCGCATTCACACTACCAAGCAATCAATGGGTAGAGTCAACTCATGCTAACACGTATTGTGCATTTTGAATCTCTGGAATATGCCCATATTCCATCGATATTTACAAGATGCTTTTTTAGCCGGTTTAAGCAGGTTCAATCATGCACTGCAGGGGATGTTGTGCTTCACGCGCAGACTCCAGCACCAGATGCATTTTTGTTTCTGCAATATCTTGCGGATAGACCCCGCACACGCCCATACCCTCAGTATGTACTTTGAGCATAATCTGCGTTGCTTGTTCACGGCTTTTGTTAAAAAAACGTTCAATCACTGCGACGACAAACTCCATCGGGGTGTAATCGTCATTCAACAACAGTACCTTGAACAGCTCCGGAGGCTTGGGTTTTGCTGTCAGCGACTTTATAGCCAAATCGCTATCATGCTTGGGTTGCGCCATAGTGTTTACGTACCTGTGTTAAGGCCTATTTTGCGCCTTGTATAGAAAATTTCAAGAGGCAATGCGGAAGAAATTATTTATAGAAAAATTTTTACGCGTTTAACGATGCGGTCTTGTGACTGGAGGATTTCCAGCCGGTGCTGCCCGATTTTAAAGCTGGTGTTTGGTTCGGGGATGTCCTCAAAATGCTCCAGTATCAACCCGTTCAATGTACGTGGACCATCGGTTGGCAGTGACAGTTTCAATTTTCGGTTCAAATCGCGCAGCATACTGCTGCCATCCACCAGCCATCCGCCATCTTCATCCTGGTGAAAGCTGCCGACGCGACTGGGAGATTGGGTCGTGAATTCACCGATCACTTCCTCCAGAATGTCTTCCAGTGTGAGTAGCCCTTTGAATTCGCCGTATTCGTCCACTACCAGCGCGATACGTTCCTGATGTTTCTGGAATTGTTGAAGTTGCGTATAGAGTGGCGTGCCGGAGGGGATGTAATATGGGGTTGCCATCACGTCCTCCAGCATGGACTTGTCGGGTACTTCACCTGCCTGGAAGGCACGCAGGAAGGGAAGCACCTTACGCACATGCACAATGCCGATGATGTCTTCATGATCGCCGCGGCGCACCGGCAGGCGCGAATGGTGGCTGACGGACAGCTTTTCCATGATGCTTTCGACCGGCAGGTCAAAATCAATGAATTCCACCTGGGTATGTGCGGTCATGACGTCATCGACAATAATGTCCTCAAGATCGAGCAGGTTGAGTAATATTTTGCGGTTCTGCGGCGGCAGGTATTGCCCTGCGTCACTCACGATGCTGCGCAGTTCTTCGGCAGTCACCCCCTGGGCTTGTTCGGTAAAGTTGACGCGTATGCCCAGTAATTTCACAAAGCCACGCACAAACAGGTTCACAAACGAAACGACCGGATTGAAAATCCACAGCAGCGGATACAGTAAGTAGCTGCTGGCAAACCCCAGTTTTTCGGCATGCGCGGCGGCAATCACCTTGGGCGAGATCTCGCTGAATACCAGAATGGCAAAAGTGATGGCCAGTGAGCCAAACATCAGCACGTAATCACCTTCGCCAAACAGGCGTTCTGAAATCACGACTTCTAGTGTGGAAGACGCGACAATACACAGGGTATTGCCGAGCAGGATGACGCCTAAGGTTTTGTCCGTTCTCGCAATCAGCTTGCTGGCGAGCTTCGCGCCACGATGTCCGGCTTTGGCCAGATGCCGCATGCGATAGCGGTTAAGCGACATCAGGCTGGTTTCAGCGATAGAAAAAAAAGCTGTCAGTGACAGCAATAATACGAGCAGGGCAATTTGCCCGCCTAAAGGAATAGTGTCCAAGGGGGTGGGGATGAAAAGAATAAGCCACTAGTGTAACCACTAGTGGCTAAAAATCAAGCGCTTGTCGCGACCTTAAGGTGCGAGGGCCGCTTCGTCTTCCTTGGACTTTTTCTCGGTATCACCGATCAGGTTGGCACGGCTTACGCCGAGCCACATGGCAATCGGGCAGGCGACCAGTACAGAAGAGTAAATACCAAACAGAATGCCGATAGTCAGAGCCAGCGAGAAGTTATGCAGAGTTTCACCGCCAAAAAACAGCATGGAGCAGACCATGGTTTGCGTCATCATATGGGTGATAATAGTACGCGACATGGTACGGGTGATCGCGTTATCAATGACTTGTACGGCACTGGCTTTGCGCATTTTCTTGAAGTTTTCGCGGACCCGGTCAAACACCACCACAGATTCGTTGACCGAGTAACCCAGCACCGCCAAAATGGCCGCGAGTACCGTGAGGTTGAACTCCCACTGGAAAAAGGCAAAAAAGCCCAGAATAATAATGACGTCGTGCATGTTGGCGATAATGGCTGATACCGCAAAGCGCCATTCAAAGCGTAAGGCCAGGTAGGCCATGATGCCCGTACACACCAGCAACAATGCCAGGCCGCCGTTTTCATACAGTTCTTCACCCACTTGTGAGCCCACCGATTCAACACGACGGATTTCAGCGCCTGCGTCCGCAGACTTCAGGGCATGGGAGATTTTTTCTGACAGTTGTGCGATTGATAGCTCTTTTTTAACCGGTAAGCGAATCAGCACATCCTGGCTGGAGCCAAAATTCTGCACGGTGACATCTTTTAAACCTTCGGTGTCCATCACCTTGCGGATGTTTTCAATATTGGCGGTCGCCGGGTAATGCACTTCCATGACAGTACCGCCGGTAAAGTCCACACCATAGTTCAGGCCGCGCCCAAACAGGAAGAAAATCGCCAATATAAAGGTGACCAGCGAAATTGAAGTGGTCAGACGCCCGTAACTCATAAACGGGATATCTTTTTTAATTCTGAATAATTCCATAGTCTGTTCTCTTTAATCTGTTCGCTGACTTAACCGATACGCAAATGTTCGATCTTGCGACGATAGCCGTACAAGAGGTTCACTATAGCCCGCGATACCAGCACTGCACTAAACATTGACGTCATAATGCCAAGCACGTGCACCACGGCAAAGCCTTTGATCGGACCCGTGCCAAACATGAACAGTGCCAAACCAGCAATTAGCGTAGTCACGTTCGAGTCAAGAATGGTATCAAATGCACGGTCGTACCCGGCGTGGATGCTGGCTTGCGGCGTATTGCCGTTGCGCAGTTCTTCACGAATGCGCTCGTTAATCAACACGTTGGCATCAATCGCCATGCCCAGTGCCAGCGCAATCGCCGCCAGGCCAGGCAAGGTCAGCGTGGCTTGCAGCATCGAGAGCACTGCGACCAGCAATAACAGGTTGACGCCCAGTGCCATGACAGAAACGCTGCCGAATACCAGGTAGTAGATCACCATCATCACCGCAATCGCGGCAAAGCCCCACAGCGTGGAGTGCACGCCACGCTTGATGTTTTCTTCGCCCATGCTGGGGCCGACAGTGCGCTCTTCAATGATTTCCATCGGTGCTGCCAGTGCACCGGCGCGCAACAGCAATGAAATGTCGGTGGCTTCCTGCGCATTGGCCATGCCGGAAATCTGTACACGACCGCCACCGATTTCTTCATTAATCACCGGCGCAGTCACCACTTCGGTACTGCTTTTTTCAATCAGCAGAATCGCCATGCGCTTGCCCACGTTTTCACGCGTGACATTTTTGAAAATGCCTGCACCACGGCCATCCAGCGTGACGTTGACCACCGAGGCGCCGTTTTGCCCATTGATGCCAGGGCCGGCATCGGTGATACGGTCACCGGTCAGCACCACATTTTTCTTGACCAGTACCGGACGTCCGTCGCGGTCAAAATACATTTCATCGCCAAATGGTACCTGGCCACTTTGTGCTTTTTGCAGGGTGGCCATGTCAGACTTCTCTTCGTCTACCATGCGGATTTCAAGGGTGGCGGTACGGCCAAGAATTTCCTTGGCCTTGGCAGTATCCTGTACGCCAGGCAACTGCACCACAATACGATCCACGCCCTGCTGTTGCACGATAGGCTCGGCAACGCCCAATTCGTTAATCCGGTTATGCAGGGTTTGCAGGTTTTGCTTGAGCGCAAAATCCTGAATACGTTTCTGCGACATGGCGCCCATGCTGGCGGTGAGGTTGATTTCTTTATCACTGCCACCGATTTTATAGGTCAGGTCGGAGAAATCTTTGGCCAGCAGGTTGCGTGCCTTGGTCGCTTCCGCCTCGGATTCAAACTTCACCACCACTTGCTGACCCTGACGCTCAATACCGTAATAATTGATTTTTTCCTTGCGCAGGCTGGTGCGGAAATCACCCAGCGTGCTCTCGGCCGCTTTGTCCAGAGCCGCTTTCATATCGACTTGCAACAGAAAGTGCACGCCACCACGCAAGTCCAGGCCCAGATACATCGGCTTGGCACCTATGCTCTGTAACCAAATCGGAGTTTGCGGCAGCAGGTTCAGTGCCACCGTGTAATCCTTACCCAGGCTGGCAACCAGTTTGTCTTTGGCTAGCAACTGGGTGTCAGTATTGGCAAAACGTGCTTTCACGCCGCTGGCATCCATGTACAGGCCATCAAACTGGATATTGGCAAGCTTCAAAGTGTCTTCCACTTTTTTTAGAAGCGATTGATCCACCTTGAGTGAGGTTTTGGACGGGCTGATCTGCACCGCCGGTGACTCGCCGAAGAAGTTTGGAATGGTATACAGCAAGCCAATCACAATCACGGCGCCGATCAGCACGTATTTCCATAAGGGGTAACGGTTCATATGAAGCTCTTGTATCGAGAGTGAAGACCGAAGTCTTGCAAATTAAATGGATTTAAGGGTGCCAGGAGGCAACAGTGTCTGCACGGTATGCTTTTGCACATTGACCACCGTACTGGCGGCAATTTCAATGCTGACAAAGTTTTCACTCACTTTGGTCACTTTGCCGACAATCCCGCCTGTGGTGGCCACTTCATCACCGGCTTTCAAGGCTTCCAGCATCAGTTTATGCTGTTTTGCCTGCTTCATCTGCGGGCGAATCAGCATGAAATAAAACAATACAAAAATCACAATCATAGGCAAAAAGCCCATCACGTCGTTGACTGTGCCGCTGGCGGCGTAGGCGTTGCTAATCAACATATTCAAATCCTTCTGCAGACTAAAAAATAACACGGGATTCTAACACAGGCGGGGTAAGAACAAACAGGGTTTGGGTTTTAGGTGGTTTGGACAGGATGGATTCACGGTGAATCGGGTTTTTGACTGCACTAATAAAGGCGTCATGATCAGCGTAAAGGCGTCATGATCAGCGCGCTAAAAACTGGATGGTTGGAATCTCGGTGACTTCTTGTTTTAGCTTTATTGAAGTGTGGCGCCAGGCAAGTTCAGCACTAAGCAAGTTCAGCACTAAGCAAGTTCAGAAAATTGCGTCGAATTGGATTTTCATAAGGCAGAGTGACATTTTTTATTTGAGTCAAATCTGCGGGTTGTTTTTTTGGGTGTTTGGCGTGATGCTTTTCGCCTGTAGGCGAGTAACTTTTCTTTGCTTGCACAAAGAACAAGTCACCAAAAGAAACTGCACCCCAGCTTCCGCTTGATTCCTGCGTTGCTCATCAAAACAAGCGGTCGCGAAACTCGACCTGGCAGCTCACACAAGTCGTGAGCTGCTGCGGGACTCAAACAAACGCTCCCTTTATCTTGTTTTGCCTGCGCTACTCGGCGCGGCAGATGGGGTCCCCACCACCTCACCCCGGCCCTCTCCTGCCAGGAGAGGGAGGAAATTAGACGTTGTGGGTTTGCTTTAAAAAATCACCATGAGCAAATTAATTGGATGCTTTTAAAAATCTGAACTGGCATGCCTTCATTGAGTGTCCTGGGCCCCATCTGCCGCACGCTTTGATTAAAACAGTGCAACACAGGGTTGACGGGAGTCTTCGGCCATCGGCTGTCCGAGTTCCGCAACAAGCCACGAAGTATGTGGCTTCTCAGGGTGACCACTAACGTAGTGTTGCGGCGCAGGCTAACATTGCGCCGCAATGTTAAACGAAGTGGCCGTAGCCAATTTCGATGGCTACCCGGCAAACCGAGTAGCGCAAGGATGAAGCGGAAGTTGGGGTGTCTTGTTCTTTGCCTTCTTTCTTATTGGCAAGCATAAGAAAGAACGGTCGCCTGAAGGCGAAAAGCAACGAGACTGAAAACCACAAACTTTTATGTAACTCTCCACCATCGCATCCACACGCACTCATCTGCACAGGAGAGTCTGCGCAGATTGGCGCGACAGTTATTTAACCAATCTCAGCCCGTTTTCTTGCAAATTCCACCTTAAACTCGGCAAAAGTACCCTGCTCAATGGCTGCCCGCATACCCTGCATCAACACCTGGTAGTAATGCAGGTTGTGAATGGTGTTTAAACGCGACCCCAGAATTTCGCCGATGCGGTGCAAGTGGTGCAGGTAGCTACGCGTAAAGTGCTGGCAGGTGTAGCACGCGCAGTCGGCATCCAGCGGGCGGGTATCGTTTTTATAGCTGGCATTTTTGATTTTGACATCGCCATACTGGGTGAACAGCCAGCCGTTGCGCGCATTACGTGTCGGCATCACGCAGTCAAACATGTCTATGCCGTGGCTGACGGCGTCCACCAGATCTTCAGGCGTGCCTACGCCCATCAGGTAGCGCGGTTTGTCTTTTGGCATTTGCGGGGCGGTGTGGGCCAAAATGCGCAGCATATCTTCTTTAGGTTCGCCCACCGAGAGGCCGCCAATGGCGTAGCCATCGAAGTTAAGTTGTTTGAGGGCGTTCAGTGACTGGTCCCTGAGGTCTTCATACATGCCACCCTGAATAATGCCAAACAGCGCGTTGGTTTCATTGCCAGGTACCAGATGGGTATGTTCGAGAGACGTTTCGTCAATTATTTTTCTGATCTCGTCTTCGTTGCCTTGCATGGACATAGCTTCTGACATGGTCTTTGCCTGGTAAACATCAAAGGCGTCACGGCTACGTTTTGCCCAGCGCAGGCTGAGTTCCATCGATTTTTGTGCTTCGATATGGGTGGCCGGGTAGGGCGTGCATTCGTCAAAAATCATGACGATATCGCTGTTGAGCACGCGCTGGATGCGCATCGATTCTTCAGGCGTTAAAAAACAGGTGTCGCCATTGATCGGGTTCTTGAATTTAACGCCTGCTTCGCTGATTTTGCGCATGGGTCCCAGGCTAAACACCTGAAAGCCGCCTGAATCGGTCAGGATGGGCTTGTCCCACCCCATAAACTTGTGCAGGCCTTCATGGGCGGCAATCACTTCGAGGCCTGGGCGTAACCACAGGTGAAAGGTATTGCCCAGCACGATATGCGCCTGGATTTCTTCGAGTTCTTGCGGCGACATCGCCTTGACCGTGCCATAGGTGCCCACTGGCATGAAGGCCGGTGTTTGTACCTCGCCGTGGGGCAGATGGACGGTACCGCGACGGGCCTGGCCATCGGTTTTGTGTAGTGAGAATTGCATGAAAACCTGAACAAAAACAAATAATAATCGCGCATTTTAACACAGGCCTTGCATCCTACCTGATGGCCTGACGAGCCTTGCCTTTTAGTCGGAACGGCTTCTTTTACTGGCCTGTGCTTGCAATTTTTGCGATTGCCCGCAACAATGCGGGTATTACGCATTTCCTGAAGCTTCTTCCATGGTCGAACCCAAAAACCGCCCTTCCCGTCGTGATGAGACGCAAACCAGTTTGCGTCAGCGCGGGATTTATCTATTGCCCAATTTGTTTACCTCGGCCTCGCTATTTGGCGGCTTTTACGCGATTGTGCAGGCGATGAATCTGCATTTTGAGCAGGCGGCCATCGCCATTTTTATTGCCATGGTGCTGGATGGGCTGGATGGCCGCGTGGCACGCATGACCAATACGCAGAGTGCCTTTGGTGCCGAGTATGACAGTCTGGCCGATATGGTGTCGTTTGGCGTGGCGCCCGCGCTGATTATGTATGTGTGGGCATTGCAGCCGATGAACAAGCTGGGCTGGATTGCTGCGTTTATTTATTGCGCCTGTGCCGCTTTGCGCCTGGCCCGCTTCAATACCAAGCTGGATGACCCGTTTCAGGACAAGCGCTTCTTTCAGGGCTTGCCCAGCCCGGCCGCGGCAGCATTAATCGCCGGATTTGTTTGGGTGTCTTATGAATACAATGTGGATGGCCGTGAAATTTTCTTCGGCGCCTTGCAGATGAAATGGATTGCCTGGTGCATCACCATATTCGCGGCGGGTTCCATGGTGTCTGATTTGAAATTTTACAGTGGCAAGGACATCAACCTGCGACACTCAGTGCCGTTTGTGGCCATTCTGGCCGTGGTGCTGGCGTTTGTGCTGATCTCTTACAGCCCGCCCGAGGTCCTGTTCAGTGTGGTGTTTGTCTATGCACTGTCCGGGTACTATCTGTGGGCCCGAGACAGAATGGCACCAAAAACCGTTTGATCATTGCCAAGCTGTTCAAAAAACGCGCCGTTGATCGGCGCGTTTTTTGTTGCAAGCCATGAGGGTCGGCGTCATCTACTATGTTTATGCTGGTGGTCAAGCGCGAGACAAGCGGGTAAAATTCAACGCGTTATATTAGGAACCTCCATGGACCAGATTATTATTTTTGATACCACATTGCGCGACGGTGAACAAAGTCCGGGCGCGGCAATGACCAAAGAAGAAAAAATGCGGATTGCGCGCCAGTTGGAAAAGCTCGGGGTGGACGTGATTGAAGCGGGTTTTGCCGCCGCCAGCCCCGGTGATTTTGAGGCGATCTCCGAAATTGCCAAAGTCATCAAAAATTCTACCGTCTGCTCACTGGCCCGCGCCAGTGAAAACGATGTGCGCCGTGCCGGCGAGGCGATTCGGCATGCCGCCAAAGGCCGTATCCATACATTTATTGCGACCAGCAAAATCCATATGGAAAACAAGCTGCGCATGACTGAAGACCAGGTGGTTGCGCGTGCGGTGCAAGCCGTGAAATGGGCGCTCGAGTATACAGAGGATGTCGAGTTTTCGGCCGAAGATGCAGTGCGTTCTGAAATTGATTTTCTGGTGCGCGTGTTTGAAGCCGTGATTGACGCCGGTGCCAAGACCATCAACGTGCCAGATACCGTGGGTTACAGTATCCCGGCGGTATGGGGTGAGCGCATGGCCACGCTGATCAAACGCGTCAAGAATTCTGACAAAGTGGTGTGGTCTACCCACTGTCATAATGATCTGGGCATGGCCGTGGCCAACTCACTGTCCGCCGTGATGAACGGTGCGCGTCAGGTCGAGTGCACCATCAACGGCCTGGGTGAGCGCGCCGGCAATGCCAGCCTCGAAGAAATCGTGATGGCGATTAAAACCCGCAGTGATATTTTTAACCTGACAACCCGTATTGATACCACGCAGATTGTGCCAAGCTCCAAGCTGGTGTCCACCATTACCGGCTATCCGGTGCAGCCTAACAAGGCGATTGTCGGCGCCAACGCCTTTGCGCATGAGTCCGGCATCCACCAGGATGGCGTGCTCAAGCACCGCGAAACTTACGAGATCATGCGCGCTGAAGATGTGGGCTGGGGGGCCAACAAACTGACGCTGGGCAAACTGTCCGGCCGCAATGCGTTCCGTACCCGCCTGAAGGAGCTGGGCATTGAGCTGGAAAGTGATGATGCACTGAATGCCGCGTTTGCGCGCTTTAAAGAGCTGGCGGATAAAAAGTCTGAAATCTTTGACGAAGACCTGCATGCGCTGTTGAGTGACGAAGTGATGCAGGATGCCAGCGAAATGTTCAAATTGGCCTATCTGCAAGTGGCTTCGCAAACCGGCGAAATTCCGCATGCCATCCTGACATTGAATGTCGACGGTACAGAAAAACGTACCGAAGCCACGGGCGGTGGCCCAGTGGATGCCACCTTCAAGGCCATTGAAAATGTGGTCAACAGCGAGTGCGAGTTGCTGCTGTATTCGGTGAACAATATCACCAGCGGTACCGATGCACAGGGCGAAGTCACCGTGCGTTTGGCCAAGGGCGGGCGTATTGTTAACGGCCAGGGCGCAGATACTGATATCGTGGTGGCTTCGGCCAAAGCGTATTTGAATGGCTTGAACAAGCTGTTTGCCAAAGCTGAAAAACTGAACCCTCAGGTGTAATCGCTGCCTGAGTAAACGCTTGCTGTGATCGCTGACAGCAAGCGTTTTATTTTTTGTATGGATAGAATTGGGTGGTCAATGAAAGGCTTGATAAGTCGCCATGGCGCATAAAAATCACTGGTTGTGGGTGACCATTGCGCTGGCCTGTACCTACCTGATATGGGGCTCCACTTATCTCGCCATCAAATATGCGATTGAAAGTTTCCCGCCCTTTGTGATGGTCGGCGTGCGTTTTACCATTGCCGGGTCACTGCTTTACCTGGTGTTGCGCAGCATGGGGCATGCCGCGCCAACCCCGATGCAATGGCGCGGTGCCGCTTTGGTTGGTTTGTTATTGCCGGTATTGGGTAATGGCACCGTCTCGTATGTGCAATTACATGTTTCCTCCAGCGTGGCGGCCCTGGCCATTGCCACAGCGCCAATCTGGATGGCGATTTTTTCCAGCCTGTGGGGCCACAAGATCAGCAGTCGCGAATGGCTGGGCATTGCCATTGGTCTGGTGGGGATTTTGCTGCTGAATACCCGCGGTAGCCTGCAAGGTGACTGGCAAGGGGCCTTGTTGCTGATGTTTGCCGCTGCCTCGTGGTCATTGGGCTCAGTGTGGAGCAAGCATATGGATATGCCGCAAGGCTTGATGGGCGCTGCCAGCCAGATGCTCTGTGGTGGCCTGATTGCTTTCTTGTTCAGCTTTGCGTTTGGCGAGCACTGGCCTGAACAGATCACACCACGTTCATGGGCGGCGATTGCCTTTATGATTGTGCTGGGCTCTATCGTCGCGTTTTCGGCTTACCACTGGCTGCTGCACCATGTGCGGCCCATGGTCGCCAGCAGCAACACCTTTGTCAATCCGGTGGTGGCCTTTGTGGTGGGCGTGTGGTTTGCCGGTGAGCAGATCCATGTCATGGAATATATTGCGCTGGCGGTCATATTGGTCGGCGTGTTTCTGGTGCTGACGGCAAGCAAGGAAGCCGTACCTGAAGAGCAAATCGTTTAATCCTCTTATTGAAAAGTTGAAGCTTATGAAGCAAACCCTGGCGTTATTTGATTTGGACAACACCCTGCTGGCAGGGGACAGTGATTACAACTGGAGTCTTTTCCTGATTGGTGAAGGCCTGCTCGATGGCGCTACACACAAAGCCCGCAACGAGCAGTTTTACGAGGATTACAAGAATGGCAGCCTCGATATTTATGCGTTCCTTAAGTTCCAGCTGCAGCCTTTGTCACAGCATCCCAAAGCTTTTCTGGATACACTGCATACCAAATACATGGAAAAAGTTATTCGGCCGATGATGACCGAAAAAGCGCAGGCACTGGTTAATCAGCATAAAGCGAATGGCGATTTGTGCATGGTGATTACGGCCACCAATAGTTTTGTTACCAAACCGATTGCCACGGCTTACGGCATCGAGCATTTAATCGGCACCGACCCAGAAATGGTTGACGGGCAGTTCACCGGCGGTGTCAGTGGCACCCCCAGTTTTCAGCAGGGCAAGGTCACACGCTTGAACGAATGGCTGGCAGCGCAAGGCAAAACTCTTGCGGATTTTGAAACGAGTTACTTTTACAGTGACTCGCATAATGATTTGCCGCTGATGAAGCTGGTGACCAACCCGGTGGCTGTGGATGCTGACCCAACGCTCACGGCGTATGCGAAAGGCCAAGGCTGGCCTATCATCAGCCTGCGTTAGCATTTGGCTGCTCTTACAACTGACCAGATCAATGATCAAAGGAATATTGATCTGGTGCTTAATCTTGCAATGCATCTTGATTTTGCAATGCATCTTGGATGCGTTCGACGCATCTGATCCCCATCATTCCGCATTGTTCTAAATCCACCTTAATCATGGACATAGTCCCTAGTCATTAAATTGACACGAGCATCCATTAGCTTGTCACTATTTTCAATCTAATGTTAAGCATTTATGCGCTACTTGACGCTGCTGTGCATGTTTTGCATGGTCTCTCTATTTTCTTCATTCATCCATGCAGGTATCGAAGAAGCAAATCAGCTTTTCAACAATAAACAATATCCGTCTGCGCTAGAACGTTTTTTGCCATTGGCCGAGTCTGGTAATGCTGAAGCGCAAACCAAAATAGCCGCAATGTATCTGCTTGGCTATGGCGTCATAAAAGACTACCCAACTGCGTTGCGATGGCTTGCACCTGCCAAGGCCGCCGATTATCCAGAGGCCAATTATTGGTATGGGATTTGTTTACTCAATGGGTATGGTTTGCAAAAAGCGCCCGAGAGTGCTGTCTCGTGGTTTGAAAAGGCTGCAAAACAAGGCTATATCGAGGCGCAAAGTGTTTTGGGCATCATGTACATGGAAGGAATAGGCGTAAAACGTGATTATGCGACGGCATATGCCTGGAATAGCAAAGCGGCCAACAATGGTCATCCAGTCGCCATGTACCACTTGGGGCAGCTCTACGAAAAAGGTGTCGGGGTTGCGCAAGATGATAAAGCCGCTGTGCACTGGTATGCCCTGGCAGCAAAACAAAACGAGACAAATGCTGAATTTGAAATGGGTGTCGCCTATGATAAAGGCATCGGTGGCTTGCCCAAGGATTTAAATTTGGCCATAGACTTTTACACCAGGGCAGCTAACAAAGGGTCCATCGCCGCACAATTTAATCTGGCACTGATCTATGATGATCAAGCCGAGAAGTTAACAGGAGAAGCCAGAAACGCCAAATTACAACAGGCCATTGGCTGGCTAAAAAAAGCGTCTGAAGCGGGTAATGGTAAATCCACTTATTTACTGGCCGATTACTACACCTACGGGATTGGTGTGGCAAAAGACACCGCATATGGTCATGCCTTACTCAAAAAAGCCACAGAACAGGGCGATCCATTTGCGCAGAAAGCATTAGGGCTTAAACAAAGCAAGGATCCACACCTTGTTCTAAAAAACGGCAAATTAGTTCAAGACAAACAACAAACGAATGAAATGCTGGTGAAGGCATTCAACACTTGGCAAGTGGCCGCAGAGAACGGTAGCAAAAAAGCCATCAAAGAGCTGGCGATGGCTTATCAATATGGATGGGGTGTTGATAAAGATTTGGTCAAGGCCGCTGAGGCTTACCTGAAATTCTATAAAAAAGACGAAGAGCCAGATGGTTATGTATTTACTGAGTTTTCAAAGATTTATCGTGAAACGTTGACGGGCGCAGATGTAAAAGCCATTGAGGCGAGGGCATTGATCGATCGTATGGCAGAAACGTCTGCAAATGCTGCACTGATAAGATTTGTTGCAAGATGTCATCATTGTCACCACTCAGCGCCTTTTACGCCTATTCAAGAAAAAGATACGATGACACAGCAATGGTATGCAAAAGCGGCTGCGCTGGGAGATGCAAAAGCCAAGTTAGCATTGACTACTTTGTACAAGCATAAAAAGGATTATGCAGAACTCGCAAAGCGATATCGCGAACTCGTGGAGATGCATGACATGGACGTTGCCAAATACAATCTCGCATATATGTACATTTATGGGGTGGGTGTTACAAAAAGCGAAATCATTGCGAGAGACTTGTTAGTCAAGATTAATCATAAACAAGAGATTAACAATATTAGAAGAGAAGAGCCGCAACTGCCCTTGGCCAGACTCTATGCAAATGGTGGGTCGGAAGTACACGACGCCGTCAAAGCACAGCAAACCTATCTTTTGATTGCAAACCATCAACAATTTTATCCAGACAATACAGATTTGATAGAGTCTGCTGGTTATTTGGCGGAATTCTATTTTCAGGGGTATGGCGGAACTTCGGATTTTAAACAAGCCTACTTTTGGAAAGCAATACAGTTAATGACGTATCTAGGAGGTAAGAAGCCTTATATGATTGGTAGTGTAGATAGTAATCGATGTTTTTATACTCAAGAAGAAGAAACCTTCGCTATAAAACCTTTCGAGTTTGTAGAAGTTAAAGAAACTCCAGTGATTAAAAGCGATATCCTTAAATACAAAGAAAAACTAACTACTGTGGATGTAAAAAAAGTGGATGAAGAGGTGAGTGCTTGGGTAAAGCAGCATAATGTTAATAATGTGAACGTTGCTCCTTAAGATAGGTTTGGTGATCTGATGAAAGTATTCATGATCTTAATCGCGGTGATTTGCACAAATCTGCATGCAGAGCCAGCAAAAAGTGTGCATTTACCAAGTATTACCCATGTCTGGGCCGATGAGGCAAGCGCCAATCTGGCACCCATCACCATAGAGGAAATCGGGCAATGTATGGGTAAGGAAAGCAGTGTGGCGAAAGACTATGCTGAATTTAATGAAGCTGCCAGTCTTCTCAAGGCTGAAGGCATGCAGTTAGAGTCCTTAAGTAAAGCGATGGAGTCCGAACGCGTTGGGTTGGATGATGTATTTAAAAGGATGAATGAGAAAGTTGAGCTACTAAATGCGAACGCTAAAAAACTCGATTTAATCAAATCAGAGTTAAATGTGTTGGCAAAACAGAAGCTGGATGCAAAACAAGCAAAAGAGGCAAATGAGAGGATTGTGAAATACAATCAAATGGTCAGTCTGCAAAATGAGAATTCGAAAAACGCGCATGACGAGGCGGATTTATTGTATGCAAAACAGAATGCATTTAATGAAAAATTAGCTTTGGCTAAAAAAGATTTTGAGCAATACAATAATAAAGCCACGCTGTTTGACAATCGCAGAGATGCATTCAACAGCCAGTTAGCTGGATTAAAGGATAAATGTGCTGGTGAAAAACGCTTAATCAAGTAGCTTGGTTAATAGATTAAATGGCATCAAGGCTGTTTAACTGGCGCAGTTCATTGTGCCATGCCATGCGTGCGCTTAGCCGGTAATTGATATTCATCGAGTATTAATCAACGATGTAAAATCACTTGCAGCACAAAGCGGCTTCCCACATAGGCCAGCAGCAGCAGTACAAACCCTGTCAGTGTCCAGCGCGTGGCGGTTTTGCCGCGCCAGCCGTACTTGAATCGACCAAACAGCAGCCAGGCATAAATAAACCACGAGGCGATTGAAAACACAGTTTTATGGTTGAACTGCAAGGGTTTGCCAAAAATCTCCTCGCTAAACAGCATGCCGCTTAGCAGGGTGATGGTCAGCAACACAAAGCCGACGCGCAACACCTTGAACAGCAGCGCATCCAGCACCATCAGTGGTGGGAACCCCGGCAAGGCCAGCCAGCTGTTTTTCTGATGCAAGGCACGTTCGGCCATGCGCATCAGGCAGGCATGCAATGCTGCAAAGGTAAACAGGCTGTAGGCCACCATGGCAATGAGAATGTGCAGGCTGAACAGGTTAAAGCCACTGGTTTCCACATAGTAATCTTCCACTGCAAACGCAGGCATCAATACGCACAATGCCGCGGGCGGCAGCACAAACGCCTGCAAACTGTGCAAGGCATGTTTGAGGTCGGCAATCCAGTAAATCAATACCGTTAGCCATAAAATGGCCGACAAGGCGTAATACACGCCCAGGTTAAGCCCGCCAATGGCAAACACATCGCGATACAGTAACCAGCCATGCAGCACAATGCCCAGTGCAATCATGGCGCTATGCAGTTGAAACGGCAACGCCGCATCGTTAAGTGCTTTATTTTGTTTAGCTACGCGCCAGTAATCCAGTGCCACCGCCATGTAGATAAAGGCAACGACCAGGTAGGGAATCAGGTGATGAATCATGCCTGGTATTATGGCAAAACTGGCTGCGTTCGCCTAGTGAAACCATGACAACATGCTTGTGTTGCCTCTTGCTCATGCCTTACGCATGCGTTTTTCCCTGCATGCAATTTTCTGCGAGCACACAGCATGATGTAAAATCACAGTCTGTTCAAGGATTTGTAAGAGAGAGACATTCCCATGCTGGAAAATCTGACCGGCCGCCTGCAAGGCGTGATTAAAAATCTGCGTGGCCAGGCACGCCTGACTGAAGAAAACATCAGCGACGCCATGCGTGAAGTGCGTATGGCGCTGCTGGAAGCAGATGTTGCCCTGCCTGTGGTGAAGGATTTCATTGCCCGCGTCAAAGAGCGCGCCAATGGCCGCGAAGTCCTGCAAAGCCTTACCCCCGGCCAGGCCGTGATTGAAGTGGTCAACGACGAGCTCACCGAGTTGATGGGCAAGGCCAACGTTGGCTTGAATCTGGCCGCTGTGCCGCCGGTGGTGATCTTGATGGCAGGTTTGCAAGGGGCGGGTAAAACCACCACCTCAGGCAAACTGGCCAAACTGCTAAAAGAGCAAAAGAAAAAAGTCCTGCTGGCCAGTGCCGACGTCTACCGTCCGGCCGCGATCACCCAACTGCAAACCCTGGCCAAGCAACTCGAGATTGACTGCTTTGACAGCAACCCGCAGCAAAAGCCGCTCGACATTGCCGCGCAGGTGATGGAACAAGCCAGAAAGAGCTACTATGATGTGGTGATTTTCGATACCGCCGGTCGCCTGGCGATTGATGAAGCCATGATGGCCGAAATCAAAGACCTGCATACCTTCCTCAAGCCGACCGAAACCCTGTTTGTCGTCGATGCCATGCAGGGGCAGGATGCCGTCAATACCGCCAAAGCCTTTGGTGAAACCCTGCCACTCACCGGCGTCATCGTCACCAAGCTGGATGGCGATGCGCGTGGCGGTGCGGCGCTCTCCGTGCGTCATGTCACCGGCAAGCCCATCAAGTTTATCGGCGTCAGCGAAAAAGTGGATGGTCTGGAGCCTTTCCACCCCGACCGGATGGCGGGCCGTATCCTCGGCATGGGCGATGTGCTCAGCCTGATTGAACAAGCCCATAAAAATGTTGATATGGCCGAGGCGCAAAAAGTCGCCGACAAAATCAAGTCAGGTGCCAAGTTCGACCTCGAAGACTTTAAAGCCCAAATGCTGCAAATGCGCAAAATGGGTGGCATGAGTGCGCTGATGGACAAAATGCCCGCACAAATGGCCGGCATGGCACAAAAGGTCAACATGGACGACGCCGAAAAATCCATGCGCCGCATCGAAGGCATTATCAACAGCATGACCCCGCTCGAACGTCGTAAACCGGAGCTAATCAAAGCCACACGCAAACAGCGGATTGCCGCGGGTAGTGGCGTACAAGTGCAAGACGTCAACCGCCTGCTCAAGCAGTTTGAAGAAACCCAAAAAATGATGAAGATGTTCAGCAAAGGCGGCATGGCCAAAATGATGCGCGGCCTTGGCGGCATGATGGGTGGTAAATTGCCGGGAATGTAAAGGGAAAAACGGGATGCAGAGAAAAATAAACTTTTTATACAAAAAAAGCAAAAACAGCATTGACCAATTCCCGTAAATCCCCCATAATCGCGTTCTTTCAAATTTGACGCAAAACAGCGCGGCAGACAAGAAACATTGGGGTGTTAGCTCAGCTGGTAGAGCAGCGGACTTTTAATCCGTTTGTCGTGGGTTCGATCCCCGCACACCCTACCAAAATACAAAAACGGCTCGCAGAAATGTGAGCCGTTTTTACTTTTCTCAATGCCGAATGGCGACTCAGAATTTCAGATTTCAGTTTTTCAGCATTCAATACAAAAAAGTAGTTTTGCAGCTTTCCAGTTTTTTGGCATTTCAGGATTTCTAGCTAGCTGACCAGCCAGCGTTGCCCGAAACTCACCCACTTGCCGCTACCAAGCCTGCCCATAGTCGCATTTCTTGAGCCATAGCCAAGCAATCAGGGGCTGTCTGATACGACGGTGATCCGAAGAGATATCTTTGGCCGTTATGTTGGCTTTGAGTGGAAGGTCAGATTTGTTCAGGCGGGAGTAACTTAACGGTGATATTCAGATTCGATTATTAGGTGGGGCTGGCTTATCTGTTCAGCAAAACTCAAACAGAATGTATAGTGCCGCATTGTTGTAACTCAGTTTATTATTTAATGATCAATTTTGTGATTTGATAAAGATATTAAATATAGGGAAATGGTATGGCATTATCAATCGCCGAACGACTTATGCACTCGACAGTAAGGATTGAAACATTAGATGAAGACGGTCAAAGGTCAAGCGGTACTGGTTTTTTCTATGCCTTTGACGTCGATGAGACATCATATTTTCCAGTTCTTATTACAAATAAGCATGTTGTAGAAGGAGCAACCGAGGGTGATTTTGTATTTACATTGAAAGACGAGAGTGGTGGCCCCGACATTGGGAATACTATAGATGTTTATCTTGAAAATTGTGAAAACCATTTTATCAAACATCCAGATCCATTAATTGATATTGCTGTACTACCAATTGGGGGTATTCTAAATAAGAATATCGCATCAGAGATTCTCGTTTATTTTGAACCGCTGCATAAAGGATTAATGCCAGATACAAACTTTCTTAACAGTCTAACTGGAATTGAAACAATCACCATGCTGGGGTATCCCCAAGGACTTGAGGATGCTCATAATAATTTGCCCATCATACGCCAAGGCATAACGGCCACGAGCCCGAAGTTCGATTACGATGGAAAATCCGAATTTTTGATTGATTGCGCCTGCTTCCCTGGTTCAAGTGGAAGCCCGGTTTTAATATTCGATGAAGGTAGCTGGGTAGATAAAAAATCTGGTTCTATGAATATAGGTGGGCATAGGTTGAAATTTCTTGGATTATTACACTCGGGACCATTTATTAGTTCTGAAGGAGAAATATTCAAATCTCTAAATATGCCAGTTACGGATCGATACGCAAAAGCATCAGAATTAATGATAAACCTTGGATATGTGGTGAAATCAGAAAACATCTTAGATATGGAACAAATCTTCACTAACTTGAAAGACTCTAGATTTCGGGTGAATCTCCAAAATGAACTGCTGCTGACAAGAGCGTGAGAATAATTACTGTATTGGTCAGCAGTTTGATGCTTATCTACGTCGGGCAAAACCAGCCAAACCGATTAGACCTGAACCAAATAGCCAAGCTGCTGCTGGTATAGGTACAGGGCTAATGTTGGTACCGCTAATGTGGTTACTAATACCAGATGATCCATAATTAATTGTAACCAACACTGCTTCGAACACACCGTCATTCTCACCTAATTGAGCAAATGTAGTAGTGAATGCGACCGTAGTCCCAGTTAATTGATAGGGGATTTTTTCGATAAACTGTGATAATTCGAATCTAGGTGTGGTGGTTGCAAAAAAGCCGTTAAATTCTGAAGATGTATAACCTACAAAGGTTCCTAAATATCCACTAACAATGCGTATATCCTCGCCGCCAAAGCCATTAATAACATTTTTGAAGCGGACAGGATTGTTTAAAATATCTATCCAGAAACCATCTGATTGGCGTCCAAAAGCATCGTAGGTGTTAAAATCAGGCACAACATCAAACGTCAGAGAAAAATTAACAGTCTGAGAATCAGAATTCGGATTAACGCTATAAGATTTGAGTATCGCGGAATTAGCACTTGTTGATAATATTAATAATGTTACAACTAACGCTGATTTCAATAGTTTCATTCGTCATTTTCCTTTACACATAACAGTTAATATAGACACACATTTGTCCGTATATTAATGTAGAGTTGTTAAGTTATCTAATAAATTTAGTCAATATCCCGCAGAGTCCCCAAAGTACGCGTTCAATAAATTGGTGGCGATTCACAATTTAGCTTTAGAGAAAGAGTTGGCATTAAGGTTTCGTGACTCAATTTCGCAATCTCGATCTTTTGGCTATGATCCTAGTGAGTTCGAAAGGATGCTGAATGATTATGGCGCAGTAGGCGTGGCAAAAAAGCTCATTAAGGCCTCTGATCCTCAGAGTGGTTTCAGGCGGTTGATAAATGAAAAACGTATGGATTTGACCATGGAAAAGATTATGCTAGAAGCAGTATACCAATGGGGTCAGGTCTTGCAAAATATACCAATGGGGTCAGGTCTTGCAAAATAACATTTTGTATGTGAGGTTAAACGATATACGGCGAGCGTTGGCGGTTAAATATTAATAATAATCAATGCATTAAAACAAACGTTAATCCGGTTGCAGTAGGTTAGATCCCCGCACACCCTACCAAATATAAAAGACGGCTTGCAGAAATGTGAGCCGTTTTTCTTTTCTCAATGCCGAATGGCGATTTAGAATTTTTCTGCTCCATATTTTCATTCGTTGGCTTACCTCTATATTATCTTTGAATCGCCACTAATTTTGTAAACGCTGTTCAGTCGATTGATTGCCCTGATTTTTAAAGTGTGAAAGCGGCGCTACTCTGTTACCCTCGCGATTATCATTGCCAGTCCTGTATTTAATGAAACCTGACCACACTCCCTCCAGCTTGCATCCCGCTAATCTCCATCGCAACGGTTATGATTTTGCTGTGCTGGTGCAAACGCATCCGGCGCTTTCAATGTATGTGCGGCCCAATACTTATGGTGATGACTCGATTGACTTTACTAACCCGCAGGCGGTGAAGGCGCTGAATCAGGCCTTGCTCAAGCAGTATTACGGCGTGGCGGTGTGGGATATCCCAAAGAATTACTTATGCCCACCTATCCCCGGGCGGGCGGATTATGTGCATTATCTGGCGGATTTATTGGCTGAGAGTGGCCATACCCAACAGGTGCGTTTGCTGGATATTGGTACCGGCGCCAATCTGGTTTATCCGCTGATTGCGGCGCATGCTTACCATTGGGAATGCCTAGGCGTGGATATTGATGCAAAGGCCTTGCGCAATGCGCAGAACATCATCGAGGCGAACGGTTTGCAACAGCAAATTAGTGTGCGCCAGCAACCTAACCCAAGCTCAATTTTTAAAGGCGTGATTTTGCCGGGTGAGCAGTTTACCGTCACCTTATGTAACCCGCCTTTTCATGCTTCAGCCGCGGAGGCGCAGGCGGGGACACATCGTAAGTGGCGTGGCCTGGGCAAACGGCCACCGCAGGCGCTTAATTTTGGCGGGCAGTCCAATGAGTTGGTGTATGCGGGCGGGGAGGCGGCGTTTTTAAGCGCCATGATTGCCGAGAGCAGGGTGTTTGGCAAACAGTGTGTGTGGTTTAGCACGCTGGTTTCCAAGGCCAGCAATTTGCCTTTGGTCTACCGTGAGCTGAAGAAGGTGCAGGCGCTGACGGTGAAAACGGTAGAAATGGCGCAAGGTCAGAAGCAAAGCCGTTTTGTGGCGTGGACGTTTCAGAAATAAACTTGAAAAAGCCTGAAGCGGGTGGTCTTTATTGCATGCGTGTTTTGTGTGCTTGTACCTTTTTAACTTGTACTTTGGCTTAGGTGGCCAGCGGTTGCTGGCGCATCTGGCAGGCTTTTATTTTCAGCTTTGCTTTTGCAGGGGACGGATGGGGGATTCCACCGAGGCATATTTGCCGGGAATAAGGGCTGAGGTTGCGCAGGCACGGGTGGCGTGAGTGTCTTAACAGTTGTATGGATTCGTCTCTGGTTATTTTTAAACGCTTGTATTAGCATCGCTAAATAATAATGCATTGCTTGATAAAAAGATAAAGCGGGTGCCATGAGTTTAGATAAGCGTGTTGATGAGGCTTTGTTCCATCGTTTAATCGCCAGTTCTCCTATTCCATTGATAGGCAGTGCACTCGGCAGTCTTTTGGTGGCAATACCGCAATTAGGTACCGATCACGGGCGTTTTTTTATTGGCTGGGTATGTGCGGTTTACGTGGTCACCGGATTGCGTATCTGGCTCACCAGAAGGTGCCAGTCCAAAATACATCGCCAGGGCTACAACCATCGTCTTGCGCTCAAGTATTGTTTCACGATCGCGTTATCCGGCCTGGCATGGGGCGCGGTGAGTTTCATGATCACAGCGGATGCTCCACCGATGACGGTGATTCTGATCGTGACGGCAATACAGGCGATGGTGATGGGCGGGGTGGTGACGCTGGCCACATTTATTCCTGCATTCTTTGCATTTTGTATTCCGGCGATTTTGCCATTGATTTACAGCTTCTCGATTGCGGACAATGTGCACGACAAGGTGATTGCGACTTACATCGCAATTTTTCTGCTGTTGATGATCGCCATTGCTTATCGCTTTAATCGTTCCTTGCGCAACGCACAACGGATCAGTTTCGAGAATGCCGATTTGATTGCATCCTTACAGGCGGCCAATGAAAAAATACTGGTGCAAAACAAGGAGCTGGACCATGTGGCGCATCATGATTTGCTGACCGGTTTGCCTAACCGCATGCTGCTGGCTCTCCGCATGCAGCAAGCCATCGAAATTGGCCGGCTGAGAAATGCCAGAATTGCGGTGTTGTATCTCGATCTCGATGGATTTAAAGCGATTAATGACAGGCTGGGTCATGATGCCGGTGATGCTGCTTTGTGTGCTGTGACGCAACGCTTGACGGTGGCCATTCGCGGTGCGGATATTCTGGCACGGGTGGGCGGAGACGAATTTGTGATCCTGCTGTCAGATTTGGATAAGCATGGCGAGCTTGCTGTGGAAATGGTCGCCAAAAAATGTCTGGCCGTTTTTGAGCAGCCGTTTGTGATTCAGGGAGAGTTGTGCCGCCTGGGGGCTTCCATCGGCCTCGCTATCTGCGCGGCAGAGGATACGCCCGAAACGCTGTTGACCGCTGCAGACAAGGCCATGTACCAGGCCAAGCTGCTGGGTGACGGCCATGTTTTTTGGGCGCAATAAACCCGTGCGTTTTTAACGCTTTGATTTTTGCCTGATCATTTGACCATACAAGGCCTCAACCTTGTCCCTGGCCCAGGGCGTGCGGCGTAAAAATTTCAGGCTGGATGGTATGCTCGGCTCATGGCTAAAGCAGTTGACTGGAATGCGGCTGGCCAGCCCCTCCCAGCCGAAATGCGCTTGCAGTTCTGTCAGCATCTGCGCAAGGGTAATGCCATGCAAGGGATTGTTGGGTTGGGCTTGCATCGTATGGGATGGGTTTTCAGTGTCAGACATGCGGTCAGTATAGGTCTAAATCGCCCTGTTTAACACTGGCAGAGGTGTGTTAGCAGTCTGTCTCTGGCGAGGCTGATACCGTTGCACTGGAGGCATGCAGTTGCTGGATCATTTGTTGCAGGGTTTGCAGGATCAGGCTTTTTGACGCGGTTTGTTCAAAGAGGGCACGCTGCCTGGCTGCGGTTTCAGGATGGTTCATCTGCGCGCGCAATGCTTGTATCTGGCAACTCACCCGCTGTAAACGCTGGAGATTGCGCTCGGGCGGTATTTCAAACTCGTTTTTTGCATCATAAGCATCAAACAGCAAGGTTTCTAGCCCGACGATCAGCGGCAATACAGCATCACCCGTATATTCTGAATTAAATACCAAGGCGATCGCTTCCGTTTTTTGCAGGCTGCGGATCGCCTCAAAATTCCAGTTGGCTTTGCCATCAAACACCCATTCTGTCATCTCCCTGGGGCCAACCTGCGTACTTTTGGCCAGTTCCTGTGGATGTTGTGTGTACAGTGACAGCATTAATCCACGCAACAGTTCAGTCTGCCCGGCCATTTCTGCCTTGGTAGTTTGGGGCGCTACTGGAATTGCGGCTGGCAGGGTCTTCTTTACAGCTGGACTTTTTGACCATGCCAGCGGCTGCGCCAGTAACAGCGCGCCAAGTAACAACAGGGCGGCAATGGTTTTAGGTGTGCCAGAGATCATCATTCAACGCTTCTATTTAATGGGCAACAGTGCATTCACAGGCACTGTAACAAAATGTTGACGCCTGCAATATGGGTGTTTTTCACAAGATGCAGCCATGACAGTCAGAGGCTGGCAGCCGTAGCGTTTTTATCGGTAGATGACTGAACACAGGGGGATTTTCTTATTGCGTAAATTAGATTTTGTGATGAGAATTACTGCTTGCATCGGGTGAAACCAGGCGGCAGCATGGATATTTTTGGTCCTGCTTTTGTCGGTTGTCATGGCGGTGTCCGATAAATAGCAAGGGTATTCTGCAAAACGCTGGCGCTTTAAAGCGCCAGGATGTGTACTAGCATGGGATGTGTACTAGCATCGTCAGCGGGAGAAAGTGGATACATGTAAATGGCTATACAGGAATTGTCATTCTCACGTTTGGTCGTGGTCATGCAGGGCTTGCTCGTATTGACGGGGCTGACGCTGGCTGGCTATGTCTATGTCACGCTGAGCATGGCAGATATGCAGCGTACCAAAGTGAATGTCACCGCGTTGGTCAACGAAGAACATAGCCGTTCTGAAGCATTGGCAAGACTGGCCCGCTATTATGTGCGCACCGTGGATGTACGCGAGCGGCAGCATTATGAGGCGCTGGTAGTGCCACCTGCAGGCCTGTCATCCGCTTGGGAGCCACTGGTTGCACAGGACGATTTGATCCAGGTCGAGCGCGATCAACTGACCGTCGTTAACATTTACCTGCAGCAATTGCGGGCGATCGAAATGCAGGCTGTCACTCTGGCTCGGGCCAATGAGCCTGACGGTCCTCCCCTGAAATCCTCTATCGCGCTGTTAAACGACACGCGCTACCAGCAACTTCAGCAACGCGCGCTACAGGCACTGGATGCATTTTCAGCCGGGGTGCAAAAACGCGTGCAAACAGGATTGGGCCAGCTTGCGTTGTGGCAGATGTGGTTGCAGTCGCTGCTAATGGCATTGTTTGTGCTGCTGGCCTATGTCAGTTGGCAGATGCCTCGTCGGTTAAAGCATCTGTTGGGGACGGAGGTTGAGGCGCTGTATGCAGATGCAACGCGCCTGTATCACGGCACCTTGCAAAAGCCCCTGGCGGTGCCGCCTGGCAGGGGTGCCAGCCTGCTTGGCCGGCTGGCCGAAATTCAAAAAGAGTTAGGCAATGCGCGTGCTGAAAAGCAGTCCGCCCAAAAAAACAGTCAGCGTCTGGCGCAGTTGTATCTTGCCTTGCGTCAGTGCAATCAGGCCATTGTGCGCTGCCAGAATCGTCAGACATTGTTTGAGCAAATTTGCCGCATTATTGTGGTGTTTGGTCATGCAAAAATGGCCTGGATCGGCGAGCTGGATACCAGTAATCAAGCTATTCTTGCCGTGGCCACTTATGGCGAAGGCAATGATTATTTAAGCCGCGCAACCATTTCGGCCAATATGGATGTGCCCTCCGGCAGGGGGCCATGTGGACTGTCTATTGCTACGGATAGCCCGTGCTGGGTGGATGATTTTCAGAATGATCCGCGCACAAGCCTGTGGCATCAGATTGGCGCACAATATGGCTGGGCAGCAATGGCTTCGTTGCCCTTGCATTGTGCTGGCAGGGTGGTGGGTTGCTTTCTAATCTATGCCGATCAAAAGGGCGCTTTTGATTCTGAAGTCCAGAATTTATTGCTGGAAATGGTTGCTGATATTGATTTTGCCCTGGACCGTTTTGTGCTGGAGCTGGAACGCGTACAGTATCGTGAAAGTTTGCGTTTGAGTGAGGAGCATGCGCGACTGGTGCTCGAAAATGCGCTGGATGCCGTGATTAATATTGATGCCTATGGCTTGATTACGGAGTGGAGTGGCTCTGCGCAGCGGATATTCGGCTATACGCGGGATGAGGTGCTGGGCCGGAATCTCGGAGAAATGATTATTCCCCCCATGCACAGAGAGGCCCATGCCCAGGGGATGCAGCGCCTGTTGCAATCCGGCGAGCCGCACTTGATTGGCAAGCTGATTGAAATTACTGCACTGCGCCGGGATGGGACCGAGTTTCCGGTAGAGCTGACTATTGCCAGTATTGCGCGGAACGGCGAGCGCTACTTCAGTGCCTTTTTGCGAGATATTTCCAGGCGTAAGGCATCTGAGGCGCGCATTACCTATCTGGCCAATTTCGATGCCTTGACCGGATTGCCTAATCGTAATCATTTCAACGAGTGTGTGCGTAAGCAGATACAAGCTGCGCAACAAACACAGACCGGGTTTGCGTTGATGTTTCTCGATCTTGACCATTTCAAGGATGTCAACGACAGTCTCGGGCACAGTTTTGGGGACAATTTGCTCATTGAACTGGCACACCGCTTTCAGGTAATGCTGCGCCGTGAAGATGTGATTTGCCGACTGGGTGGCGATGAGTTTGTTTTCCTGATTCACGACGCGGATCACCAGGTGGCCAAGGAAATGGTTGAGCGTTTGTTACGTGTAATTGATGAGCCCATTCAGATCGAGCAATACCAGTTATCTGTCAGCGCGTCGATCGGCATCACCCTCTACCCGGATGATGGGGACGATATCGAAAGCCTGCAACGGAATGCCGACGTGGCGATGTACCGGACCAAGAAGGAAAGCCGCAATGGCTACCGTTTTTTTAGTAGCACCATGCAGATACAGTCTGCGCGTAACCTGCAATTGGTGAATGCCTTGCGCCATGCCATTGCTTTGCAACAGCTGGCAGTATTTTACCAGCCGCAGATTGACTTGCAGACACAAGAGGTGATCGGTTTCGAGGCACTATTGCGCTGGACGCACCCGGAACTGGGGGCGATTTCACCGGCCGAATTTATCCCTTTGGCTGAATCCAGTGGCTTGATAATGTCCATTGGTGGATGGGTGCTGGAGCAGGCGGTTCAGCAGGTCCAGCGTTGGCATGACGAGGGGTTTACGCATGTGCGGGTAGCGGTGAACCTGTCCAGTATTCAGTTTCGTAACCCTGAATTGCCCGCGCTTGTCCACAACGTGCTGGAAAGTGTCGCGCTATCCCCTGAATATCTGGAGCTTGAATTAACGGAGGGGGTGGCGCTTGAGGATCCGCTGGGTGCGATGACCATGATGAATGCATTGGATAACCTGGGTGTTAAATTATCGATCGATGATTTCGGCACGGGGTATTCATCACTCAGTTACCTGAAAAAATTCAAGGTCTACAAACTCAAAATTGACCAGTCTTTTGTGCGCGATCTCAGTACCGATGAAGAAGATAAGGCCATCGTGATTGCCATTATCCATCTTGCCCGTACTCTGGGCCTCAAGACCATTGCGGAAGGCGTGGAAACCCCTGCACAACAAGCCTTTTTGCAATCGCATGGCTGTGATGAAATGCAAGGGTATTTATTAAGTCGGCCATTATCCAGCACTGATGCCACCCTGTTTTTGCGCGCGCGATACAGTCAAATATCAGCGCGTTAACACAGGGTGGCTAGCACTTATTCTTCTGGTAGCAGGCGGTCCAGTAATCGCAATAATAAGGGAGCGATGAGCAAGATACAGACAAACACGATTGGCCAGGCAACCAGAAAGCTATGTAGCCATTTATCAAAAAACTGACTGCTGGCAATGTGGTTGGTCAACAATATGGCCAGGCAGACAATGTTCACCGTGACCAGTGACATCAATGCTGCAAACAAGCCTTTTTTAAGCGTTCGACGGTGCATGGTATTTGGCTTCAGAGGTTTGATTTGTTGGATGCGTCATCAGGCAATGCGTCGGATTACCACGGTAATGCATCTGCTTCATGAAAAAACCCGCCGGTAGGCCCGTTTTCATCCAGCGTGGCAAGCCTGACCGAAGTCTTCCAGCTATCGCTGATTTCCATGGGCGCATGGGGGCCGCCGAGTTCAGTCTTGACCCAGCCCGGATGTGCGGAATTGACTTTAATCGCAGTGTCTTTCAAGGCGTGTGCCAAATGAATCGTAAACATGTTCAAAGCACTTTTAGAGGCGTTATAGGCCAGGCCTTTGGCGGCCTCAATCGGTGAGTTAGGCGTGCTGTGCAGCGTTTGTGAGCCCAGAATGCTGGTCAGATTGACAATGCGACCTGCGGGCGAGCGCTGTAACAATGGCAGCAAAGCCTGAGTGAGTGCCACCACTGCAAAAAAGTTAGCTTCGAATGTCGACTTCAACACTTCCTGTTCTATGCTGATGGTATTGTTTTGACCAATCAGCGCTTCTTTTAATATGCCGGCGTTATTAATCAGAATATCCAGCTGGCCAAAGCGTGCTTCAATCGCTTGCGCAACCGCAGTGGCTGAGTGTGGTTGGCTGGCATCATAATGCAAGTACTCCGCATCCACACCGTTTTGAATCAATTGCTGGACTGCCTGCGCACCTTTATCGGCATCACGGGCACCAATCACGACTTTAATGCCTGACTCTCCCAAATGCTTTGCGGTTTCAAATCCAATGCCGCGATTCGCCCCTGTAATAAAGGCAATACGTTGACGAGTATTCATTGTTGTCTCCTGTGTTATTTATTTACCAATCGGTATTTAAATAATAGGGCAGCATTTAATGGTTGTCAACATGTTTTTTACCAGATGGTATAATATTAAGAAAACTGATTGAGGATCCCATCAATGACAGAGATTGAGACGCGCAAAAAACGTGGCCGCCCTGCGGCATTTGATTACGATACGGCATTAGACCAGGCGATGTACGCATTCTGGCGTTATGGCTATGAAGGTACTTCCATGAGCACGCTGATGGAGGCCATGCAGATGAATAAAACGAGTATTTACGCTGCCTTTGGCAGTAAAGAGGCCTTATTTGAAAAAGTGGTCGCGCGCTACATCAGTGGTCCCGCTTCTTTTGTCATGCAATCACTCAATCAGCCAACGGCTGAAGCCGTGGTGAGCAGTCTGTTGACCACCGCCGTGCGCAATCTGACCTCTCCACAAGCACCCAATGGCTGCCTGGTCATTCAGGGTGCATTAAGCTGTAGCCCGGAGGGAAAAAGCATACAGGTGCTACTTGCGGGCATACGCCGAGACATAGAGCAGCGTTTGTGTGAACGCTTTGAACGTGCCAAAGCCGAGCATGACTTGCCGGCGGAGGCTGATGCTCAAGTGCTGGCAAAACTGGCATTGACGCTACACCAGGGTATCTCGGTGCAGGCTTCTACAGGCGCAAGTGAATCAGAACTCACTGCGATGCTGGCATTCGCGCTGACACTTTTTAAATAGAGATGACATAAGAACAGAAGCAACGAGAGAGTAAAGGGTATGCGTTGCCGGGTGGTGATCGGTAGGCAGTATTGTGTATTTTGTTTGTGTGTTAAGCCGCCGTAGTATCCATTCAGGCAAAGCTAAAAAGGCCATTGTAATTAATCTGGGGTGCCAGAATTGCATCACTCTGAAGCCTGGATCAGAACCGGAACTCCTTCTATTTTTATCCTGATGAGATATCTTTGCACAAAGCCTGATCGATAAGCTTTACACAAAACATCAAAACCTTGATTCGCGCACAGGCGGCCATCTTGGAAAATCAACGACTTTACTGGATGCCTGTCTGCGCTGTCATGACCAGGGTAAGCATGTTCTGGTCGAGCACAGATGCGTGCGAAAGTCTTTTGATCTTCAATTTTCTCTCGAGTCAACGCTGGATGTCTGTTTGTTGATTTCCCCTTTACAGCATGGATACAAAATAAAACCTTGACCATTTTAATGAGAATGATTATCATTTATTTAATCTCAACAACATAGGAGAGCACTGATGAAGCATCAAAAAGTGGTTGGGCAAACCCTATTGGCTGGTCAGACGGTATGCAAGGTGCTGTATCACAAATCTTCCGATATGGTGGAAGTGGAGGTAGGTGGTACGACCTTAAAGTTTGAGGCGAGCAGCTTTATTGTGATGAACGAGATGTTGCGCAAAGCCGCTGCAAAAATTGTGATGCAAACCGACATTGAGTGGGTAGTTTGAGAGGTGAATGATGAAAATGGATGTGAGTATGAAAGCGATGATTGTGGATCCGGCCTTGCCGGATGCCGAGTCGGTGATGGCGTCGTTACTGTATGTGGCAACACTCTACATAAAGAAACCTACCGTAGATTTGGCAAAAATGGCCTTACGCCTGTCTGAAACGCTGACGCTACCGGAATATGCTGAGTCTGAGTTGATCTGTAGTGTGTCGCGGCGCATGTGTGTGCAATGGACCTTACTGGTGAATGAGCACGAACAGGCACAGGGTTGACTGAGGGTTGTCAATTTTTGGTATGCGGTCTTTGCAAGGAGCTTGTATGAGTGATGGTGGGGGATGCAAAAGAATTTTACTGTCTGGACGATCTGGCTTTCGTGTCCATTTTTGTGAAACGCATCGCACTGTAGAGCTGGAAATTGGTGTGATGAGTTTGCGACTGGATGAAGATGCGTTAGCGTTGTTAAGCAATACTTTGCATGAATCCGTCAACAATCTTCAGGCACTGGATGCCACGCGTGGACGATTTGAAACATTTATGCGGCAGTTGAAAAGCAGTTAATATTACCTGTTGTATCATGCGCCAGACAGGCGCATCAATGCATTCTGAAAATGCCCGCAATCGAGATTGCGGGCATTTTTGTTAATTAGCCCGGGATTTTTGATGAGACATTTTTGGTCAAGTCACTGAGCGTTTTATTGAGTGTGTTGAATGCAGTTTCATTCAGGCCGGTGTCGCAAGCAACCCGCTTTTGAATGTCAGACAATTTGCTGCGCAACGCCTGGCCTTCTTCTGTCAGGCTGACAATCACGACACGCTCATCATCCTTCTGACGGGTACGTTTTGTCAGTTTTTTGACTTCAAGGCGCTTGACTACCGGCGTAATAGTGGCCGGTTCCAGCAGCAACTTCTCTGCAATTTCCTTGATGGAAAGCTGGTTGTACTGCCATAAGGCAACCAGCACGAGATATTGCGGATAGGTCAGATTGTGCTTGTCCAGATCTGGTTTGTAAGAGCGCAACAGAGCATGGGTTGCGGAGTAGAGAGAAAAGCACAGCTGATTTTCCAGATATAAATTAGGCATGTGATACTTGTATGTAAAAGTAATTGACAAAGATGGATTACAGCACCATTTACCAGTGCTGTCCATAGTCGATTTGTGATTAGTGGTAACAATTTGTATCTTTTACAAGACTGACAGGATGTCCATAAGAGCGCATACTTGGAGGGCGCACTAAATGCCTATAAGTTATTAATAATTATTGAGAAAATGTTTTTCGCGTGAGTTATTTTTATTTTTTCCCGAAACCGGCCATGAAAAAATCCCGTTTATCAGGAAATTAAAACTGCATATGACTGGTCAATCCACTGTAGTAAATGCGAGCGTTGAAAAAATAAATTGATGTCATTCATGCCTGCAATCAGCTACACTTTTTAAACTTACTAAACCAAGTTAAACTGAATAAACCAAGCATTTGCTTAAGCTGAGCACAGGATGTTGCCTGTGATTGATGTGTATGGCGTTACTGGAAAAATATGAGTACATCTTCCCCTCCTTCTACCCTGGAAATTCTGGAAAAACTAGTGGCTGAAAGCTGCCATTGCAAGTTACGCGAGCATTGTCCTGATAAAAACGCGCCCGAATGCTTAAAGCACCGAAATATCTATGGCGAAGCAGTGCTGGCACACAAGCTGACGCAGCTTGGTTAATGGTGGGTTGCATTGCCTGAACACGCTGTTGTAGATGCTGCCGTCTGTTACTTTTCTTGATCTGGAAACCACTGGTGCGACGCCCCTGCGTGACCGCATCACCGAGATTGCGCTGGTGCGCTTCGACCACGGTGTCGAAACTGCGCGCTGGCAGACATTGGTAAACCCTGATCAGCCTATTCCTCCGTTTATTCAATCCCTGACCGGTATTAATGATGCCATGGTGGCCGATGCACCGAGGTTTGCCCAGGTGGCGGATACCTTGCTGGCTTTTCTCGAAGGCAGCGTGCTGGCCGCGCACAACGTGCGCTTTGATCATGGTTTCCTGAAAAGTGAGTTCAGGCGTTTAGGGATTACGCTCCGGCAAAAAGTGTTGTGTACAGTCAAGCTGTCACGGTTACTGTATCCCCAGTTTTTCAGCCATGGCATTGATGCCATTATTGAGCGTCACCAGATCAGCGGGCTTGCCCGACATCGTGCGATGGGCGATGTTGAAGCCATTTTAATCATGCTGGCAGATGCGAGGCGAGATCTTGGCGAAGACGTTGTCATGGCCGCTGCCGAAAAGCTGATGTCGGCCCCAACGTTGCCCCCACATATCGATGCGCATCTGGTGGGCGAATTGCCAGAGGCGCCAGGGGTTTATTTGTTTTATGGCGAAAATGATTTGCCATTGTATATTGGCAAAAGTATTAATCTGCGTGCCCGTGTGCTCTCGCATTTTAGTGCCGACCACGCCTCGACTAAAGAAATGCGCATGACGCAGGAGATGAAGCGGTTTGAGTGGATCCCGACGGCCGGTGAGTTCAGCGCACTGTTGCTGGAATCGCGCCTGGTAAAAGAGCGCCAACCGATATATAACCGCCAGTTGCGACGAGAGCGGCAGTTGTGCAGCTGGCGATTGGACACGCAGGCGCAGCCTTTGTTGACCCTGGTGGGAGAGGATGACATTCACCCTGCTGACATGGATTGCCTGTTTGGTACCTTCAAAAGCAAACGGCAGGCCACCGAGGCGCTGCGCAAAATAGCTGAGCAACACCAGTTGTGCCTGAAAGTGCTGGGGCTGGAAAATGACCGCACCGGGCCTTGTTTTGCCTATCAGCTCAAGCGCTGCAAAGGCCTCTGTTGTGGTCAGGAATCCGCAGAAATACATGCCTTGCGCGTGCAGCAGGCATTGATCGCACACAAACTCAAAATCTGGCCTTTTGCCGGGAAAATTGGTATCGAAGAGTACAGTCTTGACCATGATTTGAAGCAGATTCATGTATTCGAACATTGGACTTACCTGGGGGTGGCCGAGGATGACGAGCGCTTGCAGGATTTGCGGCAACAACCGGCATTGCTCAAGTTTGATCTCGATACCTATAAATTACTGCTTAAAATGCTGGCGCAAAAAAAGACCCGCGTGCTGAATCTGGCTGTCTGAGGGTGTTGCTCTCATACAGTCAAATTCAAATGATCCGTTATACAGCACGCATGCCGGAGCGAAACACGCGGGTAAGGGGCGCTTGAATATCATGGTGTATAAAAGGTGGTCTTGCTAACCACGGTTTCACCTGAAGGTTGTGCGGTGACTTCCAGACGAATCTGCTGACTCCCTGTTTTTTCCGGATGTGTCAGGCGAATACTGAGCGGGACCAGGGCTTCGCCCGCCGCCGTGATGGTAATGTTCTGCTCGGATTGCACGCTCAGTCCTGTCAGTCCACTGGCTTGAATCTGATAATGCTGGGTGGTTTCGGTGGCATTGGACAGATGCAGCTGATACAGATTTTCTACACCTTCATTTGTTTCACGGTACATGATGTTGCGGTCACGCATGATGTCGACCATAAAGCCGGGTTTGCTGGCAAGGCTGTAGGCAAACACCGCCGAAATCACCAGCAGCAGCGAGGTATAAATCAGTACACGTGGCCGCAGCAAATGCCGCCAGGTGGCTTGCATGGCCTTGCCATCGGCTGTTGCAAACTTGATCAGCCCGCGCGGATACTGCATTTTATCCATGACCTGGTCACAGGCATCAATACACAGGCCGCAACTGATGCATTCATATTGCAGACCATTGCGAATGTCGATGCCGGTTGGGCAGACTTGTACGCAGATATTGCAGTCCACACATGCCCCCAGCCCTTGTTTCTGCGGGTCGCTGTCTTTGCTGCGGCTCCCACGCGGCTCCCCTCTGGCACTGTCATACGCGACAATCAGCGTGTTATTGTCGAACATGGCACTTTGAAAGCGTGCGTAGGGGCACATATGCTTGCAGACTTGCTCACGCAAAAACCCGGCATTGCCATACGTGGCCAGGCCATAAAAGCCCAGCCAGAACCATTCCCATCCGCCCAGTTGCATCTGTTGCATACCCGCGAACAGTTCGCGTACCGGCGTAAAGTAGCCCACAAACGTAAATCCGGTAATCAGCGAAAATACCAGCCATGCGCCATGTTTGCTCAGTTTGATTCTGGCTTTTCTAACACTGAACACCGCTTGGTCCAGCTTGAGTCTGGCCAGCCGGTCGCCTTCTATCTTGCGCTCCATCCATAAAAAAATTTCGGTATACACCGATTGCGGGCACGAAAATCCACACCATAAGCGCCCAGCCACCGCGGTAAATAAAAACAGTGCCAACGCGCAGATAATGAGCAGCAGCGCCAGATAGAACAGGTCTTGCGGATAGAGAACGAGACCAAACAGGTAAAAGCGGTGTGCGCCAATATCCAGTAAAAACGCCTGCCGGTCGCCATGTTGCAGCCATGGCAGGCCATAAAACACCAGTTGGGTCAGCCAGATCATGGCCCAGCGCCAGTTTTTGTAATAGCCGCTGATGGTGCGTGGATAAATTTTCTGGGTTTTCTGGTAAAGCGAAATGGTCTGCTCGGTGACAGGGGCAGCAACAATCGGGATCACAGGATGGTTACGGGGGGAGGCCATACAAACACGCTCGTCATAAGAATGGGACGATGGTCAGTGTAAGGCGGGCTGCAGCTAAAAAACAGATTCAGTTATTAAATAAAAAACCATATCAGTTTTAGGATGGATGCTGCGTGATGAGTCTGCCCAATGTCTGTAATGCCTCTTCACTGGCGGTGTTCCATGCATGTCCGACATTCAGGCGAATATAGTTTGCAAACTGCTGTTTTGACGAAAACATATGGCCCGGTGCCAGACTGATATTGTGACGGATAGCCGACTGAAACAGTGCCAGGCTGTCTACTGTTTCGGGTAATTGTAACCAGAGAAAATAGCCGCCTTGCGGCGGAGTCATGCGGATATCGCTTGGAAAATGCGCACTGATGGCCTGGCTATATTGCAGTTGCTGCAACATCAACTGGTGCCGGAGCTGGCGTAAATGCTTGTCATACCCGCCTTTGGCCAGGTAGCCTGCAAGTGCACGTTGTGCCGGCAAGGAAGTGGCGAGCGAGGTGGATATTTTAAGTTTGGTCACGGCCTCGGTAAACCTTCCGGCAGACACCCAGCCGACCCGGTAACCAGGTGCCAGACACTTGGAAAAAGAGCTGCAATGCATGACCCAGCCATCCTGATCATAAGTCTTGGCTGGCAGTGGCCGCTGCTTGCCAAAATACAGTTCCCGATAGACATCATCCTCAATCAATGGCAGTTGGTAACGATGCATAAGCGCCACCAGTGCCTGTTTTTTGGCATCGGGCATCAGGCTGCCGGTTGGGTTCTGAAAGTTGGTCATCAACCAGCAGGCTTTGGGCCGGTGTTGAATAATCGCATGCTCCAGCGCTTGCAGGTCGATGCCTTCAGCGGGATGGCTGGGAACTTCCACCGCGCGCAGCCCCTGTCTCTCGATAGATTGTAGCGCTGCGTAAAAGCTGGGTGACTCAATAATCACCGTGTCCCCTGGTTGCGTGACAGCGGCCAGGCAGAGATTAAGCGCCTCCAGTGCGCCATTGCACACCACAATTTCATCGGCAGAGGTGGATGCGCCATCCAGCTGATAACGTAACGCAATTTGGCGCCGTAATTCGGCATCGCCCTGACCAATGTCATTGACGGTATCCCATGGGTCGATCCGCCTGACTTCGGTTGCCATCTGTTCAGCCAGTTTTGGCAACGGAAACAGGTGTGGGCTGGGAAAGGCGGAGCCGAAAGGAATATGCGCGGGGTCCTTGATATGCGCGAGTAAAGTAAACACTAACTGACTGACATCGACGTGTGTGGGCGCGGAATCATACTGAATGTCTGCCGGTTGCAGGGGGCGCACTGCGCTTGACCCGGTCACGTAATAACCTGACCGTGGTTTGGCCGCAATCAGTCCTCTGGCTTCCAGCAGATAATAGGCTTGAAAAACCGTGGAAGCATTGACCCCTTTGCTGGCTTGGATCTGGCGGATAGAAGGCAGCTTTTCACCCCGACGCAACAGGCCTTGTTGAATGGCGCTGGCAATCTCTTCTGCAATGATTTCGTACTTTTTCACGGTTATTCTTTCCTGCGCGGTGAAATGGGCCTCTCTGATATGGTTAATTTAATCCAAACTGCAACTGTTCGACAACTGCGATTTTTCTTAAGCTGTCATTTTCCACGGGGTGCGGGCTTGATGATGGTGCAACAAATGGATGAAGTCAGGGTTTCTTACATGAGGCAATTAAATAAGCGCGATTATCAGTGTTGGCTCTCTGATGACCGTTGCTTAAAGTTGCGGGTGGCGGATATGTTCAGTGTTGTGCTGACAGAGGCTGCAGTGGAAGTGGCGCGCATTACCTTTCAGCCGCTGAGTTCTCTTAATAATGTGGAAATGCCGCCTGTTTACCGTGTGGCTTTTTATCAGGCCCCACAGGGGGAATTGAGCGCACTTGCCCGAACCCTGTTAGAATCCATGCTGAGTGTTTATGCGTTCTACACAAATGGAACCATCAGACCATGGCGAGCTTAGGCCGGTGTGGAAAAGTGGATGAAAAAAGGTGCATGACAAATCAAAATGCTTGATGGTCGGCAGCATACGCAAATGTATTTGCATTCTTTGATAAATTGCGTATAATTGCCGGTTCTTTAAAAGGCGATGTTTAAGGCATTATTATGTACGCAGTGATTAAAACAGGTGGCAAACAGTACAAAGTAGCCGCTGGTGACAAATTGAAAGTTGAGAAATTAACTGGCGACGTAGGTTCAACCGTGGTGATTGACAAAGTGTTGTTGATTGCTGATGGCGAAACTACCACCATTGGTGCACCTTTGGTAGCTGGTGCAAAAGTTAACGCCACTGTGGTTTCACACGGCCGTGGCGACAAGGTGATGATTTTTAAAATGCGTCGTCGTAAGCACTATCGCAAGACACAAGGTCATCGCCAGAGCTTTACAGAAATTCAAATCGATACTATTTCTGCTAAATAAGCAGGCACTGCATAATACGCAGATTGCAAAAATAAGGAATCAATCATGGCACACAAAAAAGCAGGCGGTAGTTCACGTAACGGCCGCGACTCACAGGCTAAACGTTTAGGCGTAAAAGCTTTCGGTGAAACAGTGGTAAACGCAGGCAGCATTATTGTGCGCCAACGCGGTACTAAAATGCACCCTGGTGAAAACGTAGGCATGGGCAAAGACCACACATTGTTCGCATTGGTAGAAGGCAAAGTAAAATTTGCTGTTAAAGGCGCATTAAAGCGTCATACCGTGAGCATCGAAGCGGTTTAATCGCACTTTTATGAAAAAAGCCCTGTCGCTTGACGGGGCTTTTTCATTTATAGTTTTGTGTGCTGGTTGGAGTGGCTTGTTAAGCCCGCATCAGCCGCGAAGCGAATGAACGGAACACACCACATATGAAGTTTATTGACGAAGCAACCATTAAAGTCTACGCCGGTGACGGCGGCAATGGCGCTGCCACCTTCCGCCGCGAGAAGTACGAGCCTATGGGCGGTCCAAACGGCGGGGATGGCGGTCGTGGTGGTTCTGTGTTTGTGATTGCAGACCGTAATATCAACACGCTGGTGGATTACCGATATACCCGTACTTTCAAGGCCGAGCGCGGTGAAAATGGCAGTGGCGCTGATTGCTATGGCAAGGGCGGTGACGATATGGTGTTGCGTGTGCCTGTTGGCACCACCATCAGTGACAAAGCCACTGGCCAGATGATGGTGGATTTGAACACCGATGGCTACAAAGTCATGATCGCCAAAGGCGGTACCGGCGGGTTGGGTAACATCCACTTTAAAACCAGTACGAACCGTGCCCCACGTCAATGTACCAAAGGCGAGCCAGGCGAGGCGTTTGAATTGTATCTGGAGCTCAAGGTGCTGGCAGATGTTGGCTTGCTAGGCATGCCAAATGCCGGCAAATCTACCTTTATCCGTTCGGTATCTGCCGCCAAACCCAAGGTCGCGGATTATCCGTTTACCACCTTGCATCCCAATCTGGGCGTGGTGCGTGTCGATAGCAATCGCAGCTTTGTGATTGCCGATGTGCCTGGTCTGATTGAGGGGGCTGCTGAAGGTGCAGGCCTTGGGCACCAGTTCCTGCGCCACTTGCAGCGAACCTCTCTGTTGCTGCATCTGGTGGATATTGCACCGTTTGATGACAGCGTCGATCCGGTGTTGGAAGCTAAAGCCATCGTCAATGAGCTAAAAAAATATGACCAGGAGCTGTACGACAAACCTCGCTGGCTCATCCTGAATAAAATCGATATGCTCGAAGACAGCGCGCAAAAAGTGGCTGAATTCGTCAAGGGCTATGGCTGGACAGGCCCGGTATTTGCCATTTCAGCCATCAGTGGCATGGGCTGCAAAGAGCTGACCTATGCCATCATGGACCACATTGATCAGGCGCGCGCGCAGCGAGAAGCTGAGGCTGCGCAGCCGCAGCCAGTCATAGAATAATCAGAATACATCACTGGTATGACCGTTTCGTTAATTCAAGACAGTAAAACCCTGATTGTTAAAGTGGGCTCCAGTCTGGTCACCAATAATGGCCAGGGCCTTGATAAAACGGCTATTGCCGCCTGGGCGCAACAAATCAGCGCATTGGTCAAGCAGGGTAAACAAGTTGTGCTGGTGTCCAGTGGTGCCGTGGCGGAAGGCATGCAGCGCTTGGGCTGGAAAAAACGTCCGGTCGAAATCAACGCGTTACAAGCCGCTGCTGCAGTCGGGCAAATGGGCCTGGTGCAAATGTATGAGCAATGTTTTGCCCAACATGGCCTGCACACTGCACAATTATTGCTGACACACGAGGATCTGGCAGACCGCAAACGTTATTTGAACGCACGTTCAACACTGCGGACATTGCTCGATTTAAATGTGATTCCCATCATCAATGAAAATGATACGGTGGTGACAGAAGAAATCCGTTTTGGCGATAACGATACCCTGGGTGCACTGGTGGCGAATCTGATTGAAGCGGATGCGCTGATTATTCTGACTGACCAGCAAGGGTTGTATTCTGCCGACCCGCGTAAAGATCCCAATGCGCAGTTTATCAACTTTGAAACGGCGGGCAATCCTGTGTTGGAGAGTATGGCTGGCGGTGCCGGCACTGCAGTGGGTACTGGCGGCATGCTGACCAAAATTCTGGCTGCCAAACGCGCAGCCAATAGCGGTGCACATACGGTGATTGCCTCTGGCCGCGAGCCTGAAGTGCTGATGCGCCTGAGCCAGGGAGAAGCCATCGGCACCCATTTAAAAGCCGTCAAAATGAAAACACTGGCCAAAAAACAATGGCTGGCAGATCATTTGCGCGTGGGTGGCAAGCTGGTGCTGGATGAAGGCGCGGTGAATGTGTTGCTCAAGGATGGCAAGAGTTTGCTACCTATCGGCGTGGTGGATGTGCTGGGCCAGTTTGAGCGCGGTGATGTGGTGGCCTGTGTCGATGCACAAGGCAAAGAGTGGGCGCGTGGCATTGTCAATTATAATGCGAACGAGGTCCGTCGGATCAAGCGCAAACCCAGTGGCGAAATTGAAGCTGTGCTGGGATATATCGAAGAAAAAGAATTGATACACCGGGATAATCTGGTATTGGTTTAAGTGCCAACCAGACTAAGTAAGCGCAAGGCAACATGGAGAGTGCAAGGCAATATGATGAGTAAACCTTTGGTAGCCATTATTATGGGGTCGGACAGTGATTGGCCGGTCATGAAAAACGCGGCACAAATGCTGGCAGACTTTGGCGTGGCGTATGACGCGCGTGTCGTCTCTGCGCATCGCACGCCAGATTTGATGTTTCAGTTTGCCGAGTCTGCAGCCAGCCAGGGGTTCCAGGTCATTATTGCCGGTGCCGGAGGTGCTGCACATTTGCCCGGTATGGTCGCTGCCAAAACAACATTGCCCGTATTGGGCGTGCCGGTGCCTTCCAAGCATCTGCAAGGGCAGGATTCCTTGTTGTCTATCGTACAAATGCCTAAAGGCATTCCGGTGGCTACTTTTGCGATCGGGGATGCCGGTGCGGCAAACGCAGGCTTGTTTGCGGTGGCCATGCTGGCCAATCAGGATGCAGGCCTGGCTGAGAAGCTGACTGCTTTCCGTCAAAAGCAGGCTGAAAAAGTACATGCAATGGAGTTAAGCGAGAAGCCATGAAATCACGCGTGATTCAACCCCCCGCCATGCTCGGGATGCTGGGTGGCGGCCAGTTAGGCCGCTTTTTTGTGATTGCAGCCCACGAAATGGGCTATAAGGTCACCGTGCTGGATCCGGATAAAAACAGTCCGGCCGGCATGATTGCCGATGTGCATTTGTGCGCAGCCTACGACGATGCCGCGGCACTCAAGACGATGGGGGAAACCTGTCAGGCGATTTCAACCGAATTTGAAAATGTGCCTGCCGAAACATTGGCTTCACTCGCACAAAGCACGGTTGTGCATCCCAGTGCCGATGCGGTGGCGATTGCACAACACCGCATCAAAGAAAAAACGTTCTTTAAAGAAGCCGGGTTGCCTGTCGGCCCGTTTGTGCCGGTGCTGGCTGAAAGTGACCTGCCTGCAGATGGCGAGATGTATCCGGCCGTACTGAAAGTGGCGCGTTTTGGCTATGATGGTAAAGGGCAGGCCCGTGTTGCCAATCAGGAAGAAGCGAAAGCGGCTTTTCACGCCTTCAAACAGGAATTGTGTGTGCTTGAAAAAATGCTGCCGCTCGATCTGGAAGTCTCTGTCGTCCTGGCGCGTGATGTACACGGCAATATTGCCGCTTTCCCCACTGCTGAAAACAGCCATTTAAACGGTATTCTCGATATCAGTATCGCCCCTGCGCGTTGTACTGAAGTGATCAAGGCCAATGCTCAGGAGCTGGCAAAAAAACTGGCGACCCGGCTGAATTATGTGGGTGTGCTCGGCGTGGAATTTTTTGTGGTCGGCAACCAGTTACTGGTCAACGAAATCGCCCCTCGCCCGCACAATTCAGGCCATTACACGCTGGATGCCTGCGTGACCAATCAGTTTGAACAGCAGGTGCGTGTGATTACCGGGCAGGCGCTGGGCAGCCCACGTTTGCATAGCAAAGCGGTGATGGTGAATATTCTGGGCGACAGTTGGTTATACAGTGGTCAGCAAATCGAGCCAGCATGGGATAAAGCGTTTGCGCATGCTGACTTGAAAATGCATTTGTATGGCAAACAGGAGCCGCGCAAAGGCCGCAAAATGGGCCATTTTACGGTGATTGGCGAGGATGCGCAGGCGGTGCTTAATAGTGCCAGGGTTGCGCGTAGCGAACTGCATATTGGTGAGTAGTGTTTGAGTATAAAAAAGCCCGGCATGATCCGGGCTTTTTTAATACGGGAAAACTTGGAAAAGCTTAGAGTCGGTTACGACAGTTGCGCCTGTACCTGTTTTCTAAATTCCAGCGGGGATGCGATGAGATCGAATGTTTCCTTGGTGCCGCCAGTCCCTGAAACGATGATGGTGCCGAATCTGAATATCCTGCCAAGAATGCTTTGATTCACGCCGATGCCTTCTACTTTGTGCAGCAGAACTTCCAGCGAGTGGCGTCTTATAAAGCCCACTTTTATCAATACGCGTTTGTTGGTGATGGCAAACTCGGATGTTTTATACCTGATCAGGCTGCTGATGGCTGATCCCAGTGCTAATGCCAGGCTGAAGAGGCTGATATACCAGAGCGCCTGACTGGATTCTTCGGACTGCAATAAGATAAAAACACAGAGGGATACACTCAATAGTAAATACATGGCCGCGTTGATGAAAATGATCCAGTGTAATCTGGCGCGGTAGATGACTCTTTCACTGGCAAGCAGATTGTTGTCGATAAAGCTCACAATATTTCCTTTCGGAGGGGTAAGCGCGCAAATAGCTGATGACGCAGCGTGACTGGCAATGCTCAGTATCGCTGATTGCTTTTAAATCAGTCAATAAGCGTCAGCCAATAGATTGCAATAAAAAAGCCGGACATCCGTCCGGCTTTTTTGTATGCACCCCTACTGAAATTACTCAGCAGCTTTTTTGGCGCGAGGCTTGGCAGCTTTTTTAGCTGGTGCAGCTTCTGCTTTAGCAGCTTTTGCTTTAGGCGCAGCAGCTTTTTTTACAGAAACCAAAGCAGCTGGTGCATCACCTGACAATGCCTTGATGGCAGCAGTCAAACGGCTCTTGTGACGAGCGGCTTTATTTTTGTGAATGATTTTTTTATCAGCGATACGGTCAATCACGCTGACATTTTCCTGGTATGAAGCGACAGCAGCCGCTTTATCACCAGTTTGAATGGCTTTGATGACTTTTTTGATTGCAGTACGCAAAGTAGAGCGCAACGCAGCATTGTGCGCATTCACTTTCACGGATTGACGCGCGCGTTTGCGAGCTTGTGCGGTATTTGCCATGTTAGTTTATCCTGTTACTTTCAAAGGGGTGTAATACGAAACCGTGCATAATACTGTTATTGCGTTGTTTTTGCAAGATTAAAAACGCAATTTCATCGATTGAATCTGCCTGCATGGTAAAATCGCCCAACTTTTAAACACGCTGACTGGTCACGCTGGATGGCCTGCTGCCAAAAAACAATCAAGGCGCGTATTTTCCACTATTTATGAACTTGCTCAAAGCACTCGCCACCGTGGGTGGCATGACTTTTATCTCCCGTTTGCTGGGTTTTGTAAGAGATACGCTGATCGCGCGTATTTTCGGCGCAGGCATGGCGACAGATGCATTTTTCGTTGCATTTAAAATTCCCAACCTGTTGCGCCGCATTTCTGGCGAGGGCGCATTCAGCCAAGCCTTCGTGCCCATCCTGTCCGAATATCGCAAACAACGTACGCCAGAAGCCACCCGTGCGCTGATTGACCATGTGTCGAGTTTGCTCGGCCTGTTTCTCGTGGCAATCACCATCCTTGGCATGTTGGCTGCGCCACTGATTGTAAAGCTCACCTCGCCTGGATTTGTGGGAGACCCTGCCAAGTTTCAACTGACAACAGATTTATTGCGCATCACCTTTCCTTATATTCTGTTTATCTCGCTGGTGTCGATGGCGGGTGGCGTGCTGAATGCTTTTAGCAAGTTTCAGGTGCCTGCGTTTACACCTGTGTGGCTGAACTTGTGTTTTATCGGCGCGGCCTTGTTTGTGGCGCCGCATTTCCACAATTCGGTGTATGTGCTGGCCTGGGCAGTGTTCGTCAGTGGCATTATTCAATTACTGTATCAATTGCCTTATCTGCAACAAATCGGCATGTTGCCGCGCTATGCACTCAATTTACAGGATGAAGGCGTGCGCCGTATTTTAAGGCTGATGGGTCCAGCCATTTTTGGTGTCTCGGTAGCGCAGATCTCCATCGTGCTCAATAACATCTTCGCTTCGTTTATGCCGACTGGCAGTGTGTCATGGCTGTATTACGCTGACCGCCTGATGGAGTTTCCTACTGGCGTGCTGGGGGTGGCACTGGGCACCATTTTGTTGCCCAGTTTATCCAAAGCACATGTCGATAAATCCGGCGCCGAGTTCTCGTTGCTGCTCGACTGGGGCTTGCGCCTCACCTTTATGTTGTCGATTCCGGCGGCGGTGGCCATGGCTGTGCTTTCCAAACCTTTGGTAGCCAGCCTCTTTTATTACGGAAAATTTACCCCGGTGGATGTGGCGCAAACCGAAAGTGCATTGATCGCTTACAGCCTGAGTTTGCTCGGTCTGATTATGGTTAAAGTGCTGGCGCCCGGTTTTTATGCCAGACAGAACGTGAAAACACCTGTCAAAATTGCCATTTTTACCCTGGTGATGACTCAGATAATCAATGTCTTGTTTTTATATTTCACGCCTTTGCGGCATGCCGGGCTGGCGCTGGCCGTCGGCCTGGGCGCCTGTCTGAATGCCACGTTGCTCTGGATCACTTTGCGCAGAACCGATGCCTATCAACCGCAAGCCGGATGGCTGTTGTTTTTAGCCAAGCTGCTGATTGCGGTAACGGTTATGGCACTCGCATTACATGCTGCTGCGACGTGGTCTGGCGACTGGCTCGCCATGCCTGCACTCACGCGCATGCTGCATTTGGCCGGTGTGGTGGTGTTGGGCATGGCCGTTTATTTTGCCATGCTGGGGATGTTAGGGTTCCGTCCGCGTGACTTCGTAAAGCGGGTTGCCAACTAAAAAGGATAGACAGTCATGCAGGTATTCCGTCACCTACCGCCCTGTACACAGGCACAAGCCATTGCCATCGGCAATTTTGATGGCATGCACCTTGGCCATCAGGCCTTGTTGCGCCAGCTGCTTGCCTATACCCAAACCTATAAAATATTGCCGGCAGTGATGACCTTCGAACCGCATCCGCGCGAGTTTTTCATGCCGCATAATGCCCCGGCACGGCTGGCTTCCATGCGCGAAAAGCTGGAGTATTTTGCCGAGTGCGGTATCCAGCATGTGTATGTGCAGCGTTTTAATCATGCGTTTGCCGCGCAAAGCCCGGCAACCTTCATGCAGATGTTACGGGGGCAACTGCATACGCAGGTGGTGATGGTGGGCGAAGACTTTTGCTTTGGTGCCAAGCGTGCGGGCAGTGTGCAAACCTTGATAGAAAACGGCTTTAATGTCATCCCCTTGCCTGAAGTGCAATGGCAGGGCGAGCGTGTGTCGAGCACGCTGGTGCGCGATGCACTGGCCGCTGGCGACTTGCTCAAGGCACAAGCCCTGCTTGGCCGACCTTACAGCATCAGTGGCAAAGTGGTGCATGGTGCCAAGTTGGGGCGTCAGTTGGGCTTTCCTACCGCCAATGTACATATGCGTCACGAACGTCCTGCACTGACCGGGGTTTATGCGGTAAAATTGAACAATTTACCGGCAGTTGCCAATTTGGGCATCCGTCCTACGCTGGAAGGCATCCCCAAGCTCAAGCTCGAAGTGCATGTGTTTGATTTCGCTGGCGATTTGTATGATCAGCATGTGCATGTGCAGTTTCTGCACAAACTGCGTGACGAACAAAAGTTTGCCGGGCTGGATGCACTCAAGGCGCAAATTGCGCTGGATGTTGAACAGGCGAAACACTATTTTAGCCACCGATAATCACCGGCTGTACTGCACGGTGCCATCTGTGGCTGATTTTTTTGGATATAACAATGACTGACCAAGACAAAGATTCTAAATACGCACTGAATTTACCGGAAACCAGTTTTCCGATGCGTGGAGATTTGGCCAAGCGTGAACCGGCATGGTTAAAAAGCTGGCAAGAGCGCAAGGTCTATGAACGTATTCGTGCCAAACGCAAGGGCGCTAAAAAATTCATTCTGCATGATGGCCCGCCGTATGCCAACGGTGACATCCATATTGGTCACGCTGTTAACAAAATCCTCAAAGACATCATCATCAAAGCCAAAACCATGGACGGTTTTGACGCGCCTTATGTGCCGGGCTGGGATTGTCATGGCTTGCCGATTGAACTGGTGGTGGAAAAAAATCATGGTAAGAATATAGACCCTGCCAAATTCCGCGAGCTGTGCCGCGCCTATGCTGCGGAGCAAGTGGAAAAACAAAAGAAAGATTTTATCCGTCTGGGCGTATTGGGTGACTGGGATCATCCTTACCTGACCATGGACTACAAAACCGAAGCCGACATCATGCGTGCTTTGGGCGATATTTATAAAAATGGCTATTTATACCAAGGCTCAAAACCTGTGCATTGGTGCGTGGATTGCGGCTCGGCGCTGGCTGAGGCTGAGGTGGAATACGAGGATGTTAATTCACCGGCGATTGATGTGGGTTTCAAGGTGGTGGATAACGCCGCCTTGAGTCAGGCCTTTGGTGTGACCGTGACCGGCGATGCCTTTGCTGTGATTTGGACCACGACCCCCTGGACCTTGCCTGCCAACCAGGCGGTGAGTGTCAATGCGGAACTGGATTACGATTTAATCCAGACCAGCAAAGGTTTGCTGATTTTGGTGCGTGACCTGGCAGAAAAAACCTTGGCCCGTTACGGTGAAGAAACGACTTCTTTGCTGGCAACAAGCAAAGGCCAAGCCTTGCGCGGTTTGTTGCTGCAACATCCTTTTGATAGCCGCCAAGTCCCCATTATCTGCGGCGACCATGTCACCACCGATGCCGGTACAGGTCTGGTACACACCGCCGCCGCGCACGGTAATGATGACTGGCTGGTGATGCGTGCCAATTTTCCGAACGAGAAGCCACGCGTGCTCATCGGCGGTGATGGCAAGTTCTTCACGAGCGATCTGGTCGAACTGGCTGACATTCGGGGCTTGAGCCGTCAGGATGCCAACAAGGTGATTCTGGCCAAGTTGCAGGAAAACGGCGTGCTGTTTGCCTCGGCGCGCTTGAACCATAGCTTTCCACATTGCTGGCGTCATAAAACACCGCTGATGCAACTGGCCACCCATCAATGGTTTATCGGTATGAACTCCGTCGGCAACGATGGCAAGGCCTTGCGCGAGCATGCGAATACGGCTGTCGATGCCACACAGTTCTTCCCAAGCTGGGGCCGTGCGCGTCTGGAAGCGATGATTAAAAATCGTCCTGACTGGTGCGTTTCGCGTCAGCGTAACTGGGGCGTGCCCATGCCTTTGTTTGTGCATAAAGAGACAGGTGAGCCGCATCCCAAAACAGCCGAGTTGTTAGAGCAAGCGGCTTTGCTTACCGAACAAGCGGGTGTGGAAGCCTGGTTTAGTTTGGATAGCGCCGCTTTCCTGGCCAAGCATGCGCCCGACAACGCTGACTTATACAAAAAGGTCACTGATACGCTGGATGTCTGGTTTGACTCCGGCGCGACCCATGCGGCGGTGTTGAAACGTCGCCCTGAACTCGCACACCCTGCAGATTTGTATCTGGAAGGGTCAGACCAGCACCGTGGCTGGTTCCAGTCCAGTTTGCTGACCGGCTGTGCCATTGACGGCAATGCGCCTTACAAAGCCTTGTTAACGCACGGCTTTGTGGTGGATGGCGCAGGCCACAAAATGAGTAAATCTAAAGGTAATGTGGTTGCGCCACAAAAGGTGATGGATACTTATGGTGCCGACATTCTGCGCTTATGGGTGGCTTCGACCGATTATTCCGGCGAACTGACCATCAGCGATGAAATCCTCAAGCGTGTGGCCGATGGTTATCGCCGTATCCGCAATACCTTGCGCTTTTTGCTTTCCAACCTGGCCGATTTTGATGCCAGCAAAGATTTGCTACCGGTAGACCAGTGGCTGGAAATTGACCGTTATGCCCTGCACCTGACGCAGTCATTGCAAACAGCGATTCTGGCGGATTACGACAAATACGAATTCCATCTGGCCGTGCAGAAGTTTGTCGGCTTTTGTTCTGAAGACCTGGGCAGTTTCTACCTGGATATCCTCAAGGATCGCCTCTACACCAGTGGCGAGCATTCAGCTGCCCGCCGTGCGGCGCAAAGTGCCCTGTACCATATCACCCATTCCATGATGCGTCTGATGGCACCGATTTTGAGTTTTACTGCCGATGAAATCTGGCAGACCTTGGGCCTGGATAAGGTCGCTACGGTATTTGAAGAGGATTGGTATGCGCTGCCAGCCCATGGTTTGAGTGCGTCTCAGGTGAAGCACTGGCAAACCATTATTGCGCTGCGTGCGCAAGCGGCGAAGGAGATCGAAGTATTGCGTGGTGAAGGCAAAGTAGGCTCTTCATTGCAGGCTGAACTCGAATTTCATGTTGCAGGTGATGTGTTTGAGGCACTGAGCAGTCTGCAAGACGATTTGCGATTTGCCATGATTACTTCGAGCGCGACGACATATCAAGTGGCAGATGCTGCTGCGCAAAAAATTCTGGTGAAGCCAAGCGCACATAAAAAATGCGACCGTTGCTGGCACTATCGTGCAGATGTGGGCAGTGATGTTGCACACCCCACCATTTGCGGCCGTTGCGTGAGAAATTTGTTTGGCAAGGGTGAAGTGCGTCGTTATGCGTAAGTTAAAAACGGCGGCGCCCTGGTTCGGGTTGAGTGCGTTGGTGATCGTGCTCGACCTCTACACCAAGCATCTGATTCAGAATGCTTTTCTTTACGGCGAGCATTTACCTGTGACCGGGTTTTTTGATCTGGTGCGTTACCACAATACTGGCGCCGCATTCAGCTTTCTGGCCAATGCCGGTGGCTGGCAGCATGGCTTTTTTACGTCAGTGTCTACACTCGCTTCTGCGGTGATGGTCTATCTGATTTTAAAAAATACCCGCAACACCCTTTTTTGCCTGGGGCTTGCCTTGGTCTTGGGCGGCGCGCTGGGTAATTTATATGACCGTCTGACCTTGGGGTATGTGGTGGATTTTCTGCTGTTTTATTATCAGCAGTGGGCCTGGCCCGCGTTTAATGTGGCAGACAGTGCCATTTGTGTGGGGGTGGGTGTGTTGTTACTGGATAGCTTTAAAACACCTGACCCTTCTTAAAAGCTCGCCAAGAAGCTTTTCAACATGTTCCATTGATAAACCGTTTGTACACTGTTATTACTTGGGGGAGTTGTTTTGCCAGACTGGAAAAAACTGATTGCTGCAAAAGTGGCCTTGGCCAAACGCGGTAGTAAGCCGCGTAGCAAAGCTATTAATCAACTCAGTGTACAAGGGGTTGACGCACGCGTGCCGCCCGGACAACGATTGGTGGATAACTTTCCTGTACTCGATATCGGTGGGCGCCCTAACGTCAATACTGCCAACTGGATGCTGAATATCTATGGTCTGGTGGAGACGCCGCTGACGCTTAACTGGATGGATTTTCGCAGCTTGCCACAAACCAGCGACACTTCGGATTTTCACTGTGTGACGCGCTGGTCACAACTCGATATGGCCTGGGAAGGTGTGCAGGCGCGTGAGTTGTTGATGATGGCAGGCCCCCTGGCTGCCGCCAAATATGTGACCATGCATGGCTATGATGGCTATACCACCAATTTGCCGCTAGAGGCTTTGCTGGATGATGACGTCATGATTGCGCACAGTGTCAACGGACATTCACTGACGGCTGAGCATGGTGGCCCGGTGCGTATTGTGGTGCCCAAGCGTTACGCATGGAAAGGCGCCAAATGGTTGAAGGCCATTGAGTTGCATGCCGCTGACCGACCCGGCTTTTGGGAGGTGCGCGGCTATCACAATGAGGCTTTTCCGTTTGAAGAGCAGCGTTATTCGGATGACGCGTTTTAGTGCGGTAACCTCGGCATGGATGGCTTGGATTATCTATTCACTGACGTGGTCAAACTCTGGCAGAGCAGTAGCTGCTGGTATTACGTCAGCTTGCCGGTTGAAATGTCCGACGAAGTCCTGACCTTAAGCAAACATCACCAGGTCAAGCGTCGCGGCTGGGGGGCCATTAAAGTGCAGGCGGAAATTGTGGGCACGGCTTCCGCGCAGCCACTGCGTGAACAGGTCGTGTGGCAGACTTCTGTTTTTCCAGCGTTCAAAAATGGCTTGTATCAGTTGTTCCTCAAAGCGGATGTCCGCAAGTTAAGCGGCCTCGCGGTGGGGGATGCCGTCACGGTGCAACTGCGCCTTATTTTTTAACTTGATTTTTTAACTTGAATTATTTCTTAGCTTGCATTTTTTAAACCTGGCTGGTTTCATGCAATGCGCTTTCTTCCAGCAACTGTTTGATCTGGTCTATGCCGCAAGGGCGTCCCAGTAAAAATCCCTGAATCTGGTCGCAGCCCAACGTTTGTAAAAAGTCAAACTGTGCCTGGGTTTCCACACCTTCTACCACCACGCTCAAGCCCAGAATATGGGCGGTTTTGGTGATGGTTTGAATGATCTGCTTGTCTGCTTCACTTTCAGGCACATCGGTTAAAAATGCGCGGTCAATTTTCAGGTCATCAATCGGTAAATGTTTCAGCTTGAACAGCGAAGAATTGCCAACCCCAAAGTCATCCAGCGCGATGCGCACGCCCAGTTTTTTCATCTGTTGCAAAATCTCCAGTGCCTGTTCTTCCTGCTCAAAGACGGCACTTTCGGTAATTTCAAGGGTAATGCTGGCGGGGTCCAGATCAAATGCATGCAAAATCAGTGAAATGTAATTGGAAAGTCCCTGATCGCGGAATTGTTTGGGCGAAATGTTAATCGAGAGCCCAATTTCTTTTTTTAGTTGTTTTGACAGTTGGGATACCGTTCGGCAGGCATGTTCAATCACCCACTCTCCAATGAGCACAATTAAGCCGACTTCTTCAGCGTATGGGATAAATGTGGCGGGCGAAACAATTTCTCCTTTGGGCTTTTTCCACCGGATCAGTGCCTCGATCGTTTTGATGCGCGGACCATCAGGGTGCAGTTCAAAAATGGGTTGAAACTCCAGAAAAAATTCATGGCGTTGAATGGCCTTACGCAGCTGGATATCCAGATGGTAGATACTTTGTGCCAGTTTGGTTTGTTCTTTGGCGTAAAACTGATACTGATTGCCACCGCGTTGTTTGGCTACATTCAGGGCGGTATGTGCGTTGCGGGTCAGGTTGGCTGTATGGCTGGCGTCTTTGGGGAACAGGCTGATGCCGATATAGGTTTCCAGTATCAGTTCGTGACCATCGATCATGGTCGGGCTGTTCACTGCCCGCATCAAAGACTGCACCAGATGAATCAGCTCGGATTCATTCAGTCTTGCGGTGACGATCAGGGCGAATTTATCGCTATGCATGCGCCCGATTTCCCCCAGATTGACGGTGACTTGCTGCAGCCGTTTCGCCACGTTGATTAAAAACAGATCACCGGTATGGTGTCCAAAGCTGTCGTTAATCGCCTTGAATCTGCTCAAATCAATGAGTACCAAAGCCACGGTCTGGCTTTCGGTGGTGGCGTGTATCAGCGCATGTTCGAGTTTAAGCTGAATGGCGTGACGATTGGGCAAGTTGGTCAGCGGATCGTGCTGGGCAAGATGTTCATACGCATATTCTTTATCCGCCAGGCGCTGCTCGGCGATCAGTAGCCGCTCACTTTCACGCAATAGAATACTTTGCCGCATGGCAGAAAACAGCAGAATGCAAATGACCGACGCAGTCGCGATATTGTAGGCATAAGGATGGGGGCCATTTTGCGAGGTAATCAGCACCAATGTGCCAATGCTGAACACAAAGGCAATCAGCGGGATGATTGCGCGCATGCGCATGCATTGCCTTTGGAAACTGCGATTGTTGGAGCTTTCGAGGTGCCAGCCATACACGCCGAGTCCGATCAGCAAATGAAACGCCGAAAATGAAAAGTTCAGCCATGGATTGTTTTGTGGCACGTGATTCAGTGCATTCAAATTCCATTGCATCCAGCACAGGCCCGAGAGTAACAAGCCCAGGCTCAGTTGTACCCATGGCAGCATCAGTGCAGGCCGCAAGTATGGAATCATCAGCAGAGAAACTAATCCTGCACTCAGCATGCTGACCGGATAGCCCGCCAGTACCGCCAGTTGCAAGCCATCGACATGGCCGGACTTTGGCAGGTAGGTCACCAGCACATAGCCTAAAACAGCCGTGGTGAATGAAAGTGCATCAATGATAAAAGCGATGGTTTTTGATCTGGATAACTGACTTTTGAGCGCAATCAGAAAGCCAACAATGAGGCCGGGGCCGAGTAGTAAGTAGAAAAGATCAGATGGTGCAGGAAAGGCATTAAAGTGGGTCGCCGTCTGCCCGACCCATAGCAAGCCACCAATCAGATAGCTGCTGGCGCCGATTAAAAACCATTTTTTATAAGGTTTTTGCGCGTTGTCTGCATGGCGGTAACCCAGCCATGCCAACAATGCACCAAAAGCATTTGTGCTTAACCAGTGAATATTGTCCAGCACAATGATTGCAGACGAGGGAACAATCTCATACGCACAAATAGTAAGTAACAACACCGATACTGCTACTGCCGTGACGTTTTGAACAACTGTCATAAGCCCCCCGTTTATAGGAATTTAGCAATCACATGGTTTGAATATCTATTTTTTATTTATTAACCATTTTGTACTTGAATATAAGAGAAAACACACGCTGCCTAACACTAACCCAAACAGACCATTGAGCGCAATATCCCATGGGCCAAAACCAGTGAGCCAGTGATGGAGTTGCGGAATACTGTGCGTGAATATGCCGCCACCGACCAGAAACATGGCCGCAGTACCAAGCACGGTGAGCAGGCGCATCAGGTAAGGCACGGTTTGCACCATCAGCCACCCTGATTTGCGTATGAGTTGAGACAGCGCCTGGGTTCCTGAGGTGCGCATCAGCCATAATCCGGCATCATCCATTTTCACAATCGCGGCAACCAGGCCGTAAACGCCTACCGTCATCAACACGGCAATCACCGAGAGTACCATCACGCGCTGCGTCAGTGCTGCTTCGGCCACAACACCCAGCGCAATCACAATGATTTCTGCCGAGAGAATAAAGTCGGTGCGAATAGCACCTTTGATTTTTTCCTGTTCCAGTACAAGCAGATCTTGCTGCGTATTTTGCATGGCCTGGTGAATGTCGGCGGCATGCGCGTGGTCTGCCATTGCATGAAACAGCTTGTGCCAGATTTTTTCAAAGCCTTCAAAACATAAAAAAGCGCCACCCAGCATAAGTAGCGGTGTGATCAGCCAGGGCGCCAGCGCACTGATCAGTAATGCAGTTGGCACCAGGATCAGTTTGTTGATGAGTGAGCCGCGGGCCACTGCCCACACCACCGGCAACTCGCGCTCGGCCGCAATACCGCTCACCTGCTGTGCGTTAAGCGCCAGATCATCCCCGAGTACGCCGGCCGTTTTTTTGGCGGCAAGCTGGCTCATCACCGACACATCGTCGAGCATGGTCGTGATGTCGTCCAGAAGCGCGAGCAGGCTGGCAGTGGCCATATGAATCATTCCTTGTGATAAAGCAAAGTTTGCTTATTCTACTGTAATCCGGCTAGAATCACGGAATGCGAAATGTTAAGACACAGCGTTGGATTGCCCGGCTCGCCATGATGGCGATGCTGCTGGTCAGTCTCGTGCCGACATTGAGCCTGGCTTTCCCCATGCAAAGTGGCAAAAGCTTTGTGCAGGAGGTGTGTTCCACGCAGGGAAGCAAGTTAGTGATTCAGGTGATCACTACCCAGGGCAAGCAGCTTTCCACCCTGATTGATTACAAGCCATCCCAAAAGCCGGTGTCGCTCAGCCATCACCTTAATCATTGTCCGTTCTGCCATATGGCCATTGATGATGTGGTCATACCTTCTTACAGTCCGGCTTACATTCTGTTTCAGCAGGCACAGGCAGATATCGCACTCAGCGAATATCAGGCGCCTGTTGTTTCCCGTTTTTATCCTTCTGCGCATACCACCCGCGCACCCCCACTGACTCCACGCTCAATCTAGTTCCGTCTTTAGTTTAGGCGGTTTCGAGTAATGCCTGTATCACAGGCATGAATGGAGTCATCACATGATCGTCATTAACCTTCAGGCAATGATATTTGCCAAACAGGTGGAGTGGAAACGCCACATCACCCTCAAAGAAATCGCCGAATCTACCGGCATCAGCCGCATGACCCTGCACCGCATGGTCAAAAAACCTTCCTACAACGCTTGCACCGAGCATCTGGACAAACTTTGCGCTTTTTTTAATTGCGAGATTGGTGCATTGATCCGCTGGCAACCTGATGCTGCTGTCAGGCACAGCGTTGCAGCCTGATTCAATCTTTTCATAAAAATAAATCTAGAGTACTGCCGCAGTCGAGAAACGGCTGCGGCTCTGGGAGTATGTATGTTATCTAAAATGTATCTGACTGTATTCATGACGTTGCCTGCACTGTGTGCACAGGCTGCACAGGCTGAGTCAATTGAAGTCAATAATATCGAGGTTAAAGCATCCAAAAAAACCAATGCAGTAGCGCAGCAAAATGCTGCACAAGCAGCGGGAGACAGTGCATATGTGATTGGAGATATGCTTGGTTTGCAATTGCGCCGTAACGGCGGTGTATCCAGTCTGCCGATGATGCAAGGGTTGGCCGATGACCGCATTCGTATCAAGGTCGATGGCATGGATTTGATATCGAGTTGCGCCAATCACATGAATCCGGCGCTTTCCTACATTGCGCCGACCAATATTGCCGAGGTTAAAGTCTTCAAAGGGTTGGCGCCAGTGAGTGTGGGTGGGGACAGCATCGCTGGCAGCATTATTGTCAATTCGGCAACTCCCGAATTTGCAATGGACGACCAGTTGCTGACACATGCCAGTTTGAATACTTTTTATCGCAGTAACAATGATGCATTTGGTGTGAACGCCTCGGCTTCGGTGGCTAATCAGCAAATGTACATGCGTTACACAGGCGCTACTGTTGATGCCAATAATGCACATGCAGGCGGAGCATTTAAACCTGCGGGTCTGGCTGCAACGGGCAGAGGCTGGCTGGGTGCCGATGAAATCGGATCCTCGGCCTATCGGTCAACCAACCATGCTTTGGCCCTCGGTTTTCATATGGACAATCATTTGTTCGAGTTCAAGCTGGGTTTACAAGACATCGACAAGCAGGGTTTTCCCAATCAGCGCATGGACATGACAGGTAACCGCAGTGAGCAATACCAGCTGAAGCACGAGGCCAAGTTTGACTGGGGGAAATGGCAGAGCCGTGTGTATCACGAGCATACACAACACAGCATGAACTTTGGCGCTGACAAGCAGTTTTGGTATGGCAATGCGCCGGGCATGCCGATGGACACACGCGGCAATACCACGGGGTTTAATACGCAGGTGGACTGGTTGCTGAATCTGCGCGATACCGTGCGTCTCGGTTTGGATTTGCAGCGATATAGCCTGGAAGATGACTGGCCAGCTTCGGGTAGCGGCATGATGATGGCGCCCAATACTTTCCAAAACATCCACAATGGCAGGCGCGACCGTAATGATCTCTACGCAGAGTGGGATGCTGCATGGTCTTCACAATGGTGGACGCAGGCTGGCGTGCGTTTGAGCGAGGTGAAATCTGATGCAGGCAATGTGCAAGGATACAACAACAGTCTGGCTGGAATGGCCGGCTATGGTGCGGCTGCTGCGATCTTCAACGCCAAAGATAAAAGCCAGACCGACCACAATGTAGACAGTACTTTGCTGGCAAAATTTACCCCTGACGCTACGCAAGACTATGAATTTGGGTATGCGCTGAAAATGCGATCACCTAATTTATATGAACGCTATACCTGGGCAAGCACCAACAGCATGGTCATGAACATGAATAACTGGTTCGGAGATGGCAATGGCTATGTTGGCAATCTCAATCTGGATCCTGAGAAATCTCATACTTTGCAATTGACCGCTGATTGGCACGATGCAGACCGTCAGGACTGGCAAGTCAAGGTGACCCCGTTTTATCGCTATGTCCGTGATTATATCGATGCGGCTACCTGCGTGAGCGTAGGCGTGACATGTGCCGCACGTACCGATGGTTTCTCTAACCTGACACTCTCTAATCAAAACGCACGAATGTACGGGTTTGACCTGAACGCCAAAAAAACACTGGTGGCTGATAGCGCCTGGGGCAGTTTGGGAGTGCAGCTGGATATGAACTACGTACGTGGTGAAAACACGTCAAGCCATGAAGACCTCTACGCCATCATGCCACTCAATGCAAAGCTGGCTTTATTACATGCCGATGGCAACTGGAAAAGCCGTGTGCAAACGCGCATGGTCGAGAATAAGTCGCGTGTACAGGCGATTCGTAACGAGAACGAAACTGCGGGTTATGTCTTACTCGATATGTACACCAGTTATGAATGGAAAAAGGCGCGCCTGGATATGGGGTTGGAGAACGTACTGGATAAGCTCTACTTTGACCCAACCGGTGGAGCATACCTTGGACAAGGCGCGACGATGGGTGCAACCGTTCGCCAAGGGCTGCAAGTGCCTGGGATTGGGCGTTCGGTCAATCTGGCGGTAACACTGTTTTATTAATCCTGGACAAAGTTCGCAACAATGCGGACGTCAACATTGAATCATTGAATAGGGGAAGAAAAATGAAGAAATCAACATTGGTATTAGCTGTCTTGTCTGCGTTACCTTATCTTGCATGGGCAGAGCATGGAGGCACTGAGCATCTGGATGAGGTGCGAGTCACTGCCGAGAAAAAGAAAACTTCACTCACGCAGCCTGATATTGAGGTTGCAAAGAAAACACTCTCGAAAACGGCGGGAGGAACGACAGTTGTTGATATGGAAACCGTGCGGGAGGGCAGAACAAGCAATATGCAGGACACGCTGGGAATGGCTACTGGCGTGTTGGCCCAGTCTCGCTTTGGAGCAGAAGAGACGCGATTGTCAATTCGTGGCTCAGGGTTACAGCGTACATTTCATGGCCGTGGCCTGAAACTGATGCAGGATGGGATACCCACCAATCTGGCGGATGGTGGCTTTGATTTTCCAACCATAGACCCGATGGCGACGGACTATATTGAAGTCTATCGCGGCGCCAATGCCTTGCAATATGGTTCGAGCAATCTGGGTGGTAGCATTAATTTTATTTCCCGTACCGGTCTGAATGCATCGCCGCTGGAGATTAGAACTGAAGGTGGCAGCTACGGCTATTACCGCCTCGGGGTGAGCACTGGTGGGCAGCAGGGCGATGTCGACTATTTTGTTTCTGCCAGCCAATATGGCACCAGTGGCTTTCGTGACAATGCACAGCAAAGTGCCGATCGTCTGACCAGTAATGTAGGGATTAAAATTAATGACCAGATTGAAACACGCTTCTTTTTTGGCTATACCAATAATGACTCGCAGCTTTCCAGTAGCTTGACCAAGGCAAATTTAAAGAGCGATCCAAAACAGGCCACTGTGATTCCAGGACAGGGGATTAACCAGCGCGATATCAATGTGATCCGGCTGGCCAATAAAACCACAATTCTTTTTGATCAAAGCAAGCTGGAGTTAGGGGCGTTTTACTCCAGAAAGAGTTTGTACCATCCGATTGGCAATTTTGGCGATACAACCGGCTTGATTGATCAGGAGTCCAATGATGTCGGCTTGACTGCACGCTGGAGTCATCAAGGACAGTTATTCGGCTTGAAAAACGAGTTCGTGGCCGGGCTCTCTCCCACCCGCGGACGGACAGATGCCAAGAACTTTGTGAACGTAAATGCGCGCCGGGGTGCTTTGCTTAACGACTTTGACCAGAGGGCTACCAACTTCGAAGCCTATCTGGAAGATCGCCTGAGTCTGGATGAGCAGTGGACCGTGATTGCCGGGTTGCAATATGCAAAATCCAAGCGTGATTCTCAGGATCAACTCATTACAGGCACTGGTAACCAGAGTGTGGATAAGAGGTATAGCCAGACCAGTCCGAAACTGGGGGTGCTTTATCAATTAGACCCGCAGGTACAGGTCTTCGCCAATGCATCCCGGAGCTTTGAGCCACCCAGTTTTGGTGAGTTGAATAGCTTGGTAGTCAGCAGCCTGAAGGCGCAGAAAGGCACCACGTTTGAGGTCGGCACCCGGGGTAACAGCGAATTTATTGACTGGGATATTGCGCTCTACCATGCACGTTTGCAGGATGAGCTGCTGGCAGTTGCAGCCGTGGGTTCTCCAGTGGCAACACAGACCATTAATGCCGGTAAAACCGTCCATCGCGGTTTGGAATTTGGTATGACTGCTCGACTGCCGTATAGCTTGCAATGGCGCTCCAGCTTATTGGTTAACGATTTCAAACTGGACAATGACGCAACTTTTGGCAGCAATCGTTTGCCAGGTATTCAACGGTCATTGCTGCGTTCTGAGCTACTCTACCGCGGAAGCGATTTTCTGGAAAACTTTTATATTGGCCCGACAATCGAGTGGTCACCTCAGCGATATAACGTTGACTTTGCCGAAACCTTGTATGCAGACAGTTACTTCTTGTGGGGAGTAAAGGCGGGGCAGAAAATCAATCAGCATTGGGCATGGTTTGTTGAGGGGCGCAACATGGCTGATCAGAAGTACGCAGCTACAACAGGAGTCGCTAGAAATCAAAATGGTGCAGACGGCGCTCTATTTTTGCCAGGTGATGGCCGCACAGCCTACCTAGGTGTCACCTGGACCTATTAACCGTTGATACCGGGGGGAGCATCCCTCCGGTTTTCTGGAGTGTGTTGTGAAAAATCTGATGAAGTGGAATCTGTATTTGCTGATGCTGTGGTGGCCGGCCACCATATTGCATGCCCAACTATCTGCAGCAGAAGAGGTGCAATCTGTGGCTGCCGAAATGCATGAAACCTGGGACAAACCCGATCAGCCGCTTGCGTTGCCGGTCATCGTGATTCATCACGGCATGGCGATTGCTGACTGGATACAGGGTGGTAAAGGGGGGCGCGCCCTGCTCAAATACCACGCTGAGCACAAGCACTGGCATACTTTGCTCTGTGGTGGCGCAGAGCTTACCTCTGCAACACGTCTGCAAGAGGCCGGTATGTCCAGTACCGATGCCAGCACACTGGCCGCCAAACTCGAGCAAGGCGAACAGCAAGGCTTGACCGCTGAACAACGTCTGCGCATAGAAAGCTTTCAGGGGGTGGTGAAGTTTAGCAAGGGGAAACCTGTTTCATCGACAGGGCATGACATGCATGGAGACATGCATGGCCATTAAGTCTTCGATTAAAAATCACTGGTTATTCTGGCATCGGTGGATAGGGATTTTTGCCTGTATCGGGATGGTGTTGTGGGGGCTATCCGGTGCGTCGCACCCCGTCATGAGCCGTTTGCAGCCCGCTCCCAAGCAGTTTGTGCCGCCGCTGCTGCCTGTGGATTTGAGCCAGGCTGTATCGCTGCCTGTATTGTTGCAGCAACAGGCGATCACGCAATTTGAGCATATCAGCCTGGTGCAACTGGATGGCGAGGCTTATTACCGTATTGCACTGCCTGATGCGGCACCCAGATATTTTTCCGTTAGCAATGGGGCTGAGCGTACAGATGCAGAGCAGGCTGTTGCGGTGGGGCTGGCCAATTACTATACCGGGTTGAATGGATCCCCTATCCTTGCAGTAAAAGCTGTCGCAGCGTTTGAGCAGGATTACCATCCAGTCAACCGTTTGCTACCTGTCTGGCGCGTGGCTTATGCGGGTGGTGATGGGTTGCGCGCGTATGTGGATACCGAGCAGTCCAGGCTGGCTACGCTGGTGGATGACAGGCGTGCATTTTTTACTAAAGTCTTTCAGTTTGGGCACAACTGGTCTTTCCTGCAAGCTTGCTCGCGCGTACAGCTTGCCGTTGCTACAGGGGTACTGGTCTTGATTCTTGCTTCTGCCTTCACCGGAATTTTCCTGTACGTCAGGCAGCGCAAAACGGCACCCTACCGCCTGCAACGCTGGGGCTTGCAATGGTGGCATCGCGAAACTGGGCTGTGGGTTTCTTTGTTTATCCTGTTGCTGGCAAGCACTGGATTGTTGCATTTGTGGATGTCTGACATTCAACAACGCAGGCCTGTAGTGAAAACTGTTTTTGCCAGTGACAGTGCCGCGCTAAGCGCAACTGCCTGGTCCACGCTGGCCACAGGCCGGGTATTGAAGCTGGATATTTATGGCCGTGGCCCGGTACTCTTCTGGCAAATCATTCCGCTGTCATCAGGCGCGCACGCCTTGCCATCGGCACAGGTGGCTGCCTTGCATCAGCATCATGCTGCGCATGCTGACATGCCGCCAGAACCCGCACTATGGCTGACAACAAAGCGTGAGACAACCGCCCTGACTCCGGCGGCATACGCTTCTGCGTGGCTGCAGACGATGGCATCAAAAACAGACCCTGGCATTCAGTCAGTCAGCTGGGTAACGTCATTTGCCAATGAATACGGTTTTATTTTTAAACGCTTGCCGGTATTGAGAGTGCAGACGACCCAGGCTGACCATCAGCGCTTTTATCTCGAGCCTGCAACTGGTGCACTTGCGGCAAGTATTAACGATACTGACGGGTTGGAAGGGTTTGTGTTTGCCTATCTGCACAAATGGAGTTTTCAATCCATTAGTAAGGATCTGCGTGATGTCATGGCAATACTTGCGGCACTTGCGATCAGCACGCTGGGGCTGATCGGTGCGTGTTTGTTTATCAAGAAGCGCTAGCCTGCTTCATGGGTGACCATGCGTCAAGCGCATGGTCACTATGCTGCGGTGTAGACCTTGTCAATAAAGTAACTCGTGCGCTGTTTTCTGCGCAGGATACTTTGCTGAATGGCTGTCAGCTGATCGGCTTTAATGCACTGCGTGATATTGATATCCAGTGTTTCGCGCATATCAATAATCAACCCATCCTCTTCATCATTGTCGTTGATCAGTTGTACAAACGGCCGCAACGGTTGTTGAGGATTGGTTGACAATACGGTGGCCAGACGCTGGTCGGATAAGCGGATAATGCTGCCTGGCGGGTAGATGCCCAGGCATTTGATAAAGCGGCGCAATATGCTCTGGTCAAATAAATGCCTTTGCTGGGCGAACATCAGCGACAAGGCTTCGTAGGGCGACTTTGCCAGTGCAGGGTTGGGGTTCGACGGATTGCACAGATTGTCGTAGATGTTAGCGATGATCAGAATGTGCGAGAGCATATCAATCTGTTCGCATTTCAATCCTTTGGGATAGCCGCTGCCATCCGCAAATTCGTGGTGTTGTGCAATCAGTGTCAGCATTTTTTTAGGTACTGGCAGATCTTTGAGCATGCCCAGTCCCAAAATGACATGGGTTTTGAAAATCGCAGTTTCTCGCTCTGACCACGGGTCTCTTTTCAGCAGAATCTTGTCGCTGATCTGGCGCTTGCCTATGTCATGCAAAATGGCAGCCATGCCCAGAATAACGGCATCCTCCTCGCTGACATCCATTGTTTTTGCCAGCATCATGCTGAGCACCAGAATATTCAGCTCATGCTGGTAATGCTGGTCACCAATACGATGCCCATTCATTGCGTGCATGGCAATGTCACTCTCGGTCAGGGTGTTGCTCACGAGGTCGCTCACCAGTGTCGATGCGATCTGATAGGCCTGGTCCGGATGCTCGACCGAAAGCTTTTGTATATTCCTGACATCCGTACTGGTTTGCACGAATTTCTGCTCGCTATCATGGATGGCCTGTTTGAATATCTGCTGTTTATGCTGGGCAGGCGTCAGTACCGGGCTGTCATCAATCACTTCAGCGATGAGTCGGCCTGCCTTTTTGAGCGGAAACTCAACCACATTGTCGCTTCTTGCCGGGGTTGTGCTACTGCGTCTGGGGTCGTAACGTACCTGTTTGAGCCCGAGTGATTTGATGGTTTCGATTTGTGTGTCGTCTGTGAGTTTGAAGTTGCTGACCGAAAAAGGATGGTCCATCCAGCCCAAATCGAGATGGATGTAAAGCCCCACACGCAATTGTGAGGTCTCTATGTAAAAAGTGTCTGAAGCTTGACTAGGCATGGCGTTTTATTTTTCTTTGATTGTTTAACTCAAGTAGCTGCAAAAATGCATCGGCGCTGACCGGATAGGCGTACAAGTAGCCTTGTGCGGTCTGGCAACCCAGGCGTTGTAAAAATTTTTCCTGTTCTTCTGTTTCGACGCCTTCGGCCACGACTGTAAATCCAAGCTGGGTCGCCATGGCATAAATGGCGCTGGTAATGGCCGCATCATCCTTGTCATCAGGCAGGTCCTTGACAAAGCTGCGGTCAATTTTGATTTGGTCTAATGGTAAACGTTTCAAGTGCGACAGCGATGAATAGCCGGTGCCGAAATCATCAATCGCAATACTGACGCCGAGCTGTTTGAGCTGGTTGAACGTGTTCACCACATGCTGCGTATGCTGCATCAATGTGCTTTCGGTAATTTCCAGTTCCACAATAGACGGGTCACAGTTGCTATCCACCAGTACGCCATACACGGTGTCGGCAAACTGGCTCTTCATGATCTGTACGCCAGACACATTAATTGCAATTTTCTTGAACTCAGGGTGCAGGTGATGCCATTCATTGGCCTGGTTCACCGCTTGTGTAAGCGCCCACTCACCAATGCTCAGAATCAGCCCGGTTTCTTCGGCCAGCGGAATAAATTTTCCAGGTGGAATCAGACCCTGGGTTGGGTGTTGCCAGCGTATCAGCGCCTCGGCGCCTATGATCAGGCCGGTATTCAGGTCAATTTGCGCCTGGTAAAACACGCGTAATTGCTGACGGCTCAACGCCTGGCGCAATTCTGTTTCCAGCTGGAAGTGCTCAACGGCATCACGGCTCAATGAGGCATCATAAAACAGGTGATGGTTTTTGCCATTGTTCTTGACTTGATACATGGCCAGATCGGCTGCCTTGATCAGGCTTTCAACATCATTGCCGTCTTGCGGAAACATGGAAATACCAATACTGGCACCCACAAAAATTTCATGTGTATCAATCATGAATTCTTGTTTGAGGGCCAGCAATATATCCTGTGCTTTATGAGCGGCATCCTCTTTGTCATGGATGTTTTCCAGCAGCACAATAAACTCGTCACCGCCCAGGCGCCCCACAATGTCAGACTCCCGCAAGGAGGCGCGAATGCGCTCAGTCACGCCCAGCAACAACTGGTCACCCGCATAGTGGCCCAGGCTGTCATTGATATTCTTGAAGCGGTCCAGATCAATAAACAGCACAGCGGACTGTTGCTGGTTACGACTGGCACGTTGAATCGCGTGGTTAAACAGCTGGTTAATCAGTCTGCGGTTGGGCAGGCCAGTCAGCGGGTCATGATTGACCAGGGCGTTCAATTGGTGCTGCGAGCGTTTGATATCGCTGATGTCAGCAAACACGCCTACATAATTGATAATCGCATTGGCATGGTCGCGCACGGCGGTAATCGTCATCCATTCGGTGTATGTTTCACCATTCTTGCGATAGTTTTCGATCTCGCCTGTCCATTTGCCGTGACGTTTCAATGCACCAAAAAAACCGCGCGGACGCTGCCTGAAAATTTGTGGCTTGGTGCCGAGTACTTCGGCTTCGTCGTAGCCAGTGATCAAGCTATAGCCCTGGTTGATGCCGACCAGTTCCCCGGCCGGATTCACAATCATGATGCCTTCGGTCGTGCTGTCGAAGGCAATTTTCGCCAGTTTGAGGTGACCGCCGGTTTGCTCGCGATCAATCGCCACGCTGAGTGTACGGCCTATCGCCATCAGAGAACCAAGCTCTTGCGAACTGGTGTTTTCTGCATCAAAGCAGCGCTCGATCACAATCGAGCCCCACCATTCATGATCAATCATCAGCGGCACAATCACCATGTTGACGGTGTCATGTGACTTGAGCAGGAAACGCTCATCTTCTGGCAAGGTGCTGGCTTCGCACATCACTGGCTGACCTTTGGACAGCAGCGCATGAAAGCGTTGCAAGTGCGGGGAGGTGAATGACACCTGCGCCCAGTGTTCATAGGTGGGGTGAAATCCGTTCATTGCCCAATGGTAAATGGCTTGTGAACGCATTTCCTGCCGCTTGCGGCCACCCACCGCATGATGTTGCAACAGCACTGCCCGGCTAAAGCGGAATGACAGGCAGCATTGCTGCAATACATTCTCGGCAACATGTTGCCAGCTTTCAGCCGAGTGCAGCATCCAGTCGCACGAAATCAGGGTGTCCAGCACCGCGCTGCGGTTATAGAGCTGTGTCTCAATGAATTTTTGCTCGCTGACATCACGCGCCACCGTAATTAAATGGCTGGGCTGGTCGTGGCGATCAAAGTGGGCCACTTTATTCACTTCCAGTGTTTTATAGCCGCCTTCCGGCAAGTGCACCAGCTCTTCATTTCGATAGGCGTGACGTGATTTCCATACCTCCTGATCAGACTTTTCGTGATGCTCAAAGCTGTTGCGGAAGACTGGATGCAGGGTGTTCGCGATTTGCAGATTGTTCTGAAATTCGTAGTCGTTATGACCAATCTGGAAAGTGCTCAGCATGCGCTGATTGGCCATGACCCAGCGATTGTCAGCGTCTTTGATCGAGACCAGGTCCGGGCTCATTTCAATCAGCGATTGCACAATCGAGTGCATATGCAGTAACTGGTCAGTGAGGGTTTTTTCTTCTTCTTGCAGCATCAGGCCGATCGCGCGCCGCTGGTGTTGCGGATAAAACAGGCGGCATTTGAAATGACGCGTCAATCCTGAAAACTGGGCAGACACCGATACTTCTGGCGCGTGCGCACGGATCGCTTTCACCAGCACCTGACGCAGGTCTTTTGGTAAAGAGGCCGAATTTTCGGTGCGCGTGGACAGGCCTAAAGACGAGAACGCAACCGGATTAGCAGCCAGGCATTGGGCGCGACGGTTGATCGCGAGCATGGGCATGTCTGGCATGGCAGCCGCCAGAGGCAGCAGCCATGCTGTGCTAAGATGATCAAAATTCGATTGCATTGACATAATCAGTAAGTTTCTGTCCGGCTATTTATTGTTGTGCGGATAGTTAGCTTAACGGCGTATGCAGCATTGAACTTTAGTGACTATTGAACATCCTTTGTAATAAATGTATATGACCGAGCTTAAAAAAGGAGAGGGTTGTGCGTGGTTGGTTGGCAAAAGCGTTACTGCTGGCGAGTTTTGTGGGGATATCTGGCAGTACGATTGCACATGAGGCGCATACCGACGCTGCCGCAACAAGTTTGGCGGTGAGTCTGGCAACGGATAGTCTGGGGCGCATTTTCCAGGTACAAGCCAGGCAGGGGCAGGTCTGGCTTTCCGTCAGCCAGGATGCCGGAAAGCATTTTTCCCCGGCAGTGGCTGTGAACTCCACGCCAATGAAAGTCGCCGCGGAGGGGGAAGCCAGACCTAAAGTGGCAGTGGCGACTAACGGCAATATCTATGTGACATGGACTGAGTCGTTAAAGAAACCGTATGCAGGCTATATCTGGTTTGCGCGCTCCGTGAATGGAGGCAAAAGCTTTGAATCTCCGGCCATTGTGCATCAGGATAGGGAAGAGATTACGCACCAGTATGACGCATTGCAGGTCACTGCTGATGGCACGATTACGGTTGCCTGGATAGGCAAACGCGATTTACTGGCGGCCAGGTCAGCCGGTAAAGCGTATGAAGGTGCCGCCATTTATTACGCAGTGTCTACGGATCAAGGCAGGCATTTTCTCCCTGAGCAAAAACTGACAGACAGCAGTTGTGAGTGCTGCCGGATTGCCACTGTGAGCAAGCCGGATGGCACGGTAGCTGTATTGTGGCGACACGTGTTTGCTGGCAGCGAGCGTGATCATGCCATGGCTGAAATCAAGACCGGTGCCAAGCCTGTGCTGGTGCGTGCAAGCTATGGCCACTGGAAAATTGATGGTTGCCCGCATCATGGTGCGGCATTGGCCGTAGGGGAGGGCTTTGGCTATCATTTGGCCTACTTTGATGGTGCGGGTGACAGCCCCGGATTACGTGTCGCCCGCATGGATGGCGAGGCCTGGGTGACCTCGCCCCCCAAACGGTTTGGCAATCACAAGAAAAACGCCGGGCATCCGGCGCTTTATAGTCTGGGTGACAAAGTCTGGCTGGCCTGGCGCGAACAGGGCAGTGACGGCATGGAAATCCTGGCCATGGCTTCGCTGGATGGCGGCAAAACCTGGAGCATGCCGACAGTGATGTTACGCGGTGCTGGCAAGCTCGATTACCCGGTTTGGCTCAGTTTGCAAGGGCAGGTTGCATTGGCTGTGAATACGACAGAAAAAGGTTTGCAACTGATGCCATTCTCCTCCTCACCATAAGGATTTCATTTCGCGCACACCTGGCTTTATCAGGTACTATGTTTGCGCGGTCATCCGCTTTTTTCGTGGATAAGTTTGATCTATCTCTATTGAAAACGTAAAAACCCGCCGCATTATAGGGGTATCCCGCCGCTTGATGCGGCTTTACTCACACAATGAAAGGGTTTGCCATGCGTTTTGATAAACTCACTACCAAATTTCAACAGGCACTTGCCGATGCACAAAGCATGGCGGTGGGGGCTGACCATCCTACGATTGAGGCACCGCATTTGCTACTGGCGATGCTGAATCAGGAAGACACCGGCGTGTCTGCCCTGCTTTCGCGTGCAGGGGTACAGGTGCCCGCACTCAAGACCGGGTTGACCCAGGCCATTGCCGGTCTGCCCAAAGTCAGTGAAAACGCGGGTGAAGTCAGCGTTTCGCGCGATTTGAATAATCTGCTCAACATCACCGACAAGCAGGCGCAAAAACATGGTGACACCTACATTGCCAGTGAAATGTTTTTGCTTGCCCTGGCGGATGACAAGGGTGAAACCGGCAAGCTGCTCAAGCAGCATGGCTTGAATAAGTCTGCGCTGGAAAAGGCGATTCAGGCGGTACGTGGTACTGACTCCGTGAATAGCCAGGAAGCAGAGGGGCAGCGTGAGGCCTTGAAAAAATATACAGTCGACCTGACCGAGCGTGCCCGCGCGGGGAAACTGGACCCGGTGATTGGTCGCGATGATGAAATCCGTCGCGCGATACAGGTCCTGCAACGCCGCACCAAGAATAACCCGGTGCTGATTGGTGAACCCGGTGTTGGTAAAACGGCGATTGTCGAAGGGCTGGCGCAGCGCATCGTCAATGGTGAGGTACCGGATTCACTTAAAAACAAAAAAGTCTTGAGTCTGGATATGGCCGCCTTGCTTGCAGGTGCTAAATATCGCGGCGAGTTTGAAGAGCGCCTGAAATCTGTGCTCAAAGAGCTGGCGCAAGACGAAGGCCAGACCATCGTGTTTATTGATGAAATTCATACCATGGTGGGTGCCGGTAAGTCTGAAGGTGCCATGGACGCAGGCAACATGCTGAAACCCGCGCTGGCGCGTGGTGAGTTGCATTGCGTGGGTGCCACCACCCTCGATGAATACCGCAAATATATCGAGAAAGATGCCGCACTGGAGCGCCGCTTCCAGAAAGTACTGGTGGATGAGCCGAGTGTGGAAGCCACCATTGCCATTTTACGTGGCTTGCAAGAGAAATATGAGTTGCACCATGGGGTGGAAATTACCGACCCGGCGATTGTGGCCGCTGCAGAATTGTCCAACCGGTATATTACTGACCGCTTTCTGCCGGATAAAGCGATTGACCTGATTGATGAAGCGGCCTCGCGCATCAAGATGGAAATCGATTCCAAGCCGGAAGTGATGGATAAGCTGGACAGGCGCCTGATACAGTTGAAAATCGAACGTGAAGCAGTGCGTCGCGAAAAAGATGAGGGCAGCAAAAAACGCTTTGAGCTCATCGAGGAGGAAATTGCCAGGCTGGAAAAAGAATATGCCGATCTGGAAGATATCTGGAAGGCTGAAAAAGCCGCTGTGCAAGGCTCGGCCGGCGTGAAAGAGGCCATAGAAAAAATCAAGCTGGAGATGGAAGCCGCTACGCGTGAAGGCAACTGGCAGAAAGTGTCCGAGTTGCAGTATGGCAAATTGCCACAGCTGGAAGCCCAGCTTAAACAGGCCTCCAGCGCCGAGGTGACGGGGACGGTGAAACATAAAATGTTGCGCACAGAAGTGGGTGCCGACGAGATTGCTGAAGTGGTCAGCCGTGCCACCGGGATCCCGGTCAGCAAAATGATGACGGGTGAACGTGAAAAACTGCTGCATATGGAAGACAAGTTGCATCAGCGTGTGGTGGGCCAGGATGAAGCCGTGCGACTGGTATCGGATGCCATCCGCCGTTCGCGCTCTGGCTTGAGTGACCCCAATCGCCCGTATGGCAGCTTTTTGTTTCTTGGCCCTACCGGTGTCGGTAAAACCGAGCTGTGCAAGGCATTGGCCGGCTTTCTGTTTGATTCCGAGGAGCATTTGATTCGGGTCGACATGAGCGAGTTTATGGAGAAGCACTCTGTGTCGCGCCTGATTGGCGCACCTCCAGGCTATGTAGGGTACGAGGAAGGCGGTACGCTGACTGAAGCCGTGCGGCGTAAACCTTATTCGGTGATATTGCTGGATGAGGTGGAAAAAGCCCACCCGGATGTCTTTAACGTGTTGCTGCAAGTGCTGGATGATGGTCGGCTGACCGATGGTCAGGGGCGTACTGTGGACTTTAAGAATACAGTGATTATCATGACCTCGAATCTGGGGAGCCAGATGATACAAAGCATGGCCGACCAGGATTACCAGGTGATCAAACTGGCGGTGATGGGCGAGGTGAAGACCCACTTCCGTCCAGAGTTTATTAACCGGATTGATGAAGTCGTGGTGTTCCATGCATTGGGTGAGGCGCATGTTAAATCGATTGCCAATATCCAGTTGCAATTGCTGGCCAAACGCCTGGTCGCGATGGATATGCAGCTCGACGTCACGGAGGCTGCCCTGGCAGAAATCGCCAATGCGGGATTTGATCCGGTCTATGGTGCGCGCCCACTCAAACGGGCAATCCAGAGTGAAATTGAAAACCCGTTGGCCAGAGAAATCCTCGCTGGGCAGTTTGCGGCCAAAGATACCATACGCGTGGATTTTCAAGGCGGTAAAATGCAATTTCAAAAGGCCTGAGTCGTCGTCGATTAAGTGCATGTCGAACCTTCAGAGTGCTAAAGGGTCACACCCAGTGTGGCCCTTTTTTTAATGGCAGGGTGTAGAATGGAAGCATGATGAAGCGTGTGAACTTGTTACTTTTATTAGGTGTTGCGCTGGTGGTTTCCAGCCTCAGCGGTTGTGCTACGCAGCCGCCACAGCCGGTGCAGATTGACCGTATTTCTCCGGAACAACTGGCTGCGCTGGTCCCGCCTGCGCAGTCCACACTCAGCTTGCAGGAGATTGTCAGCATGAGCAAGCAGGGCAAGCCAGATAGCGAGATTATTGAAGCGATCAAACAGTCACAATCGCGCTATGCGCTTTCTGCATCCGAAGTGCTGGAATGGCACCAGAAGGGCATCTCCAAAGGCGTACTGGATTACATGCAGCAAGCCAATGCATTGGCTACCCAGAATGCGATTGCTGATGAAATCAATAAGCGGGAAAAAGCGCGCGCCGAAGCTGAAGTCAAGCTCAAGCGGGAGCGTGACATGGCCCGTTTACGCAGTATGGATCCCTGGTTTTATGGAGGCCCTGGTTTCTATGGCGGGCCTTGGGGCTATCGTCCCTACTGGGGTGGTGGCATGGGGTGGCGTTACTGGTAGTCCGCATTTTTTACGTGTGGCATCAACGGTATAATTCTGGTTTATGTTAGGAGTCCGTGATGCGACAACACCATGAAACATTACAGATCAGCGCGCAAGGGCGTCGATTGTATGACATCACCCCGCAAGTCTTGCAGTGGGCGCAACAAACCGGCATCCATAGCGGCTTGCTCACACTGTACATACAGCATACTTCAGCCAGTTTGTTGATTAATGAAAACTATGACCGCGATGTGCTGGTCGACATGGAGGCGTTTTTTAATCGTCTGGTACCGGATGGTGATAGCTTGTTTATCCATACGGTTGAAGGCCCTGATGATATGCCTGCCCATGTGCGTACAGCACTGACCCAGACCAGCCTGTCCATCCCTGTTATTGATGGCCGCGTGGCTCTGGGACAATGGCAGGGAATTTTCCTGTTTGAACATCGACATCAACCCGCACGTCGACGGGTATTGATGCATGTGATTGGTGAGTAGTACTCATCAATGTTAATTAAAATCATAACGACGTGTTAAAGGAGATACTTTATGAAATGGATGACTTTGCTTTTTACAAGCCTGCTGGCTTTGTTTCTCACTGCTTGTGGTGAGAAAGAACAAGTGGCTCCGGAGGTCGGGCCGGAAGACTCAGCTGTGACCGCGCCTGCGCCCGCAGCTGAGGCCGCACCTGCTGCAAAATCCGGTGGCGGTGGCTATGAGCTTTCTGACAGTGAGCGTGTACCAGGCATTACCATGACGCAAGAGGAGCTCGACAAGATTTATGCCGAGACCAGAGCGACAACGCCGATGCCACAGATTCCTGAAGAGGCTAAATAGGGTTCATCCGGTTGATGCCACAAAAAAGCCTGTCATTTGACAGGCTTTTTTGTGCTACGCCACTAGCGTACACTGCTCCATTGCAAGGGATCGAAAGGAATGCTGTTGCGGCGTAGCTCGTAATACACGCCGTTCTCTGCATTGCCACCGCTGTTCCCCACGGCTGCAATCGTATCCCCCGCTTTGACCGCTTGGCCTGAGGATTTGTACAAGGCTTCATTGTTGCCGTAGAGGCTCATATAGCCGTTGCCATGATCAATCACAATCAGGTTGCCAAAGCCGCGCATCCAGTTGGCAAATACCACCTCGCCGCCTGCGACGGATTTAACTTCGCTGCCTTCTCTGGCGCGGATGAACAGACCTTTCCAGCTCACGCCGGTGTCGGCGCGTGCACTGCCAAACCGGTTGATCACCTCGCCACGCACTGGCAGGCGCAGGCGGCCACGCAGTTGTGCAAAGTTTTCCTTTTGGGCGATGTATTCTGGCAGCGTTTCGTTTTTGGCAATCACCGTACTGTTTTGCGTATTGCCTGCGTTGTCGTCGACCTTGCTTTCTGGGGAATGTTCAAAGGTGCGGCCTGCCGGTTTTTTCTTTTTGGCTAACTCGGCTGCACGCTTGGCTGCGGTTTCTTTTTGCTGTCTGGCACGCGCATCCTGCTCACGTTTCTTGGCGGCTGCCACCAGTTTCTGAAACAGCTGGGACAATGCTTCTTCATCCTTTTTCAGGCGAACGAGCTGTTGCTCCTGGGTCTCGATTTGTTTGGAAAGCTGAGAGAGGGCCACTGTGCGCAGGTTTTTTTCCTGCTCGAGCTTTTGCGTGGTTTGGTTATATTGTTTGGCCAGCGCATCTGTTTCCTGTACTTGCTCAGCCGTCTCGGCACGCACACGGCTGATGGCCTCCTGATTGACTTGCAATGACTGGATCTGGCTTTGATGGGCTGCAGTCAAATAACCGAGGTATTTGAGGTTGCGGGCAGCGTCTGCCGGGTCTTGCTGTTGCAGCAAGAGTTGCAAGGCACCGGTGTTGCCATGCCGGTATTGCTGGTTAAGTTGCTGGCTGATGGCTTGTTGTTGCTTTCCAACCTCACGGTGCAGTTGTGACATCTGCTTTTGCAGTTCGCTCAAATGCTCGCGGTTGCGTTGCTGCGCCTCTTGAATTTCGCGTAATTTTTTGCGCGACTCACTGATCGCAGATTCAGAAGCCTTGAGTGCTTCATGCGCATCCTGCTTGGCTACCCGTGAGGCACTGATGGCATTCGAGAGTTGCTGAATTTTTTCTTTGATCTGGTCGAGGTCACCTTTCGCTGTTTCTGCTTTATCAGTTTTTGCCGCTTCAGCAGACAGGGACAGGCTTAGTCCGAACAGGGCGCACAGGGCCAGCAGGCGCAGACGAACGCTGCATTGCATCAGGTGTTTGGGTAAAGCGTAAAACTCAGGCATGTGCCATATCAATCGGACACCATTACACTAAAGTAATCAGGCTGCGCCCCGTCATTTCTGCCGGTTGCTGCAAGCCCATCAGGGACAGCATGGTCGGGGCAATGTCAGACAGTGCGCCGCCTGGCTGCACTTGCCCCTGGCGACCAATGTAGATAAAGGGCACCAGGTTGGTGGTGTGTTGTGTATGCACTTGGGCACTGCCGTGGTCAAACATGCTCTCGGCATTGCCATGGTCTGCCGTGATAATCACTTCTGCACCGGCTGTTTGCGCAGCGGCAACGACGCGACCCACACAGGTGTCCAGTGTTTCAACGGCCTTAATCGCGGCCTGCAAGTTACCGGTATGGCCTACCATGTCGCCGTTGGCGTAGTTGCAAATGATGGCCTGATATTGCTGTGATGCAATGGCTTCCATCAACTTGTCCGTGACTTCCGCCGCACTCATTTCCGGTTGCAGGTCATAGGTGGCCACCTTGGGTGAAGGAATCAGGATACGGTCTTCCCCGGCAAATACTTTTTCTTCGCCGCCATTAAAGAAAAACGTCACATGTGGATATTTCTCTGTTTCGGCAATGCGCAGCTGTTTGTGTCCGAGTTTTGATAAGTACTCGCCCAGGGTGTTAGGCACGGTAAACGGTGCAAATACCGGTTCTGCCAACACCTGATTCTGGTCATATTGGGTGAGCGTAAAGTAATGGCTGAACTGCGGTACCCGGCTGCGCTCAAAACCACTGAACTGTGGGTTGAGCAGTGCGTCGGTCAACTGGCGGGCACGGTCACTGCGAAAGTTCATAAACACAAGACAGTCGCCGTCTTCAATGCGCACAGGGGCTGCGCCTGCGGCCCGAATGGCGGTGCATTTCACAAACTCGTCGCTTTCATCTCGCGCATAGGCTTGCTGCAAGGCGGTCAGGCTGTCTGCGGCAACAAAATCGGCGGTTCCGTTGACAATCAGTTCATACGCCGGTGCCACGCGCTCCCAGCGCTTGTCGCGGTCCATGCCATAAAAACGGCCACTGACAGAAGCGATTTGCCCTGTGCCCAGCTGGCGGAGATGGCCTTCCAGTTTTTCCAGATAAGGTTGTGCGCTTTTGGGCGGGGTATCCCGACCATCCAGAAACGCATGTACATACACCTTACTTAAGCCCTGTTGTTGCGCCAGCTCCAGCATGGCATGGATATGTGGCTGGTAGCTGTGTACGCCGCCGTCAGAAAGCAGGCCCAGAATGTGCAGGGCTTTGTTTTGGGCTTTCAGTGCCTGCAGGGCATTGACCAGTGCAGGCAGTTTGAAAAACTCACCGGTACTGATGCTGTTATTAATCCGTTCAAAGTCTTGAAATACAATGCGTCCCGCCCCAATATTCAAATGGCCCACTTCAGAGTTGCCCATTTGACCATCGGGTAGACCGACATAGTGTTCTGAAGCGTTAATCAGCCCATGTGGAAAACGGGCTTTTAACCCATCCAGATGGGGTGTATTCGCCTGTAACACGGCATTGAATTCACGGTGATCACTGTGGCCGAAGCCGTCCAGAATGAGCAAAATAACAGGTTTGATTGGCATGTCGAACGATCTTTAATGAAGGTCAGGGTGCGTCGGATTAACGAATGTGGTCTATTATAATGCCAAGTCCAGATTGCGCATACCCGAAGCCTTGCCTGGCGCGGAGCGCTCTGTTTTATCAACGGTTTGTTTGTGGAAGATCAAGTGGAATTTTTTAAGCAGAACATATTATTAATTGGCCTCGTGCTGGGGTCTGGTGTGGCTTTGTTATTGCCCATGTTGGGGCGGGCCGCGGCAGGCAGTGTGCTGGTTTCGGTGACCGAGGCTGTGATGTTGATGAGCCGCAAGCAGCCGCTGATTCTGGATGTGCGTGCGCCTGACGAGTTTGCGCAAGGGCATTTGCAGGGCGCGCGCAACATTCCGCTGGCGCAACTCAATGCCAAACTTGGCGAGTTGCAGAAGTTTCGTGACAAGCCTGTGCTGGTGGTGTGTCAAAGCGGGTCACGCGCCAAGGCCGCATGCAATCTGCTCAAGGCTGAACATTTTAGCGCCTTGCACCAGTTGCAGGGTGGCGTACAAGCGTGGGTTGAGGCAAAAATGCCTTTGATCAAATAATCTTTAGAAAGCAAAGAGATGGCTAAAGTAGTGATGTATACCTCGGCAGTCTGCCCTTATTGTATGAATGCAGAGCGTTTGCTGCGCAACAAAGGGGTCACCGAGATCGAAAAAATTCGCGTGGATTTGCAACCGCAGTTGCGTGAAGAAATGATGGCCAAAACCGGTCGTCGTACCGTGCCGCAGATTTATATCGGTGAGCAGCATGTCGGCGGCTTTGACGATTTGCATGCGCTGGATGTGCAGGGTGCATTGGAGCCGTTGCTGGCAGCGCCCTGAGCCCATCGTCATCAAAAACACGTAGTCAGCCTAGCCGCGAGCAGTTAGAATAGCGGCTTTGTCTATTCATCATTTAAAGGATAATTCATGGCTCAGGAACCACAAAATCAGGCCGACCAAAGCGCGGGTCCGGTATTCAGCATCGAAAAACTTTACGTACGCGATGCTTCTATCGAAGTGCCTAATGCCCCTGCCATTTTCACTGAACGTACTACTCCCCAAATCAACGTTGAGTTGGGTAACGCGGTACAACAGGTTCAAGAAGATATTTTTGATATTACGATCAAAGTGACGGTCACTGCCAAAATCGAAGACAAAGTAGCCTTTCTGGTAGAAGTCACCCAGGCCGGTATTTTCGCGATTCGCAATGTGCCTCAAGAAAACCTGGAGCCAATTCTTGCGGTGGCTTGCCCAAATATTCTGTTCCCATATGCGCGCGAAGCGATTTCCGATATGGTGACCCGTGCCGGTTTCATGCCTGTATTGTTGAATCCAATCAACTTTGAAGCGCTTTACCTGCAACAGCAGCAACAAGCAGCTCAAGCTGCAGGCGCACCTAACTAAGTAGCCGTTTCTGGTTTAATGGACGGGCTGAAATGAGTAAGGTCGCTGTGTTAGGGGCGGGTGCCTGGGGTACTGCGCTGGCCATGCATATTGCGTTGCAACACGAGGTGACCTTGTGGGCGCGCAATAGTGGCCATGTCTCCGGCATGCGCAAAGCACGTGCCAATCCGCTCTATTTGGGCGATTTCCCCTTTCCTGAAAAACTGTCAGTTGAAGATGACTTGGCCACTGCTGTCGCCGGCAGTGACCTGATTCTATCGGTCGTCCCCACTGCTGGTTTTCGGCCCATTCTGCAACAGCTTAAAACATTGGGTATTCGCCAGCCGCTGATCTGGGCCAACAAAGGCCTGGAGCCGCAAACCGCCAAGCTGCCGTTTGAAGTGGCGCAGGAAGAACTGGGCAGCGATTACCCCTGGGGTGTGTTGAGTGGCCCCAGCTTTGCTGCCGAGCTGGTGCGTGGATTGCCGACGGCCATTACGCTGGCGGCCAATCATGCTGAGCTGGCACAACAGGCTGCGCAGCTGGTACACGGCGGCTGTCTGCGCGTGTATGACAGCACGGATGTCATTGGCGCTTCTGTGGGTGGCGCTGTTAAAAATGTGATGGCCATTGCGGCTGGCATTTCTGACGGCATGGGTTTTGGCAATAATGCGCGTGCCGCCATGATTACGCGTGGCCTGGCTGAAATTACGCGTTTTGGCATGGCGCTGGGTGCCAAGCCCGAAACGTTTATGGGCCTGGCCGGGGCGGGTGATTTAATCCTGACTTGTACCGGCCAATACTCCAGAAACCGTGAAGTGGGTTTGCAACTGGCTTCTGGCAAGTCCCTTGAAAGTATCCTGGCAGGCCTCGGGCATGTGGCTGAAGGCGTGAATACTGCGCGTGAGGTGATGCGCCGTGCTGAAACCATCGGTGTGGAAATGCCGATTACCTATGAAGTCAATCAACTCCTGACCAATCAAAAAACTGCGCAAGACGCGGTCGGCGCATTGCTGGGCCGTGGTCAGCGGCAAGAGTCGGTTTAACTCTCCAAACTAAAAGCAGATTGTATCGTTGCAGGCGCCTTGTGTTTGCGCCGGGCATTTCAATTGTGTTGGCATCTGCGTTGTTGAACAGAGTTCAGGAACTCTGTTCAACACTTGCAGTCATCAATACGATTGCAATAAATGGATAAATAAATTGAAGCGTTTGAATGGTCGATTAATTCGCATGAGCATGATGCTCGGTCTGGCTGCTGGCCTGTTCTCAACCTTGTACTATCTTAAAGCCGAAGCTTTGGCCTGGCACCTTTGGCACCAAATACACAGCCAGAAACATGATGGGCTGAATTTGTCTGAATATCAGGTCACAATAGAAGGCAAGCGGCTGGGACACTACAAGAATACATCTGGCCTTACTTATAACAGCGAGACCGGAACGTTATTCACGGTGCTCAATGACATGAATATGATTGTAGAACTCAGCCCACAAGGAGAGCCTCTGCGTGAAATAGCGGTGCATGGGGCGGATGATCTCGAAGGGATTACCCATGTAGAAGGCGAGTATTTTGTGGTCGCCGATGAAAGGGATAGCCGATTATCACTACTAAAAATCGCTTCTGATACACATGAGGTCTCTGTGGATGACAGTCAATTACTGCGCCTGGGCATTAATGACCGCGGCAACAAAAATTTTGAAGGGGTTTCATGGGATAGCGTGCACCACCGGCTGATTGTGGTCAAAGAGCGGGATCCTAAGTATGTACTGTCTGTGTCAGGCTTTTATCATCCTGATATCAGTCAACACAACGCGCTGGAAGTGGAACGTTTAAAACAGTATGACCATGCCCTGGACTGGGCATTACGCGATTTGTCCTCCGTGACCTATCACGAAAAAAGCGGGCATTTGTTTCTGCTCAGTGATGAGTCCAAGCTGCTCAAGCAGTTTGATGAGGCTGGGCATACCATGGGGTCTCTGGCCTTATGGAAAAACTTTCATGGGCTCCACCAGAGCGTGCCGCAAGCAGAAGGGGTGGCAATTGGTGATGATGGCACTGTGTATATCGTCAGTGAGCCTAATCTTTTTTACGTGTTTAAACCCGGCAAACCGCATGAGAAGAGTGACCAGCTGATCTGATCAATAGTGTTGATTACACTGTAACGACAGGCCCTGATACAAAGCAATAAACCCGCCGTAGCGGGTTTATTTTTTGAGCGTTTTACAGTGTTGCCCCTCGGTTGATGCGGGCTGATTTATGCAATCGCTAACAACTCAACCTCAAAGATCAGTGTCGCATCCGGGCCAATAGCCGGGCCACTGCCGTTGGCACCATAGGCCAATTCAGATGGAATCACCAGTTCAAACTTACTGCCCACATTCATCAGCTGCAGACCTTCCACCCAGCCAGAAATTACGCCCGTCACCGGAAAAACAATCGGTTCACCACGGTCATAAGAACTGTCAAATACCGTACCGTCAATCAGTGTGCCTTTATAATGCACTTGCACGCGGTCACTGGTGGTCGGTTTCGCCCCATTGCCAGTGACCAGTGATTTGTATTGCAGACCGCTGGCAGTCGTAGTCACCCCTTCTTTTTTAGCATTTTCTGCCAGATAGGCTTCTCCTTCAGCTTTGTTTTTGGCAGATTGCTGTGCTTGTGCAGCTTGTTGCTGTTTTTGGCTTTCATATTGCACTTGCTCCACCGTACTTCTTTTTTCATCATCCGTCAGTCGTGATGGCTTGCCACCCATGACGTCATCAATAGCCAAAGATAAGGCAGCGGTGTCTAAGCTGAGCCCATCATTTTTCAGCTGATGTGCCATGTTTTCACCGACGATATAGCTCAGGCGCTGGATTAAGGAGTCTAATTGAATGGTCATTGAATGATTTTCTTTCGTAATTTATTAATAGTCATGATGCATTGTGAATGCGCGTGATGCGTGTGGCATAACTCGACATTATGTCGGAGAATAGGGGATTAACAAAATCTGCTGTGGTTCTTTTCAAGAGACACTCATCTAAAGGTGCGGCAATTTTATGCCAATTTTTGGGGGGTAGAGGAAAGAAACATGGCATCCGTTAGCGTTGCTGCATTCAGCCTCCAGATGCAGAAAACCGCATGTCAGGTTGGGGGGGCTCACAGGCGAAGTCCTGTTAACTCGACCAGATATAGATATGCGGGTGACGCATGCGTCTGCTCTATTGATTGCTGCCCCAATGGTGGTCACTGGTTGCCATTTAAAGATTTTTCCAGGTTTTATTTGAATTCCGCCCAATCTTGCCGTTAAACTTTTAACTGATGCACATAACCATCTCAACCATGACGACCGAAGCTTGACCGCGATGAAACATGCGCAATCCCTGACCGCCCGCACCCTGCGTCTTGCCAGCATCCGCATTGGCTTGGTGGCGCTGGCCGCTGGTCTCGTTTCTTATTTTATCAACCAATCCTCGCTGGAAAAGGCGGTGCGCGGTCAGTTGTTGCTGTCTACTGAGCAGACGCTGCAACGTGAGTCGCTCCCTTTTCACGAAATTCGCGAGCTGCAACAAAATTTCCTCGCCGACTTTCGTGCCATCGACGCCGACCCTGTGCTCAGGCAAAGGTTGATCCGCGATTTCGCGTTGATTTTTTACCGTCATACTGACGGCGCCTACACTCAGCGGCCTGGTGTGTTTGAGGGTAAGCCGCTTGCCGACGGGCGCCGCTTTGCCAATATGTCGGCCACTTACGCGCCAGACATCCCCCCAGACGATGACATCAAGGCCCGTTTTGCCTTGTCTTTTCTGCTTTCGCACCAATACGGCACGGCTACGCGCGGGCGGCTGTTCAATTTCTACGGCGTCGTTCCGGAAAAAGGATTCCCCATCTACCAGTCCGTGGACATTGCCAATGTCTTCGTCTACAGTGGCGCTGACGCGCTGAAGCTGGAAACCTATGAATTCTTCGCGCGCGGCTTTGGCTCTGCGGCACATAATACCTTCATGACGCGGATGTATTTCGATCAGACCACCCATGTCTGGATGACCACTGTTGCCACGCCAGATGTGGTCGACGCCAGCGGCAAACACCGCATTCTTGCCTGCGTGGATGTGCCTCTTGACGAATTGATGCAACACTTGGCGCGCCCAGCCATCGCTGGCACCCATAGCACACTCTTTATGGCCGACGCTGACGGCACATTGATGTTTCATCCAGCGCACATGGAGGCGATTAAAAACAGCGAAGGGCAGGCATCGTTTAAATCGTTGGGGTTGCGCAACGACTATCCCCTGCTTGCAGCCGCTGCCAGACTTGCACCAGGCAAGGTGAGACTCGTCAATACGCCAGACGCCATCGTGGCGGTCGGTCGTCTGCCAGAAACGCCAGCGGTGCTGGCCATTCATTACCCGCGCTCGCTGCTGCGCCCAGCCATCCTGCAAAACCTGGCCATCGTCGTCAGCATGGGGTTGCTCACTTTGCTCATCGAACTCTTTGTCATTCGTAGTGTTCTGCTCCACCAGGTTGCTGAGCCGCTTGCCCGCCTGACGGGTATCACCCGGCGCCTTGGCGCGTCTGGCGAACGTGTGGATTGCTCAGAGCTACCCACCGCCTCCGCCGACGAAATTGGCCAACTTGCGCGTGATTTTGCCAGCATGACTGAGCGCGTGCAGGACGCATACGCGCAGCTCGAAACCAAGGTGCAAGCCCGTACCCACGAGCTGGCCATCGCCAACGAACGTCTCGCAGCCATAAGCCTGACCGACGGCCTCACTGGCATCGCCAACCGCCGTCACTTCGACCAGATGTTGCAGGATGAATGGCAACGCGCGCGACGCAACGGCAGCTATCTCAACTTGTGCATGCTCGATGTCGACTCGTTCAAAGACTACAACGACCACTACGGCCATCAAGCTGGCGACGATTGCCTGATACGCATCGTTCGTCTGCTGGAAACACACTGTAAACGCGCGGGCGACTTTATTGCACGTTACGGCGGCGAGGAGTTCGCCATCATTGCTGTCATAGCCGACCCAGCGCAAGCACAGCGATTCGCCGATGCCATTTGTCAGGCCGTCGCCCAGCTACACCTGCCGCATGCCATGTCTGCATTCAACGAAGTCACCGTCAGCATCGGCATCGCTGGCGCTTACCCAAGCGAAAGCCAAGACGCCACCGACCTGCTGCGTCGCGCCGACGCCGCGCTCTATCAGGCCAAGAAAAACGGTCGCAATCAGGCGGTGGTGGCAGCGTAGCAGAGTGTATAAAACTAGAAAATCCAGAGGCAGTTCTTCGACGTTGGTTTGGTGCACACCTGAAGAACGCTTTTTACGATGTTCTGCAAGGCGCGCCAGATGTGGTTAAAGGTTGTGCATACCGCATAGCATGCGGAGTTTAAGAAGACATTTTCGAGCAACAAGCTATGGCAACACTTTGTGTGCCCAGCGGTATCCTTCAGTTTTGGCATTATAAAAAGCAGCTTGACCAAGGAGAACGGAATGGCGTCCTGTGCGGGAGTTTATTTGCTTCAACCAATCGTAACAATCAATCGCTAACCTGTTGGTTTTGCTAACACAACCCTTTCGAAACTACGGCGAAAATAAGTAGCGGGTTAGGTGAAAAAATATAGGCGCAGCAAAGCTGACGAAGTTGGTCTTGGAATGCTCACTCTAGAGGAAATTAAACTATTACGTAAAAGTAAAAAAAGAAATTTCTGATGTGTGCCGGAAATTGTATCAGTCTGAGAAATTACAAAAGCAAAATTAGATTTTTCATCTAGCGAATACCTGATAATCAATCATTTGATGATAGATTTTGTTAATTCGCCATGTGGAATATTGAGTTGGAGATGTCTTGATTCAATTTTTTCAATCAAGCTAACATCAATTTTTATGTGATGAAGCTCTAGCGTTGTATCAATAGTGTTGTATCAATTGCCTTCAACTTGATTTCCAAATCTTCGAGATCTTTGATGCGTTCTTGAGCTTTGTACAACGAGCGTCTAGTTTTTTCTATTTCGCCAGCGATCCTTGCACGTTTATCAATAAGCCAATTTAGTGAGGATGGAATTCTGTTTGCCATATATAGAATTTCACCATATTAAGTTTATTAATTTAAAGTGCAACTGGGAAATCAGGGCGATAGGCAACAAAAAACCTCGCCGAAGCGAGGTTTTTGAAGTGCTATTTAGAACGGTTTAAGCAAAGCTTACATCATGCCGCCCATGCCACCCATACCGCCCATATCACCACCCATGGCTGGTGCATCTTCTTTAGGCAGTTCAGCCACCATGCAGTCGGTAGTCAGCATCAAGCCAGCCACTGAAGCCGCATTTTGCAGTGCAGAACGTGTTACTTTGGTTGGGTCCAGCACGCCCATTTCCACCATGTCGCCATAGGTTTCGTTGGCCGCGTTGTAACCGTAGTTGCCTTTGCCAGCCGCTACGTTGTTCACAACTACTGATGGCTCAACGCCAGCGTTTTGGGTGATCTGGCGCAATGGCTCTTCAACTGCACGCAATACGATTTTGATACCGGCTTCTTGATCCAGGTTGTCACCTTTCACTTTGGCAATCGCGTCACGGGCACGGATCAATGCAACACCGCCGCCAGCCACAATACCTTCTTCAACTGCAGCACGTGTGGCATGCAATGCATCTTCCACGCGGGCTTTTTTCTCTTTCATTTCGATTTCAGTCGTTGCGCCAACCTTGATCACGGCAACACCGCCAGCCAGTTTGGCTACGCGTTCTTGCAGTTTTTCACGGTCGTAGTCGCTAGAAGCTTCTTCGATTTGGGTTTTGATTTGTGTGATGCGTGCTTTGATGGCTTCTTCGTTGCCAGCACCGTCAATGATGATGGTGTTTTCTTTGCCCACTTCGATGCGTTTGGCTTGGCCCAGGTCTTGCAGTTGTACGTTTTCCAGTTTCAGGCCAACTTCTTCAGCAATCACCGTACCGCCAGTCAAAATGGCGATGTCTTCCAGCATGGCTTTACGACGGTCACCAAAACCAGGCGCTTTAACAGCAGTGGTTTTCAGAATGCCGCGGATATTGTTAACCACCAGGGTTGCCAACGCTTCGCCGTCTACATCTTCAGCGATAATCAGCAATGGACGACCTGCTTTGGCCACTTGTTCCAAAGTTGGCAACAAGTCACGGATGTTGGAGATTTTTTTGTCGTGCAGCAACACGAAAGGATTGTCCAGCAACGCGATTTGACGCTCTGGGCTATTGATGAAATATGGAGACAGGTAACCGCGGTCAAACTGCATGCCTTCAACGACATCCAGTTCGTTGCTCAGGCCTGAACCATCTTCAACAGTGATTACGCCTTCTTTACCCACTTTGTCCATGGCATCTGCAATGATCTGGCCAACTGAAGTGTCAGAGTTAGCAGAAATAGAACCTACCTGGGCGATTTCCTTGCTGGTCGTACAGGGTTTGGATTGTGCTGCCAAGTCTGCTACAGCGGCTTCAACCGCTTTATCGATACCGCGTTTCAGATCCATCGGGTTCATGCCTGCGGCAACAGATTTCATGCCTTCGCGAATAATCGCTTGTGCCAATACTGTCGCTGTCGTCGTACCGTCACCCGCGATGTCATTGGTTTTAGAAGCAACTTCCTTCACCATTTGTGCGCCCATGTTTTCGAACTTGTCTTTCAATTCGATTTCTTTGGCCACAGACACACCATCTTTAGTGATGGTAGGCGCGCCGAATGAACGCTCCAGCACCACGTTACGGCCTTTAGGGCCCAAGGTTACGCGCACTGCGTTTGCCAATACATTCACGCCGTTTACCATTTTTTGGCGAACGTCATCACCAAATCTTACGTCTTTAGCTGCCATTTAAATTCTCCTAAATTACAAATTAGCCTGGAATTGACTGCAAGTAAATTACTCAACAATCGCCATAATGTCTTCTTCGCGCATCACCAACAGCTCTTCGCCATTGACTTTAACTGTCTGGCCGGAGTATTTGCCGAACAACACTTTGTCGCCGACCTTCACATCCAGCGCAATGGCTTTGCCGTTGTCGTCTTTTTTACCGTTACCAACGGCTTGCACAACACCTTGATCTGGTTTTTCTGTGGCGCTGTCTGGAATCACAATGCCAGAAGCCGTTGTGCGCTCTTCAGCTGCGCGTTTAACAATCACTCGATCGTGCAATGGACGAATATTCATTAGTTTCTCCTTGGAGTTTTCCTAAATTATTGTTTGGAAAAGAATATTAAAAAGTTAATGCAATGTGGTACTACGGCACGCATTTTAGCACTCACGCACCTTGATTGCTAATTTGGGGTGATTATTTTTGATTTCAAGAGCAATACTTAAAAATTATTGTGTTTTTGTCGTTTGTAATTCAGCTTGAGATTTTTGCAATTCAAGTCGAGAGCGTCGATTCAATAAAATCATATAGTTAATTAACGCTTTAATCTGAAATTAATAATCCAATCAGTTTTTTGGATTATTTGAGATTACGATGCTTGGTTTCCGCTTGACTGATGTGTTAGCCGCTGTCATAGGCATGTACCCACCGTACTTACCTGGTTGTTCAAAGAATAACCGTTGCCATCAAAAGCCACTTTTAGAATGATGTTCCAATGAGAGCAAGGAAATGGAATACGTTCTGCGACTTGCTCGACATTGGCGTAGAGCAAATTCTTTTGATTAAGGGACGTGAACTTCACATTGTGACCAGTTGCCCATTCCATTACTTTATCTTTGCTGCTCCCAGTTGGAACTCCTTTCGATAAAGCAACACTCCAATACTCAGCACGATCTTGGAGATTGTGGTCTCTAGTACATGCGGTAAGTACGACTAATGCAAGGGCAACAAGTACGATACGCATATAGCGGCTAACGTTTGAATTCAGCTGCCGCCGCAGGCGGTTCGCTGGAATGATGGGTTGGAAGGCTGTTTATGCATTACTCGAATCGCCTTCTTGTAATACATTCAATTCCATTACGATGTTGGCCCTCGAATAGACGGGATGTTGCCCTTCCGTTCGGGTGACAAAGCCGAATTTACGATACAGGGCAATTGCTGGCTCTAATGCAGTATTAGAAAGCAAATATACGGATGAAGCACCAAGTTCTTGCGCTCGGTTAATAGCCGCCTGAATTAGTCGTGCGCCATAACCTTTGCCACGTTCCTGTGGATCCACTGCCATTCTTGCGAGTTCGTAGCAATTGGCGTTTTCTTTGAACAAGGCGCAAACTCCAACTACGCGACCGCGCTCTACCAGGCTGATGATGTGCCCGCCACTAGCCACGATTTGCATGGGATTCTCCGCGAGCCTCCTGTCGACTTCCTCAATGGAGAAGTATTCAGAAATCCATTGCTCGTTTAGCCGCACGAAATCCTTACAGTGACTGGGATTGTCGAACTGCACTTCCATTGTCTTAAGCCTTCCAACGATTGAATTAAGGGGCGCCGTTAGGCGTCCCGCTTGAGTGATAGGTTAGGCATGCAATCTCTGTTCTGGCGATTTAGGGTCGCTCATAAACTGTTGAAAGTTTTTTGCAATTTCGACTGCATCTTCCCAGTCAAGATTGCCGCATGACGCCACAAAGTAACCAGTAATTGAACCCTCGAGAATACGCGCTAGGCAGATATTTCCATTTCCGTCCATGCAAATTGGAAGAGCGTTAGACATGTAATGATTCAATCTGTAAATATCGCTACCCAATATCTCATCAGTGGGGAAAAACTGTAATTCTTTATAGCCAAACCAAAGAACAGTGCCATCGCTGTGCCGCCAAAATTCAGCTAAGTCTTCAGGGATGGTAACAGCAAACTTAGCCTCTACATCGGCTATCAATGTTTGAGATGCCCCTATAGGTTGTTTGATGTATTTCACTATGCCTAACAGTAATTATAGAGATCCATGGGTCTCTATATTATGAATTGAATATTTGATATGCATGGCTGGAATCCGTTGCTCTTTATTAAATTATTAATATAGAGACAGAGCACTAGTGTTTTACTGATTTTAGACTAAAGGATCAAATTTTCAACTTCGTGTTTGGTTAAATCTCAAGTTAGTTTGCAAAAAACCTGCTGAATCTCAACTTATGTTGCTGATGACTTGGAATAGGGCTTTGCAAGACTTTTTCTAAGTTTTTGATTTATATTGATGTTGGATCTTGATTTAAATTGCAGACGATATCTGGGTAAATGATTCACTGCGAGATGCAGTTGTGCCTCTCAGCGAGTTTTATATTCTCAAGAGGAGAGTGCTTCGAGATTTGACAGGATTTTGTCCTTGAAACTTTCAATAGGCATTGGTTTGAAGTAGTAATAGCCTTGCACTAAGGCACACGATGTGGTTTTTAAGAATTTTAATTGATCAGCCGTTTCAATGCCTTCGGCAACCACATCAAAATGCAGAATTTCGGCCAGTTTGATGATCGCCCTTACCAGTTCAGTATTGTCCAGATGTAGCGGGATATCACTCATAAATGTGCGATCAATTTTGATTTGGCTGATTGGATATCTGGTCAGGTAGCTGAGGGAGGAATATCCAGTGCCAAAGTCATCCAGCGAGATGCTGATGCCATAAGAGGCAATCTGGAAAAGACGTCTTAATACGGACTCACTGTTGTCCAGCAGTGCCGACTCTGTGATTTCCAGTTTAATCCAGCCGGGCATACAGGCATGTTTTTTCAGCTTGTCATACACCGAATCGACAAACGTCTCCATCATGATCTGGTGTGATGAAATATTAATCGACAGAGGAATGGCCTCAGTCCGGTGTTGATTAATGTCAACCGCCAGCGCAATGGCATGTTCCAGTACCCAGTCTCCGATTTGTAGAATTTGACCATTTTTCTCCGCAATCGGAATAAATTTATCCGGAGAAATAAACCCCTTTAATGGATGCTTCCAGCGTAAAAGCACTTCGGCAGCCACCACTTTTTCAGTATGAATATCTACTTGCGGTTGCAGATAGAGTTCGAGCTGATGATCATCAAGGGCATGGGAAAGCGCGGTTTCGGTTTCAATATGTTCCTGAATTTCTTTGACATATGCGGCCTCAAAGAAGGCATATTGATTCGGCGTTTTTTCAGCTTTAACTGCAGCCGTATTGGCATATTTAATCAATAGCCTATAGTCACTGGTATCTTCCGGGTATTTCGCCACACCCATAAATACTTTGATCTTTATTTTACGAATACCCACATCGTAAGGTTCCTGAACGCGCTGGAGCAGCGTTTCAATCCCGTTTGTGAGTTGATCGCTGTTTAATCGGTATGTATTCACTATTAAAAAGCCGCTATTCGAGACTCTGGAAAATAAAACTGCCAGTGGTTGGAGTGCTCTGACTCTTTCGACAAATAACCTTAACAAGCGCTGGGTATCTTGTGCCCCCAAATATTCTGACAAGTTATCAAACCCGTGAATTCTCAGCATCATGCCAGTCGCATCATTATTCTTGTTAAGCGTTGGCAATATTTGTAAGGTGCCTAGCCGGTTTGGAAGTGTGGTCTCCTTGTCCATCAGGAACACTCTTTTTAAGCTTGAAAGCAGGCTGTCTGGGGACGCAGTTTGAAAGTTGATATACCTGCCATCGAGCAATGTATTGATAATATAAAAAATTTCTCGAGGTTCCACGCCCAGTAGATGAATGATTTTTCGATAGGTTTTTAGCCCGGCAAACACGAGCAGCGCACTTAAAATCAGCATGGAAAAGAGATAGACGCCAACAATGGTGAGTTCCGTATGCTCAAGATCATTGAAGATGGATACCGTTTCTTGAGCATTTAGCTGTTGTGCCGTGTGCAGCGCGCGTTGCACATCGTGCATGGCTTCATAAAAAGGCATCAGATTCAGCGGCGCCTTGCTGTGCTGAGCGGGGGCTGACGCAATCAGTGGTTTGAGCGCAATGCTCAGATGTTGATAAGCTTCGGTCAGCAAGGTTATTTTTGCATACCTCTCCGGGTCTGCGGCTTGTTGTATTGCGAGCTGGTTTAACGCATCCCCAATATTCTTCTCTTTAATCGTAATCTCTGTGACAAGTCGCTGGCTGGTTTCGATGCTGCTGGATGATGCGTATTCTTTGACGTCATTCATCAAAGATAAAAGCGAGGTATTGAATTCGTAGAGTGCATTGACATCGGGTTGCAGTTCTTTAGTGATGATGCGGTCTGCAAAATAGGTTTGATGTGTCATCCACAGTAAAGCGCCAGTCACTAACAGCATGCATGCAACCACCATCAGCAAAAATTGCGCGAAATGGCTTTTGATGTAATTGATGTGATGCTTTTTATTCATGTTGAAAACGCCTTTTGGTGAATCGACCTGCTTCAATATGCTTAACGCCAGTAAATCCTTAAACTGAAGTGTTGGTCATTGTTTGAATAACATGCGTACGCAGGCTCTTTTCATGGAATTGGCGATTGCCGTGCTGGTTTAAGATGGCTGTTACTGAGTTGGATTTTTACTGCAAATCACTCAAAGAGGATACGAAATGCAATACCAATATGAGCCAAATGCGGATACGGAGCACTGGATGGATGAAGGTGACGCAAATTTGCATCAATTATGTGAGTCCGTCCTGCCGTTATGGGCGGGTCAGGTTGAGGCAGCAAAAAACCTGACCAACACCTCAATCGAAGGGTTAAGCGCAAAATTTGCCGGCCTTTCCCAGAGTATTCGCAATGTGACCAGTCAGGGTCAAAATCAAAGTACAGAACAGTTGATCACCCTGTTGCACGATAGTCAGCAACAGCTCACCACGGTGATTGATTTATTAAAGAACAGCATCGAAGAGAAAAAGGCTTTGCTGAAAGCGATTACCGAGCTTTCAGCCAATGCAAAAGAGCTGGGCAATATGGCGGATACCGTCAGCCGAATTTCAAAAGAAACTGGCATGGTTGCGGTGAATGCTGCGATTGAAGCGGCCAGGGTAGGTGACCGCGGGAGAGGATTTGCCGTGGTGGCTGACGCGGTTAAAAGACTCTCTTCAGATGCTGGCAGAACCGGCGATCATATTTCGGAAACGGTGCTTGGTGTTTCCAAAGCCATTAAAACAGTGACCGACATTTCAAAAGAGTTCGAAAAGAAAGATGCGCAGACACTGAAAGATGCGGAACAGGTGGTGAACACCGTGGTTGAGAAATTTGGCTCGGCCGCAAATGCGGTGGTCAATACCAGCCAGAAAATGTTGACCGAGAGTACGCATGTGGCGAATGAAATTGATCAGGTACTGTACTCACTGCAATTTCAGGACCGTGTCAGTCAGATGCTGACGCATGTGCATCAAGATATCTCAAAACTCGATACAAGAATGCAGGACGAAGGCGGGTTGGGGGATATTGATGAATGGCTGGATGCGCTCAAATCGAGCTACACCATGCGTGAGCAAACCCATATACACGAGCAGAAAACCACGCGTCACAGTCACGCGCATGCCCATACAAACAAACCTCAATCAAAACCCGCACCGTCAAATGACGATGGGGAAATTACTTTTTTTTAATGGCAATCAAAAAGCGTTGTAAGGAGCACATATGGCAAAAACTATCCTAATCGTTGATGACTCATCCTCACTGAGATCTGTCGTAGGCACCGCTTTAAAAGGCGCTGGCTATGATGTGATTGAAGCTGAAGATGGCAGAGATGCATTGACTAAATTAAATGGTCAGAAAATTCATCTCATTATTAGCGACGTCAATATGCCCAATATGAATGGTATTGAATTTCTAAAAGCCAGCAAGCAGATTCCGGCCTATAAGTTTACGCCAGTGATTATGCTGACTACCGAAAGCGCGGAAGAGAAAAAGATGCAAGGCCAGGCCGGCGGTGCCAAGGCCTGGATGGTCAAGCCATTTCAACCACCACAATTGTTGAATGCTGTCTCTAAACTCGTTTTACCGTAACTTCATTTAGTCACAACTTTAGGCAAGGGGAACATGATGCCGGTCGCAGTAGAAAGTACAAAATCTTTAATCAAGCTGGCATTTGCCGGTGAGCTCAATATTTATACGGCGAGTGAAACGATGGATGTGGTGAAAACTGCATTGAAAAATGCACTGCCCATCCAGCTGGATTTGTCGGAGGTAAGCGAGATTGATGCGGCAGGCTTACAGATTTTAATGACGATTAAATTACACAGTACTTTACACGGCGTTGCGTTCAATCTCATCGGCTGCAGTGAGGCGGTGACCGAGTTGCTTGGCATGGCTGATCTTGCAGGTTTTTTTGGTGAGCCCATCGTGTTGAGCGGCATAGCTGCCTGATCACGAACGACAGAATTAAGCATGAAAGGTAAAAAAGATGAGTCTTGATGAGTCCTTACAAATATACATTATGGAAAGTCGTGATCTTCTTGAACAAATGGAGGAGGCGTTATTAACGCTGGAACAGAACCCCCAGGATGAAGAAAAGATTAACGCTATTTTTCGTGCTGCGCACACCATTAAAGGCTCTGCCGGGCTGTTTGGGCTCGACTTTATCATCAGCTTTACGCATGTGGCAGAAAGCGTGCTGCACAAAGTGCGCAATGGTGAAATTACCATAGACGAGAGTCTGGTTGCACTGCTGCTGGAAGTTGGTGACTTTATTGGCAAGCTCATCGATCACGTGGCTGAAAGTAAAACGCCGGATGCTGACACGCAAGTGGTCAGCGAGGCATTGATCGGCCGTTTGAACGTTTACCTGAATGCTGAACATGACGCTGTGCCAGCGACGCAAGTCGTTGAACACGCTGCCACCGAAGTGACCACGACTGTAGGCGAGGTTGAAAGTATCGAGCGCGTTGAAACCGACTGCTGGCATGTCTCGCTGCGATTCGGCGTGGATACCTTCAGAAGCGGCATGGATCCATTCAGCTTTATTCGTTACATGAAAACCATAGGCACCATTGAGCATCTTGAAACGATGCAACAGGGCTTTCCTGCACTGGAGGAGATGGACGCCGAAAGTTGTTATCTGGGATTTGAAATCAGTTATCAAACCGATGCAGACAAACTGGCCATTGAAAGTATTTTTGATTTTGTCCGCGATGATTGTGAAATTCATATCCTGCCGCCGCATAGCAAAATCAGCCACTACATCGACTTGATTGAAAAGCTTTCGAACGAAGACTTGAAGCTCGGCGAAATCTTGGTCAAGTGCGGCACCCTTACCCCCAATGAGCTCGAGTCCAGCTTGCAACAGCAGGCGACACAGCAAGCCATGGATAAAGAGCCGATTGGCCAGGCATTGGTCAATCAACAGCTGGTACAGCCTGATGTGGTCAATGCCGCGCTTGAAAAGCAAAAGCAGGTCAAAGAAACCAAAAACGCCGAATCCAATTTTATTCGTATTGATGCCAACAAACTGGATGAGTTAATCAATCTGGTGGGCGAGCTGATTATTGCAGGCGCAGGGGCTACGCTGGTGGCCAATAAAACAGCCAACAGTGAAATGACTGAAGCCACCTCGACCATTTCCACCCTGGTTGAACAGGTACGTGATTCAGCGCTGGCACTGCGTATGGTGCAGATTGGTTCCACGTTTAGTCGCTTTAATCGCGTGGTGCGCGATGTCAGCAAAGAACTCGGCAAGGAAATCCGGCTGGAAATCAGCGGTGAAGAAACCGAGCTGGATAAAACCGTGGTTGAAAAAATCAGTGATCCACTCACGCATCTGGTCCGTAATTCCATGGATCACGGCATTGAGTCAGCCGAGGCGCGCCTTGCCAAAGGCAAACCGGCTTACGGCACACTTAAACTGAATGCCTTCCATGATTCCGGCAGCATTGTGATTGAAGTCAGCGATGACGGTGCCGGACTCAATCGAGACAAAATTCTCGCCAAAGCGATTGAAAAAGGCCTGGTTTCATCTGAGCAATCGCTCAGTGATGGCGATATTTACAATTTGATTTTTGAAGCGGGTTTTTCAACCGCAGACGCAGTCAGCAATCTTTCCGGTCGTGGGGTTGGTATGGATGTGGTTCGTCGCAACATTCAGGCCCTGCGCGGCACCATTAACATCCAGTCGCAACCCGGTTTAGGCACCACCATGCGTATCCGCTTGCCACTGACGCTGGCGATTATTGATGGCTTCCTGGTCAATGTGGCCGAGTCTGCTTACGTGATTCCGCTGGATATGGTGGTCGAGTGTATTGAACTCTCCACAGCCGATTATGAAGCCTCTATCAGCGACCAGCGCGACTTTATCAACCTGCGCGGGGAAGTCTTGCCTTATCTCAAACTCAGAGACGAGTTTGAGTGTAAAGGCGAGCCACCGGCCAGACAGAATATTGTGGTATTGCAGTATGCCGAGCAAAAAATTGGCCTGGTCGTGGATAAGCTGATTGGCGAGTTCCAAACTGTGATCAAGCCACTGGGCAAAATGTTTGAACATGTGAAAGGCATCGGTGGTTTCACCATCCTCGGCTCAGGCAGCGTTGCGCTGGTGCTCGATGTGCCGCGAATGATGCAACTGGCCAATATGGGCACAAATAAAGAACAGGATGTTGTGGGATTAAATTAAAAAAGCAGTTTCTCATATCTGGAAAAATACGCTAGGAGTTATGAAATGAAATTTACCGTTGCAAAGAAAATGATGTTTTTGATATTCACTGCCATTGTCGGTTTGGTGGGTTTGGCTGTCATGGGCAGCATGCAGATGAGCAAAGTATTTGAAACGACAAACTATACGAATGTCAGCTCTGTTCCAAGCTTGATTGACCTCGACCAAGCCCGGAAGCACGTACTACGTCTGCGCATTCAGCTAAATCGGTATGTGTTAAACACAGATCCAAAAATAGAAGCTGAGGCTCTGGCAAAAATAGAGGAACATAATAAGGCGTTAAACGAAACTATTGAGCATTACCTGACTAACTATATTGCTGACGATAAAGATAAAGAAATCACATTGCGCATGCAAGCGGCCGCCAAGGAATATGCTGCCGCCTATAAACCGATGATTGAGAGTGTGCAAGCCAATAAGCGCGATCAAGCGCGAGATATTATCAATGCGATTTCCCCCATTGCCGAAAAAGTGAGTGGTGCAGTGAATGAAAGCTTTGATTACAACGTAGAGTTGGCTAAAAAGGCTGCCGCGCAAGCAGAAGCTATCAAGTCGCAGGCAGCATCCATTTCCATGATAGTCGCAGCCTTGGTTACTCTCATTGCTGCTGCATTAGGATGGTTTATTACGCAAGGCTTGCTTAAACAATTGGGTGGTGAGCCTGACTATGCAGCATCGATCGTGAGCAAGGTTGCAGCCGGAGACTATACCGTACAGGTCGAAACCAAAACGGGTGATACGACAAGCCTGCTTTACTCCATGAAGCAAATGGTGGAACAACTATTGGCACAAATTGGTGGTGAGCCTGCCTATGCTGCCGGCGTTGTCAAAAAAGTCGCAGAAGGTGATTTAACCGTTAAAACTGAGCTTCGCGCTGGCGATACAGGCAGTATTTTGTTCGCCATCGACGGCATGGTGACCAGACTGACCGGCATTATTTCAGAAGTACGTGGTTCTGCGGACAACATTGCGAGCGCCTCAGAGCAGGTAAGTGCAACGGCGCAAAGCATCAGCCAGGCGACCAACGAGCAGGCGGCCTCTGTTGAAGAGACATCAGCATCAGTCGAGCAAATGAGTGCCTCCATTAATCAAAACACCGAAAACTCTAAAGTCACCGATGGCATTGCCGGTAAAGCGGCCAAAGATGCCAACGAAGGTGGCGCAGCGGTCAAAGACACCGTGATTGCCATGAAGAGCATTGCAGACAAGATCAGCATTATCGATGACATTGCTTACCAGACTAACCTGTTGGCCCTGAACGCTGCGATTGAAGCGGCCCGTGCTGGTGAACATGGCAAAGGCTTTGCCGTGGTAGCGGCTGAAGTGCGCAAGCTGGCTGAACGCAGTCAGGTGGCTGCCCAAGAGATTGGCGAAGTGGCCAAGAACTCGGTGGGCTTGGCCGAGCGTGCCGGCAGTCTGCTGGATGAAATTGTGCCTAGCATCAACAAGACCAGTGATCTGGTGCAGGAGATCTATGCGGCCAGTGATGAACAAAGTAGCGGCGCCTTGCAGATTACCACTGCGATGAACCAGATCAGCCAGGTGACCCAGCAAAACGCAAGCTCCAGTGAAGAGCTGGCTGCGACTGCGGAAGAGATGAGCGGTCAGGCAGAGCAGCTGCAACAACTGATCGGCTTCTTTAGAGTCGGTGCAGAAGATGGCACGTTTGCACCTGCAGCAAAAAAGAACGTGAGGAAAGTAGCTAAACCTGCGAGTAGTAAAGCGTCTGTCCATATCGCCGCAGTGCATGCTTCAGAAGTGGACGAGTCTCAGTTCGTGAAATTTTAATCGAGAGAGGTGGGGCTGGAAGTTTCTCAATAGGGTTATTGAGTGATGAATGCCTCGGACACCACTGTCCATCATGAACGAAGGGATTGAAAATGAATGACCTGATGGTAGCAAATGCGGCAAGCCGTCAAAGTGCGGCCGCGGTGAACACGATTCAGCAATATCTGACATTTGTCCTTGGTCGTGAAGTGTTTGCGATCAATATTCTGAATATCAAAGAAATTATTGAGTACGGCAATTTAACTGAAGTGCCGAAGATGCCTGGATTTATCCGCGGTGTGATTAACCTGCGTGGTGCAGTGGTGCCAGTGATTGATATGGCTGCGCGTTTTGA
>CALRJH020000007.1:0-190214 GCA_943367475.1 Paenacidovorax caeni | reverse complement strand
AAACAACCCAAAGGAGATCATTATGTGGACTAAACCAGCTGCTACCGAAATGCGTTTTGGCTTTGAAGTGACTATGTACGTCATGAACAAATAATCAGACTTTGTATTTATTACAAGCTGAAGCAAAAACCCGCCAATGGCGGGTTTTTTGTTATTGTACTCGCCTCAAGGGAACCTCCGGAGCGCATACGAACACCAACAGTATGTTGGTTATCTATCACGACACCAGTACAATAACAGATTGTTTCACCGTTTATTTTCAGATTGGAGTACCACATGCGCCTTTCCACCCTCGTTGCAGTATTGTTTATCATGACCGCAAGTCCGCAACTGATGGCCAGAAACATTATGACTGAACAGAATGAAGCCGCCGCCGCACGTGATGCCAACCGCGATGCCAGACTTAAGCTTGACGATATCCAGAAGCGCATCAGCAATCAGCAGCAGGTGGTGCAGCGTGAGCAAGAGCGCTTGAAAGAAATGCAAAATGAAGAAGCACAAGCACGTAAAGATATTGATCGTACGCAAGCCATCTACGATCAAAAAGCCAAAGAGCTCGATGAAGCCTGGCAACAACGTAAAGAATATTAGCTTTTAAGCAAGTCAGCGCGCTGATTCCCGGCGCTAACATCCCTCACATTGTTAACGATTGGCTCAAGTTTAGTTGACTTGGGTCAATACCGGCTTTTTTTCAGCCCCTAAAATAGCTCCATGTTCGATGCACTTATGGAGTGAAACAAAATGAAAAAAACCGCCCTCAGTTTAATCTTGGCTTCTTTACTACCTGCCTTTTCTGCACATGCAGAACAAGGAGACTGGGTAGTACGTCTGCGCGCAACCAGTATCAGCCCAAATGAAAATAGTGATTTGGGTAAGTACGTCAACAAAAATGTTGGCGCTGGCGCCACCCTGATGAGTCCAGGCTCAGAATTAAAAGTAGATAGCAACACTATTCCAGAATTGGATATCAGCTATTACTTCACCAAAAATATCGCTGCCGAATTGATTCTTGCAACAGGTACAAAACACGATGTCAGCATTAAAAATGACAATGCGGGTGTCGTCAAAAATCAAAAATTGGGCGAAGTAGACTTATTGCCACCGACATTAACAGCACAATGGCACTTTAACCCAGACCAAACCTTTGACCCTTATGTGGGCGCAGGGATTAACGCCACTTTCATGCTGGACAGATACTTAAGAGGCTCTGACGGAGCGATTGATGGCGCAAAAATCAAAATTGACCGCGACAGTTTTGGCCCGGCTTTACAAGCAGGTTTTGATGTTAACTTGAAAGACGGCTGGCTGTTGAATGCCGATGTGAAATATTTGTGGATTAACTCTGACGTTGAACTCCGGACAGCGTCCGGCTGGAAAAAAATTGATGACCTGGACATCAACCCTTGGGTTGTCAGCATCGGTTTCGGCAAACGCTTTTAATCTAACACCGTTTATACAATCTCTTCCCTGGGGCCCCTAACAAGGCTCCATTCACCTCTGCCACCCTCCCAAGTGCCAGAGGTTTTTTTATGCCAGCCCTCAGCGACAGACTATTCCTGATCCGAAATGAGCAACTGGTTGTGATCCGTTTTCAGGTAAAACGTGCCTTTGGCATCAATTTGCAATGCGCGAATGCGAAAGCCTTGCAGAAGCGGTTCGGCATACACCAGATTCGTCCCCTCTTTACGCACGCGATACAGCGTCGTGTTACCCATGCCAGCCACAAACAAATCGTTATCCCAAAAATCATTGCGCCCGGTTGATGGGTATTTTGCCAACGGGCCAATGCCAATCGAAGGCACAAAGGTCATCAGCGGTTTTTCATGTCCATCATGATTATTAAACTTGTTGCCGTAATACCCACTCATGCCATCCCGCTCATAAATCGTGCCATAGCTCACAATGGGCCAGCCATAGTTTTTACCTCGTTTAATCAGGTTAATTTCATCCCCACCACGCGGCCCATGATCCGTCAGCCATAACTCGCTGGTCTCTTTATCAAAATACAGCCCGCCAGAGGGTGATCGAAAACCGGTGGCATAGACCTCCGCATTCAATTGCTGCAGATTGATACGAATCACTTTACCCAATGAAGTGGTTTTATCCTGTACACGATCAGGCTTGGAAAAGTCGCCAATGCTCAAATAAAGCGTACGTTCGTTTTCACCCAACGCCAGCTTGCCACCAACCTGATGCCCCAAAATAGGCTCTTTAATCGCCGGACGACTCAAATAGATTTCACGACTGAAGCTGACCTCGCTATTTTCCACATCAACATCAAACTCGCTCACCGCCAATCGCACCCCGTTATTGGCATCATCCCAGGTGGTATAAGCCACATACAGCGTGTTGCCAATCAGTAGCGAATCTTTTACCCCCGACAGTTCACGACAGTAAACCACCTGCTTGCTGCTGCTTTCATCGGACGAACTCTCGTTGCCAGGAATAAATTTCGCCAGCGGCTTGCCAGGCTTAACCAACTCCAGTTTTTCATTCAACCTCGCAAAGTAAACCTCCCCGCACTTGCTGATAAACAAAAAACCGTTTTTATCCAGCCGTTCAAACGGCCCTGTCGGGTATTGATCCTCAAATGGCAGTTGGTACACCTTGAGCGCCTGCGTCCCAAACACCGAAGTAATCCGCGGCTGCTCCGGCTCCTTGCCCTGCTCTTCTTTACCGGCTTCAGCCGCTGCACCCGAAAGCAACAACTTGGGGGTCGTCTCATCTGCGTTGTCTTGTGCGACAGCCTGCCCGTGCAAAGCACCAAGCAACAAGCCAGCCATCAAAAAAAACTGCAAGCGTTTATAAAAAACAATAAAACAATCGTCACTGGTGTTCATCAACATTTAAATAAGGCTCTTTTAAGTCCACACACATTTATGAGCAACACGCCCATAAAAAGTTTATGTTAATAACATTTATCGCAATACATCAGCGCGCATATTACGTGGAATCACGCCTCGCAGGCAAGGCTCAGCGTATGCGACGTGAATAAGCCAAGACAGCCAGCAACACAACAATCATCACCACCCACGCACCCAGCGTGAGTTTGATAAACGAAGAAAAAGTGTCCTGCAGACAAATAGACTCAAACCAGGAAAGAGAAGAATCACACCCAAAGGCGACCACGGCAAAGGCAAACCCCGGCCCGAGATGGAGAACACTTAAACCATAGATCAGTGCGCGCAACATGAATGGATTTCTTTAAAAATTAGAGGGGATATGGAATTTGTGGTTAATTGTAAAACTTACACTGCAACTTTTTTGGTGCATCACGGCTTAAGAGTTTTTAGTAAATTAGTGGCGTATGATCGTTGATTATTCAAGCGATTTCACATCCCATAAAAGTTATGTCGATGTGTCTACTTTTTTAAGGTAAGTCCAGTGTCCCGCTTGATGGACGGATTGGGCATTACTGTAGTTTTGAATTTTCCAACTTGCCATCTTTTGAGAAGCGATACTGCACATTACGTTCGCAACCTTTGCAGTTCCCACCACCCCAATAAAGCACTGTTATTTTTTCTTTTCCATTGCAACGGATATTAGAAGCTACCCAGGTGCGATTTTTAAAGTCATTTTCACCAGAAGGAAGTAACGAGTTTACGGAAGGTAATGCACCTTTGGTTTTGCCAGAGGAATAAAAAAGTGTTTCACTTTTTATAGGAACCAAGTCATAGCACTCCCATGTGTCTTCGCGGTATTTTTCACCCTCGGTACGGATGGTCGCTGCTGGGCATTGAAAAGTTTTAGCGTATTTCTCTGTTACTGGAGGTTTATCCGGGCACTCATCTCCCATGACAAGAAGTGGGAGAAAAAGCAGTATGAGAATGTGGATTTGGTAGATTTTAATCATTCAAAAACTCCAATGCGACGCCCAACGAATGAAAGGGACTTCCCCGTCCCGAGGTTGCGGCGGAAGCCGCGAGCAGTTAAATCTGCAATGATTGAGTTTCCACACAGCATCATGCATAACCTTAAAACGGCGCCAGCTCAAATCGTAGACAGCCTTTCTACAGTATCCGGGTAACGCTCAACCATACGAATTAAAATTGCAGCTTGTGCATTGGGTTTTGCGCGGCCTTGTTCCCAATTCTCCAGAGTACGGACATTGGTACGTAAATAACGCGCAAACACGCCGCGTGACAGATGAAGTTTTTCGCGCAACTTTAACAACTCTTCCGGCGTCATCGCAGGACTGGTTTTTTGTTCAACCGTATGCGTGCGTAGCGTGATTTTTTCTTCTCGTGCATGTTCAAGGGCGGTGAAGCCCTCTTTCAATTCATTAAAAATATCACGTTTCATGTTGTACTCCTTGCTTCTAACTCGTGCTTAATTAAGTCTTTTAGTACCTTTTTCTGCGCTGGCGTTAAATCATCTTTTTCGTCTTTGGAATAAAGTGTAAAAAGCCAGAATTGCGCACCGGCCAACCACCAGTAATAAATCACACGCAGTCCGCCACGCTTACCTTTACCGCGTTTGGTATCTGCAAATCTGAGTTTGCGTAGGCCACCGGTACCTTCAATCATATCCCCCGCTTCTGGATGACTGAGTAACAAGTTTTGAAGGTCAAGAAATGCTTGATCATCTAAATAATCTTGACGATATCTTTCAAAAGCAGGTAACTCAATAAAGAGGGCTTTCATGACTAATTTATACGCAAGTAACGTACAATTGTCAACTGAAATAAAAGACAAGAATGCTGTTTTACAGCATCTGACACCACAGTTTATCGTGGTGTATGACATCCATCCATAGCGCTACTACGCTCAAAGCAATGAGTATCAGGCCACTCAATCGCATGCCATTGGCTTCACTAAACCACTTGGGCAGGGTTTGCTGGCTGCTTTTCCAGATGAGCGGCGCGGTGGCGAGGATGGTGGCGGAGCCGAGCGAGAAGGCGGCCATGACCAGTGCGCCTTGTAGCCACTGAGATTGCAGTGAGGCGAGCATGACGGCGGAATATAACAGGCCACAAGGCAGCAAGGCCCATACTGTGCCGGTGAAAAAGTAGCCGAGCTTGGCGTGTTGGGTGCGTTGTTTAATCCAGCCCCAGACTTGTTGGGCGCCCTGCACTGCCCAGTTGGGTTGCTGGCCGGTGATCAGCAGCAACACGCCCCAGGCAAAAATCAGGGTGTGCGAGAAGGTCCATAGGGGTTGAAACACGCCGCTCTGGTTTGAAAGCCATGCCAGGCCACGGAGTGAGGATGCGGCAAGTGCGCCAAGTGCGGCGTAGCCAACCAGACGGCCGAAGTAAAAACTCCAAGGAATGCTTTGCATGACGCGGATGGGGATACTGCGGGCATTGCTGGGGGCTTGCATGGCGCCGCAGGCTGCGCCACACATGGCAATGCAGTGCGGCCCGCCTGCCAGACCCATGATAAAGGCGGTGGCGAGTAAACTGGCTAACATGCCGTGAGTTTAAAGGATTTTGGAGAACCTTGCACGGTTGGCGTCGAGTTGCAGGTAGCGGTCAAATACCATGGCAATCGCACGTACAAAAAACCAGCCCATATCCGTCACTTTGATGCCGTCGTGTTCCAGATAAACCAGACCCTGTTTCTGTTTTTCTTCAAGCTGTTGCAGCTCAGTCTTAAAGTACTCTTTAAAGTTGATCATGTAGGAAAGCTCTATCGATTCGTAGCTTAATTCGCCATGGCACATGATGGCCATAATCACGGCACGCCGGATCAGGTCATCCCGGTTGAGTGCGAGGCCACGGACGATGGGCAGTTGGCCCTGATCGAGGTAGTCGTAATATTCTTCTAGCGTTTTGGCATTCTGGCTGTAGGTGGAGCCCATTTTGCCAATGGCTGAAACGCCCAGTGCCAGAATATCCTGATCGGCCATGGTGCTGTAGCCCTGAAAGTTGCGGTGTAGCCTGCCCTGCTGTTTGGCAATGGCCAGAGCATCTTCCGGCAGCGCAAAATGGTCCATGCCGATATAGACGTAACCGGCGCGCATTAGTTGCTGGATGGCTTCGGACAGCATTTGAATTTTGTCTACCGCATTGGGTAGATCCTCTTGCAGAATGCGGCGTTGCGGTTTAAAGCGCGAAGGCAGATGGGCATAGCCGTACAAGGCAATCCGGTCGGGGCGCAATGTAATGATTTGCGAGATGGTTTGCCTGAAGGTGACTGGAGTCTGTTTGGGCAAGCCATAAATCAGGTCGGCATTCATCGACTGAAAGCCCATAGTGCGCGCTTCACGCATCAGGCTGGCGACCTGTTTGTAAGACTGCACACGATGCACGGCTTGCTGTACATCGGCATCAAAGTCCTGCACCCCAAAACTGAGACGGTTAAACCCCAAATCCCGCAAATGCTGCAAGCGTTGGGTATCGACCGTGCGCGGATCAATCTCGATGGAGTATTCACCCCCCGCTTCGAAGACAAACACTTTTTTCAGCATCTGCATCAAGGCAGAGAGTTCATCGTCATGCAGAAAGGTAGGCGTACCGCCACCCAGATGACATTGATTGACCGTTTGCGGATGGTCAAACCGGGATAAGTGCAAGTCGATCTCGCGCTGTAAATAGCTTAAATACAGGGCACCCTGCGCGTGACGTTTGGTGACAATCTTGTTGCAGGCACAATAAAAACACAGGGACTCACAAAATGGCACATGCACATAGATGGAAAGCGGTTGTGTCCAGGCACTGATATTGCGCTGTTCTAATGCTTTGAGATAGGCAGTCGCATCGAATGCCTCGACAAACCGGTCTGCTGTTGGGTAAGAGGTATAGCGCGGCCCGGATACATCGTATCGCTCAATATGTGCCTGGGTAATCATCAACGGTTGCTTCATGGATAGCGTAACACTCTCTTTACTTAGTTACAGGGCGCCGGAATGTTTAAGTCATGTACAGGCCTGATCTTCACCGCCACTTTGCCACAACTGAATGACTGCATTATTGACGCACATCAAATTCCGGGCTTGTGCATTCTTGCATAATGCACAAAAACATAAGGGAAGCGTCAAACCATGTTCAATGAAATCACGCAAGAAGAGGCGTATAATTCAGAGCACCTTCAACCACCTGCCAAGGCTAACAGCATGCACGCTGAATCCAGCTTTAAAGTCGCCTGTTCTAACTGTAATCTGCGCGAATTATGCATGCCCATCGGCTTGAGCACGGATGAAATGAAAAAACTGGATGGCATGGTGGCGACCCGTAAAAAGGTCAAGCAAGGCGGCCATCTGTATAGCAGTGGCGATGGCTTCACCACGCTGTATGCGATCCGTACCGGTTTTTTTAAAACCTGCGTGGTTTCAGAGGATGGCCGTGAGCAGGTGACCGGCTTTCAAATGGCAGGTGAAATCATGGGGCTGGATGGCATTGTGGCCGACAAACACAATTGCAACGCGATTGCACTGGAAGACGCCGAAGTCTGCGTGATGCCGTTTACCCATGTTGAAGACTTGTCGCGCGAGATTCCTGTATTACAGCGCCATGTGCATAAAATCATGAGCCGTGAAATTGTGCGTGAAAACGGCGTGATGATGTTACTGGCGAATATGCGCGCTGAAGAGCGCCTGGCGGCGTTTTTGCTCAACCTGTTGCAGCGTTTGCATGCACGTGGTTACTCCAAATCAGAACTGATTCTGCGCATGACGCGCGAAGAAATCGGCAGCTATCTCGGCATGAAACTGGAAACAGTCAGCCGGACTTTCTCCAAGTTTAGTGATGAAGGCATTATCGAAGTGAAGCAAAAGAATGTGCGCATTCTTGATCACGAAAAACTGAAAACCATTTTTAACGCCAGCACCAGCTAGCCAGCGGTTTAAACTTCCTTCATGCAACCAGCAACGCTATTTGCTGCGTTGTCGCACACGGCCGTGCAACAACAGTGGCAGTATGTTTACCCTGTGCTTTCCCGTCGTGCCCAGGGCATTTCACTGGGTATCAACCTGCATCCCAACCATGCCTGTAACTGGCAATGTATCTATTGCCAGGTATCCGGACTGCATCGCGGACACTCACCCACGATACGCATCGCGCAATTAATAAATGAACTGCAAGCCTGTCTGCAATCGATTGCCAATCACACCCAGGCCAGCAGCAGTCTGACCGATAGCAGTCAGGCCCACGTTCAAGATAAGCACGATAGGTTTAGTGATATTGCCTTTGCGGGCGATGGTGAGCCAACGAGCTCGCCACAGTTTGCCGAAGCAATGGAAGCTGTCGCCACCTTGCTGGCGTCTTATCCGATTGCCCACAGGCCACAGACCATCCGTGTCATTACCAATGGCAGTCAGTTACATCATGGACATGTGCAGCATGCTTTGCACAGATTGGCCGCGCTGGGTGGCGAGGTCTGGTTTAAGCTGGATGCAGGCACCGATCAGGAAATGTTTGAAATTAATCAGGCCCGATTACCGGTTGCGCTGCATGTACAGCGACTCAAAACCAGCTGTCAATGCTGCCGGACCTGGGTACAAACAGCTGTGCTCACACGCAACACTGACCAGGGGCTGGTGAGTACACCATCGCTGTTGCCTTATCTGGCCTTGCTCGATACCGTAAAAACAGAAATCGCCGGCGTCTTGTTGTATGGCATTGCCAGACCTAGTCAACAAGCGGCAGGCAAAACTATTGCGCCGGTGTCACTCACATTGCTGGATGAGTATGCTGCGGCCTTGCGCAATGCAGGCTATGAGGTGCGGGTATTTGCGTAATGCAGAACAGGCAACCACCTGGCTGCCTGATAGAGAGGATTAAGGATTGTTTTTCAAACCGGTTTGGGCATGGTTTCTGGCTTGCACTGCAGGCGCCATCGCTTCTTCCTGCTCGGCAGCTTCCAGCGTCTTGTTAATTTCCATCCCTTTTCGGTAGTAGTCCTCAATAGGTGGATCTGGATGTGTAATTGCCAGATACACGGTAATCATACTGGCAATAATCACGGCCAATGGACCGACAATCAGCATCCATACATATGGGTTTTGATACCAGTTTGCAGATTGTTGCACACCACTCTCCTAGTTAACGGGTACGATAAAGACAGACTTCTCTTTGATGGTCTGATGGCTCTGTAGATCCGTGATTTCAAAATAAATTTTATGTGATCCAGGTCTGACCACACCGTCGGGCAACTGCATCTCAATGACGACATTGCGTGTTTCAAAGGGTTTAACGCCTGAAAGCTCGCCATTCAGGCCGTTGCTGTCGGAGTAATTAAATGTTATGCCCTCAATTCCGGAAACTTTCAACGCATAATCCCGTGCAGCTTCGGTGTCATTTTCCAGCTTGAGGTTAAATACATTTTCAATTTTTCCTTCGTTTGTAAACCGCCCCATCACGCCGCGGTCGCGTAGTACATCCACACGGAAATCAGGTTTCATATACAGGCTGACCGCCATGCCTACCACGAGTACACTTAGAATTGCGGTATAAACCAACACCCTTGGACGCACCAGACGGCGCAGCATTTGGCTACGCGTCCAGCTATTTTGCATGGCATTTTGTGTGGAGTACTTGATCAGGCCTTTTTCGTAGCCCATTTTATCCATCACATCGTCACAGGCATCGATACAGGCGCCGCAACCGATACACTCATATTGCAGGCCTTTACGAATATCAATCCCAGTCGGGCACACTTGCACACAGATACTGCAATCAATACAGCTGCCCAAGCCGGTCTCTTTCTCTGCCAGCTTTTTAGAACGGGCACCACGTGGCTCGCCACGCGCTTCGTCATAAGTCACGATCAGCGTGTCATCATCAAACATGGCACTTTGAAAGCGTGCATAGGGGCACATATATTTGCACACCTGTTCGCGCATAAAACCGGCATTGCCGTAGGTGGCAAATGCGTAAAAACCGACCCAGAAGGTTTCCCATCCGCTGAGTTGCAACATCTGCATATTGAACAGCAGATCGCGTATGGAGGAGAAATAGCCCACAAACGTAATGCCAGTCCATAAGGCAAACAACAGCCATGCGGCATGCTTCATGGTTTTGCGAGAGATTTTTTTGGCAGTCCAGCCGCCATCATCCAATCGCATGCGAGCGAGACGGTCACCTTCTATTTTCGTCTCCATCCACATGAAAATCTCGGTATACACCGTCTGCGGACAAGTGAATCCGCACCATAAGCGACCCGCCACTGCCGTAAACAAAAACAGGGCGAGCGCAGAGACAATCAGTAAAAAGGACAAATAGATCAAATCTTGCGGATGAAATATCAGGCCAAAGACATAGAAACGTTTGGTTTCCAGATCAAACAGCATGGCCTGGCGACCATCCCACTGCAACCATGGCACACCGTAAAAGAACAGCTGTGTGACCCAGACCATCAGCCATCGCCACTTGTCAAACAGGCCTGACACGCTGCGGGCGTAAATTTTGTCTGCGGATTTATAAAGTGAAAAAACCACCTCCTCAACAGGAATGGTGGTTTCTTTCACAGCGTCCTTCTTTAATGCGCTCATGATGGGTTTCTTTTTAATTAAAAGAACATTACTTGTTTGACAGGCCCCATACGTAGGCCGTTAACAAGTGGATTTGCTCTGGAGAGAATTTCTCTTTCCAGGCAGGCATGACATTATTTTTACCTTCATGGATACGCTTGATAATCGCAGCTTCGCCCTGGCCATGCAGCCAGATATTGTCTGACAGATTAGGTGCACCAATGGCCTGGTTACCTTTACCTTCAGCACCGTGGCAAGCCGCACATACCACAAACTTGTCTTTACCTGCATTGGCACGACCAGAGTCATGAATGCTGCCAGACAGGCTCAGTACATAGTTAGCCACATTTTTCACATCTTCTTCGGTGCCAAGCGCAGCAGCCATCGGCGGCATGATGCCGTTACGGCCATTGTTGATGGTTTCGGTAATTTTCTCCGGTGCGCCACCGTATAACCAGTCGTTATCGGTCAGGTTAGGAAAGCCGCGGCTCCCTTTGGCATCTGAACCATGACAAGCTGCACAGTTGTTCAGAAAAATACGCTTGCCGATATCACGTGCTTCAGGCACTTTGGCAAGTTCTTCAACCGGAATCGCTGCGTACTTGGCATACAAAGGTGCAATCTTTTCATTGTTCTTTGCAACTTCAGCTTCGTACTGCTTGACCTCAGACCAGCCAAACTTACCATTGTAAGTACCCAGACCCGGGAACAGGTAAAGGTAAGCCAGGCCGAAAATCACGGTAATCACAAACAAGCCTACCCACCACATTGGCAGCGGATTGTTCATTTCTTTAATGCCATCCCATTCATGGCCATTGGTATTATCACTGTCCAGTGTGACTTTCACGCGGCTTGCAAAAATCAACAAGCCTACGCAAAAGGCAATCCCGCCCAAGGTAATGGTCGAAATCCAGATCGGCCAAAATCCGTTTACAAAATCATTCATGATGTTTTCCTTAACCTTTCCACACAGCGATTAGTCTTGATCGAACGGCAGATTCTGCGCGTCTTTAAACTGTGAGGAGTTGCGATTGCGCCATGCCCATATTGCAATTGCCACAAACGCGACAAAGCTGATGACAGTAAACAAAATTCGTAATGTATTCACTTCCATGGCGCGTCTCCTGTTATTTCAAGTGTGTACCCAATATTTGCAGATAAGCCACCAGCGCGTCTTGCTCGGTTTTACCCTTCACTTCATCGCCTGCGGTTTTAATCTGCGCATCCGTGTATGGCACGCCCACTTTACGCAGTGCTGCCATATGGTCACCGATGGTTTTATCATCGACCAGATTCTCTTCCAGCCATGGATAGGCAGGCATAATAGACTCTGGTACCACATCACGCGGGTTATGCAAGTGGACACGATGCCAGTCATCACTGTATTTGCCACCTACACGGTGCAGGTCAGGACCGGTACGTTTGCTGCCCCACTGGAACGGATGGTCATACACATACTCACCCGCTACAGAGTAATGGCCATAACGCATGGTTTCAGCATGGAAAGGACGAATCATCTGTGAATGGCAGTTGTAGCACCCTTCACGCAGGTAGATATCACGACCAGCCAGCTGCAGCGGAGTGTAAGGCTCCAAACCGCGAATAGGCTCGGTCAGTGATTTCTGGAAAAACAAGGGCACGATTTCAACCAGGCCACCGAAAGAGATGGTGATGAATGTCAGTACAATCAACAGAAAGTTACTGGTCTCGATTTTCTCGTGCAAATTGCCACTGTTGTGTTGTTGATTTGCCATCGTTACTTCCTTAAGCGTGTGCAACAACAGCAGGCACTTCTACCGTTACGGCTTTGCCACTGGTTGCTGTTTTAATAGTGTTCCATAACATGATGATCAAGCCACTCATGTACAGGAAGCCGCCGACTGCACGAATGAAGTAGTATGGGAACTTGGCTTTAACACTCTCAACAAATGTGTATGCCAGCGTACCGTCTGCATTCATTGCGCGCCACATCAAACCTTCCATCACGCCGGAAATCCACAAGGCAGCGATGTACAACACCACGCCGATGGTTGCCATCCAGAAGTGCACTTCAATCGCTTTCACGCTGTACATCTGTTTTTGACCAAACAGGCGTGGAATCAGGAAGTACAGTGAACCGATAGACACAAAACCCACCCAGCCCAGCGCACCTGAGTGCACGTGACCCACGGTCCAGTCAGTGTAGTGTGATAAAGCGTTCACGGTTTTGATCGCCATCATCGGACCTTCAAAGGTACTCATACCGTAGAAAGACAGGGAAACGATCAAGAAGCGCAAGATAGGGTCTGTACGCAGTTTGTGCCATGCGCCAGACAAAGTCATGATACCGTTGATCATACCGCCCCAGCTAGGTGCAAACAGGATCAGGGATAACACCATACCCAAGGACTGCGTCCAGTCAGGCAATGCGGTGTAATGCAGATGGTGCGGACCCGCCCACATATAAGTAAAAATCAGGGCCCAGAAGTGCACGATAGACAAGCTGTAAGAATATACAGGACGCTCGGCTTGTTTAGGCACAAAGTAGTACATCATGCCGAGGAAGCCAGCAGTCAGGAAGAAACCCACCGCGTTGTGACCATACCACCACTGTACCATCGCATCCTGTACGCCTGCATAAGCAGAGTAGGACTTCATCCAGCCCGCTGGAATGGCTGCACTTTCAACAATGTGCAACAAGGCCACGGCCAGGATAAACGCGCCATAGAACCAGTTTGCCACATAGATATGTTTAACCTTGCGGATACCGATGGTACCGAAAAAGTTGATTGCGTAAGCAATCCATACCAAGGCAATCAGGATATCAATTGGCCACTCCAGTTCGCCGTATTCTTTACCCTGGGTGTAACCCAATGGCAAGGAAATGGCAGCCGACACAATCACTGCCTGCCAACCCCAAAAGGTAAAGGCGGACAGCTTGTCACTGAATATGCGGGTCTGGCAGGTACGCTGCACCACATAATATGAGGTAGCGAATAAAGCACAGCCACCAAACGCAAAAATCACTGCATTGGTATGCAGTGGGCGTAAACGACCAAAAGAGGTGAACGGCAAGCCCAGGTTGAGTTCTGGCCACACCAACTGAGACGCAATAATCACGCCCATCAGTGTCCCCACTACCCCCCAAACGACTGCCATGATAGAAAACTGCCGGACCACCGTATCATTGTAGGTCGCAGCCTTCACGGTTGCATTTTGCATGGATTTCTCCCAAAGATTAAAACAAACACCCAACTCGAAATAAAACTCATTTTTTAGATACGTACCCACTATCGCACAGCTTGAGTTGCGACAATTTGACACACATCAATCCTGCTCAAGAATTCGGGAGCCCTCCTCTTCCAAATCCTCAAACTGTCCAGTTTGAATCGCCCACCACAGGCCACCCAGAATGACGAACACCAGCATGACTGCCAATGGTATTAATAAAAAAGCAATTTCCATCAGGCTACCTTTGCCCTTTCTGCCAACGTGCCTTTTTGCCACTTGGTCAAACGCAATGCATTGAGTAATACCAGCAGCGAACTGGTCGCCATGCCTAACCCGGCAAGCCAGGCGGGCAATAGCCCCATAATCGCCAAAGGTACGCCGGCTGCGTTATACAACGCAGCCCATAACAAATTTTGTTTTACGATGAGGATGGTTTTCTTGCAGTGAGAAATGAGCGACACCAGCACACCGATATCATTGCCCAACACGACCATGTCGGCCTGCGCCTGCGTCAGCGGAACACCGCTGCCCATTGCAATAGAAGTATGCGCTGCTGCTATGACAGGGCCGTCATTCAAACCATCACCTACCATTAAAACTTTCCGCCCCTGTTGTTGCAACGCCTTGACGTTTTGCAGCTTTTGATCTGCTTTTTGTAACCCTAGTGCGACTGGAATACCCAGTTGCGATGCTAGATTTTTCACGGCGGCTATTCTATCACCAGATAACAGCTGAATCTCATAGCCTTGTGAAATTAATTGTGAAATTGCCGCTTTCGCCTCTGGCTTGGTTTGCTCTGATAAACCAAAGCGCGCCAACACCGTGTTCCCTGCAGACAAATACACCAGCCGCTGCACCTCTGTGTCGGCTTCGTTATGCACGTCGCAGAAGGCCGCATTGCCCAACTTTAGCGCAATAGACTGCTGATTCTGCGTGACTAATGTCGCAGAGATACCGCCACCCACAATTTCTTGCCAATCATGTATCTGCAAAAGATCACTGGCATCCTGTTGCACTGCAAACGTATGCAACGCTTTGGCGACCGGGTGCAAAGAGTCACGGCTGATCGTGGCTATCAAATCCAGTAACAAAGTACCTCCCCAGTCAGGATGACTGTCCAGCAATTGCACCTGCTGCAAGTTTTCAGTCAGCGTACCAGTTTTATCAAACACTATGGTATCCACTTCACTGAGCGACTGAATGGCCTGTAAACGACGGATAAGTACGCCACCTTTGGCAAATGTACCCGCGCTGGCCAGCATGGCAGCAGGCGTGGCCAGTGATAAAGCGCAAGGACAGGTCACCACCAGCACCGCTACAGCAGACATTACGGCTTTGACCGGGTCGGTGGTCCACCAGAAAATGACAGCAAACAGAGCCGCCAGCAACACACCCCACAAAAAGGGCTGGGCCATTTTGTCTGCCAGTAATGCGATGCCTGGTTTTTCGGTTGAAGCAGAAGCCATCAAGTTGACCAATGCGTGATATTGCGTCCCCTCACCGACCTGTTCAACCTGCATTTCCACCACCGAGGTCAAATTGCCAGCCCCAGCAATTACCTGTGCGCCAGTGGCTTTCAATACCGGCTCGGACTCCCCAGTCAGCATGGACTCATCCGCGCTGGTATTACCGGCAATCAGCTTGCCATCTGCGGCAAACACTTCCCCTGGCCGCACATACAAAATGTCGCCCACATTGATATTGCTGGCAGCGATTTGCACCCACTCCCCGGCCGCATTTTTTTTGAGGACAGCATGCGGCAAGCGGCGCATCATGTTTTCCAGCGCCCCCGCTGTACGATTGCGCAACTTCACATCCAGCCAGCGGCCACACAGCAAAAAGCTGACAAACATGGTGAGTGAGTCATAATAAGTGACATCGCCCCACCAGCCCCCCGGCGCAAAGGTTGCCAGTGTACTCATGACAAAGGCCACCACAATGCCAAGCGCTACCGGCACATCCATGCCCAACTGGCGCTGGCGCAGACTGATCCAGGCTTGAGAGAGAAACGGTGTTGAAGAAAACAGCATCACAGGCAGGGTGAGCAACCACGAAGCCCATTTCAGCAATTGAATCATGTCCGGGCTGATGTCATTACTGCCTGACACATACGTCGGGTAGGCATACATCATGACCTGCATCATGCAGAACACAGCCACCACCAGCCGCCACAGCATCTTGCGCTGCTCGCGGATGCGGTCAGTGACTGCATGATATTCGTTGACGGGTAAGGCGGGATAACCAATTGCGTGCAGCGTGGCAAACCATTCAGATGGATGCACCAGGTGGGCATCCCAGACAACCTTGACACGCTTGGAGGCAGCACTGGCGTGCACAGCCAGCACACCATGCATTTGCTTGAGAGCGTGTTCGATACGCCCACTACAGGCAGCGCAGTGCATATGATCCACCCAGACATGTGAGGTCCAGATATCTGAGGTTTCCTCATGGCGCTGACTAAAACGCTCCCACTCTGACTGGACATCGAGTCCCTGCCAGGCGTTGGCGTTTGCCGCTTTAAGCGTATCTGTCATTAAACCTTGCTGTATAAACAACTTGTTGGGCAATCAATATATATTTTTATATTATATGATTACATATAATATAAATCAATGGGTTAGCTAAGCTTCCAGCGACATTGGAACAGAAAAAAATCGCCAGCATCTTGATTCAGGACAAACAATGGACAGCGCATAAAATGCTTTGTTCACACGATTTGCGACGACATTAATCATCGCCACGAAAACAAGAATTACTTCACGCGCATCCCCGCTTGCGCACCGGCATCAGGTGCAAGAATATAGGGGCCGCCACGCTCATCACTGGCTGCCAGCACCATGCCCTCCGACATGCCGAACTTCATTTTGCGCGGCGCCAGATTCGCCACCATCACGGTTAAACGGCCTGTCAAACTGGCAGGGTCATACGCCGACTTGATCCCGGCAAATACCTGTCTTGGTTTTTCCTCGCCAATATCCAGCATCAGCTTCAGCAGCTTTTCAGCCCCCTCCACATGCTCGGCACTGACAATTTTGGCAATGCGCAAATCGACCTTGGTAAAATCATCAATACTGATATGTTCCACGGCCGCAGCATTTGCTTCAGCCTGCTGGCTTTGCGCATGGTCCGCCTGTGTGTGTGATGCCGGTGCTGGCGCAGCGACTTGCAGGCTTTCTTTATTGGCTTCTACCATGGCTTGAATATCCTTACCTTCCAAACGGGTCACCATATGACTGTAAGGCTGAATGGTTTGGGCCTGTAGTCCATTGCCAACGCTATCCCAGGTCAGCGCAGGGCTGTTTAAAAAGTGCTCTACCGAAGCTGCAATCTGTGGCAGGACCGGTTTCAGGTAAATGGTCAGCAAGCGAAACATTTCCAGCGCATTGCTGCAGATGGCATGCAGCTCAGCATGGCGAGTGTCATCTTTCGCCACCACCCACGGAGCTGTTTCAGCCACATAACCGTTCGCCGCATCCGTTAACTTCATAATCTCACGCAGGGCACGCGCAAAATCACGTGCGGCGTAAGCCTCGGCAATCGTAGACGATGCCGCGCGTAGCGCGTCAATGACGGCATGCTGCGCCGGAATCACCTGATTGTCAAAGCGCTTGGCAATAAACCCGGCGGTACGGCTGGCAATGTTGATGTACTTGCCCACCAGGTCACTGTTGACGCGTGCGACAAAATCTTCCAGGTTGAGATCAATGTCTTCCATGGTGCCATTCAACTTCGCGGCATAGTAATAACGCAAATACTCAGGATTCTTCACATGGTCAAGATAGCTGCGGGCCGTAATAAACGTACCACGCGACTTGGACATTTTTTCGCCATTGACGGTCAGGAAACCATGGGCAAATACCTGCGTGGGCGTGCGATGGCCGCTGTATTCCAGCGTGGCTGGCCAAAACAAGGCATGAAAATACAGAATATCCTTGCCAATAAAGTGATACAACTCGGTAGAAGAATCCTTTTTCCAGTACTCATCAAAATCAATGCCGGCTTTGCCACACAGATTTTTAAAGCTGGCCATATAGCCAATAGGCGCATCCAGCCACACGTAAAAATACTTGCCTGGTGCGTCCGGAATTTCAAAGCCAAAGTAAGGCGCATCGCGCGAAATATCCCAGTCTGAAAGTTTGTTCTCCCCGGCCTCGCCCACCCACTCGCTCATCTTGTTGGCGGCTTCGGCCTGCAATGTCCCGGAACGTGTCCAGTCACGCAAAAAGTCGGCACACTCACTCAGCTTGAAAAAGTAATGCTCGGTTTCCTTGCGCACCGGGGTCGCGCCGGACACCGCTGAAAATGGATTAATCAGGTCAGTGGGGCTGTAGGTCGCACCACAGACCTCACAGTTATCGCCATACTGATCTTTGGCATGACACTTGGGGCATTCACCCTTGATAAAGCGATCCGGCAAAAACATGGTTTTTACCGGGTCAAAATACTGTTCTATGGTTTTAGTGGCAATCTTGCCATTGGCTTTGAGTGCTTTATAAATCCCTGATGCCAACTCACGGTTTTCCTCTGAGTTGGTGGAGTAATAGTTATCAAACTGCACCAGAAAGTCAGCAAAGTCCTGACTATGCTCGGCATGCACTTTTTCAATCAACGCTTCTGGTGTAATGCCCTCTTTTTCCGCACGCAGCATAATTGGCGTGCCATGGGTGTCGTCGGCACAGACATAATGCACCGTATGGCCCTGCATTTTTTGAAAACGTACCCAGATATCGGTTTGGATATATTCAACCAGATGCCCCAAATGAATACTGCCATTGGCATAAGGGAGTGCAGAAGTGACCAGAATTTTGCGTGTCATGACACCGTAACCAAAAACTAAAAGCGTCTATTTTAGCAAACCGGCAGGGGTTTCTGCGCGTTAGCGTGCCATTGCACAAGGTTTATTTAAAAATACAGGGCTTATCCTGCGCGGATACGACGTTCGTCACTGGCTAATATCAACCAAAATGGTTGATTACAACCACCCTGAGTACAGAGTCAGCAATCAGCGTTTTGATAATAGCCACATAACAATCATCAAACTGAGTCAGTTGCTCACCCAAAAAAAGAGACTATTTCTGATGAAGTTACCAACACGCTGCCATTCCCGCGAAAGCGGGAATCCATTTAAATCAATCACTTATCAATAAATTATATGGATCCCCGCTTTCGCGAGGATGACGAAGCGTTGCATTTTCAGGAATGCGTACACCTCGTGCACCAGTCTCAACCGGTATAAAAACACTGCACATTGAGCAAGGCGGTACGATCTTTGCGTAATCCAGCCATGGCAATCCACTTTTGATCGATGATGATGTTCTGGCATGGCATTAACCTACATTGGGCATACAGCACCTTACTGCCCAGCATCAAGCGCAAAACGCTGTGCTCGCATGCGGCCAAAGACATTCTGCATGATGGCTTTCTGCGCTTTGCGCTGACCACCAGCCCCAATCGGGATCCCGAACCGCACGCTTACCTGCGCACCATCGTCCAAAACCTGATTCTTGAGCAATACCGCAGAGACAGCTACTTTCACGAATATCAGCAGCAGGCGGACCTGGAAGAACCCGCCACTGTTTCTGCCGAACATCTGGCAGATATCCGCCAACGCCTGGAACTCGTCACGCAAATCATTCAGGACTTACCCACGCGCTGCCGGCAAGTGTTTGTGATGTATCGCATTGAAGGCCATGCCCAGCAAGACATCGCCAGCCAACTCAATATCAGCGTCAATATGGTTGAACGGCACTTAATCCGTGCCCTGCTCGACATTCGCGCCGCCAGAGAACAGTTTTTAAAATAATGCCTGCGCCCAACAAAATCAGTGAAACCGCTGCCCGCTGGTTTATCCGCATGCAGGAGGCCGCCGTTGATGCGCCGGAACGCAGCCAGTTTGAAGCCTGGCTGATGCAAAGCCCGCTGCACCAGCAAGAATACCTGAGCATCAGTGAAGCCTGGCGTGGGCTGGACTCGCTGGACGAACTGCAAACCCTGGCCCAGGCCAAACAGGCCGATCAATTCTTTAAACAGCAGACGCGCAAAAAAGCCATACGCAAAACCGTGGGCAGTCTGGCCACAGGCATCGCAATGCTCGCCATCGGGCTGGTGGGCTATCAGCAATACCACATCTGGCAAAGCAGCCCTACCCTGCAACTGGCCTCGCAGACCACGCGAGCGCAACTGGTCACGCAAACACTGGATGATGGTAGCCGCGTCACGCTCAATGCCAATACGCAAATTGAAGTCAAATACTACCGAAATCAGCGCCATATCGCCTTGCTCCAAGGTGAAGCCGTATTTGAAGTCAACAAAGACCCGCAACGGCCTTTTGTGGTTGAAACCGACCGCGTCAAAGTCACCGTGCTGGGCACCCGCTTTGCTGTGAATAAACTAAACCATCTGGTGCGCGTCAGTGTGGATCACGGCAAGGTACAAGTGACTTCCAAGCAAGGCAGCGAAACCCTGATTCTGCAAAACCGCCAGGTGGCAGAAATCGGTGCCCAGCCATTGCATAGCCGCCCGCAGGTGGACGCCATGGATTACTTTAAATTTACCAGCGGAACCATGATATTTAATCAGGCGGACATGACGGAAATTGCAGAAACCCTGTCGCGTTACAACCCGACTCCGGTGAATGCAGATGGCCGCTCCACTGAGAAAATCAGCGCTGTTGTTGCGGCCAGAGATACGCAAACCTTTATTCACACCCTGCCACGCATCGCCAATATTCGTGTGCGGCAAACGCCGCAAGGCACCCTGCTTGAAACCATCAAGCCAAACAGATAGCCAGGCTTGCGCATACACACCCAAAGCGCGCAGGCGGCGTTAACACTTTTTTTCAATTTACACATCAGGGTTTCTGCTCCCCATGCATTAAGGCCATAACAAGCCAAAAAATGAACGGGGTACCCCACATGCATAACCCAAAAAAACTGTTCCTGCATACTGCAATCGCCGCCTGTTTTGCCAGCACACCTGTTGCCTGCATTCAAGCCACTGAACTTAACACCGCACTGCCACAGCAGGAAGAAGACCTCCTGCTCTCGCAAAAAATCACCCTCGCCCTGCCCGCACAACCACTGGCCGCCTCGCTCAAAGCACTCAGCGCAAAAATCGGGCTAAACATCACCTTTAACGACGCACTGGTCTCCGGCAAAAATGCCCCTGCCCTCAACGGCACCATGCGCAGCAAAGAAGCACTGCAAAAACTGCTGGCAAATACCGGGCTGGAAGCCAAGCTGAATGACAACACGCTTTATATTCAGCGTATTCCCAAAACCGAAGATAAAAGCGTGAACGTAGATAAGGTGGAAGTGCGGGCCAAGCGCTTTTACGAGATCGGCCCCCTGCCCGGTCTGGGGCTGACCAAAGAAGAAATTCCCGGCAATGTACAAAGCATCTCGGCCAAGGAGATTAAAGAAGCACATTCCTTAAGCCTGACTGATCTGATGAACCGCAAGCTGCAATCAGTCACGGTGAACGACTATCAGGGCAACCCGTTTCAGATGGATGTGCAGTATCGCGGATTTACTGCAGGGCCTCAGATTGGCACGCCACAGGGCTTAAGTGTGTTTATTGATGGCATCCGCGTCAACGAGCCCTTTGGCGATGTGGTGAACTGGGACATGATCCCGATGAATGCCTTGGCTGGTGTGGATGTGTTTCCGGGTTCTAACCCTATTTTTGGACTGAACACGTTAGGTGGTGCCTTCTCTATGAAAACCAAGGATGGTTTTAATAATGCCGGATTTGATGCAGATGTGTTGACTGGGTCTTTTGGCAGAAAACAATTACAGTTCGAGGGCGGTACCAATAACGGAACATTTGGCATTTTCGGGGCAGGGAATGTCTTTCTGGAGGATGGCTGGCGCGAAAATTCACCCAGCAAGGTTAATCAGTTGTTTGGTAAAGCAAGCTATCGTGGGGATAAGCTTGATTTAAATTTCAGTACTTTGCTTGTTGGGACAGACTTGGTTGGCAACGGACTAATCCCGAGTGAAATGTACGCACGTGACAGAAATGGCGTTTTTACCAGTCCGGATACTACTGAGAATAGATTGCAACAGTTTCAGCTATCAGGAAGCTATTTTGTGGATGAGCAGTTTACAGTAACCGGACAAATTTATCGCAGGCAAAGTAACCGTCATCAAGTTGGCGCTGATGTATTCACGGACTACGAACGCGGGTTACAAACCCAAAGAATCAGAACGGCTAATCAAGAAGCGACTTGTCTTTTTGCAGAATCAACAGCCACAAAAGGCATTCCTAGTTACTACATTGTGCCTGTCATGGCTGATGCATTTGGTAATGCAGATTTTACTTCAACCGGTTTTTATAATGAATTAAGCAACAATTATTTTTCCGATCCAGATCATCCGGATGGTGTTCTATACATTAACCCAGATGCCATCAATCCTGACACTGGTCAGACGTTTGGCAGCATGAAAAATAACATGTCTTTACCGGACGATATGGCAATTAAAATACGACAGCAAATTGCATTCGGAAAGAATTATCAAGAATCGATAAGGTTTGCGAGAGATTTCTACAACCCGAACAACGTTCCACCTCCTGATTTTTTAGACGATTCCGGAAATGTCATTCTTGATGGATCTGGAAAGCCAATCAAGGCGTTTGGTTACGGTGGTGCGAGCACATTTTCATCGCGAAGTGGCGCGGAGTTGCCAGGAAGCAATATTTTCGGGCAGTCAGCATTAACTGAAGATGTTTTCTTTTACTCGATTGATAAAAGCGACCCTTCGAACCCCAAACTTATTAAAAACATTGTCGTCATTGAGGCTGCAACCAATAATGATAAATGTGAGCAAGACTTTAAAGACTCTGAAGCATTTTTAGCAGCTGGAAAAGCAGTACCCATAGATGGTGCTGGCAACGTCGCCTATCCTGAGGGTGTGGTAAAGGGTACCCCGACCGCAATATTTAATGACAATAATGTGCAGCAGGTCGTAAATGGCGCATCAGTTCAGTTCAACTGGAATCTTGAAAAGCATAAGTTTATGGTGGGTGCATCTATTGATGCTGCAAGCGCAAGTTATACAAACACTCAGCAACTGGGATTTCTGACTGCTGAGAGGAGTGCTTATTTAGACCCTACTCAGGCTCATCCTATGTTTATAGGAGCTTATGTCCCTGTGACAAATAATGAGTTTAGTGGAACCAATACTACCAAGAGTATTTATCTGAGTGAAACATGGACACCTGTACAAAACTGGAACTTCACAGCGTCTGCCCGTTACAACGTTACTGATACAAAAAACAAGATTGCTGCCAGATATGGCACCAATAACTATGGCATTGGTGATTTGATCAGCTTTCCTGACACATTTGCAGTGTGCGATGGAGATTGTAGCGTTAATAAACCTCCCACCAGTTTTAGGCCTTTTCTTGGCTTTAATACAGTCAATAAGGCTGAAACCGAGAAGTTCAGTTATTACTCCTTGAATCCGTCATTGGGATTTACCTGGCAAGCAAAAGAAAACTTGAATCTATACGCCAATGTTGCTCAAGGTACACGTACCCCAAGTGTGATTGAGTTGGGTTGTGCATTAGATAAAACACCCACACAATCACCAACGGGTGGAATTATGCCCAAGAGTGTTGCAGAAAATCGAGAATGCACACTACCAACAGCTCTGTCAGGTGATCCTTATCTTCCGCAAATCAAAGCCACCAGCTATGACATTGGTGCAAGAGGTAGATGGGGAGATAACTTGCAATGGAACTTTGGTCTATACCAGACAGACCTTAAAGACGACATTTATTTTGTATCTGTTTTAAACGGTGCAGGATTTTTTGACACTATCGGAAGAACCAGACGACGTGGCTTGGAGGCTGGCCTATCAGGCAAGAAAGATAATTTAGGCTTTAGTTTGAACTACAGCCTTACCGACGCAACCTTTCAAGACACATTCAAAATGTACAGCAATGAAAACAGTAGTGCTGTTGATGTAGGAGATTATATTGGAGAGATCACGGTTAAGCCCGGAAGTACTATACCCGGCGTATCGCTTCATAACCTAAATGCAAGTATAAGCTACGAAATCACTGATAAATGGTCTGTTGGATTAAGTACAGTTGTGCACTCGGACAGCTTTGTGAGAGGTAATGAAAATAACGAACACCAAGTAGGGGTAATCCGCAGAACTATTGCCTACACCGATCCCGTTACTGGAGCTGTAACAAATATTCAAACCCCACCCACAAGAAACCCTGGCAAAGTGGATGGATATGCCACTTTCAACTTCAGGACAAGTTATAAACTAAGCAAAGAATGGACTGCTACTTTACTTATTAATAATCTTTTTGATAAAGAATATTTTTCTGCTGGCCGACTTGGTATTAATCCATTTTCACCAAAAATCAATGGTGCAATTGGGCCCGATGGTTATAACCATAACTCTTTTGATTGGCTAAGTACCAACTTCATCGCACCAGGAGCGCCTCGTGGTATCTGGTTTAGTTTGAATTGGCACTTTGTTCCTGATTAATCTGCATACATGTATAACGAGTTAAATACTTGAATGTAGATTACAAATCATTCTTTCAATCTAAATTCGGTAGAAAAAGTCTTATTTAGAACAAGGCTTTTTCTTATTAGCTAATAGCTGCAGACTAATTTTTAGGAATCAGCACTGCACTCATGGTATGAATCACGCCATTATCAGCATTGATTTCATTCCCTACCACCGCCACGTTATTTACCTTTACGCCATCGGTGACTGAGAGTTGCAAGTCGGCGCCTTCGAGTGACTTGACTTTACCTGCGCTCACGTCAGCCTGAGTGATTTTAGCGGGGTATATATGGTAAGAAAGTACTTTTTTGAGTTCCGCGCTATTGCCCATTAAAGCGTTTAGTTTGGCTTTGGGTAACTTGGCAAAGGCGGCATCATCCGGGGCAAATACGGTGATGGGGCCGTCACCGTTTAATGTGCTCTCCAGCCCTGCCGTTTTGACCGCTTTTAAAAAGGTTTTGAAGCTGCCATCTTGCTGGGCGGTTTGCAGCAATGTATCTGCATGGACGGCGCCAGAAAAACTGATGGCTAAAAAAGTAAGTGCGAGGATTTTTTTCATGTTGTTTCTCCTGATAAATATTAAACACTGGTTCCATTCGGGGTATCGCTGAAACCGATGTGCTTACCTTATCAACCGCACCTTACGCTGAACTTACCAGACCCAGGCTGAAGCTTACAACTAACTTACCAGCCAAAAAATGCTGTGCTGGCTTGCGCTCAGGCGGGCGCACTTTCACAAAACCGTCATGCAGGCTTGGCATGATGAGCTCACCTTCTTGATGGAGCCAGTGTGATGACGGTGTTGATTGTGACGGATACGTTTCAGCAAACCAACGGGGTTTCAACCACTTATAAAAATCTGCGACGGGTGGCAAAGTCACGCAATATCCGTTTTCGCGTATTGCACCCCAGCCTTTACCGCTGGATTCCACTGCCCTTTTACCCCGAAATCCAGCTCACGATTCAGCCCTGGCGGCTCTGGCGTACATTGCAACGCATACAGCCCGAGCAATTGCATATTGCCACCGAGGGCTTGATGGGGCTGGTGGCACGCCGCTGGTGTGTCTCGCGCCGTATCCCCTACTCGACCTCTTACCACACTCGCTTTCCTGAGTATCTTGAACTGATGTGGCGGATTCCGGCGGCGTGGACGTATGCGTATTTGCGCTGGTTTCATCGCGGGGCGACGGCGACGTTTGTCACCACCGAAAGTATGCGCCAAACCTTGCAGGCACGTGGCTTTGACAATCTTGTGATCTGGTCGCGCGGGGTTTCAGCACAATTAATGAGTTTGCCGCGCCAACAGCCACCTGGGCAAAAGCTGCGGGTGTTGAATGTTGGCCGCGTCAGCCGCGAGAAAAACCTGGATGCCTTGTGTGTGTATCAGGACGATTTTGACATTACCATTGCGGGCGATGGGCCCTATTTAAAAGTATTAAAACAGAAATATCCACGCGTGAATTTTGTCGGTTACCAATACCGGGAGGCATTGGCAGCGCTGTATGCAGAGCATGACGTGTTTGCGTTTCCTTCGCGGACCGATACTTTTGGGATTGTGATGATTGAGGCCATGTGTAATGGCCTGCCGGTGGCGGCGTTTGATGTGACTGGCCCTAGGGATGTGATCGAGCGTGGCTTTTCCGGAGTGCTGCATCATGACCTCAAGCAGGCGATTTTAAAGTGTCGCGGTCTGGACAGGCAGGCGATTCGACTGCAGGCACGCAGCCAGTGGAGTTGGGCGCACTGCTTTGAGACTTTTCTGCGCCACTATCCATCAACCCTTTCGTATCAACAGCCTTGCCAAATTCAGCCGATGCCTATGCACAAAGAGCTGTCAGCGCTTTTTGCCAGCAGCCAGAGAGCACATGACGAAGCCTGACTGATGCGGTAGAATACCTGATTCATTTAGTCAGGCATTCTCGGCGGGAAATTCAGGCATGGCCATTAGCGAAATTTTGATTCAAAGCACGCTCAAACTGAGCATAGACCCTAACACTGGCAAGGACTTTGTCAGTGGCAAGTCGATTAAGAATATCCAGATTAACGGTAACGATGTCAGCCTTGAAGTGGTGCTCGGTTATCCGGCTAAATCCCAGCTGGAAAATATCCGCCAGCAAGTCACTGATGCACTGAAAACGATTGAAGGCATAGGCAACATCAGCGTGACTGTGGGTAGCCGCATTGTGGCGCACAGCGTGCAGCGTGGCGTGAATTTGCTGCCTAATGTTAAAAATATTATTGCAGTGGCTTCAGGCAAGGGCGGTGGCGGCAAGTCCACCACCTCGGTCAACCTGGCATTGGCACTGGCCGCAGAAGGCGCCAGCGTTGGTCTGCTGGATGCCGATATTTACGGCCCCAGCCAGCCACAGATGCTCGGCATTTCCGGCCGCCCTGATAGCGCGGATGGCAAAAGCATAGAGCCGATGCGTGCGCACGGCATCCAGGCGATGAGTATCGGCTTTTTGGTCGATACTGATACACCTATGGTCTGGCGCGGACCGATGGTCACCGGCGCACTGGAGCAATTATTGCGCGATACGCGCTGGCAGGAACTCGACTATCTGGTGATTGATTTACCGCCGGGCACGGGTGACATTCAACTCACGCTGGCACAAAAAATCCCGGTGACTGGCGCCATTATTGTGACGACGCCGCAGGACATTGCCCTCCTAGATGCGCGCAAGGGCCTGAAAATGTTTGAAAAAGTCGGCATTCCTATCTTAGGCATTGTAGAAAACATGAGCACCCATATCTGCTCCAACTGCGGCCACGAGGAACATATTTTTGGCGCGGGCGGCGGCGCAGTCATGGCGCAGGACTACCACGTGGATTTGTTAGGCAGCCTGCCACTGGACATCAATATCCGCATGCAAGCGGATAGCGGCCAGCCGACAGTGGTTGCAGCCCCAGACAGCGCAGTTTCAAAAACGTATAAGGAAATCGCCCGTAAAGCGGCCAGCAAGATTGCGATTGCCAGCCTCGACCACAGTGCGAAATTTCCAAACATTGTGATTAAAAACACATAATTGATGATGCCCGCATGAGCTCACGCAAACACCAGATTGCAGAAACGCTGATCGGCAAGCATTACGATGCCATGGATGCACACACCCAGCGCGTGGCCAGGCATTTGACCGAGCGCAAGCACGTCTCGCGCAATACGGCTGAGGTCACCCAAGACAGCATGACGGCGGCACAGCGTGCGGCAGATGCAGTGGCCCGCTTTGGCGGCTCGTGGTCATTTATCTTTATGTTTGGATTGGTACTGGTGGCCTGGGTCATTCTCAACTCGGTCATTCTGTTGCGCTATGGCAGCACGTTCGACCCCTACCCTTATATTCTGCTCAACCTGTTTTTATCGATGCTGGCCTCGATTCAGGCGCCCATTATTTTGATGTCGCAGAACCGGCAGGCCGAGGTTGACCGCAAACATGCCGAACATGACTATGAAGTGAATTTAAAAGCCGAACTGGAAATTTTGCTACTGCATGAAAAAATTGATGCATTGCGTGAACAGCAGTGGCAAGAGCTGATTCAGTTGCAACAACAGCAAATTACCTTACTGGAAAAGTTGCTGGCTGAGAAAAAATAAAGCAACATTAGCCACAGCGTTATAAAAAAGCCACAAAGATTTGTCTCTGTGGCCTCTGTGTTCTATGTGGCTAAAAATACTTAGTTCAAAACCACACCAAAGCAGTAAACATCTACGCCATTGGGCGATTTAATCAGCGTTGCCGGAATGGCCACGCCATTACGCCAGTTGTCTACCGCTTCCTGTTTACCGGCACCGGTGACCAGGAACATCACTTCATGCGTATTATTTAAACGCTGCTGGCTGATGGTAATGCGGTCAGCGGGTGGTTTGGGAGAATTAAATACGGGCACGGCGTCGGCACTGTTATCCACCGCTTGCCCAGGGAACAAGCTGGCGGTATGTCCATCTTCACCCAGACCCAGAATGACCAGATCAAAGGTGCGCACGCCTTGCAGTGTGTGGGTATAGGCTTTTGCACCTTCGATGTTGCCCAGTTCAGCCGGTATGTCGTGAATTTGACTTTCAGGAATCGCGACATGGCTTAACCAGGCATCACGCGCCATTTTGCTGTTACGCTCGGCATGGTCTGCCGGCAGACAGCGGTCATCATTGTGATAGACATGCCATTTTGACCAGTCTGCATTGGCTTTTGCCAGCAACTGATAAACGGCTTTGGGCGTGCCACCACCGGCCAGTACCACTAAAAAACTGCCGTACCTGGCAATCGCCTCGTCAGCTGCTTTCAAGATTCGGTGGAGGGCCGCTTGATTGATGTCATCCTGAGATTGAAAAGTATGCCAACGGGTTTGAGAGTTCAAAGACATAGAAAACCTGTAAAAAACGATACAAAAAACAAAACGCAGCCTTTATGTACTGTGCTGCATTTGTTATAATTATAACTGACTCGACATGATAATTCTGCAAAATTATCTAAATACTCTGGTCGTGTTCATGCCATCCAAAAGATGGGTGTTTCTTAAACTGTCCTCACACCATAGGAATTTCCGAATGAAATTAGCAATGATTGGCTTGGGCAAAATGGGCGGCAACATGGCTGCGCGTTTGCTTCGTAACAACCTTAAAGTGGTTGGTTTTGACTTTAATACCGAATTCGTCAACAAACTGGTTCAAACCGAAGGGTTGGAAGCAGCAACTTCAGTGGCTGACGCTGTCAGCAAGCTCGAAGGCCAAAAAATAGTCTGGCTGATGCTGCCAGCAGGTGAAATCACCGAAAAACAAATCAAAGATTTGATCCCGATGCTGAACAAAGGCGACATCATTGTCGACGGCGGCAACTCCAACTACAAACACAGTCAACGTCGTGGTGCCATGCTGGCAGAACACGGGATCGGCTTTATTGACTGTGGTACTTCCGGTGGCGTGTGGGGTCTGGATAACGGTTACTGCCTGATGTACGGTGGTGAAAAACAATATGCAGATGTATTGATTCCTTTTGTCAAAGCATTGACACACGAAGACCGCGGTTGGGCGCATGTGGGTCCAGTTGGTTCCGGCCACTTCACCAAAATGATACACAACGGTATCGAGTACGGCATGATGCAAGCGTTTGCTGAAGGCCTGGATCTGATCAAGGGTAAAGAAGATTTCAATCTTGACCTGGCACAGATCACTGAATTGTGGCGTCATGGTTCTGTTGTGCGTAGCTGGTTGCTGGATCTGACAGCCGAAGCCCTGAAACAAGACCAGAATCTGGAAGCGATTGCCCCTTACGTGGCTGACTCCGGTGAAGGTCGCTGGACAGTGGTTGAAGCGGTTGAACAAGGCGTTGCTGCACCGGTGCTGACAGTTGCATTGCAAGCACGCTTCCGCAGCCAGGACTCAAAAGGTTACAGCTACAAACTGTTGTCCCTGATGCGTAATGCATTCGGTGGTCACGCAGTGAAATCATCCAAGTAATGTGCAATGGCCTCTCTCGATGAGAGGCTTTTTGCTTATTACTGGCACTGATAGCAACAAACTTATGGGAAAGGCCTGCCCTTTCCCGTTTACATTTTTATCTTAAGGTTAGAAATGACGAATAAAATTGATCCATGCACCCTGGTTTTGTTTGGTGCAAGCGGTAATCTGGCACGTGTAAAACTGTATCCTGGCCTGTTCAGGCTAGACATGCTGGGCCGCCTGCCCGATGACATGAAAATTGTAGGTGTAGGCCGCCAACTGGTAGATCTGGAAGCCTGGCGTGCCGATATCAAAAGCATGCTGGATACCAAATTTAAAAAAGGCTATGACCAACAGGTATTTGAGCGTTTTATTGCCCGTAACTTTTACCATGCCAACCCACCGACCGATCCAGATGCCTTTTCCAAGTTGAAAGCCACCCTGAGTGACGAAAAAACGTTCCCGCAAAACCTGGCCTATTTCCTGTCTGTGCGCCCGGTTGACTTTGCACCGGTGGTGGAATCATTGGCCAATGTAGGCTTGACGCAAGAAGATAAATACTGGCGCCGCGTGGTGATCGAGAAGCCATTTGGCACTGACCTGCCATCTGCCAAAGAATTACAGGCTGCGATTACCAAGCACCTGAAAGAAAGCCAGATCTACCGTATCGACCATTACCTGGGTAAATCCGCACTGCAAAACATTTTGCTGCAACGCTTTACCAATACCGTGCTCGAGCCGATCTGGAACAACCAGTACATTGATCACGTACAAATCACCAACACCGAAATGCTGGGCGTGGGTGACCGTACGCAGTTCTATGACAGCACAGGTGCGTTGCGTGACATGTTGCAGAGCCATATTCTGCAAACACTGGCACTGACTGCCATGGAGCAGCCAAAAGACCTGTCCCCTGAAGGTGTGCGCGATGCGAAGATCAAACTGCTGGAAGAAATTCGCCCGATCCCGGTGAACACACTGGAAAAACACGCTTTCCGCGCCCAATATGCCGCGGGTGAAATTAATGGCGAAAAAGTGCCTGGCTATCTGGAAGAGCTGGGCAACAATGACAGCGTGGTGGAAACCTATGCTGCACTGAAATTGTTTATCGACAATCCACGCTGGAAAGGAGTGCCGTTCTACATCCGCACCGCCAAGCGTCTACACGAAGCGGATACCCGTATTTCGATCCGCTTCAAAAAAGCACCTTTGCAGATCAATGATCAGGATCAAAACTGGCTCATTATCGGTATTCAGCCACGTGAGTGCATCAAACTGGAAGTCCAGTCCAAGATTCCTGGCCTGGATATTCAAACGCGCACCATCCAGCTCGATGCAGCCAACCGCTGGGATTCCGATGACTCGGTCGATGCTTACGAGGCGCTGTTGCTGAACCTGATGCAAGGTGACAACTCCAACTACCTGCATATTTCTGAAGCCGAAGCACAATGGCGCCTGGTCGATCCAGTCGTCAAAGCCTGGGCAGAAGACAAGCGTCCGGTACACCAGTACCCTGCAGGCAGCCGTGATCCTGAAGCGTCCAAAGTCATTTTTGAATCTGAAGATCAGTTCTGGCGTTACAGCATTGAACTGGGCGGCGACAAATAAGACCCAGGCATGTTCCTGTCTTAATTAATCGCTAAAAATTCATAAATAATTTGCAAATAACGTAGCGTTTGTTGTTATTATTTGCACCTACTAAAAGCGGAGTTTAAACTCCGCTTTTTTCTCTTTATTGACCGCGTGATGTCACGCAACAGACTGGAAGACGGAATGAGTATTAAGTCGGACAAATGGATACGTAAAATGGCTGAACAACACGGCATGATCGAGCCGTTTGAGCCAAAACAGGTAAAAGTCAACGCCGAAGGTCAGCGCCTTGTATCTTACGGCACGTCCAGCTACGGCTACGATATTCGCTGCTCCAAAGAATTCAAGTTATTTACCAACCTCAACAGCACCATTGTTGACCCAAAAAACTTTGACCCCAACTCCTTTGTCGAGGTGAATGCAGATTTCTGCATTATTCCACCTAACTCATTCGCGCTTGCCCGCACGGTGGAGTACTTTCGTATTCCACGTAATGTATTAACCGTATGCCTGGGTAAATCGACTTACGCCCGCTGCGGGATCATCGTCAACGTCACCCCGTTTGAACCCGAGTGGGAAGGTTATGTGACGCTAGAATTCAGCAACACGACCCCCCTGCCAGCCAAAATATACGCCAATGAAGGCTGCGCACAAGTGCTGTTTTTTGAAGCCGATGCAGATGATATCTGCGAAACCAGCTATAAAGACCGGGGTGGCAAATACCAGGGGCAGGTCGGCGTGACTTTACCCAAGATTTAAACCCGGTAAATCTTTATTCAATGTATTTCACCACTGAGGCACAACTCGATTCAACTTTTTTGATTCCCGGTGCCTCTGTGTCTCTGTGGTAAAGGATGTCACATTATGAAATTCCGCTTTCCTATCGTCATTATTGACGAAGATTTTCGCTCGGAAAACTCCTCTGGCCTGGGCATTCGTGTGCTGGCCAAAGCCATTGAAGAAGAAGGCCTCGAAGTGTTGGGTGTCACCAGTTATGGCGACCTCACCTCGTTTGCCCAGCAGCAAAGCCGTGCTTCGGCATTTATTTTGTCGATTGACGATGAGGAAATCGTCGAAGAAAAACCGGAAGCCATCGAGCAACTGCGTAACTTCGTCGCGGAAATCCGCTACCGTAATGAGGAAATCCCAATTTTCCTGCATGGCGAAACGCGTACCAGCCGCCATATTCCAAACGATGTGCTGCGCGAGCTGCATGGCTTTATTCACATGAATGAAGATACGCCGGAATTTGTGGCGCGCCTGATTATCCGCGAAGCCAAAGCTTACCTTGATAGTCTGCCCCCACCCTTTTTCAAAGCCCTCACCCACTATGCTGCAGATGGTTCTTACTCCTGGCATTGCCCGGGACACTCTGGCGGCGTCGCGTTTTTGAAATCGCCGGTGGGCCAGATGTTCCACCAGTTTTTCGGTGAAAACATGCTGCGTGCCGATGTCTGTAATGCCGTGGATGAGCTGGGCCAGTTGCTGGACCATACGGGACCGGTCGCAGCTTCCGAGCGCAACGCTGCGCGCATTTACAACTGTGACCACCTGTACTTTGTCACCAATGGCACTTCAACCTCCAACAAAATCGTCTGGAACTCGACCGTGGCGCCCGGTGACATTGTCGTGGTGGATCGTAACTGCCATAAATCGGTGTTGCATTCGATCATTCTGACCGGTGCGATTCCGGTGTTTCTGATGCCGACCCGCAATCACTTTGGCATTATCGGCCCGATTCCCAAGAGCGAATTTGCCTGGGAAAACATCCAGAAAAAAATCGAACGCAACCCGTTTGCAACCGATAAAAAGGCCAAACCACGCGTGCTGACCATTACGCAATCCACCTATGATGGCGTGTTGTACAACGTGGAAGAAATCAAGGAAATGCTGGATGGCAAAATTGACACACTGCACTTTGACGAGGCGTGGTTGCCGCATGCCACCTTCCATGATTTTTACGGTGATTACCACGCCATAGGTGCAGACCGCCCGCGGTGTAAAGAGTCGATGGTGTTTTCCACCCAATCCACCCACAAACTGCTGGCTGGCCTGAGCCAGGCCTCGCAGATTCTGGTACAGGATGCCGTCAATAACACGCTGGACCGGGATGTGTTTAACGAAGCTTACCTGATGCACACTTCCACCAGCCCGCAATACTCGATTATTGCCAGCTGTGATGTGGCTGCTGCCATGATGGAAGCACCTGGCGGCACGGCCCTGGTCGAAGAATCGCTTAAAGAAGCCCTCGATTTCCGCCGCGCCATGCGCAAGGTGGACGAAGAATGGGGGGCCGACTGGTGGTTTAAAGTCTGGGGACCGAATGATTTGTCCGAGGACGGGCTGGAAGAGCGCGATGCCTGGATGCTGAAGGCTAACGAACGCTGGCATGGCTTTGGCAATCTGGCCGAGGGCTTTAATATGCTCGACCCGATCAAAGCCACGATCATTACCCCCGGTCTGGATGTCGAAGGTGACTTCTCGGAAGCGTTTGGCATTCCTGCCGCCATTGTGACCAAATACCTGGCCGAACACGGTGTGATTGTAGAAAAAACCGGTTTGTACTCGTTCTTTATCATGTTCACCATCGGCATTACCAAAGGCCGCTGGAACACCATGGTGGCGGCATTGCAACAGTTTAAAGACGATTACGACAAAAACCAGCCACTGTGGAAAGTGCTGCCCGAATTTGTACAGAAACAGCCTCGCTATGAGCGTGTAGGATTGCGTGACCTTTGCAAGCAAATTCACGAAGTGTACAAAGCGAATGATGTGGCCCGCCTGACCACAGAAATGTACCTGTCAGACATGGTACCAGCCATGAAACCAACTGACGCCTACGCCAAGATGGCCCATCGTAAAATTGAGCGTGTAGCAATTGATGATCTGGAAGGCCGTGTCACTGCCGTTTTACTCACGCCTTACCCGCCAGGCATCCCCTTGCTGATCCCGGGCGAGCGCTTTAACAAGGTGATTGTGAATTACCTGAAGTTTGCGCGGGAATTTAACGAGAAATTCCCCGGTTTTGAGACAGATAACCATGGCCTGGTTAAACAGGTCGTGGATGGCAAGTCATTCTACTATGTGGATTGTGTACTGCAGGAGGACTGATGTAGCGTATCAAGTCTGCAGTATTTCTACAAAAAAACGGACGTGTAAAACGTCCGTTTTTGCTTTTATCTCACTAACACCTAAGCAGGTTTGCGCTGAAACACGCAATCGCTGTAACGCAAGCCGTTGGCCGATGTTTTCTGGTGTGCTTCAATCAGTTGCCACTGTGCCATGTCCAGTTCAGGAAAAAAAGCATCCCCGTCTACCTTGGTATGGACGCGTGTGAGGTAAAGCCTGGTCACATAAGGCAATCCCTGGGCATACATTTCGGCGCCACCGATCAGAAACGGCTCTTCATCACCGGCGCACAGCGCCAGTGCTTGTGGCAGTGAATGTGCAATCCTGGCACCTTCCACACTGAAATGCACATCACGTGTGACAATCACCGTGGTGCGGCCTGGCAACAGCCTGCCTAAAGAGGCATAGGTTTTACGGCCCATAATGATATGGTGACCCATGGTCAGTTGTTTAAAACGCTTCAGATCCTCCGGCAAATGCCAGGGCAACTGATTGTTTAAACCGATCACGCGGTCATCGGCATGGGCCACAATAAGAGACAGTGCTTGCATGGGGTTCCCGCAATTAAAATGCTGACAATTTCTTTAAATCCTCTACGATCATCTGGCTGTGCCCATCGGGGTCTACCTGACTGTATACTTGCGCCACCTTACCTTGTGGATCAATAATAAACGTCATGCGGCGAGCCGCTTTGAACACGACCAGATCAAATAATGCGCCGTAAGCGGCAGCCACTTTTCCGGTAGTATCCGCCAGTAAAGGGAATGGCAATCGATGCTTTTTAACAAAGTCGGCATGACTGGCAACCGTATCCACGCTCACCCCCACGACTTGTGCACCCAGTGCAGTGAGTTGCTGCGTATCATCACGAAAATGACAGGCTTCACGCGTACATCCGGGGGTATCGTCTTTAGGATAAAAATAAAGGACCAGCCATTGCCCTTGCCAGTCAGACAGGTTGCGAACCGTTCCCTGCGCGTCTGGCAACTTGAAGTCGGGCGCTTGTGTGCCAATTTGCAGACGAAATGCAGGTTGCTGATACTGTCTGACACCCCACAATACAATCCAGAATAAAATTCCGATCATGATTACTTTTACCAGCATGCATTTCCTTTCCTGACCCAAGTGAGACGTTGACGCTCAGAGCCCGATATTGTACCTTAATCCGCCGACCCACTTTTAAAGGTTAATCACTGCTGCGTTTTTTGCTCCCGCAACACCCTTGCCATGAATGATGCCATTGCCAAATTGCTCAAACTGATCACCGCAGACCCGCAACGCTGGGATGCGTATCAGCAACTTGCACGCCTGATGCAACACAATGGTGAGTTTGACGCTGCCGAGCAATACTACATGCAAGCGATACAACTGGCGCCTCAGCAACAGGAGTTGCATTTGCAACTGGCAGATTTGCATATGCGCACGCATCAATTCAAAGCGGCGCATGCATGCTACCGGCAGGCGATTGCACTCGATGCCAGGCACGCACAGAGCTATTATCTGGATGCGCAGGCATTGAAAAATCTGGGGCGGATGCAGGAAGCCATTTTAAGATTACGCACCACGGTCAAACTGTCCCCTGCGCACTTGCAGGCTTTTTCAGAATGCGTGGATTTGCTGTTGCAACAATCGCAGCCCGAGCAGGCGGCTGACATGCTAAAACAGGCGATTGCAGCACATCCGGAACATGCACGTTTCCATTACCGGCTGGGCATTATTTCGCAACAGTCAGGGCAAGCCACCCAAGCGCTGGAGTGCTTTACCCAAGCTATCCGGATTAAGCCAGACTTTGCGGAAGCGCATCACCAGAGAGGCTTGTTGCTGCACGCCAGCGGCCAGCTGGAACAGGCCATCGAGAGCTTTAGCGCAGCCATCACCCATCAGCCAGAATTACCCTCTGCCTATAACAACCGTGGGGTGATTTTTTGCCAGCAAGCCAAATACCCGGCAGCCATTGCTGACTTCAAGCAGGCCATACAACTCAACCCCAGCTATGCTTCAGCGTATTGCAATCTGGGCCTGGCACTGCATGAAAACGGCGAGCCTGACGCGGCCTATGGCAGCCTGGAAGTGGCACTCAAATATCAACCCTCCTATGCGCAGGCCCAATATTATCTCGGCATGCTCAAACTGGCGCATGGGGAGTTTGATGAAGGCTGGGCACTCTATGAATCGCGTTTGCAGGTATTGCCTGGCCTCTCACCGTTGCCTGAGCACATGCGCTGGCAGGGGCAATCGTCGCTCCTTGGCAAATCCATCCTGATTATGGCGGAGCAAACCTTAAGCGACACCCTGCAGTACTGTCGGTACATTGTCATGCTCAAGCAATACAAACCTAACCAGATCATCGTACAGGTGCAAGAGCCGTTGCTTCAGTTACTGAATGAGCACTGGTCACAAGATGCCTCTATTCAGGTGATCCCCCAGGGCGCGCGCTTGCCGCATGTTGATGTTTTTTGCCCGATGCTGAGTTTACCGCTGGCCTTTCACACGCAAATGGATACCATTCCGGCCAGCCTGCCTTACCTGAATATTGCCGAGCGCCATACGCAGCCCTGGCAGCAGTTGCTGGGGCCAGCACGCAGGCTGCGGATTGGCCTGAACTGGTGTGGCGACGTGAGCAACAAGCATGACCACCACCGCAGTATTCCCTTGTTTATGCTTGCAGACCTGTTAAAGATGGAAGTGGAATGGCATAGCCTGCAAAAGGAATTCCGGCGGGAAGACCCGATCATGCTCAAACGCTTTCCCATGCTGGAATGTCATCACCCTGCCCTAACCGACTTCACGGATACAGCTGGCCTGATCATGCAAATGGAACTGGTGATTACCGTGGATACTGCCGTCGCACACCTGGCGGCGGCATTGGGCAAACCTGTGTGGCTACTGCTGCCACAGCATGCGCATTTCCGCTGGTTGTTACAGCGGGAAGACAGTCCATGGTATCCCGGCATCAGGCTGTTCAGAATGCCTGCCGGGCAACCTTGGGATGCCGTGGTCGACGAGGTGCATCAAGCCATTACACTGTTGCTGGCACATCCCGCACGTCGTGAGTAAAGTAGCATGCGCCTGGCTTAATGCGGTACGCCAATAATGTGCATCACTCTGGCGATATCGACATGCAACAATTGTGAAAGATCTCTGTAGTCGTCAGGCAAGGCCGCATTATCCCACCCATCTGCAGAGTGCCTGGCCAGATTAACCGCCAGATGTACGTTCTTCACTCTCGTCAGGTGAGCCTGTTTTTCGTCCATCAAATCGGACAGCAAAGAAGGTAAATTAAATACCCGCACCAGTTCGGCCTGCAGGTCAACCAGTTTGAACCCCAGTACCTCTTGCTGCACGGTTTTGCTGCGCAGTGTCTTGTCGGCATCCTGGCGTTCTGTAATTTCACTCATTTGATCTGGGTTAAAGCACCACATCAGCATTTCGGCAAAATCATGCAAAGAAGCGGCTACCCTCACCTCTTCCGCATGGAGGTCTTTCAAGTGAGAGGCAAACTCGGCGGCAAAATAGCCTGCCCGATGCGCACGTACCATCAGCTTGAGCAAATCCATCAAGGCGGACACATGCTGATTCAGTACATCCTCAACATGCGGCAGTGTGGGAATCTGGGCAAAGAAAGTGCCTGTGCCCATCATCATAATGGCCTGCTCAATCTGTAACAGATCCTGCAACTGGTGGCGACTGCGATGGTTGTTGGCGAATGAAATGACTTTAAACATCATCAAGGGGTCGTTAATCACCACCCGCGTAATATCGCGTGCACTGGTCTCATCCTCATTTTCGCGCAGCAACGCGATTTCTTCAGCCGTCTGTCGCAATACGGGTATTTCTGCCGCTTGAAAAAAAGAAACCCAGCGGGCGATCGTCTTGCTGTCTCTGGCTTCGGCTAATGTCACCATGGTTTGACTCCTCTAATCCATAGAGTGTAGATCACTGACCGTCAACCCCATTCTTGAATGAGTGGCGTAATTGACGACCTGTTTACACTTTTCCACATCCTGTTTAACGGCACAAAAGCGCTGGAGCTTTAGCCCTGAGCATGCATTGCCTATGTTAGAATGCGATTTTTATCAAAGGTTTAGTTTGTGTGGCACGCATGCTGCATGCGCAACAGCCCAAAGCATTAAATAAATATGGCCATTATTCTGCATACCCCCGAAGAAATAGAGAAAATGCGTGTCGCAGGCCGCCTGGCTTCCGAGGTCCTGGACTACATCGCGCCTTACGTCGTTGCCGGCGTGACCACCAATACCCTGGACAAACTGTGCCACGACTATATCGTCAATCAGCAACAAGCCATTCCGGCACCATTGAATTATGCGCCTGATGGCCACACGCCTTATCCAAAGTCGATATGCACCTCGATTAACCAGCAAATTTGCCACGGTGTGCCCAGCGAAAAAGAACTCAAAAATGGCGACATTGTAAATCTTGACATCACCGTCATCAAAGACGGTTATCACGGCGACACTTCCCGCATGTTCAGTGTCGGTGAGGTTTCGATTCAGGCAAAACGCCTGTCTGAAATCACTTATCAGGCCATGTGGCGCGGCATTGAAAAAGTCAAACCAGGCAATACGCTGGGAGATATTGGCTATGCCATTCAATCTTTTGCCGAAAAAAATGGCTACAGCATTGTGCGGGAATTTTGCGGACATGGCATCGGCAAAAAATTCCATTGCGAGCCGCAAGTATTGCACTATGGCAAACCGGGCGCAGGCATCAAGCTAAAAGCGGGCATGATTTTCACCATTGAGCCCATGATCAATGCAGGCAAACGCGACATCAAGTTTATGCCGGATGGCTGGACAGTCGTTACCAAAGATCGCAGTCTTTCTGCGCAATGGGAGCATACTGTGCTGGTCACTGAAGACGGTTTTGAAATCATGACAGTGTCTGCCGGCACGCCGGCACGACCCTCGAATTAAGCATGGCAGCTTAGAACGACGCATGACGGCCATGGGTAAAGAGCAACTGAAAGCCTGGCGCGAGTCGCTACAGCAGGCTTACGCCTTGCATGCCACGCAATACCTTGCCCAGCCACGGGCAAAGCGGTTATTGCAGCAAAATACCCGGCAACTTGATGCATTGCTAAAGTCGATCTGGCAACAGCATCAGATCCCGGCGTCGGTAAGCCTGGTTGCAGTGGGTGGCTATGGCCGTGGCGATATGTTCCCCTATTCGGATATCGACCTGCTGCTCTTAATGCCAGAAGATCACACGCCCGAACTGCAAGCCAGCATTGAAAACCTGATCAGCGTGTTGTGGGACATCGGGCTCAATATCGGCCATAGCGTGCGCACCCTGCCTGAATGTATCGATGAGGCGAAGCTGGATGTCACAGTCATGACCAATCTGCTCGAAGCCAGGTGGCTGACAGGTAGTCCATCGGGTTTTCACGCGCTGCAAACTGCGCTGCAATCGCAACTGGATGCCTCCGGATTTTTTGCTGAAAAACTGCGCGAACAGCAAATCCGCCATGCCAAATTCAACGATACAGCCTATAACCTTGAACCCAACATCAAGGAAAGCCCGGGCGGACTGCGTGATTTGCATATGATTTTGTGGGTTGCCCAAAGCCAGGGGCTGGGCAAAGACTGGGGCGGCCTGGTGCAGGCAGGCCTGCTCGATCAGGCAGAAGCCCGCCAGCTCAGACGCCATGAACGCCTGTTACAAAACTTGCGTATCCGCCTGCATCTCTTGGCAAAAAGACGCGAAGACCGCCTGCTGTTTGACTATCAAAATACGCTTGCAGAACAAATGCACTACCGCACCAATGAACGCAAGCGGGCGAGTGAACAGTTGATGCAGGGCTACTATCGTACCGCCAAGGCAGTGATTATCGAAAACGAAGTGCTGTTGAAACTGCTGCATGCTCGCGTCAACCCGCCACTGGGGCCACCGCAAATCATTGATGAAGATTTTACGCTGTCGCAAGGGCTGTTGAGTGCAAACACCGATGACCTGTTTCAGCGCAAACCCGATGCGATTCTGCGCTGCTTTAAATTACTGCAGAAATACCACTCGATTGCCGGATTCAGCGCACCATTGGTCAGGGCCCTACAATCTGCCCACTTGCTGATTGACAGCCAGTTTCGCCGCGAACCGCTACACAAAATGCTCTTTCTGCAAATACTGCGTAGCCCAGAAGGTGTACACCGCTGTTTACGCCGAATGAACCGCTACGGCATCCTCGGTCGCTATATTCCGGTATTTGGACGTGTGATTGCGCAAATGCAGCATGACCTGTTTCACGTCTACACGGTTGATGAGCATACGCTCAACGTACTGCGCAATCTACGCAGGTTTGCCAAGCCCGACTTACGGCATGAGTTTCCACTGTGCAGCCAACTGTTCGCCGACTTCAGCCAACCTTATTTGCTGTATATAGCGGCTATTTTTCACGATATAGCCAAAGGCCGCGGCGGCGATCACTCATTGCTGGGCACCATTGATGCGAGACGGTTTTGCCAAAAGCATGGTCTGGAAAAGCAGGAAACCGAACTGGTCGCCTGGCTGGTTGAAGCCCATCTGAAAATGTCGAGCACGGCGCAAAAATGCGACCTGTCAGACCCGGATGTGATAGAAACCTTTGCGCAACTGGTCGGCACAGAGTATCGATTGATTGCCTTGTACCTGCTTACCGTGGCTGACATTCGCGGCACCAGCCCGAATGTCTGGAATGCTTGGAAAGCCAAACTGCTTGAAAGCCTATTTTTGCAAACCAGGCGCGTATTACAGCAATCACTCAATACTGAAGCGCAACTGGCACTACGCAAACAGGAAGCCTTGCAAAAGTTGCAAAGTTTCGCCCTGCTGGAAAGCTCTGTTTCCCCACTGTGGCAAGCCTTTGGCGAGAGCTATTTCAGCCGTTTTGACAGCGACGAAATTGCCTGGCAAAGCCGCTTGCTCATGCCGCATCAACACACCGACAAAGCCATCGTCCGCGCACGGCTGAGCCCTAAAGGGGATGGCATACAGGTCATGATCTACAGCCGTGATCAAAAAGAAATTTTTGCACGCATCTGCCACTTTTTTGAAAGCCTGCAATATAACATTGCACAGGCCAAAATTTACACCACAGCGCATGGCTACGCCCTGGACAACTTTATTGTGCTGGAGCCAGAAACACGCCAGGTGAGCTATAACGGCCTGCTCAAACATATCGAACAAGGCCTGACCGAACAACTCACCAGTCAGCCCCCCATACCGACGCCTATTCGCGGGCGGGTCAGCCGACAAGTTAAACACATGCCTATTTCTACGCAAATCAGCTTTCGGTCTGTGCTCAGCCACCAGGATCACGACCAGCGCTTTCAGCAACTCGATGTGATTGCCAATGACCGGCCAGGATTACTTGCATCCATGGCCATTGTCTTGCTCACTCACCATATCGCCCTGCATAACGCGAAAATCAACACCTTGGGCAACCGTGTTGAAGACAGCTTCCTGATTTCAAATGCCGATGGCTATCCTCTGGATGAACCGCAATTACTGGCGCTCAAAGCCTCGCTGGCTGAACTTTAAAATCACAGCAACCGATTTCTGATTTCTAAATAGCACTGTCTTAGCTTGATTATTTCAAGCAATAGAACAACGCCCAATATTCTGGAGGTTGGCAATCAATGCGCAGCTTTCATTTAACCATGTTGTGCTCAAAGCATCCAACACGACTAAATCATCCATTCCGCGTAACCATGTGAGTTGGCGCTTTGCCAGTTGCCGCGTGGCATAAACACCATGCTCGCCCAGGGTTTTCAGGTCAATCACACCATTGAGGTAGTCTAGTGTTTGACGGTAGCCCACGCAGCGCATGCTCGGAGTCTCTGCGCTGAGTTGTGGATATTGAGCCAGCAAGCCCTGCACCTCTTCAATCAAACCCTGTTTGAGCATGAGGGCAAAGCGCTCGGCAATCCGCTGATGCAAAACCGAGCGGTCACTCGGCATCAGTGCCACTTTGAGGATGTTGAACGGTAACGCGTATTTGGTGGATTGCGCACGTAAAGTGCTCATGGATTGCCCGCTGATGCGGTAGACCTCGAGTGCACGCTCAATACGTTGCGTATCATTGGCTTGTATATTGGCCGCCACTGCCGGATCAATTTCTGCCAGTTGGGCATGCATTGCTGGCCAGCCTATACGCGCGGCTTCTGCTTCAATCTCGGCACGAATCGCGGCATCTGCCTGCGGCAAGGCACTCAAGCCATGTTGCAAGGCGTTGAAATAAAGCATGGTGCCGCCAACCAGTAGCGGAATCCGCCCTTGTTGTGTGGCTTCATGCATGCGCTCAAGCGCATCTTTTGCAAACTGGGCGGCAGAATATTGTTGCAGCGGTGTGATCAGGTCAATCAAATGATGCGGCGCTTGCCGCAAGGTATCGGCATCCGGTTTGGCCGTGCCGATATCCATACCCTGATACACCAGTGCAGAGTCGACACTGATAATTTCAACCGGGAATCGCTGATAAAGTGCAATCGTTGCAGCGGTTTTACCGCTGGCAGTCGGCCCCATCAGAAAAATAGCCGGGGGCCTTGCGTGAGTCTGGGTCATGCTTAATCGTATTTAATATATTTAAAACGCTGATCATCCTGTGGTGTGCCTTCCAGCGCAGTGCCTGCGATCAGGGCAGGCTGCCATTGTACGACCTCTTCAATTTTACGGGCCAGCTCGATGTCTTTCATGGTGATGCCTTTGGCACTGTGCGTACACAATTTGACGATGACAAAGGCATAGGAGACGGTTAAGTCGGGATGATGCCAGGCTGCCTCGGCCAGATGACCGACGGTATTGACGACCATCAGCGTGCCCTTCCAGCCGCTGGTTTTATATTTGCGGCGTATCCAGCCCTCTTCAAAAAACCAGTGGGGTAAATGTTCACTAAGTTGCTGCTGCAATGCCTGTTCACTGAGTACTTGTTCGCTCATAAGAGACTCCTGCTTGCGTTGAAACTAAAAGTATACCGTAGAGCCAAGTTGGCAGAACGTGCTTTTTCAGAAATCAGGCAGAGAGGTTGGCGAGCAAGGCAGTGGTGACTGTCAAATCGGCACTGGTGCCGGGATTGATGCCCGCCTGTTTGAGTTCAGCATCCCAGGCCAGCAAGGGCGCCATATAGAGCTTGGGGTTATGCAAGTCCGTAAAGTGCTGGAAATGGCTTTTTGCCTGCTGCTGGATGGCAACGGCCTGCGCCATGCCATATTTGCGGGCAATGTGGCTGTCCGGCCAATGAGCCAACCAATAGAGATAGACTGCAGTCAGCGCCCAGGCCGGGCGCTCCCAACGGGTGCAACAGGCAGTATAAAGCGGTAAGGCATGGTCAAAAATCTCAGCATATTGACTGGTGTACTGACCCGCCACTTTGTCATAGACACTGGCGATTTGCATGGCGTGTAACAAAGTGATGTTCGCCTGCTGACTGACATCATGGTCAGCTTGCTGACCCATCCCGGCAGGCTTGACCAGCCGAATACCCTGATAAACGGCCTCGGCATCCGCCACTGTGGTATTTTCCAGCACGGCTGACAACCCCTGCCTGAGTGAAAGCTGCGGATATTGCAACACTGCCTGCACCACAGGCCCTGCCAGCAATACAATGCCCAGATTGGTATTACACGCCACTTTGGCATAAGTTGCCTGCAAGGCATCCAGCATGCGTTGACCCAGGGCACGTGCTCCCATGTGGGCATCATTACACAAGGCTGGGGCCGATACTTCGGCACTGTCAATAAAGTCCTGTACCTGCATGCCATGGCCATCGGCGAACAAGTGCACATTACCGGGCTTGAGTGCCTCCAGCTCGGACAAGCAGGCTTTCAGATAGGCTGACTGCATATCCATCACAGGCTCAGGCAAACTGCAACAAATCGTCGACCAGGGATTGCGCAATGTCGACAGCGGTAATGCTTTGCAGCCCGCGCCAGGCCGGAATACTGTTGACTTCGATCACCCAACATTTGCCCTCCTTGTCCCGAATAATATCTACTCCTGCATAATCCAGCCCAATGACATTGGCCGCCTGCAGGCCGAGTATGGCGACATCGTCCTCATCACACGCCTCGCAGCGGGCACCACGTGCCACATTATGCAACCAGTCGCTGCCTTTGCGTTTCATCACCGCCAACACCTGACCGCGTACCACAAATACGCGATAGTCGTGCTGGTGCACACCCGTTTCAATTTTTTCCTGTAAATAATACACCCCATCCACAAACATCTCTTGCGGTAGCGCAAATTGCTGGGGGCTTTGTATCAGGCGCACGCCCTTGCCCTGCGAACCAAATAGTGGCTTGATCACCAGTGTTGTCCCATGATCCAGCGCCTGCTGCATTAAAGGATGCGCAATCTGCCGATATTCACATACCCAGGTGCTGGGGGTCGCGATCCCTTGCTCAGCCAGTAACTGGCTGGTCATCGACTTGTCGACCGTGGTTTCAATCGCAGTAGCATTATTGTAGAGATACATGCCCTGTCGCTTCAGGGTATGTAATATATTGAGGCGGGTAATAATCTGCTGAGTGGTGCCTGCGGCCACACCACGCACAAAAGCAATGGGGGAAGGCTGCATCAAGCCCGGCACGTGCACACGCACCTGCTGGTCAACAATGCTGACATGGCAACTGTCGAGCGACACCATCAGCGCTTGCCAGCCACGACGGGCAAATGCCTGTGCCAGCGCCTGCCCATGCCAGCCACCGGCCTGAGCCACTTCATCGGTAAATATAGGAACGACTTGCATGCTGTCCTGAAATAGTCACGCGGGCGCAATGCCTGTTGCATTGCCTCCCGCGCTTCTTTTATATCACTTTAGTGTTATCCGCCAAATGATTGATTTAAAAGATCTTCATTAAATTTTCCGGCAAAGAAAGTACGGCCGGACTTCAGGTTGGTGACACTGACTTTGGCAGGGGAAAACAGCATGGGGTCAATCTGGTAGAAGTCCATATTCACCGCTTTAAACACTTCGGCAAATGGACGACCATAGTCTTTAGAGGAAGAAGAAGGCAATTGTTTGGCCAGGGCTTCGGCTGCTGCGTCATCGGTGTTGACGAAAAGTTGTACAAATCCGCCAAACAAAATGGCATCATTGGTACGCCCCATGCCGGTGATAAAGTCTGGTGATGGCGCAGGTACCGGTGCGACACCGTAACCATCCACTACTGCACTCAAATCAAAATGCAGGGTATGGCATTTATGCAGCGCCACTTCGAGCACGCGCGCGGTCACTTGCACTGTGCCGGCGATACTGCGGGTAGGCGTTAAAATAAAGGTCAGTTTATTGGCGGGTAAACCAGTGTCTTTCGCCACTTTTTCAATCACCTGCACTGGGGGAACTTTGTCGGTTTCCAGTACCAGCACGGTTTGTTCACCACTGTCACGGTAATCAATGTCTTTAAAGACTTCTTCGCGCTGGGCAATCGCGCGTGCCGGGCCACTGCCGAGTGAAAAGAACTTCTCATGCGACAGCGCCCAGCCAGCATATTGACTGCCCAGACAGGCAATCACCGGCTGTTTGGCTGTGACCACCACACTGAGCGGCCAGTTGGCAAACTGGGGCACATGGCGCAAAGCCACACTTCCTAAGCCCCCCATGCAGATTTCGCCAATCAAACGCCCTGCTTCGAGGCCGCCTGAGGCTTGAATACCGGCATCGACAATCGTGGCACCACTTTCATGTGTGCTGACCTGACACCCCAGTGCGGCTGCATGCGTGATGAGTTGCGCGACCAGTGGTGCGCTGTATTGTTGTACGCTAATCGTTGAAGAATTGGATGCGCTCGCTGACATATGTCCCCCATTGTTTTTTTAAAAATTCCTGCTGTTGCAGCAACTGTTGCTGCACTTCAAACATATTCTCGCCCTGCGCGTACAGACTGCACACGGGCTGCCCTGCTTCAATGATGCCGCCTTGCGGCCGGTCTTCCAGCCAGTCCGGCATGGCCAGGCCGGACACGTCCAGACGTTGGCCAGCGTAGAGGATGCGATGACTGGCACTGTAAACCGGCACGTTCAATACTGGCAGTGCCTGCTGCCTGCATCCCGCCAGATGTGCCTGCATCAACGGCACGCCAGCATACAGGCGCATGCTGGCGCTCAGACGCGGGTTGACCTCTAGCAAATATAAATGGCCTGCATGCCAGCGCGCATCTACACTGAAAATCCCCTGGAGCGGAACAGCCTGCATCAAACGGTTTGCCAGCGCTTGCATGGCCTGATTAAGCGAGGTATCCAGCAGGCGGCTTGCGCCCGCATAAGCATAGTTGCCAACCGCCTCGTGTAGCTGATGCACACCTACCAGGCGACAGTGTTCACCATTGCCGACAAACAGGGCGCCTACACTGATGCCCGCTTGCCAGGCCTGATAATACGCATTCTCTGGCACCACCATACCCGGTTGCCAGTCTTTGATATGGCCACCGCCACAACCGCCCTGCTGCTTGACCAGCCAGCGCCCTGCGGCAGGTGCCGCTTGCCGCACCTCGGGAAAAACAATCCCCAGACTTGCACAGGTATGCGCCAGCCAGAAGGGATCTTTCAACTGGTCCACCACTTGCGGCGCATTACCAGCCAGCGTGTAGTGCTGGTAGAGCCATGCATACTGCGGCAGTGCATGCTCAAACCCAGACCCGATCACCAGTGTATCTGTCTGCCAGGTATCCAGACAGTCGGTGAGTGTCTTAAAATCGGCTGGATTCCAGCCTGAGGTTAAGGCATTACACTGTAACCAGCGATTGGCACAGGCACGGGTATCCACATCGGCAAAAGCATCCACTACATCGGGGTTGAGCCCGGCCTGATGCGCAAAGTGCGCATAAATTCGCGCACTTTGAGAAATCACTGCCAACTGCATTCAGGCAGACTTATTCGACGTGCGCACAGGCGTATTCATAGGCCTGGTGATAGTCGATATGCATCGGACTTTCGCTCTGCAGCATTTGCTCCAGTAATTTGTTCTGCGTGACATATTTGAGTTGCCCAATCGCCAGCGCACCAAAACCGGCGACTTGCGTGCCTTCAATCAAACCGCCATTAGAGAAGGTATCCACGCCTTCAATGCCGGAAGGCGGCACGGCATTGACATCGGCCACCACTTTGAGCGTTTTTGAATTGGCAAACTGAGACACTTCCAATACGCGAATGCCGGCAGGCGTTGCACACAAAGCTACGGTGGCTTCGTTAAGGACTGCAATTTTTGCTGCTTCAGTGCTGCCATCGACCACTTGCAGCTGAACATCATAACTTTCAGAGAGTTTATCCACATAGGACTGCATGCTCTCTACGCCGGCATGGGCCACCATATACACCGTTGAGCCCTGGCGCGCAGCAATCAGCGCAGCTGTGGAGCCCACCGTACCACTGGCGCCAAAAATCGCGATTTTTTCTTTACCGAGGCCGCTGCCGGATTTTTGCAGATAAAAATCCACCTTGGCCAGCATTGCTGCCGCCGTGGTAAAAGCGCCGGATGGATCGGAAAAGGTATGGCATTCAAACGGCCTAAACATGGCACTACGCGCCTGCTTTTGCATTTCGAGTGCGACCTGGATATCCCGTCCACCAAAAAATAGTGCCTGCTGCTTGAGACCGCTAGGGCTACGTGAAAAAATAGCATCCTGCGTCAAGGGAATAATTTCGTTCAGGGTGACATTGGTATAGGAAATGATTTTTTCATAGCCTGCATCAAATGCCATATTGACATCAAACGGACTGGCATTTTTTGCTGCTGTGAACAAATGCATGATGCTTGTTTTTTTCATGGTCACCTCGTTTTAGTTTTAATGAGTATTCAAACCCCTGTGTTTACAATGCCATACTATACGCAAGACTTCAGCATTTCAAAACCATGATAAGGCCGTAAAAAATCTGGCTTTTCAACCGTGGTGATCCACTAAAGCGCCGTGATTGACTGCCTGTACCACCAAATAATCCAGTCCCTGCGCTGGAAAATTTGCCAGCAAGTCCTCTTTAAGTGCTTCTGCAGCCCCCCTCGTCGGCATCATGACGAAGCCTGTGGGGCCCCAGGAGGTTTGCCCCAAACCAGTATGCCCCTGCTGTTTTAAATATTCAAGGACCTGGGTGACTGCGGGGCTGGCATAGCACCCGCCCTGGGCTGGCGCAAAATACGCACCATTGTAGTCTTGCAAGGCGCCAATCACTGCGGCAAATGATTCGAAATTGTGCTCTGCCAACGCAGGCAAGCCTTGCATGAACACTTGATGTGCAAGGGCCTGTGTTTCAGCCAATGTACGCGGTGGTAATTGTTGAAAAGCGGTTTTTTCCTGGTAACCATGCACACCGGATTGCCCGCGCTGCATGATCAGTAAAAAACACCATTCTGAAGGAAATGCATAGCGTGCCAGCATCGGCGGAACAACGGTGGCCGGACCCCGCCCACCATCCACCACCATCCCGCCGTGCGAGAAAGTGGCAATGCCAATGCCGGAACGCCCGCCGCGATCATGCATGGCTGCAATTTCGACGGGATTCACAGGCAAATCCAGCAAACTGTTCACCGCAGCCCCCACCGCCAGCGCCATTTGTGTGCCGGAGCCCAGCCCGCCATGGCGCGGAATGGCATGATGCAGCTCCAAGCGAATGTCAGCAGTAGCGGAAAGCTTTTGCAGATGGCGCTGCAACACCGATGCCAACCAGGGCGTTTCATCGGTGTGCTTACCATAGCGTGCTGTCAAACTGGTTTGAAATGCATCAATGGACACCCCCATACTACCGAAACGTCGTGTAGACTGATGACTAAGGTCAAAAAAGCCCAAATGCAATCTGCCAAAAGTGGTGACTGAAACAGAGCGATCAGAAAGCAATCCGGAGGTCATGAGTGATTCATTGCAAGTATGTTAAAAAAATTGAAACAGCGATGTGAAGCTGACGTGACATTAAAACATGATTTTGGCATAATGCCTGTTACAAAAGTAATTCTGTAAAACAGGTTGCGCCCCGCGAATGGCCTCTATTTATCGAATTCAATTGATTGCGTCCCGCAATAAATTATCATCAGATTAAAAACAATTAAGGGTTTTATATGGTAAGTCATGTTATTCCGTTTGAGAACCTAAGAAACAGCGATGTGCCTTCGGTTGGCGGCAAAAACGCTTCTCTTGGTGAAATGATTTCTCAACTCACCGCTAAGGGTGTACGTGTACCCACCGGCTTTGCCACCACAGCTGACGCTTATCGCGAGTTTCTCGAACAAGGCGGGTTGAACAAAAAAATCAATGATTTGCTGGACAAGCTCAATGCGGATGACACACAAGCGCTGGCCAAATGCGGCGCACAAATCCGCCAGTGGATCATGGAGACAGAGTTTCCGCAGACATTACAGACAGCCATCGCTGAAAACTACAGCAAACTGATAGAAAAATCTGCCGCGGGCACCACGTTTGCGGTGCGCTCTTCTGCCACTGCGGAGGATTTGCCTGATGCCTCATTTGCTGGCCAGCAGGAAAGCTTTCTGAATATTCACGGCCTGGAAAACATCAAGCATGCCATTAAAGAAGTGTTTGCTTCTTTGTATAACGATCGTGCGATTTCTTACCGTGTACATAAAGGATTTGTACATGCTGATGTGGCGCTGTCTGCCGGTGTGCAACAAATGGTGCGCTCTGATATCGGCTGTGCCGGTGTGATGTTCACCATTGATACCGAATCCGGTCACCGTGACATGGCGTTTATTACCGCCTCCTATGGCTTGGGTGAGACCGTGGTACAAGGCGCCGTGAACCCGGACGAGTTCTATGTGCACAAACCTTTGCTGGCGCTAGGCAAACCGGCCATCGTGCGTCGCACCATGGGTTCCAAACTGATCAAAATGGTGTTTTCAGATGCCACCCAAGCCGGCAAATCCACACATACCGTCGAAGTAGACCCGGCAGAAAGCAACCGTTACTCGCTGACCGATGCCGATATTCTTGAACTGGCTGGCTATGCCATGACCATCGAACAGCATTATGGCTGTCCAATGGATATCGAATGGGGCAAAAACGGTCTGGATAGCAAACTGTATATTTTGCAGGCACGCCCGGAAACAGTGAAGTCACAAGAAGCCGCCAACAATATCACCGAGACATTTAAACTGCAGAAACACGCTTCCGTGCCTGTGGTGGCTGGTCGTGCAGTGACACAAAAAGTAGGTGTAGGCCCAGTACGTATCGTGCTGGACCCGGCTGAAATGCACGAAGTTCAGCCCGGTGATGTATTGGTCGCTGATATGACAGACCCTAACTGGGAACCGGTGATGAAGCGCGCCAGTGCCTTGGTCACCAACCGTGGTGGACGTACCTGCCACGCAGCGATTATTGCCCGTGAATTGGGTATCCCGGCGATTGTCGGCTCCGTGAATGCCACTGACTTGTTGCGTGACGGTGAAATCGTCACCGTTTCATGCGCAGAAGGTGAAACCGGGTTTGTATACCACGGCGCACTGGACTACGAAGTGTCTACCCAGGCCAACAGTGCATTGAGCAAGCCGCCTTGTAAAATCATGATGAACGTGGGTAACCCGGACATGGCGTTTACCTTTGCCCAGACACCGAATGACGGTGTTGGTCTGGCGCGACTGGAATTCGTGATTAACAATATGGTTGGTATTCACCCGAAAGCGATTTTGAACGTGGATGCCATGCCTGCGACCATACAGGCAACCATCAAGAATCGCGCCCGCGGCTATGACAGTCCCAAACAGTTCTACATTGACAAAGTCGCGGAAGGCGTTGCGACCATTGCTGCAGCGTTCTATCCAAAACCGGTGATTGTACGGACTTCAGACTTCAAGTCCAATGAATACAAAAAACTGGTCGGTGGCGAGATTTACGAGCCGGATGAAGAAAACCCGATGATTGGTTTCCGTGGTGCGGCGCGCTACATGGCTGAAGACTTCAAAGAGTGTTTTGCCATGGAATGCCAGGCCATGAAAAAAGTCCGCGATGTGATGGGACTGACCAATGTCGAACTGATGATTCCTTTTGTGCGTACACTGGATGAAGCGCGTGCCGTGACCGAAATCATGGCAGCCAACGGTTTGAAACGCGGTGAGAATGGCTTACGCCTGATCATGATGTGTGAGATTCCGGCAAACGCATTGCTGGCTGAACAGTTCCTTGAGTACTTTGATGGCTTCTCTATCGGCTCTAACGACCTGACGCAGCTGACATTAGGCATGGACCGTGACTCAGGCATTCTGGCGGATGGCTTTGACGAGCGTAATGATGCCGTGAAAGTATTGCTGAAAATGGCGATCAACACTTGCAACCGCTTGGGTAAATATGTGGGGATTTGCGGTCAGGGACCTTCTGACCACGAAGACTTTGCCGAATGGCTGGTAGCCGAAGGGATTCAGTCAGTCTCGCTGAACCCGGATACGGTGGTTGCCACCTGGCAGCGTCTGACCAAAAAATAATCTTCATCGCAACTTAATCAAGGCACTTGAATGAACCACCGTTCTGTTTTTATTATTTCTGATGGCACGGGGATCACGGCAGGTGCCTTGAGCAAGCTGCTCGAGCACTTCCCCAAGACCAAGTTCACGCAAACACGCCTGCCCTTCACGGACAATGATGAGAAGGTACAGGCCGCGTTTGAACATATTCAAAAAGTGGCGGAACAAGACGGCATTCGCCCGATTGTCATCATGTCGGTCGGCAATGGTGAACACCGTAATCACCTGAAACAGGCCAATGCCTACTTTATCGATCTGTTCCATCGCTTTATTTACCCGCTAGGCTCAGAGTTGAATCAGGAGCCATTAACCGGGGCCAGTATTGCTTACAGCACCATGGGTAACAGCTACCATGAGCGCATGGAGGCGATTAACTTCACCCTGAACCATGATGATGGCATGACCAACACAGGCCTGGATGAGGCTGAGGTGATTCTGATTGGGGTGTCGCGCTGTGGCAAAACGCCAACCAGCATTTACCTGGCCATGCAATTTGGCATGAAGGCAGCCAACTACCCTCTGATACCTGAAGATTTTGAACGCGGTGCTTTTCCTGCGGCCCTGGAAAAAAATATCGACAAGATTTTCGGATTAACCATCAAGCCGGACCGTTTGCACTCAGTGCGCAGTGAACGTCGTCCGGACAGCTTTTATGCATCACTGGATAACTGTCGCAAGGAAATCGCCACCGCTGAAGAGATGATGCGCCGTTATAACATCCCCTGGGCCGACTCTACCAGCCGCTCTATTGAAGAGCTTTCTGCCATTATTCTGCAAAAAATTCGCCAGCGCTAAGGCTGGCGTTTTTTCAATCCCTGTTTTTCTAATCCATGTAAGCTGCGTAACTCAGGCAGCCATCGCCAGATCGCGATTACGCTCTTCTGTCATGGATTTCATCACCATATCGCCACGCCAGAAGTAATAAAACTCGCGCGAGACGCTCAAAAATGCATGTTGCGTGCCTAATGCGCTGAACAACGGTAAATTACTGTCCACCATCTGGCGATAACTGTGTGACTGCTTATGTGGCACCCTGCGCAGAGATAACATCAAAAACTTGGCCATACGCATGCGTTCTCTGGAAATAAGAGGGTCGAAACCGCGTGCCAGAGAAACATGATGGAAAGCTTCCAGCATCTGTTCTTCCGCTTTGTTTAACACGGTCTTATCAAGATCGTACCAGTGCTTGAATAATTCGTCCTGGGTGGCCATAACAGCAGGGGCAGCACCATTAAACACTTTGGCCTGGCTCATGGCGGCAATCGCTTTGATATCCTTGACCCAAAAAGAGAAAAACTCACGAATCACAGGCAACACGGCAGGAATTTCTGCCGGATCGATACTCGCAATAAAACGGTCTACCGCATGCCGATAATGGCTGCCCTCTCCTGGAATTTTGTCCAGAAACGTCGCTAATCGAATAATAATAAATTCACGCTGAACCAGAACGCGTTGACTGACACCCTGACTGGAAAGCAACTTGACGTAGGCTTTCAATGCTTCCTGTTCTCTGGTGATATTCATAGGTGACTCCCGATTGCAATTTAGTTTTATTTTCACACTGTCGCTTGCTTGCGGACAGTTGCTACGATTGCATATTAAATCGACGAGGCATAGATCAAATGACGAATGAGAAAAGGAAAGCTGGCATATTTAATGCATTTGAGACCCGGAAGATCGATTAACTGGCACGATTAACTGACAGAAGCCCGGCTATCCTGATGGGCGCTAAACCACATCAAACAGGCACTCATCACTGTCATCAACAACATGGCGAGTGATAGCATCAGCATGGAGTGCCAAACCAGAGGAACAATAATGGCAGAGCTCAAGGTAGAACACAGCATTTGCATAAATGCCTGTGCCGAAGCTGCAGTGCCGCGGACCTTCACATAACAATCCAGCGCAGCAATCGACAATACCGGCATCGCCATGGCCATGCCGATATTAAACAGGGCGATCGGCAGGATGGCCAGCCACCACACGTCACTCCCCACATTGACAGTCTGGATCACTACATTGCAGCCTGCAATCAGTAACATCCAGATAAACGCCCAGCGTAAGGTATCTTCAGCGGATAACTTGCCTGCCGTACGACGTGCAATCCAGGAGCCCAGCATCATGCCGGTGACCGTGGGAATAAACAGATAGCCGAATTGCTGACTGTTTAAATGCAAATGCTTGATCAGAAACACAGGGCTGGCCAGTACATAGATAAAAAAGGCCGAAAAGTTCAGTCCCAGGCTGGTGATTAACACCAGGAAGCGACGATTAGCCAGCATGCGGCTATACGTGCTTGCAATCTGGCCCACCGAGAATTTAACTCTTTTGCCAACCGGCATGGTTTCGGGCAAATAGCGGATGGCAGCCCACAAGGTGACGGCCGCATACAGCGCCAGAAACATGAAAATGGCCTGCCAGTGTATCCCCAGCAGAATACCGCCTAAAATAGGCGCCACAGCGGGCGCGATGCCAAACAGCATTTGTACTGTCGCCATCACCCGTTGCGCTTGCGCACCTTCAAACAGGTCGCGCACCATGGCACGCGCCACTGTGTTACCGGCACCGCCACTCATGCCCTGCAAGGCGCGAAACAGCCATAATGTTTGCACATTGGGTGCCAGCACGCAGCCAATACTGGCAAGCACAAAAATACCCAGCCCCCATTTAATCGTCGTTATTCTGCCGATGGCATCTGAAATGGCACCGTGGCAGAGCGTCATCACAGCATAGGGTAATAAATAAAAAGTCAGGCTTTGCTGAATGGCCAGTTCAGTGGTGCCCAGTTCTCCGGCAATGACATGGAATGCAGGTAAATAGGTATCGATTGCGAAAGGTGCAAGCGCTGCCAATGCTGCCAGCACAAATACCAGTATGGAAGAGTGGGGTTTCAAGGCGAGTTCTCAAAAAGGCACAGGTGCCCGAAAGCACCTGTGTATTATAAAGTAAAAATCGAACAGGCCATTATGGCAGGGAATGAAACTGATCTACACGTTCCCGGTCACCTTCGGCATATTTTTTCGAGTTTTTATCGGTACGGAAAATAATCGGTTGATCGCGTAACAGGGGATTCTCCGAGTCTTTAATCGCCGCATCAATCAAATGGCGGTGTGGTGATTTGGTACAGACCGGATCTGCAGCCTCTGCATCGCCACTCAGCAAATAAGCCTGGCAACGGCAGCCCCCCAGGTCTTTTTCCTTTTCATCACAACTGCGGCAAGGTTCTTTTAGCCAGTCCATGCCACGATACTTGTTAAAGGCGGGAGATTCATTCCACGCCCATTCAAGGCCATTTTCACGCACATTAGGAAATGTCAGCCCCGGTAATGAACGCGCCGAGTGGCATGGCAATACATCGCCATTGGCGGTCACAATCATAAAGACTTCACCCCAGCCATTCATGCATTTTTTCGGGCGCTCGGCAAAGTAATCCGGCACCACAAAAAACACTTTCATTTTATTGCCCACGCGCTCACGGAAAGCGTTGGTCATGCGCTCTGCCTCTGCCAGTTGCTCACGGCTTGGCATCAATTGGCTGCGATTCACCAGGCTCCAGCCATAGTATTGCGTATTGGCAAGCTCTACATAATCCGCACCCAACGCTTCTGCCATTTCCAGAATTTTGTCGACATGGCCAATGTTGTAACGATGTATCACCACATTGAGCACCATCGGGTAACCGTGGTCTTTAATCATGGCGGCCACTTTTTTCTTGAGCTCGAACGTTTTGGTATTGGTAATGAAATTATTAATCTCTTCGGTGATGTCGTGCATGGACAACTGGATATGGTCCAATCCGCCCTCTTTAAACGCCTGTATGCGTTTTTCAGTCAGGCCAACGCCTGAGGTAATCAGGTTACTGTAGTAACCAAGCTTGTGCGCTTCGGCAACAATCTCTTCAATATCGTCACGCAACAATGGCTCGCCACCCGAGATGCCCAACTGAATCGCGCCCATTTTGCGCGCATCGCGCAAAGCGTTGATCCACTGCTCGGTCGTGAGTTCATTTTTGGTGTGCTTGTCGTAATCTGTCGGGTTATAGCAGAAAGCACAATGCAAGGGACAGCGATAGGTGACCTCTGCCAGCAACCACAAGGGTTGTTTTTGCGTAATGTTGGCTGCGACGCCGTTATTCAGTTGTGCCATAGTTTTTCCCGATTATCAAACCCTACATCAAACCTTAGTTAACCTTACGTAGCCAGGCCTTGCCTACGGCCAGGTCAAACATACCCACAATATCTGCTTCAATCTCTGCCACATCCGGAAACAAGGCCTTAAGCTCGGCCACAATATCCCCGACACTGGTTTTGCCATCCACCCGTTTCAAAATTTCTCCAGCGCCACCATGCAACTTCACCATGCCTTCAGGAAATAAAATAACATGACTTTGCTGCGCCTCTTCCCATTGAAAGCGGTGATGCAAGGCAATTGCATAGATATCCGAATGTTGAATATTGTTTTCCATTGTTACTCTTTTTCTTTTCCCAGTTTTCTTTTCCCAGTTAAAGCAGCCTTGAGGTGAGTATGCCTCACCTCCCCCAGACTTTTACCTGAATTTAATCACAGGCTGGCGTAAATAATCACGATCTTCGACCTTGATCTGCGTACAGGCGAGCATGATGGCATCGGCCATCACCCACAACACATCCAGTTTGAATTGCAGGATATCCAGTGCGCGCAATTGCATTTCGCGACTCACGCTAAAATAATCCAGAGTGATGCCCAAGCCTTGCTCAACATCACGACGCGCTTCAGTCAGACGTTTTTTAAAGTAAATAAAGCCTTCTTCTTTTACCCATGGATACATGGCCGGCCAGGAACTGATGCGTTGCTGGTGAATGTGCGGTGCAAATAACTCTGTCAGGCTGGAACACACGCTCTCCTGCCAGGGGCGCTGGCGAGCAAAGTTGACATAGGCATCCACAGCAAAACGTACACCAGGGGTCACTAGTTCCAACGAAGTGACTTGTTCGTGCGTCAAGCCTACCGCTTCACCCAGCTTTTCCCACGCAATAATGCCGCCTTCGACATTGTCATAGCCGTCATGGTCCGTAATACGGTGTATCCATTCCTTACGCACATCTTTATCCGGGCAGTTAGACATGATGGCCGCATCTTTCTGAGGAATCATGATCTGGTAGTAATAGCGGTTGGCCACCCAGCATTGTAATTGCTCTTTGCTCAGTTTACCCTCATACATCAACACATGAATCGGGTGATGAATATGGTAGCCCTGTCCCTTCTCACGCAATTTTGCTTCGAACTCTTCACGTGACCAGGGTAATTGTGCTTGCGACACTGCGTTCATACATCTCTCCTATAGAATGATATCCATGCCATCGTACGCCACCTCGATCTTGTGATCATTGAGGCATGCGCGCTCGGCGGAATCTTCCCTTAAAATCGGGTTGGTATTGTTGATATGAATCAGTACCTTACGTACAGGCTTGTCCACACCAAACTTGTCCAACTCTTCTATCATGCCAGCCGGGCCAGATTGCGGATTGTGGCCGATACTGCGCGCCGTTTTGGTCATCAATCCCATATCGAGCATTTCAGTATTGGTCCAGAATGTGCCATCCACCATAATGCAATCTGCCTGCCGCATCAAAGGCGGTAGATGTGGCTCGATTTCAGCCAACCCTGGTGAATACCAGCATTTTTTACCTGTGCTGATTTCCTCAATTAACACCCCTATCGTATCACCTGGGTGCGGGTCATTGCGGTGTGGTGAATATGGGGGTGCTGCACTCTTCAATGCCACCGCAGTAAATCGCAAATCAGGCACACCCGGAATCTCAAAAGGTTCAGCCCTACTCACATCCTTGCCATCAATAGGGATTTCATGATGATTGATCCCACAGTAATGTCCAAGAATATTTAACACCTGATTGCCAGTAGTCAAATCCTCATACACCATTTTGGTACAGTAGATCTCACGTTTCACCTGGCCTTCACGCAGCATAAACAAGCCGGTGGTGTGATCAATCTGCGCATCTATCAGCATAATCGCCTTGATGCCAGTATCACGCACTGCACGTCCCGGCTGCAAGGGTGGAAACTCCTGGATTTGCTGTAATACATCGGGAGAGGCATTGAACAGCACCCAGTCCACACCGTTGCTCGACACACAGATGGAGGATTGCGTACGACGGGTGGCTTTGATGGTGCCCTTGCGCAAACCGTCACAGTTAAAACAGTTGCAATTCCACTGCGGAAACCCACCACCTGCCCCTGCACCCAATACATGTATATACATAGTCAAATTTCTTATTTTAAATGTTCGTTAAAAAGCACAGCGGCCCGGATCAATTTTCATCATACAACAATTATCTGTTTCTATTGCCAGCGACCACTGCCACTTCAATACTCCATGGCCTTACAGCTCTGCCGAACACAAACCATCACTGTCTGTTGCCAAGCCTGCCAATTACTAGGTAAGACTCGCATCATACGCATGCGTTGCATGGAAGCCCTGCAAGTCACAATGATTACCGGCTAGTGATTTTCATGAGCACACGCCACACTTGCGCCAAGTCAACAAAAAAGCCGCATTCAATCATGAATGCGGCTTGGTCACAGCACTTGTACCGTCTAGTCAGCAATCGTCAGCTGAATGTTTTTCGCGTCTTGTCTTGACTGCGGCCGCCAGCGTTTCCAGCACGCTGACAGAGTCCTCCCAGCCGAGGCAGGCGTCCGTGATCGACTGGCCATAGTTAAGTGTACAGCCAGGACTGTGATCCTGACGCCCCTCACTCAGATGCGACTCCAGCATCACGCCGATAATCCGGCTGTCACCGGCGGCAATCTGGCTGGAAACATCTTGCACCACCAGCATTTGGTTTTTAAATTGTTTTTGGCTGTTACCGTGACTGCAATCCACCATCAACACGGGCGCCAGGCCAGCATCGGCCAATTGATTACACACATCGGCAATACTGTGTGCGTCGTAATTGGGCGTCTTGCCGCCGCGCAATATGACATGGCAGTCATCATTCCCTTTGGTCGCGATAATGGCGGACTCGCCTTCTTTGGTCACTGATAAAAAGTGATGCGGGCTGGCCGCCGTTTTAATGGCATCGATCGCCACTTTGGCACCGCCATCTGTGCCATTCTTGAAGCCCACCGGGCAAGATAAACCGGAAGCCAGTTCACGATGCACTTGCGACTCCGTCGTTCGTGCGCCAATGGCGCCCCAGCTCACCAGATCAGCAGTGTACTGTGGTGTGATCATATCCAGAAACTCGGTACCGGCCGGCATGCCGATTTCGTTCACATCCAGCAGAAAACGACGCGCCTTTTCCAGGCCGAAATTAATATCATAGGTACCATCTAGATGCGGATCGTTGATCAGGCCTTTCCAACCCACGGTGGTGCGTGGCTTTTCAAAGTAGACTCGCATGACGATCAGCAACTCACCGGACAAACGCTGGCGTATCTCAAGCAGTTTTTTGGCATATTCCAGGCCAGCCTCAGTATCATGAATTGAGCACGGGCCGACAATCACCAGCAAGCGGTCATCTCCCTGATGCAGAATCTGGTGGATGGCATTGCGGGTGGTGACGATGTTCTGTGTACTGATCGCGCTTTCCTGCAAACGAGACAGCAGCTCCGCTGGTTTGATCAACGGCTTGATTTCGAGCACCCGAACATCATCGGTGGCTAGTTTTTCATAAGTGGTCATGACTTCAAAATCTTTTCCAGCACTTCAATAAAACGTGCGTTCTCACTGAATAATCCAATACTTACGCGCAAATAGTCTGGCATGTCGTAATTGGCTACCGGACGGACAATCACCCCGTTTTTGAGCAGTGCCTGGTTAACCGCTGCCGCATTGGGCACCTTAAAACTGACAAAATTACCATATGACGGAATGTAATCCAGGCCCAACGCTTGCAATCCCTGGGTAATTTGTGCCATGCCAGCCTGATTAGCGGCGTAACTGCGGGCGACAAAATCCTCATCCTGCAACGATACCGCGGCAGCGACCTGCGCAATACTGTTGACATTAAACGGTTGACGTACACGATTCATCAAGTCAGCCAATGCAGCATGCATCAGGCCAAAACCGACACGCAGCCCTGCAAGGCCATAGGCCTTGGAAAAGGTACGTGAAATAATCAAATTCTCGAATTCGGCCAGCCAGGAGACGGCTTCAGACTTGTCAACGACAGACAAATACTCGTCGTAGGCTTCGTCCAACACCACCAAGACATGTTTAGGTACCTGTGCCAGAAAAGCTTTGAGCGTATCCTTGGCAATCAGCGTCCCGGTAGGGTTATTCGGATTGGCCACAAAAATCAGTTTTGTTCTGGGCGTGATGGCTGCCAGAAACCCTTGTAAATCATGACCATAGTCGATCGCAGGCACGACGATACCCTTGGCACCCACGGCCTGCGTGACCAGTGGATACACCGCAAATGCATGCTGTGAGTAAATAGCCTCATCACCTGTGGTCAGAAAAGCGCGTGCAGCCAGCTCCAGAATATCATTGGAACCATTGCCAAACACAATTTGCTGAGGCGCAACACCATATTTTTGGCTGACGGCATCACGCAGCGCAAAACTGTTGCCATCCGGGTAACGGGCAATGTCGTAAATCGCCTCTTCAACCGCCATTTGCGCTTTAGGGCTCATGCCCAAAGGGTTTTCATTGGAGGCAAGCTTGACGATCTCCGCTTCGTTTAACCCCATTTCACGGGCAAGCTCACTGATAGGCTTGCCCCCTTGATAAGGCGCAATGGCGCGGATGTTAGCGGGTGCTAAAGTAGATAAATCAGACATAATCATTCAATTTTTAAAGAATAGCCGTCGGGTATGAACCCAGGACCTTGAGTAAAGTTGCACGCCCGGCAAGCTCTTTGAGCGCCGCCTGCACAGTTGGCTCTTGCTGATGCCCTTCAATATCAACAAAAAATACGTAATTCCACAGATTCTGGCGTGAGGGACGAGATTCCAGCTTGGTCATGCTGACACCGTGCCTGGAGAATGGCTCCAGCAGCTCTAATACCGCCCCGGGTTTATTAGGCGCACTCATCACCAATGAAGTTTTATCTTTACCGGAAGGCGCCACGCCATGCGCGCCTAACACCAGAAAACGTGTGGTGTTTTTCGGATCGTCTTCAATATTTTCGGCAAGCACATGTAAATCAAACAGTTCAGCCGCACGGCGGCTGGCAATGGCCGCAGCAAACGTACCCTGGCTGGCGACCAGCTCATGTATCATCTGTGCTGCACGTGCGTTGCTGGTCACCGCTTCGCGCGCACTGCTGGGCAAATGCCGGTTTAACCATTCATGGCATTGTGACAGTGACTGCGCATGTGAAAACACATGCGTGATTTGCGAAAGATCCTGTTGTGCAGAGAGCAAACAGTGATGCACTGGCATGGTGACTTCACCAATGACTTGCAATGGGCTGGCAAGCAGCAGATCCAGCGTGATGCCAACAGCCCCTTCAGTAGAGTTTTCAACGGGGACCACGCCGTAGTCAGCCTGGCCCGCCTCTACCGTTCTGAAGACTTCATCAATGCTGCCACACACCACAGCCTGACGACCTTCACCAAACTGCTTGAGCGCGGCCTCTTCACTGTAAGTACCCAAGGGCCCAAGAAAAGCAATCGACAGCTCTTTTTCCAGCGCACGGCAATTCGACATCACGGCGCGGAAAATATTGCTGACGGCCTCAGGGGACAATGGCCCCTGATTTTCAGCTTGCAGGCGACGGATGACCTGGGCCTCTCGTTCAGGACGGTAAATCACACCGTCTTCTTTTAAATGCCCGATTTGACGTGCCAATCTGGCGCGTGCATTGACCAAGGCCAATACCTGCGCGTCAATCGCATCGATTTCATCTCTAAATTGTTTTAATAAATCAGACATTTAAAGTATATTTTTAAAGTGTTCTAAGAGTTTTCTTTTTCAAACGACTGCATGAATGCGACCAATGCCTGTACGCCTTCAATCGGCATCGCGTTGTATATGCTGGCACGCATGCCGCCGACAGTACGATGCCCTTTGAGTTGTAACAGTCCTTGTAGATCAGCGGCTTTCAAAAACGCATCATTCAGCGTTTCATCGCGCAGGCGGAAGGGAATATTCATGCGTGAACGATAGGTCGGCTGGATCGGATTGTAATAAAAGTCGGTCTGGTCCAAGTAATCATACAACAGGTTGGCTTTGGCAATATTGATTTGCTCCATCGCCTCTACCCCGCCCTGCGCCAGCAACCATTCAAACACCAGGCCTGCAATATAAATACTATAGGTAGGCGGCGTATTAATCATGCTCTGGTTGTCAGCTTGTGTCTTCCAGTGAAAAACTGCCGGGGTCAGCGGGGAAGCCTGCTCAAGCAGATCTTCGCGCACAATGACCAGGCACAAGCCGGCCGGACCGATATTTTTTTGCGCGCCGCCATAGATCACACCGTATTTCGACACGTCTATCGGGCGTGACAGAATGTGCGAAGACATGTCTGCCACAATCGGCACACCATGGGTTTCAGGCACCTGTAAAAACTCAACACCGTTGATGGTCTCGTTAGTGCAGTAATGCACGTATGCCGCATCAGGTGTAAGCTGCCAGCTGGCAAAATCGGGCACTGTGGTAAACCCGGTATGTTCAGCGTTGGCAGCCACGTGAATATTGCCATAAGCCCTGGCGTCTTCTACACTGCGCTTGCTCCAGGAGCCCGTCACCACATAATCTGCTGTTTTTCCATTGAGCAGATTCAGCGGGATCATGGCGTTTTCCGCAATCGCACCGCCTTGCAAAAACAGCACCTTGTAATTGGCTGGAATATGGAGCAGCTTGCGGAAATCCGCTTCTGTTTTTTCCAGAATACTGGTGAATTCCTTACCACGGTGCGACATTTCCATCACACTCATGCCAGAGCCGTGCCAATCAAGCATTTCAGCTTGCGCCCGCTCCAGCACTGGTTTTGGCAAGACTGCCGGGCCGGCAGAAAAGTTAAAAATCTGTTTCATGTGACTATGTATTCTTGAATAGGGTTATTCTTCAGTATCGGTGTCGGCATCGTCGTCAGTTTCGACAATTTTTTCCAGGCCAGACAGTTTCTCACCTTCACCCAGGTTAATCAGTGTCACACCTTGTGCCGCACGGCCCATGTCACGGATTTCCTTGACGCGGGTACGAATCAGGACACCGCCAGTCGTAATCAGCATGATTTCATCTTCGGCAGTCACCAGTTTGGCAGCAATGGCCAGACCGTTACGCTCGCTGATGGCAATCGCTTTAACGCCTTGTGTGCCACGGCCTGAATGGCGGAACTCTGACAATACGGTACGTTTACCATAGCCGTTTTCAGTCGCAACCAGTACAGACTGCTGATCATTTTCGGCGATTAACAGGGAAAGTACCTGCTGTTTGGCTGCCAGTTTCATGCCGCGTACACCGCGGGTAGCACGTCCCATCGGCCGAACATCATCTTCGGTAAACCAGACCGCTTTACCGCCATTGGAGACCAGCACAATGTCGTTCTGGCCATTAGTCACTTCAGCCCCAATCAGGTAATCACCGTCGTCCAGATTAATGGCAATAATGCCCGACTTGCGAGGATTGGAGAATTCGACCAACGCTGTTTTCTTGACAGTGCCCATGGCGGTGGCCATAAACACAAAATGATTTTCGTCAAACTCTTTCACCGGCAGAATGGCGTTGATTTTCTCGCCCTCTTCGAGCGGGAACAGGTTCACAATCGGCTTGCCGCGGCTGACACGGCTGCCTTGTGGTACTTCATAGACCTTCAACCAGTAGACACGGCCGCGACTACTGAAGCACAAGATATAATCGTGGGTATTGGCCACAAACATCTTGTCGATAAAGTCATCTTCTTTAGTGGCGGCTGCCTGTTTGCCACGCCCACCGCGTTTCTGGGCACGATATTCGTCGAGCGGCTGCGATTTGACATAGCCGGTATGTGATAAGGTCACCACGACATCCTGCGGTGTAATCAGGTCTTCCAGCGATAAATCCTGCGTATTCTGCTCGATCTCGGAACGGCGCTTGTCGCCAAACTGTCTTTGAATTTCGTTGAGTTCGTCCACAATAATGGCAGTCACACGCTCTGGCTTGGCCAATATATCCAGCAAGTCAGCAATGATATCCATCACTTCTTTGTATTCGCTGACAATCTTGTCCTGTTCCAGGCCAGTCAGGCGTTGCAAACGCATTTGCAGGATTTCCTGTGCCTGCACATCAGACAGGCGATAGCCATTTGGCGTCATGCCAAAGTCCACCGACAAGCCTTCTGGACGTGAAGCCTCCATCGCTGCGCGCTTGAGCATTTCCTCCACCACAGGTGAATTCCAGCTGCGGGCCATCAATTCTTTTTTTGCTTCCGGCGGCGTCGGCGCAGCTTTGATGATGGCAATCATCTCATCCACGTTAGCCAGCGCAACAGCCAGACCTTCCAGCACATGGCCACGGTCACGCGCCTTGCGCAATTCAAACACCGTACGACGTGTCACTACTTCGCGACGGTGACGCAGGAAAGCTTCCAGCATTTGTTTCAGGTTCAGCAGACGTGGCTGACCATCCATCAAGGCCACCATATTCATGCCAAAGGTGTCTTGCAGCTGCGTTTGCTTGTACAGGTTATTTAAAATTACCTCTGGTACTTCACCACGCTTAAGCTCGATCACTACGCGCATGCCTGATTTGTCAGACTCGTCACGCAGGTCAGAAATACCTTCGATTTTCTTTTCGTTGACCAGCTCGGCGATTTTTTCAATCAGGGTCTTTTTATTGACTTGATATGGCAGCTCATCAATGATGATCGACTGGCGCCCGCCTCTTTCCAGGTCTTCAAAATGGGTACGACCGCGCATGACGACACGGCCACGGCCGGTTCGATAACCTTCCCTCACGCCCGCAGTACCGTAAATAATGCCGGCCGTTGGAAAGTCTGGTGCAGGAATCAGTTCAATCAGCTCATCGATGGTGATTTCAGGATTTTTGAGCAGCGCAAAACAGGCATTGAGCACTTCATTGAGGTTGTGTGGTGGAATATTGGTCGCCATCCCCACCGCAATCCCCGAGCTGCCGTTAATCAGCAGATTGGGAATACGGGTTGGCATGATCAGGGGTTCCTGCTCACTACCATCATAGTTGGGGCCAAAATCCACCGTGTCTTTATCAATATCCGCCAGCAACTCGTGCGCGATTTTGGACATGCGGATTTCGGTATACCGCATGGCCGCCGCGTTGTCGCCATCGACGGAGCCGAAGTTACCCTGGCCATCGACCAGCATGTAGCGCAAGGAGAAATCCTGCGCCATACGCACAATCGTGTCATACACCGCGGTATCCCCATGCGGGTGGTATTTACCGATCACATCACCCACAATACGTGCAGACTTTTTATAAGGCTTGTTGTAATCGTTTGACAACTCGTGCATGGCAAACAATACACGTCTGTGTACCGGCTTTAAACCATCACGTACATCCGGCAAGGCGCGACCAACAATCACGCTCATTGCATAGTCGAGATAACTGCGGCGCATCTCGTCTTCGAGGCTTATCGGCAAGGTTTCTTTGGCAAACTGATCTGGAGACTGACTCATTCTTAACCCACATTTATAGTTAAAAGTTATCTCGCGATTTTAACATGTTTGACGCTAATACGCTTGCCAAATCTCCAGCAAAATGGCCTGTGTGCGGGCAAAAAGGGATGGAGAATGACTGAAGCCGTGCAGGACGAAAGCAATCCTGCTGGGCCATATATCAATTGGCAAAGCGCTGTCACCAAAAGAGGACGTTTGAGTGCAGAGCCGCACCCAAATGTTTTAAACAGTTTATACGCGTGACAAAATGGCTAAATCGGCCTGCAAATCCCCAACATGCTCGAGGCCCACGGCAATACGTACCAGATTGTCTTTGATCCCCGCCTCAGCCCGCGCCTCAGGCGACACCCGACTATGTGTGGTGGTCGCCGGATGGGTGATGGTGGACTTGGCATCCCCCAGATTGGCCGTAATCGAAATCAAACGGGTAGCATCAATCAGCTCCCAAGCGGCCTCCTGCCCGGTTTGACCCTCACGCGGCTTGACTTCAAAAGTGACAATGCCGCCACCCAGACGTTGCTGCTGTTGCGCCAGGGCATATTGCGGATGAGAATCCAGCCCCGGGTAATACACCCGCGCAACACGTGGCTGCTGCTCCAGCCACTGCGCAAGTGCCAGGGCGCGGGCTGCATGCGCTTCCATGCGCACCTGCAGGGTTTCCAGACCTTTCACGAACACCCAGGCGTTAAATGCACTCATGGTGACGCCGGCGGTACGTAAAAAACCATACACAGGCTCCATCAGTGTTTTGCTGCCTAACACTGCACCGCCAAGCACCCTGCCTTGGCCATCAATATATTTGGTGGCCGAATGAATGATAATATCTGCGCCCAGCTTTAAGGGCTGTTGTAGCGCCGGAGTGCAAAAACAGTTATCAATGGCCAGATACGCACCGTGGGCATGGGCAATCTCTGCCAGCCTGGCAATATCGCCAATTTCGGTCAGTGGATTAGAAGGTGTTTCAGCAAAAAAAAGCTTGGTATTGGGCTTGACCGCCGCACGCCAGGCGTCAACATCGGTGAGCGAAACAAACGTCACTTCAAGCCCCCAGCGCTTGAGAATATTACTGAACAGCTGCACACTTGTGCCAAATATACTACGCGAAGCCAGCACATGATCACCGGCACTGCACAAACCCATCACACAGGCCAGAATAGCCGCCATACCACTCGCAGTCGCCACGCATTGCTCGGCCCCTTCCAGCGCCGCCAGCTTGTCCTGAAACATGGTGACCGTTGGATTGGTAAAGCGTGAATAAATATTGCCTGGCTCTGACCCGCCAAAACGTGCGGCTGCCTGCGCTGCATTTTTAAAGCGAAAGCTGGAGTTGAGAAACAGTGCCTCAGAGTTTTCGCCAAATTCTGTGGTGAGCGTGCCCGCCCGCACTGCCAATGTTTCCAGATGGTATTGCTTGTCCATAAATCTTCAATGTCCCGTATGTGGTTGTGATACCCAAAATGAAAAACCCGTTTAAGCGCGAAGCTAAAACGGGTTTTTGGGCTCTCGCTTTAGCAGAATTTATTATGCGCCCGCAAGCTGAGTTTGGCTTTGTTTAAATTTGGCCACTCAAATCAGCGCAATTTGATTAAACGCCTTTTACTGAACGCTGTCAAGCCTTACTCCACACCCACCAAATCGGTAGACAGCAAATTCAAATCCAGCTGTGTGGTGGAGTTAGGCGGCACCTCTTTTTTATTGGCATCACTGCGTGCCGTTTCAATGCGATTCAGATAAGCCGCGTCGATATCCCCGGTAACATATTTACCATCAAAACAGCTGCAATCAAACTCTGTAAGGTGCGGGTTGGACTTGGTAATACTTTCGCGCAACGCGTCCAGATCCTGATAAATCAAGGCATCCGCGCCAATTTCAGCACAAATTTCTTCATCCGTGCGGTTGGTCGCCAATAACTCATCCCGGCTGGGCATATCAATGCCATACACATTCGGATAGCGTACCGGTGGCGCTGCAGATGCAAAATAGACTTTATTGGCACCAGCATCGCGGGCCATTTGTACGATCTGTTGCGAAGTCGTCCCGCGCACAATCGAATCATCGACCAGCAAGACATTTTTGCCTTTGAACTCAATCCCAATCGGGTTCAGCTTCTGACGGACAGATTTTTTACGCAAAGCCTGTCCCGGCATGATAAACGTGCGACCAATATAACGGTTTTTAATAAAGCCTTCTCGGTAATCGAGTCCCAGTGCGATACCCAACTGCAAAGCACTCGGGCGACTGGTATCGGGAATCGGGATCACCACGTCAATTTGCTTGTCTGCCCACTCGCGCTTGATTTTTTCTGCCAGCAAGCTGCCCATGTCCAAACGCGTCTGGTAAACAGACACCCCATCAATCACCGAGTCAGGGCGCGCCAGGTAGACATATTCAAAAATACAGGAAGTGAGCTTGGCTTTATCGGAACACTGGCGGCTGAACAAATTACCATCCATATCGATAAAGACAGCTTCACCAGGCTCGACATCACGCAACAGGGTAAACCCCAGCACATCCAGCGCCACACTTTCAGAGGCCACAATGTACTCTGTGCCTTTACTCGTTTCCTGCTTGCCAATCACCAATGGACGAATACCGTGCGGGTCACGGAATGCCAGCATACCAAAGTTGGCAATCATCGCCACGACGGCATAAGCACCTTTACAGCGCTTGTGCACCGCGGCAACGGCATCAAACACGACATCGCTATTGAGCAATGCATTTTTGGAAGTATGCTCAATTTCGTGTGCCAGCACATTGAGCAGCACTTCTGAATCAGAACTGGTATTGATATGACGTAAATCCTGCCGGAACATTTCGGACTTCAACTGCTCAGAATTGGTCAGGTTGCCGTTATGGCCCAGCACGATGCCAAACGGAGAGTTTACATAAAACGGCTGCGCTTCAGCCGCACTGGAAGAGCCAGCAGTCGGGTAACGCACATGTGCAATGCCGACATTGCCTACCAGGTTACGCATATGGCGGGTATGGAAAACATCTTTCACTAGGCCATTGTTTTTATGCATGTGGAAAGTATTACCATCGCAAGTCACAATGCCAGCGGCATCCTGCCCGCGATGTTGTAACACCAGCAACCCGTCATACAACAACTGGTTAACCGGATTCTTACCTACAATACCGATAATTCCACACATAGTGTCATTCCTATCAATTGCATTACAAAATTAACTCAGACTCACCTGGCCGCTGCTCCAAATGCACATGCGCAGCGATATTTGAAGGTAACAGTGGTAACAGCTGAACCACCAGCGCCTCGAGTGGCGCACTCAGCATGGCATTGGTCCAGCGCGGATCGCGGGGGATATCGGTCATCCCTGCCAGCATGATCAGTACACACACAAATAACAAGCCACGCAATGCACCCGTAAAGGCACCCAACAGGCGGTTAAAACCGCCGAGACCCACCGCTTTAAACAGGCCGGTGAGCAAAATGGAAATCAAACTGCTCAACAGCAGCACCAGTAAAAAAATCAACACAAAAGCTGCCATCACTTTAATGGCTTCAGTCGGCACTTCGTCTGGCAGATATCGAATCACATCCGCATTAAATCTGTTGGCAAGGTAAAAAGCCAGCACCCAGCCCAGCATGGAGAATATCTCGCGAATCGCGCCGCGCATCAGGCCAAGCAGGATAGTGAAACCAATAATACCGAGTACTGTATAGTCAAAAATGGTCATCGATCACTTCAGGATTTGGCTGCCACAATCCCGCTGAATCCAGCGGCCTGAATTTTCTTCAAGGCATTTGCCGCATCTGCACGTGTCGCATAGGTTCTTGAACGCAAACGCAACTTCAACCCGGAACCATCGACTTGCTCACTGCTGGCATCAAATCCGGCCTGTTTTAACCTGGTCTGGAGGCTTTCAAGGTTTTTGGGGTCAGAAAATACGCCAAACTGCACATAAAACTTGCCTGATTGTTTATCGGAGTCAGGCCGCTCAACTTTAATGGCTGGCTTTTCAGCCTTGGGTTCAGCCTTGGGTTCAGCCTTGGGTTCTGCCTTGGGTTCTGCCTTGGGTTCTGCCTTGGGCTGTGCCACAGACGGTTCTGCTACCAGTGGTTTTGTTACAGTGGATGATGGCGTGTCAGACGCAGACGCAGTTGCAGATTTGGAAGGTTGTGATAAATCTGGAGCATCTGCTTCAATCGACACTTCATCCTCAGGCAACTCCAGAATAGGCTCATGATTTGTCTCACGATTGACCACAGTAATTTTTACATTATCTGCTGAAGAATTCACCACGCGGTCTTTAAGCACAAAAGGCAAAATGATCAACATCAGTATCACAAGGGTGATTGCCCCCACCAACCTTCTACGGGCGGTTTTCTTGAGTAGTAGTTCCTTGTCGGTCAAAGCATCTCTCGCCATAATCGTGTGTCGTTTTGTTCGTCTCTATCGAGCGTTAGCGGGCTGCAAGTCTGTCAACGCTTGATGATCTATGTTTAGAATAGCTGCCACGGTAAAGAAAGAACCAAACACGATAATTTTATCATTCTTTGCCGCTTTTTTATAAGCAGACTGCAATGCAGATGTTAAATCTGGATGGGCTTGTATCCGCTCTGCGGGAACGGCCTGTCGAATGGCGTCGCAAAGATAATCTGCGCTTGCTGCGCGCGGATGTTCGATTGCAGCCACATCCCAACTATCAATCACCTCAGCCAATACATTGACAACACTGGCGATATCTTTATCCGAGAGCATGGAAAACACAGCGCGAATCGAAACACCCTTCTCGCGTAACTGTTGCAAGTTTGAAAGTAATGCGCGCGCAGCATGTGGATTGTGCGCGACATCCAGAATAATGTCAGGCTGGCGATGCCAGTATTGAAACCGACCCGTCACTTCAGTCTGACTGATCGCTGTGAGCATACATTGCGTACTGACAGGCAACCTGTCAGACAATGCCCTGATCGCATAAATCACATTAGCCACATTCTGCCACTGATATTCACCCAGCAACCGCAATGCACCTACCGTTAATTGTCCCGAAGAATCTTCATAGAGTGCATGGTCATCAAACAGTTCAATCCGGTATTCGACCATAAACCTGGCCGGTGAGGTCCCCAGCTGCTGTGCGTATGCCAGCAGGGATGCAGGCGGATCCTGGTCACCGCAAATACTGACTTGCTGCTGGCGGTAAATTCCGGCTTTTTCACGGCCAATCGCTTCGCGGGTATCGCCCAGAAACTCCATATGGTCAAGGTCAACATTGGTCACGATCGCGCAGTCTGCATCTACAATATTGACTGCGTCCAGCCGCCCGCCCAGTCCGACTTCCAAAATGACAACATCCAGTGGCGACTGCTCAAACGCCCACAAGGCCGCCAGGGTGCCCATTTCAAAATAGGTGAGTGCAACATCGCCGCGCGCATGTTCAACAGCGCTGAAGGCCTTGCACAACAAGGCATCAGAAATTTCAGCGCCATTAAACCGCACCCGCTCCTGATAATGCATTAGATGCGGCGAAGTGTAACAGCCGACACGGTAGCCTGCAGCCATATAAATGCGCTCAAGCATGGCACATGTCGAGCCCTTGCCGTTTGTACCGCCAACAGTGACCACCATAAACGGGTAGCGCAAGCTCAGGCGCTGCGCCACCTCATATACACGGGACAAGCCCATTTCAATGGTTTTTGGGTGCAGGGACTCAATATAGCTTAGCCAGGCCTCAACAGTTGCAGGAAGCGTGGACATTAACGACTGCATTAAGCCGCTTTGCTAATATTCATCAAACCGGATAATAACTGACTCAATCTGGCACGCATTTCACGCCTGTCGACAATCATGTCGATGGCACCATGTGTTAACAAAAACTCTGCACGCTGAAAGCCCTCTGGCAATGTTTCACGCACCGTCTGCTCAATCACACGGGGACCGGCAAATCCGATCAGGGCATTCGGTTCAGCCACAATCACATCGCCCAGCATGGCAAAACTGGCAGACACGCCACCCATGGTTGGATCAGTGAGTACGGAAATATAAGGCAATCCCGCCTCAGAGAGTTTGGTCAGGGCTGCGCTGGTTTTAGCCATCTGCATCAGAGAAAGCAAGCCTTCCTGCATACGCGCACCGCCACTGGAAGAAATACAGATGAACGCTGACTTATGGTCAATCGCATCCTGCACACCCCGCACGAAACGCTCACCCACTACCGAGCCCATCGAACCACCCATAAATTTAAACTCGAATACCGCCGCCACGACCGGCACTGTTTCTACCGTGCCGCGCATCACAATGAGTGCATCTTTTTCTTTCACATCACGCTGTGCTGCCTTCATCCGTTCTGCGTAGGTTTTGCTGTCTTTGAATTTCAAGGCATCCACCGGTGTCACATCGGCACCAATTTCAACACGCCCTTCTTGATCCAGCAATACATTCAGGCGACCACGTGCACCCAGGCGATGGTGATGTCCACAGCGCGGACATACCTCCAGATTGGCATCCAGGTCGGTTCTATAGAGCACGGTCTGGCAAGCATCACATTTATGCCACAGCCCTTCCGGCATATTGCGTTTCTGGGCAGAGTCCACTGCTCGCTTGATTTTTTGGGGGATTTTATCTAACCAACTCATCTCTACTCCTGCGGGTTATGCTGTTCCGGATGATCTTTAATGCTGATCAATCGCAGTACGCAACTCTGTCATTAATGCTTGCACGTTGGCAATCAGGTTGTCAGCGTCTGACTGTTCAATGGCTAATACCATGCGGCTGCCAACGACGACGGCATCGGCAATGGTAGCGACTTCACGCGCTGTCGCTGCGTCTTTCACACCAAAACCAACACCAATGGGCAAATCTGTGTCTTTACGAATCTCGGCAACGCGTTTTTTCACCTCGACAATGTCCAGATTGGCAGCACCGGTCACGCCTTTGAGCGAGACATAATACAAAAAGCCGGTCGCCTGCTTCACAATCAGACTGGTACGTTCAGGTTCGGTCGTGGGCGAGAGTAAAAAGATGCTGTCCATCCCGGCTTCCGCCAGGCGCGTATTAAATGCCGAGCACTCCTCGGGTGGATAATCCACGGTCAATATCCCATCCACGCCGGATTCTTTGGCCAAAGCCACAAACTGGTCACTGCCCATCGCCTCAATCGGATTGGCATAGCCCATCAATATGACCGGTGTCTGCTGGTTGCTCTCTCTAAACAATTTCACCATCGCCAGCACTTTGCGCAAGCCCATCTTGTGCACCAGGGCGCGTTCGCTGGCACGCTGAATAACCGGGCCATCTGCCATCGGGTCAGAAAATGGCACACCCAGTTCAATCATATCGGCGCCAGAGGCCACCAGTGCATGTAACAGGGGCACCGTCTGGTCTGGATGCGGGTCTCCTGCTGTAATGTAGGGGATCAGCGCTTTTTTGCCTTGCGCTTTCAATTGCGTAAAAACGGTTTGTATACGAGACATAAACAACAATTCTTTTTCTGGTTTTGCGGATTACAGCGTGATGTTAGCCAATTTGGCCACCGTGTTAATGTCTTTGTCGCCTCGACCGGACAAATTGACCAGAATCACCTGGTCAGGCGACATGGTTTTTGCCATTTTTTCAGCATGCGCCAGTGCGTGACTGGATTCCAGCGCCGGGATAATGCCTTCGGTACGACACAGATTATGGAAAGCCGCCATCGCTTCGTCATCGGTAATGGCCACGTATTCAGCGCGGTGGATATCTTTTAACCATGCATGCTCAGGGCCAACACCAGGATAGTCCAACCCTGCCGACACTGAGTGGGTTTCAACGATATTGCCGTCTTCATCCTGCATCAGGTAGGTGCGGTTGCCATGCAGGACACCGATGGGACTATTGGCTGTCAATGGCGCTGCATGCTGCCCTGTTTCAAGACCATGTCCGGCAGCTTCAACCCCAATGAGGCGCACCCCCTCTACGTCAATGTAAGGGTAGAAAATCCCCATCGCATTGGAACCACCGCCCACACAAGCCACAACCGCATCCGGCTGGCGCCCGATCATTTCCTGCATTTGCACCTTAGCTTCCACGCCAATCACAGACTGAAAGTCACGGACCATCATCGGATAAGGATGCGGACCGGCAACGGTGCCGATAATATAAAAAGTATTGGAAATATTGGTGACCCAGTCACGCATGGCTTCATTCAATGCGTCTTTCAGGGTTTTGGAGCCGCTCTCGACAGGGACCACAGTGGCGCCCAGCAGCTTCATGCGGAACACATTGGGTGCCTGACGCTTGACGTCTTCAGCCCCCATGTAGACCACACACTCCAGTCCCAGACGGGCAGCAATCGTCGCCGTGGCGACACCATGTTGCCCGGCACCGGTCTCGGCAATCACTCGTGGCTTGCCCATGCGTTTGGCCAGCAGGGCCTGACCAATAGTGTTGTTGACCTTGTGTGCGCCGGTATGATTCAAGTCTTCACGTTTGAGGTAAATCTGCGCGCCACCGATTTTATCGGACAATCGTTTGGCGTGGTAAACAGGGCTAGGGCGGCCTACAAAATGCTTGAGGTCATAGGCAAACTCGGCAAGAAATTCGGGATCGTGACGATATTTTTCATACATCACACGCAACTCTTCCAGCGCTTCTACCAAAGTCTCTGCTACAAAAATTCCGCCAAAGGGGCCAAAGTGGCCACGCTCGTCTGGCATGTCATATACTTGCATGCTTTACTCCGTTATCTCTCTATCACTCAAACCACGTTGCCATGTGCAGCATCACACTGCATCACCTGCCGCATAAATGCAGCTATTTTTTGTGGGGACTTGATGCCCTTTTGCACCTCTACACCGCCACTGACATCCACCGCATAAGGATGTGTGTTGGCAATCGCTTGTGCCACATTACTGGCGTCCAAACCACCCGCCAGTATGACTGGCTTTTGCAATCCAACCGGGATCAGTGACCAGTCAAAGGTTTGACCCGTACCACCCACCGCTTGTTCTGACCAGGCATCCAGCAGCAAAGCAGTTGCCGAAGAAAATTCAATCTCGCATTGTATCAAATTTGCCCCGGGTTTGACGCGGATCGCTTTGTAATAAGGCAGATTAAATTGCGCACAATAGTCGGCAGACTCTTCGCCATGAAACTGCAGACAGTCCAGACCAGCGGTAGCAATGGCCTCTTTGACCGAATCAACTTCGGCATTGACAAACAAGCCCACCTTACTGACAAACGGAGGCAGCTGATTGACGATGGCCCTGACTTGCAGGGGCTGCACAGCGCGCGGGCTGGGCGGGTAAAAAACAAAGCCCAGCGCATCCGCACCGGCAGTGACAGCGGCCCATGCATCCTCCGGACGGGTAATGCCGCAAATTTTGACGCGGGTTCTCTGCATAATCCTCTGATTCAAAATAAGAAAGTCTCCAGACAATGTGCCATCAGCCTTGCCATGATTGATCGCAATCTGGTAATTGCCAGTGCGCATCATATTGCACACCGGTAAAGTATAAGCCATCCGGCATAAAGGTGGGCGGAGACAAGGTGCGATCTTGTTTCTGTAACAAATCAGCAAACGCCTGCACGCTCAGTTTTTCCTGCCCGACATACACCAGAGCCCCAACCATGTTGCGGATTTGATGCTGCAAAAAGGCATTTGCCTTAAAGCTGAATATAAAAAAGGGCCCTTGCTGGGTCACTTCGGCGGTGAGCATGGTGCGCACCGGTGTTTTTGCCTGGCACTCACTGGCACGAAAAGCACTGAAATCATGCTCGCCAAGCAAGCAGGCAGCAGCTTGCTGCATGACAGGGAGTAACAGTGGCCGATGATACCAGCCTACCCTGCCGTGCTGTGTCGCTGGGGCCACTGCATGGTTATACAGCACATACTGGTAACTCCGCGCACGCGCACTGAACCTTGCATGAAAGTCATCCGCAACCGGATGCGCCCAACGCACACGCACCCAGGGGGGCAAGTGCGCATTTGTGCCACGCACCCAGGCCTGGAGCGGCCGGGCGACAGTTGTTTCAAAGTGCGCCACCTGCATCAGCGCATGCACACCAGCATCGGTGCGGCCCGCCGCATGCAAACGCACCTGCTCACCGGCGATTTGCGCAAGTGCGGCTTCCAGGTGATCTTGTACGCCCTGGCGATTGGGCTGGCTTTGCCAACCCTGGAACCAGCCACCATGATATTCCACACCAATCGCTATCTTCATCAGACAAACAGGAGCACACATATGAGAAAAAGTTGCATGACCAATAAGGCTTGCTCTGCTTTGCCCAATGGCCGGAGCGCCATAGTTACGCAAGGTAATTGTGCTTGCGAGGCGACCAGCGTTGAAGGCTGCTCAAAGTACTGGTGCCATAAACGCGGATCCAGTGTGATCGTAGAGGTTTGTGCCTGCAATACCAGATAGGTGCGCACCACACCACACTCCAGCCATTTTCGGGGAAATCGCCATGCAGCCAACCATTGATATAAACCGCTCATCAGGGCTGCCGCACTATATTTTTCCAACACAAAAGCAACCAGAGAGAGCATCGCTAATAAATGCAATGCCTGATGTGATCCACCAGACAAGCCTTCATAGGTCAGCGCACCCAGCACATAGGCATCATGAAAGACATACTCACCAGGCGTTAATGTGCTGTAGATCACCAGTAAAGAAATCCATATCCAACGCAAGCGGCGGGTGAGTTGTGCAAACGTATTGGCTGCCTGCATACCAAACCAGCCAATGACTATCAGGCAAAGAATGGCCGCCCACTGCGCCGGAAGCCGGGATAGCAGCATCGCCAACAACGGAATCAAGGTCAAGGAAACAAGTACATGCATAGAGGCTGTATGATACAAGAAAAAGGCCGGGATTCCCGGCCTTGGATGAAAGCATGGCGCTGATTATGCAAGTTGCGCCAGCAATTCACCCGCACGTTTTCGCTGGCTCTCCCCACCTTCTTGCAACACCTCTTCAATCAACTCCTTGGCCCCAATCACATCTTCCATGTCAATGTAAGCCTTGATCAAATCCAGCTTGGTGTCGACTTCTTCTGACTCTGATTCGGCAACAACAGTATCTGCCGCTGCAGCAACCGGCGCCACGTCCAGAGAAATTTCCGGAAAAGCCTCCACTTCAGGTGTATTGTTCAAGGCTGCGGCTTCCATCTGCTGCTCAGCCGCTTCCAGACTGATTTCCTCGAGCATCATGCCATTGCTTGCCGAATCATCCTCGGTCGTTGCTGCTTCAGCCGCAGTCCCCAGCTCAAAAGACAAATCAGGCAAGGACTCAAACACAGCATCATTAGGCGAAAGATTGCTTTCACCAGCCATGTTCAACGAGGACAAAACAGGATTGGTATCCTCTGACTCTGCAACATCAAAATCCAGGGTTGGCAAGTCCAGCGACTTCGGCGTGAGTTCGACCTCCGGGTTGGCCGCTGCCTGTGTATCTACCTGCAATGACGCCAGGCCACTGGACAGACCATCTCCCCATACGGTTGGCTGGGGTGGATTTTCTGCAATAGCATCTCCAGCAAAGGATGTTTCCGTTAAATCGGAATCCGCATCACGCGGCGCAACTGGCTCGACAGAGGCACTGTCATCCTCAAGTTCGGCAGAGCCGATTCCGGCAGACTCCATACCACTGGCTTCTGTGGATTGATCAGCTTGTGACAATCCGACACTTCCCATGACAGGCGCATCCGGTTCTTCAAATACAGAGGCAGGCGCCAGCGTATCATTGATGCCAGCTACAGTCTCGGCAGCTGTTTGCGTATTGGCTGATACAGCTTCGAGCGCAACAATTTCAGTCGCAACAAAGGGGCTTGCGGTGATGCTATCGGAGGCACTCGCTGAAGACTCAAACTCCAGTGAAGGTGCTTCAAAATTAAGGTGATATCCCTCTTCTTCAGCAGCAATGTCCGAAGTCTCTGCAGGCGTACTATCCATAGAAGTGGCCATAGAAGCGGCTGCAGTCTGCGCTGGCGCACGGTAAAGCGGATTATTCGGATCCAGCTTTTGTCCCATAGACACCACTTTTGACCAGGTTGGGTCATTCGGGCCGGCCTTGGCATACAAGTCACTGGCCAATGTTTCAAAGGCCGCCATATTTTCAGCGCCATGGTAAATCTCCAGCAACTTCAGCTTGAGCTCCTGACGGTTAGGGTCTTTCTGAATCGCGTCTCTCAGAATTTCTTCTGCCTGCGCATCGCGACCATAGGCCATGTAAACCTCGGCTTCGGCAATCGGGTCCACGTCATGCGCATCAATCATGCCGCCCACCGCACTTTGCGAAAAGTCGGTCAGGAAGGAGGTATCACCGGAAGCCATCTGGGTATTGCCGAACACCGTGTTATTCTGGAACTCTGTTGCCGGAGAGGTCACAATCGCCTCTTCAAAGGTATGCATCTGTTTTTTGCGACGCACACGCATGATCAGCCATGCACACCCAAGCAGCGGCAAAGCCACCAATGCAAACGGCAATGCCGGATTCATCTGCTTGAGGCGCTGAATCAGGGATAAAATAAATGATGGATGCTCTACCGGCTGTTCTGGCGTTGCCTCTACAACGGCAGGGGCTGTTTCACCCCCCTCTTTGCCTTCGGCATCTGCAGAAGCGGGTTGCTCGGGCAAGGCAGCTTGCGGCGCCGAAGCGGCTGCTTCCGGTACAGTCTGCGGTGCAGCCTCAACCGGTACTGCAGGCTTTTGCACCTGCGCAGCATCCTGCTGCATTTTTGCCATGGCATCACTCTTCATCGCCAGCAGTTTTTTCATGTCGGCAATCTGCTTTTCAAGATCAGCAGTACGTGATTTTTCTTCTTTCATGGCGCTGTCTTTGGCCGTGAGATCTTCCTGCAAGGCATTCAGCTTGTCCTGCATGGCTTTCTGCGCTGACTTGTCAGCTTGTGCAGAAGACTTTTCATCACCAGCCGATAATTTCAGCACATCTTTGGCAGCCTTTGTAGCAGGCAACGGCTTGTCTTGCGCCGCACCAATTTTGCCTGCAGATTGCTGACTGTTGGAAGCGGCTTTGCTCTCGGGGGATTGCTGTACGACTTTTGCCAGACTGTTTTTATAGGCCTGCCAATCCGCTGTCTGCGCAGCTACCAGCGTTTTAGCCTGTTGCTGGCTGATGCGATTTAATGTCGCCTGGTCTGGCATACGCAAAATCTTGCCAACCTTCAGGCGATTCATATTGTTGCCGGCAAAAGCCTTGGGGTTGGCCTGATACAAGCCAGCCAGCATCTGCTCTACACTGACATTGTCAGGACGCATTTGCCTCGCAATGGCATACAACGTATCGCCCCGCTCTGTTTCATGGTCAGCAGCTGCAATTTCAGCGGGTTTGTTTTCAGCTTTTACTGGCGCAGAGTCAGGACTTTTGCGATCATTTGCCTTTTTCGCGGGTGCACTGGCAGCAGGCTCAGCCTGATTGTTCATGGGCGCCGCTGTATTATTGGCAGGTGCAGCAGGCAGCGCTATCGGCTCTGACGCATAATTGGACTGAAAACCTGGAGGATCCAGCAACAAGGTATATTCCTTGACCAAACGACCAGTCGGCCAATCCACCTGAATCAGCATGTCAAGAAAAGCTTCGGTAATGGGCTGTGAACTCGAAAGCTTGAGGACTGGCAGCCCCTTGCTGCTATTGGCTACTTCGATTTTGATATAGGGGTAAGAAGCTGGCTTTTCCAGCAACTGGTCTTGATAAACCTGCTCGCTGGCCAGTGCCGCCTGAATACCATTTAACTCATTGGGTGTCACTGCCAACAACTCGATTTCGGCATTGAGCGGCTCGCCCAGTTTTGAGCTTGAAGTCATTGTCCCCAAACCAGCAGCATGCGCCGTCAAGGCTGCACTCAAACTTAAGGTAAAGGCTATTTTTTTTAATTGGAATGCGGTCACCGATTCACCCTTATCAATACATGGCGATTGCCAACATAGCATCAAACAGTGAGCCACGCAAGCGCATGCAACCGTGCTTTACGCTGCTTTTCGACTCCCTGTTTAAGCCGCTATATCCTATTTAACAACAAGTTGCATAGAACAAAAGCCCGAAAAGACCCTGATTTACATGATAAATCAAGGCTTTACGGGCTTATTGTTAAGCTATAACTTTAAGCTTGTACCAAAATACGCAACATCCGGCGCAATGGCTCTGCAGCGCCCCATAACAACTGGTCGCCCACAGTAAACGCCGACAGGTACTCTCCGCCCATGGCCAGTTTACGCAAGCGGCCTACTGGCGTATTCAGCGTGCCGGTAATGGCGGCTGGCGTCAATTCGCGCATACTGATTTCACGCGCGTTGGGAATGACTTTGGCCCAGGGATTGGCCTCAGCCAGCATCTGTTCTATTTCATCCAGCGGCACATCTTTACGCAGTTTCAAAGTCAACGCCTGGGAATGGCAGCGCATGGCGCCAATCCGCACGCACAGGCCGTCAATGATGATAGGATTTGCTTCACGCCCAAGAATTTTGTTGGTTTCTACGCCACCCTTCCACTCTTCCTTGCTTTGGCCGTTACCCAGATCTTTATCAATCCAGGGAATTAAACTACCTGCCAGCGGCACACCAAAGTGCGACTGCGGCAAGGCATCACTGCGGATGGTCTCCGCCACAGTTTTGTCGATCTCAAGAATCGCAGAAGCCGGATCAGCCAGCAAATCAGCCACAGAAGCATTGATCACGCCCATTTGCGTAATCAGCTCCCGCATATTCTGGGCACCTGCACCCGAAGCGGCCTGATAGGTCATCGAAGTGGCCCACTCGACCAAATCGGCTTTAAACAAGCCATTCAACGCCATCAACATCAACGAAACGGTACAGTTACCGCCTATCCAGTTGTTGCCGCCTTGCGCGAGTGCATCCTGTATCACATGTAGATTGACAGGATCAAGGATCACCACCGCATCTTTTTCCATACGCAAGGTCGAGGCAGCATCAATCCAGTGGCCGTTCCAGCCACTGTTGCGCAATTGTGGAAATATGTCGCTGGTGTAATCGCCGCCCTGGCAGGACACAATCACATCCATTTGACGCAGCGCCTGAATATCCTTTGCATCTTTGAGTGCCGGCGACTCCTTGCCTACGTTGGGGGCAGCGCCCCCTGTTTGCGAGGTGGTGAAAAATTGCGGCTCGATATCAGAAAAGTCATTTTCCTGCCGCATCCGCTGCATGAGCACGGAACCTACCATGCCACGCCATCCTACAAACCCAACTTTTAACATGTTGTATCCAGTTCTTTTCCTAAAGTGAGAGCGCGGCCACTACGGCATCACCCATGTCCGAACAGCTGACTTTCTGCGAGCCCTCGGTATAAATATCAGCCGTACGATAGCCTTGCGCAAGGGCTTTTTTGACAGCGGTTTCAACGCGCACTGCACTGGCCTCGTCATTGAAGGTGTAACGCAACATCATCGCGACAGACAAAATCGTCGCCAGTGGATTGGCGATGTTTTTACCGGCAATATCCGGCGCTGATCCATGGCTAGGCTCGTACATGCCTTTGTTATTCGCGTCCAGCGAGGCCGAAGGCAACATGCCGATCGAACCCGTCAGCATGGAAGCTTCGTCTGACAGAATGTCACCAAAAATATTGCCGGTCACCATCACGTCAAACTGCTTGGGAGCACGAATCAGCTGCATAGCGGCGTTATCGACGTACATGTGGCTGAGTTCGACTTCAGGATAGTCTTTGGCAAGTTCGATCATCACCTGGCGCCATAGTTCGGTGGTTTCCAGTACATTGGCTTTATCGACCGAGCAGACTTTTTTGTTACGTTTCATCGCAATGTCAAAAGCCACCCGCCCAATGCGCCTGATTTCAGACTCGCTGTAACGCATGGTGTTAATGCCTTCACGCTCGCCGTTTTCCAGCGTATTGATGCCGCGCGGTTGACCAAAGTAAATATCCCCGGTAAGTTCACGCACGATCATGATATCCAGACCAGACACTACTTCCGGCTTCAGGGTAGAGGCCGCAGCCAGCTCGGGATAAAGCAATGCCGGACGCAGATTGGCAAACAGATTCAGTTCCTTGCGGATGCGCAACAAACCGCGTTCCGGACGTTTTTCACGTGGCAGACTGTCATATTTCCAGTCACCGACAGCGCCCAGTAACACGGCATCCGCTTCTTTGGCAAGTTTGAGGGTTGCCTCAGGCAACGGATCCCCGGCGGCTTCGTAGCCTGCCCCACCAATTGGCGCCTCTTCGAGCGTCAAATCCAGGTTCAGCGCGTTTAATACCTTTACGGCTTGCGCCACAATTTCCGGCCCGATACCATCCCCGGGCAATACTGCAATTTTCATGAAAAACCCTTGTTGAATAAATGTTGTGATCTATGCCAAACGCGCGTTGCGGGCCTGCTCATTAAAAAGCCACTAGTTAAAAAGCCAGGGCTGCGTGACTTTATGTTTGGCCTCAAATGCCTTGATGGCATCCACCTGTTGTAGCGTCAGCCCGATATCATCCAGCCCGTTCAGCAAACAGTGCTTGCGAAAGCTGTCTACCTCAAACGCATAAGATTGTCCCTCAGGCGTATTCACGGTTTGCTGTTGCAAATCAATCGTTAACTGATAGCCGTCGTTTGCCTCTACTGCTTTAAATAAACTCTCAACAATAGTTTCATTTAAAACAATGGGTAACATGCCATTTTTAAAGCAGTTATTAAAGAAAATATCGGCAAAGCTGGGCGCAATCACCGAGCGAAAACCGAAATCCTCCAGCGCCCACGGCGCGTGCTCGCGACTGGAACCACAGCCAAAATTCTCACGTGTCAGCAAAATACTGGCCCCCTGATAACGCGCTTGATTCAGCACAAAATCGGGGTTAAGCGGACGCTTGCTGTTATCCATGCCGGGCTCGCCATGGTCCAGATAACGCCACTCATCAAACGCATTCGGGCCAAAGCCGCTGCGCTTGATCGACTTTAAAAACTGCTTGGGGATAATGGCATCAGTATCAACATTGGCTCTATCCAATGGTGCCACCAGCCCCTGATGTACGGTAAACGGTTTCATACGAGTTCCAGATTATTTGGACGATTTTTGTACAGCTGTGCCAGCTTCTTCCAGGTCCTTGCCCACACCATTAATGGTATTGCAAGCCGAAAGCACCATTGCAAGCGCGATCAAAGTCAAAATATGTTTCATGGCTAACCTTTCTCTTAAAGTGTTCTAACATCAACAAAATGACCAGTCACCGCAGCCGCAGCCGCCATTTGCGGGCTGACCAGATGCGTACGGCCACCCTGCCCCTGACGCCCTTCAAAGTTACGGTTGGAGGTCGAAGCACAGCGCTCACCCGGCTCCAGACGATCCGCATTCATGGCTAGACACATCGAGCATCCAGGCTCACGCCACTCAAAACCAGCCGCCTTGAAAATTTTGTCCAGTCCCTCTTGCTCGGCTTGCGCTTTAACCAATCCTGAGCCCGGCACCACCATGGCCAGCTTCACATTGCCCGCCACCTGGCGGCCTTTGGCCACTGCGGCAGCTGCGCGCAAATCCTCAATACGGGAGTTGGTGCATGAGCCAATAAATACCTTATCAATGGCGATTTGATTAATCGGCGTATTGGCTTGCAGGCCCATGTATTGCAATGCCCGCTCCCAATCGCTTTTTTGCACATCGCTCTTGGCATTGTTCGGATCTGGCACCAGACCATCTACGCCCACCACCATCTCGGGTGAAGTCCCCCAGGTGACTTGTGGCTGAATGTCTGCAGCTTGCAATGCAACGGTCGCATCGAATGTCGCGCCTTCGTCACTCTGCAGCGTACGCCAGTAAGCCACAGCAGCTTCCCACTGATCGGCTTTAGGCGCAAATGGGCGACCTTTCACATAATTGATCGTGGTGTCATCGACAGCCACCATCCCGGCACGTGCACCTGCTTCAATCGCCATATTGCACAAGGTCATGCGGCCTTCCATGGTCAGACCACGTATCGCAGAACCAGCAAACTCAATCGCATAGCCAGTCCCGCCCGCAGTGCCAATTTTACCAATAATCGCCAGAGCCACATCTTTCGCTGTGACGCCTGGGCCTAAGTCGCCCTCGACTTTTACCAGCATGGCTTTCGACTTTTTCTGCACCAGGCACTGCGTCGCCATGACATGCTCAACTTCAGAGGTACCAATCCCATGCGCCAGAGCGCCAAACGCACCATGCGTACTGGTATGCGAGTCACCACAGACCACGGTCATGCCCGGCAGTGTCGCGCCTTGCTCAGGCCCGATCACATGCACGATGCCCTGACGCTGGTCATCCATGGCAAATTCAGTCACGCCAAACTCTTTGCAGTTGGCATCCAGTGTCTGCACCTGCAGACGGGAAATTGGATCCACAATGCCAGCCACGCCCGCACTGCGGTCAGTGGTGGGAACGTTATGGTCAGGCACCGCCAATACTGAATGAATGCGCCACAACTTGCGGCCCGCCAGCTTCAGGCCCTCAAAGGCTTGCGGGCTGGTCACTTCATGGACCAGATGACGATCGATATACAGCAATGCCGCCCCGTTTTCTTCACGGACCACATGACTGTCGAACAGTTTGTCATAAAGCGTTTTTGCCGCCATGACAGCTCCTTTTAAGCAATTGTAATTAAAACAAATTTTCAAGAAGTTGAGAGCATACCTAAATTGTAATACCCTTACAAGAATACAAGTTATACTAGTATTAACAGTAACAGGATGCTGATATGCTTCATTGAAGGCATTGAGAATCCTCGCAGCCTGTCACAGACCATATTCAACACAACTGCACTTGATCAGCGGCACATACAACATGGACAGCAAACGTAAAGAACTGGGCGAATTTCTACAAGCCATGCGCCAGCGGGGCTCACCCGAGGCTTTTGGCTTTCCCAATGGCGCGAGACGTCGCACACAAGGTTTACGCCGTGAAGAAGTCGCACAACTGGCAGGCATCAGTGCCACCTGGTATACCTGGATAGAGCAAGGACGGGAGGTCAATGTCTCCACGGATGCGCTGGACAGGCTGGCCAATGCCCTCAAACTCAGTAAATCCGAACGCAGTTATCTGTTTGACATGACAGACCGCCGCGATCCACAGGCCCACTTGTCTGAAGCGGACACAGCACCAGAAACCCTGGTGGCCATGCTGGAGAGCATTCATATCCCTGCGTATATCATGGGTCGCACCTGGGATATTCTGGCCTGGAATGCTGCAGCAACAGCACTGTTTGGAGACTGGCTGATCAAAGCGCCTGCTGAGACACGTCCCAACCTGCTACGTTTTGTATTTCAGCAGCCAACCGCCAAACAATTTGTCGTGAACTGGGAAATGCGTGCCCGGCGGCTGGTTGCCGAATTCAGGGCAGACTGCCGCACACGACTGGAAGAACCGGAACTCAAGAAAATCGTCACGGAACTGACAGCAGCCAGCCCGGAATTCGAAACCTACTGGAAACAGCATGATGTACTGGAGCGCCAGGGTGGGCAACGCGAGTTTAACCACCCAAGCCGCGGCCTTGTGCACTACCAGCAAGTGACTTTGCGGCCTGTAGAGCAGGAACAGCTTAAGTTAGTGTTGTTACACCCACTTAGCTAGATGAATCGTCGTTTGCCAAACAAGTGATGATTGAGGAAATACTGATGATTCATTTGTAAGGCACCATTTGCATCAAGACTCCAGCCACTGATTGACCTCATCCAGATCATCCTCACTCAGCAAGCCACTGCTGTATTTGAGCTTAAGCAGACCAAGCAGATAGGTGTAATGCGTTTGCAGCAAATCCCGCTTGGCATTAAATACCTGTTGCTGCGCATTAAGCACATCGACGTTGGTGCGAATGCCAAGCTTGAAGCTCTTGGTGGTTGAGGTCAGTTGGCTTTGCGCTGAGCGTAAAGTTTGTTCGTTGGCATGTGCCTGGGCGATGCTGCTGGTGATTTCCAGGTAGGCCTGCTTGGTATCAAGCTCGACCTTGCGGCGTGCCGCTTCAATTTCTTCTTGTGCTTTTTGCTGTTTGGCGATCGCTTCCCTGACTTTAGAACTCACAGCCCCGCCTTGGTAGAGCGGGATTTGTAATTGCAAACCCACGGTGGTGTTATTTAAATCACTGCAAAAACCATTGATCCCGCCATTGGCATCTGTTCTGGTGTAGTTGGCAACAGCGTCCAAGGTAGGCAAATGCCCTGCCGTATTGAGCTCAACCGCGTTGCTTGCCAGATCATAACTGCGTTTTTTAAGCTGCACCGTCAGGTTGTTTTGTTGTGCGACCTCCAGCCATTGATTCAAAGCTGATTGCATTGTCACGCTTGAGGCACCTTTGATCGCCTCGGGTTGCTGTAATGGGATATTGGGTTGGATACCATAAAGACTCGCTGGATAGTGTCCGGTCAATAATTTCAACGCTTCTTTCTTATTCTCAATTTCTATGCTTATCGAAATCTCTTGTGACTGCACCACATCAACTTTGGCCTGCGCCTCATCCACATCAGTAATCGTCGAAACACCATTTCTAAAATTGGCTTGGGCTTGCGCTAGCTGACGCTCAACTGCCTCTTTTTGTGCATGATTGAGTACCAGTTTATCCTGCGCTAACAGCACATCAAAATAGGCTTGTGCAGCCTTCATCAACACATCCTGGCGGTCTTGCTGTAGTTGCAAGTCCGCCACATTGACTTCCAATTCCGAAGCCTGGTATTGGACATAGTTTTGTTTACGATATAGCGGCTGATTAATGTTGATGCCATAGCTTAATGTGTTAAAACGTTCAGCGCGATTGTTGTTATTAAAAACGGTTTGTCCAGTGTATTGAATATTAGTCTCTGAACGGTTGAGAGTACTATTGAGGTTAACGGTGGGGAGTAGCAAGGCCTTGCCTTGTACCAGCTTCTCTTGGGCACCGATATTGGCATAACGTGCCGCGGCCCATGTAGAGTCATTGGCTAAAGCCAGCGCGTAAATCTCCTTAAGGTTCAGTGCTGCCTGATGAGGCGAACTCAAGGACTCTTCTATGGCTAGCTGTGCATAGGTTTCGGCAAATAACACACACGGTACAGCGAATAAAACCAGGCCAAGGGTGAGCGCATGTTTAAGCATTTGTCAGGTCTTTATATTGGGGGGCTATCAATCAGGGGAAGCGATAGATCAGCGCTCTCTGGCGGCTTCATGAAAGGCTTTTCTAACGGGGGAAAGCAAATACGCCATCACAGTTTGGTCGGCAAGCTTGATTTCAGCAGACACTTGCATGCCTGGGTTAAGTGCCAGCGTGTTTCCATCCACTTGTAATTGCTGCTGCGAAAGTTTGATCAACGTTTTGTAGCTGGCAGGCAGCTGTGCCTTAGGCTCTTCAGGGGAGCCGTTGCGCTGTTGGGTTTGCTCAGTGGCATCCGCTCCCACTTGCTGTACAACGCCATCTAGCATGCCGTATTTCTGGAATGGATAAGCCGTGAGCTTGAGTTTGACCGACTGGCCTTCATGTACAAAGCCAGCATCTTCGTTCTTGATCCACACCTCGGCATTCAGCGTTTCATGGACAGGCACCAATGTCATGAGCACCGTACCGGGCGAAACAACAGTGCCAGGTGTATGTGTGGCTAAATCTTTGATGATGCCGGCTTGCGGGGCTTTGAGTTGCAACAAGCCATTTTTGTGGGATTGTTTGGCCCAGTCTTGTTTGAGCTTTTGCTCTTCAGTAAAGGTGGCAACTTTTTCGGCTTCTAGCTTTTGCCGATAATCCGAGCGAATCTGGGCCAGCCTTTGACCTGCTTGGGCGATGGTGGCGCGGATGGCTTGTGCGTTGTGTTTCTGTGCTTCCAGGTCTTGTTCAGTTTCTATGCGGAAACGTTTTTTTTCGTCGACCATCAGCTGGCCGGCAAAGCCTTCTTTGCCTAACTCTTCATAAGAAGCTTCTTGCGCTTTATAGGATGGGAGGGTTTGCTCCAGTTTTCGTTGAATTTCTTGCGAAGCAGCCAAGTCACTTTCCGCCTTACGTTTACTGCCAAGCTCAGCTGAAATGTCATCCTGGTAAGCGCGCACGTTCGCCAAATAAGCCGCATTCACTTTATCAAAAAGCGCACTATCGTCTTCTGGCTTACGTCGAAATGGGCTACCACTTAACTCGGCTTCAATGCGGCGTAGTGTGAGATCATGGTATTGCAAAGCATCGTGAATCGTCGTGCTATCAGCCTCGGCCGCATGGCTATCCATTTCCACCAACACCTGGCCTGCCTCTACTTGCTCCCCTTCTGCCACCTGGATGTTTTTCACAATGCCGCCTTCAGAAGGCTGAACGATTTTAAGATAGGTTGATGGAATCAACTTACCTTCAGCAGTCGCCACTACATCAAGCTTGCCAAAGATCGCCCAAACCAGCATGACCACCATCAGCACAAAGATTAAACCTAATACCATACGTGGCATCGGTGAGGGATGCGCTTGCTGGATATGCAGGAGTTGCGGAGCAAACTTAAGAGAGTCAGGATGAAAGTTGATTTGCTCTTGTTGGTTATTTTTCATATGTACCACTCAGACAAAACTACGCCACTGCAATCACAGTGGCGTATTAGATTCATCAACAATTATGAGAGCTTGATGGTTTCGGCAGACCAGCTAGAAGCTGCATTCAATGTTTGTGCAGATTGGCCCACACTCGCATTATTCATTACCGCTTGCGCAGCCAACAAACCAACACCAGTCAACGAACCTGCTTTGCCATACTGGTAAGCAATGTCGCCACCGATGGCAGCAGTGTCACTTCCCGCAGACAAATGCGCAGATAGGCGCGCATCGGTGAGTTGCCAGTTAGCCGTAGCTCCAGCCGCGTCAAATGCAGCAACCAGGTTTGCGAAGTTGAAAGTCTCGACTTTATTATTGCGTAAGGTATCCGCACCACCCAAACTAAACCCTTGCATAGCCTCAGCAATCACTTGCAGATTTAACACAGATTTATTGTTGGCCGCAGTGTTATACCAGCTCTTAAACGTAATCTGGTCTGTACCCATATTGAGAATCAGGTCTGTCGAACTCTTGGTGAGTGATAAGTCACTGTAAGCAAAATTACCCCCTAGGCTTAAGGTGTTATCAGTGCCAACTGAGGCAGCGATGATATCTGCACCATCACCTTTATTGAATAAGACGACATCATAGCCAGTATTCGTGGTAATCGTGTCATTCCCTTTACCTCCAACCATTATGTCGTTACCAGTGCTCGCAGACAAACTATCAATATCGTCACCACCATCCAGCAGATTGTTGCCCGCCGTATCACTTATGGAATCAGCTCCAGTCATGCCTTGTAGAATGTCGTTACCAGCTGCGCCACTCACCGAGTCATTGCCAGCGCCACCACTCAGCAGATTATTGGCCGCATTGCCAGTAATCATGTTATTTAACTCGTTTCCAAATCCGTTAATGCTGGTGCCCCCTGTCAGTGTTAACTTCTCCAGATAAGCACCAAGACCGAAACTGACACTGCTCTGTATGGTATCAAACCCGCCAGTTGCGGACTCGGTAATGAGGTCTGTCGTTGAGTCCACAATGTAGGTGTCATCACCATCACCACCAATCAAAGTATCAGTACCGCCACCACCATTCAGCGTATCATTGCCAGCACCGCCATCCAGCGTATTGTTTGCAGTGTTTCCGGTGAGGGCATTATTTGAGGCATTGCCTGTGCCATTAACGGCCGCAGTACCTATCAAGGTCAATTTTTCCAGATAGTCGCCCAGCGTAAATGAAACACTGCTTTGTACAGTGTCAGTGCCTCCAGTTGAGAGCTCGATAATGGTGTCGGTTGTAGTATCGACAACATAAGTATCGTCACCATCACCACCCATCAGCGTATCGATTCCTGCTCCTCCGTTCAACGCGTCGTTGCCTGCACCGCCCGTCAGTACATTGTTGGCCGCATTTCCGGTCAGAGTGTTATTCAGGGCATTGCCTGTACCATTAATTGAAAGGGTTCCGCTCAGCGTAAGTTTCTCAACATTATCAACCAGTGTATAAGTGATAAGACTTTGTACTGTATCTGTACCACCGGTAGCAGTTTCGGTGATCAAATCGCTGCTATCATCTACAATATAAACATCGTTGCCGTCACCTCCCATCATGCTGTCCGCTCCAGCACCGCCATTAAGCGTATTGGCAGCAGCGTTGCCTATAATTGTATTATCCAGCGCATTCCCGGTGCCATTAATGGCGGCTGTTCCAGTCAAAGTAAGATTTTCAAGATTCACAAGAGAAGCAAGACTAAAGGTCACGCTGCTTTGTACCGTATCGATACCTCCTGTTGCAGTCTCGGTGATCGTGTCGGTAGTGGTATCTACGATATAGGTATCGTTTCCATCTCCCCCGACTAACGTATCAATGCCTGTATCGCCATCTAATCTGTCATTTCCTGCGAGGCCTTGTATCACGTCGTTAGCAGTTGTACCAACCAACGTGTCGTCATCTGCAGTCCCCATAATGTCGCCACTATTCGCACTAAAACTCTTTGTGCCAGTCACTGCTGCTACGCCATCCGATACGCTCGTTGCAATCGTAAAGCTTCCTGTGTAATTGGCTGTTGGCGTAAACGTTAAGCCAGCCAGCAATGCATTCACATTCGCTGTCGCTCCACTCGCAGTCCATACACCTGTACTTGCATTGTAGGTAGAAGTCACACCACCAGATGTCGCTGTATTCAAACTACCAGCAGCTACGTTGGATACTGTCAGTGTTGCCGTGTGTGTCGCACTGTCCACATCCGTAATGACGATATCGTTGAGATTCAGCGCTACATTTTTGGTGTAAGTTTCTGAAGCTGCAAGATTAGTCGCAGTTGGCGCATCATTCACCGCTGTCACATTGATTGTCAATGTATTTGCAGTGGCTGATACAGCTGTACCATCACTCACCTTGAATCCAATGTTCGCATAACCAGCACCATTTGCATTCGCAGCAGGGGTGAAGGTCAGTAGGCCTGAAGTGATATTGGCGGCAGTAATCACCTGATTCGCAGTTACTGCAACTCCATTTAGTCTCAAGTTACCAGCACCCGGCAAGGTGGTAATCGTCACTGATTGCAAGGTATTGCCAGCATCCACATCGCTAAACCCAAAGTCACTCTGTGCAAACACCTTGGCAGTGTCTTCATTGGCTGTTAATGTCGCATTCGCAGCCGTCGGTGCATCATTCACCGCCGTCACATTGATTGTCAATGTATTTGCAGTGGCTGATACAGCTGTACCATCACTCACCTTGAATCCAATGTTCGCATAACCAGCACCATTTGCATTCGCAGCAGTCGTGAAGGTCAGTAGGCCTGAAGTGATATTGGCGGCAGTAATCACCTGATTCGCAGTTACTGCAACTCCATTTAGTCTCAAGTTACCTGCACCAGGCAAGCTGGTAATCGTCACTGATTGCAAGGTATTACCTGCATCCACATCGCTAAACCCAAAGTCACTCAGTGCAAATACTTTGGCAGTGTCTTCATTGGTCGTTAATGTCGCATTCGCAGCCGTCGGCGCATCGTTCACCGCACTACCGGTAAAGGACTTGCTTCCTGTGACTGTATTCACACCATCCGATATACTCGTCGCAATCGTAAAGTTGCCATTGGCGTTAGCCGCAGGGCTGAACGTTAAGCCAGCCAGCAACGCATTCACACTCGCGGTCGCTCCACTCGCAGTCCACACACCAGTCGTCGCATTGTAAGTAGAGGTTACACTGCCGGAAGTGGCTGTGTTCAGGGCACCTGCAGCAACATTTGACAACGTCAGCGTCGCAGTGTGCGTCGTGCTATCACTGTCAGTGATCACCATGTCTACCAGATTCAGCGCAACATCTTCTGTATATCCCTCTGATGCACTCATATTGGTGATCGTAGGCGCAGCATTGGCCATTGCGGTTAATGTAGACACATCCCAAGTGACCGTAGGATTATCAACAAACTTAACCTGTTCGATTTGATTTGCAGCAGAACTAAACCAGTTTTGTAATGTGGCTACGTTACTACCTACTGTAAGGATGAGATTATTTCCACTTCGGCTAACCTGCGTAGTTGAGGAACTAATGCCTGTACCAAATTGAAGGATATCAATGTTACCTGCTGTACTATCAGTATCAATAATCACATCCTGGCCAAAACCAGTATTTAGAACGTAAGTATCGTTACCAGCCCCGCCAATTAAGGTATTACTCCCACTGTTTCCAGTAATCACATTATTCAATGTGTTCCCAGTACCATTAATAGCAGCGGCACCTGTTAAGGTCAGGTTTTCAAGGTTACTTGTAGCGCCCAAGGTATAACTCACGCTACTTTGAACGGTATCGGTTCCACCAGTACTTGTCTCTGTAATCGTATCTGTCGAGCTATCAACAATATAGATATCATTACCATCACCGCCAACCAGTGTGTCAGTACCTGCCCCGCCATTAAGCGTATCGTTACCAGCCCCGCCTGTCAGCGTGTTGTTGGCAGCATTGCCTACGAGAACGTTATCCAGCGTATTGCCCGTACCATTGATTGCAGCAGCCCCGGTTAATGTCAGACTCTCAAGGTTGCTTGATGCTCCTAAGGTATATGTCACACTACTTTGTACTGTATCTGTACCACCGTTTGCGGCTTCAGTAATCGTATCAGTGGTACTGTCTACAACATAAATATCATTGCCAGCGCCACCAATTAAAGTGTCTGTTCCTAATCCACCATCCAAAGAGTCATTACCATTGCCACCATTTAAGGCATTTGATAAATCATTACCAACCAGCATATTGTCCAGATCATTCCCTGTCGCTGCCGTGGCATTTCCAAACAAAATGATATTTTCAACATTAGCATCCAGATTACGACCCAGATTCACCGAGGTATAGATGGTGTCTATTCCCTCATTCAGGTTTTCAGTAATGACATCACCAGTATTATCTACAAAGTAAGTATCATCCCCAGCGCCACCTTGTAGGCTATCCCCCCCCTCTGCACCATCCAAGGTATTGTCGACGGCATTTCCTATCAGCAAATTATTTAGAGCATTGCCAGTGGCATTGATATTACTGGTACCAGTGAGAGTGAGGTTTTCAAGGTTCTGGCCCAAGGTCCATGACACTGAAGATTGAACCGTGTCAGTCCCTTCATTCGCATTCTCGGTTACACGGTCGGTCCCAACATCAACGACATAAGTGTCGTTACCTAGCCCACCCACTAAATCATCCGAACCGCCTTTACCATCAAGTATATTTGCGGCGGAATTCCCAACGATTCTATTAGCTTGAGAATTACCGGTACCAGTAATGGCATTTGTTCCAGTGAGCGTAAGTTGTTCTACATTATCAGACAGTGTATGGGTAACCGATGACTTCACAGAGTCGTATCCGCCACCTGGCAATTCATTTACAACGTCGCCAGTGTTATCAACAATGTAAGTGTCGTCACCAGTACGGCCCGACATGATGTCTGCACCAGCATTGCCATTAATAGTGTTGCCACCGGCATCGCCATTTAAAACATCAGAACCTGTTGAACCATTAATCAAAGCATTCTTAGCAATTGGCTCCGGCAAAATACCATCGTTGAAAATAAAATTGGCCGCCGATAATTGCGCCTGAGTTACATTTTTCAAGGTAATGTACTGGGCCCCTAATGCAGGCTGCCCAAGCCATATGCGTAAGAAATTCTGATTTACTCCATCAACCACAGCTATAAATGTCTTGAAACTTAAATCGGCAAAAGATGACACTGAGCGTATCCCAGATAAATCTATTTTCTCATTCGGATTTGCGACTTCAAAATCATTAATGATATTGCGTAAAAGTCCTTGAGAGGCAGTAGAAGATATATCCTCAATAACAACAAACCTATCATTGCCAGCGCCTCCTTGAACAGCAGCACCGTTTAATGCGGCGTTTGCAGTAACATTCCCGAGATATGTTCCATTCAAAGGTAGTCCACCAGCGCTTGACACCCCCTCGTCACCTTCAAGATTCAACACATCGTTACCGTAGCCACCATCTAAAAAGTCAATATTGGCTCCGCCCCACAAAGTGTCGTCCCCACCGCCTCCATAAATCGTATCGACTCCATCTTCACCGGACAAGAAGTCATTTCCGCCAGTGGTACTGCCAGACGAATTTTCACCAACGATTTGATCATTTCCTGCACCACCATAAATACGATCATTCCCTGACCCACCAAATATTGCCTCCGCACTGCCGGTATTTCCAATATTGTCACCTGCCCAATAAGAAGTATCACCTGAAGTCCAATATGATTGATTTAGATATGCGTCTGAACCATATGTAAAACTAGTGTATCCATTAAGCTCTCTCGGATTCAATCCGCCCTTAATACTGAGGAACTGTTCTGCTGTCAATTGTGCAACAGTGACATTTTGCACAAGAATAGATTGAGCACCTCCTAACGAGGCTCTGACATGTGCACCTTCTTGGATCAGACTAATATTCGCATAAGTGTTGCTTCCAAACGCGGACAGTACGATACGATCAACACCTACTTGAAAATCAGTAATGGTATCGACAGCCCCCGCCTTTTGATCTATAACAAATATATCTGTTTCCGTTCCTCCACTCATCGTGTTATTTCCAAGGCCGCCGAACAGATAGTCCGTTCCAGCTCCACCAGAAAGCGTATCGTTACCGCGACCTCCAATTAGTTTATTGGATGCCGCATTTCCTGTCAGCGTATCATCACCCTCGCCACCGATGGCATTTTCCAAATTAGCTGGTGTGCTCAAAGTTAATGCACGCCCTGCAACCAATGCAGAGCCCGTGTTCAAATTGACGATACTATTGCCCGTTGCTGCGGCGACATTCACTGTATCTTCGCCGCTATCCGAATCAACTGCTAAAACATTGCGGCCACTCAAACCAGCGTATTCGTTTGTGTAATAGTATGTATCATCACCATTATCATTTTTTCCGAAAAACTTCAGCGCCCAGCTATTCAATGTACCCACCGCGCCGGTATTGGCATCTACCACTTGTAATGTCCAGTTACCATTTGGTGACTCTCCCCAGTCCCTAACTGTATCAAAAGTAAAGTTCAGCGTATTACTGCCATCGAAGCTAACATCACCTGTATCACTTGTTACACTTCCTGGTGTTTTACCAGGCCGGTGCACCAAAATCGATTCAGTACCTGTGGGTGAAATTAGCTTGAGAATCAGATCGCCCGCATTTGCATGCGTTAGATTAATAGCGACTTCAACATGCTCTATTTTTAAAGGTGTATTAGTGACTGAAATTGACCGACTAATTCCGGTAGCGTTATTATCTGTAATGGATACGTTGAGTGAACCACTACTGAACGAATTACTTTCATACTCGTTAATCCAAGTTTGCTGTGTATTCCAAGTTTCAGCTAATCTAACAGCCGCTAACGCATCCACTTCACCATAACCATAGTCATGACTTACATGCATTCCTCCGCCATTCCAATTACTTGCATGATTATCCACCCAGGCTGTGTTGCCATCTGCCACCTTTCGCGAACTAATTGCCAATATTTCTTGTACATCTCTGTAGCCCAATTTAGAGTTGGCCTCTAGCATTAATGCAATAACACCCGACACGATTGGGGTTGCAAAACTGGTACCTTGATTTACGCTATAGTCACTACCGAATGTGCTGCCATTATCAGCTTCTATCAATCGACCCGTTGATTGGACATTAGATGCTGGAGCAGAAACCAAAATACTCGCTCCTGGATTACTAAAAGGAGAGCCCCCGACCTGTAATGAGCCAAGATCTGTTTTAGCATTAATTCCCCCTACGACAATGCTATATCTATTGTTTGAAAGCGCTTGGTAATTAGTGTTGCCGCCTTTTGCACGCTCATTACCGCCAGCCATCACAATATTAGTACCCAGCCCATTCCGACCATTAGCAACTGCATATTGGTAAACATTTTCAAGATTAGAATTAGTTGCAAAATTGCTATTAAAATTTGTTCGCGCACCCCAACTATTATTAGCAATATCATATTGCGTCATTTTTTTTAAAGCATTTAAATCACTACCATCATTTGTGATGTAGTAACCAGCAAGTTTTGCATCATAGGCAACCCCAGCACCGCCTTCGCCATTTTTTGCAGCGGCGATGACTCCCGCCACCAAGGTTGCATGAGTACTATAAGTATCAGGGATATTATTAGCAGTATTTGCTAACCAATTGGAGTCGAGGTTAGGTTTTAGGTCTGGGTGTGTGATATCAAGAATTTCGGCACCTACACTGAAATTACCCCCCGGTTCAAATTGGCCAATTTTAATTCCTTTACCGGTGTAATTTTGCCAAACAGGAATAACATTCGCTTCACTTAAATACCATTGATCCACTATCAATGGATCGTTAGGAATATCGACAGTCCGCAAATAAACAGCAGCTTTCATCGGAGCCATTTGTCCACTAGCCACATCAGTGACTTGCATTTGATTACTTGCAGTATCAGCAACACTATATTTAAAACCCATGATGCCTTTAAAGTTTGGATCGGCATTAAATTGAATCTCGCCATTTGCCGTCAGTGTTGGAGTCCACTCTTTTGTTGCAGCATTGTAAGTGCCTACAATAGTGCCGCCTTGGACATCTGTAATCACAGTGATATGCAACGTATCATTTTGGCGATCTATATCATTGCCTAGCAACTGAGATATATTAATGAGCTGTAAACCGGAACGAGTAAATTGTGACCCGGTAGAACTTTTATCTAAAATATCCTTTACTGCCATCGGTGCTGGATCATCCAAGGTAACCCAATTAACATCTTTAAATGATATCTTTTCCACATTAGTGACTGTATCTGTACCCTCACGTCCGAGAGTGTCTGTAATCCTGTATGTAGTTTGACCATTTGCGCTGATTTTAGTGATGCGATAATCAGCATATGAGCCACTAAACTGGACGATATCATTACCCTCACCGCCGTCTATGGTGTCATCACCCTGTCCACCATTGAGCACATCGTTACCGGCACCACCAGATAAATTGTCATCATCTTGACCGCCTTCAACAATGTCATCCCCAGCTCCGCCCATCAATTGATCTTGTCCACGATGACCACGAATCAGGTCATTACCAGCACCACCGTCAATCACGTCACTACCATCTTCACCACTTAACACATCATTGGCAGCACCTCCAATGATGATGTCATCGCCTTCCCCGCCCTTAACAAACACACTACTGCGGCCACCACCAATGAGAATGTCATCCCCTCGACCACCTACCGCCACTTCAATGTGACTTTGAGCGAGATTAAGCGTGACACCTTCATCCCCCACTACTTGGGCTATGTCAGTGCCATCACCGCCATCTATGGTATCCAGGCTATCAAACAGAATTACGTCATCGCCCGCACCAGCATTTATAATGTCCGCACCCAAGTTGCCCACCAACCAATTATTGGTGCTATCACCAGTAAGGGTGTCGTTGCCCGTACCGCCTTGCGCGTTATTCACGCCTTTTTGTGCGACGTCTACCGTTTCACCGGCATTTCCAGCCGTATAGCTTTTAACGTTGCCTTCAGTAGTAGTCAGTGTGCCCGTGCCACTGGTGGCAAAGGTACTCCCATTAGGGTTGGCAATAAAGTTAGCCGCCAGTGCTTCTTTGGTTTGGCCATTCTGTACAAAGGTGCTGCTGGCTAGAATTTCGTTACCATCGCGCACCAGGCCAGACTGTATAGTTTGATTCAGGTTAATGCTGGTGATGTTTAGGGATGAGAGTGTTTTGAGCTCACCCGCATCGGTGATGCCATCATGGTTGGCATCTACCCAGACTTTGACATTCGTCCAAGCCGTATCTGCACTGGTGAATTGGTTGTCGTTATTAGAATCAAGACTCTTAAGTGCAGCTAAGCCATTTGCGTAAGGTTTGGTGCCACCACTGCCATTGGTACCTACCGCACCGTTGAAGTATTCTGAAAGCGTTTCTGAAATATCATCTATCTTGCCGTTATTGTTGAGGTCATAGACCACAATGCCATCTTGTGCACTGACCCAACCAGTCTGCTCTTTGGTAGCGCCACTATCATGGTCAATATCAAATAAAACGGGGGCATCTTTGTAGTTGGTGAGTTTGACACCATCGCCATTAAGGTCTAACACCAGTGGATCTGTGGGGATAAATTTTGGTAAGCCAGCGGAGGCATTATTTAGTGCATTCGCACCTAATGCCTGCCCACTGCTATTGTTACTAATAAAATCTATGCTAATAAAATCAAATAGATAGCTATTAGTGCTCAGGTTATTGTTGCCGGGGCGAATTCCATCTGAAATAAAATCATTGATAAGCGCTTTAATGCCGGCATCTACATTGACATTACCTACCCCTTGTACATTACTGATGCCGTTGTTGATTAATGTGCTGTTGTCGGCGCTCACTGGCGTTTCACCAGTGGTTTGGCTGGTCGTGGTAGAGGCGGTTGTGTTGGTGGTTATGTTAACGCTGGAACTATTAGCCGGAGCAGCAGGTAAACGAATCACTTGTCCAATACTTACTGCACCTGGGTGCGTAATTTGGGGGTTAGCAGCGATTAACTCATCAGCAGTCAGACCATTACGGTTTGCAATGTCCCACAAAGTATCACCGCTTTTGATTGTGTAGTTACCCCCGGAGAAATTATTGTCGCTAATTAACAAACTCGAGACAGGAGTGTATTCTCCACTTGGCGAATAAATAAAATCTGTACGTGTTGTCGCTCCTGTAGCACTGGTAGTGTAATCAGTCGTACGATCCATAAAACCAGAAGCATCAAAGTGAGTTTCATATGTTTGCCTGATGCCACTGGCTCCATTATTAGAGATAATTGAAACCACCCCACCTTGCCCATCTCTTACCCATATTGACTGTTCCCCTGTGACATTATCAGTGACCATCCGTCCCAAAGGGCTGCCGTCAGGAGCTAAGCCCTTAGATAGGTAAAACTGAACAGTATCTCGGTTAAGAGCTGTGCCAGTGACAGTGACAGTGACACTATCTATTGTCAACGGATTATTAATCGTTACGGCAGGTGCACCTGCGCGTAATGGCCCAGTGACATAGGTAGGGTCATACTTTTCAATACCGTTTGTTAAACTTTGTATATCGGCAGAAATTTGGGATGCATATTTGCCAGCCGGGCTACCATCAGCAACTCTTTGATCTCTGCCTAATAGCCCAAATTGAAAACTCAGACTTTGTGGAATCATATTCTCACCTAAATTACCCAGGGGTGGATTGATTTCACCGATAGCAAGAATATTTCGAACAAAATCAGTACACACATTTGAGCCTGAACCAATTAGCAATCCTAACTGCGGATTGAGCAATACCGGCAAACCTGTTATCCCGTTGTACATGTCAGATGGATTGTTAGCGATATTTGATGCATAACTCAGCATGTCAGAAAACTGTTTTTCACTGACGATGAAAGTCATACTGCTCGTTGACGGATGTGGCTCGACACCAATTATGGTACCAGCACTATTTGTTACCCTCCCAGATACAGAGTCATCTCTCAGTACGCCTGAAGCATAGCCTGCATGCACCTCAGGATAAAAACCAACGGTTATATCCTTTTGCCCAGGTGCATGCAAAGTAACAAAAGCGTGTCCAACATCAAACCCTGCACTATCTAAGCCTGTAGGTTCAATCTTTACAGTAATGCTATAGTTGTCGCTCATATTTGCTCCTCAAATTAATCTAATTACATGCCTTTATAAACAGGGTCTAAGATATACTTTCTCATCTAGTAATTTTGTAGATAAGCTGACGAGTTTGAGTGTCATATACAATAATGACAAAAGGATTGGGATCATCTTTAAGATCAGCTAACGTGGCTCCCAAACACTCAGGAAAAACTTTAAGTGACCAATCTGCATCAAATGCAAACGTGTAGTAACGCTCCAAAAGCCAACCGTTGGCCTGATCAATTTTAGGCATAGGTTCTACGGGATGAGTAATTCTGTATTCTTTTATTTTTGCATCACAGTTAAGCTTTTCACGAACTGAGACTTGGGGACCATATGGAATCCATGCCTTTCCTTTTTCGATTCCAGTCTGAACAACTAACATCATGTAAAAAGTGAACCCCAAGGCGAATAAAATGACGCAAAAAATGCGTACCTTCTGATAATTATTCGCAAACCATTGCCATTGCTCTCTGCTTAACATTTTTAGGTTCTTTCAAATTTAAGTTTCATTATGTTTGCTTAGAAATGTATTTACTTAGTTAGCTATTCGATAAATAGGTCGACGAGTATTAGTGTCGTAAATAATAATGACGAAAGGGTCTATGCTATTGCTGCTATCAGCCATCATTGCCCCCAAACACTCAGGTGAGTTAAATAACAAGCTAGAGTTATACATAAATCTATAATGGCGCTCCAATCTCCAGCCACTGGCGTCTTCATAATATCCAGCCTTAGCATGCAAATTCCCCCCTTGAGAATTCATATCTGCATTACCAACTTTATCTTTACACTTAAATATGTCAGTAAAGTTTGTATGCGGCACATATGGCGCAAACGCTTTCCCTTTATCAATACCTGCCTTAACCACAAGCACAATATAAATCGAAAATCCTAAGACCAACCCGACAATACATAACATACGGACCTTCTTGTGATTGTCTGCAAACCACTGCCATTGCTCCCTGCTTAACATTTTCTTCGCCTCTCTTTATTTTTATCTATACTGTTCAAACCAAAAGCCCGCTTAGAGCGGACTCGCTTACAGTCCGCCGTATGTTTTCTTTCCAATAACCTATCAATCTTCATAACTCAAACTCCTGTCCATACCACCTCTCCAATCGAGGCTACCCCAACTTAATCACCTCATCCACTTGCAAACTTCTGGGAAGTTGATGAGTTATAAATATGATCGTCACTTTGCCTTTGAGCTTGTTTATGGTCTGCGCAAACTGCTCAGCGGTCTGAGGGTCAAGGTTTGAAACAGCCTCATCAAAAACCAGAATATTAGGTTGCCTTAATAGTGCGCGTGCAATAGCAATCCGCTGCTTCTGACCACCACTCAAACCCGTGCCATGCTCACCAAGCGGTGTTTGATAACCTTGTGGTAATTGTTCTATCGTTTCGTGTATGCCAGCTAGCTGGCAGGCCATGATGATTTGCTCAAAGCTGGCATGTGGATTAGCGAGTGTGAGGTTTTCATAGAGGGTGCCGGAGAACAGTGTGGTCTCCTGTGGTACAACTCCGAAGACATTGCGCAGCTCATTTGCACTCATGTACCGGATATCTTTGCCATCGAGCTTGATGCTGCCTTCTTGTGGTTGCAAGAAACCGAGCATCAGTTTGGCCAAGGTGCTTTTTCCACATCCGCTTGGCCCCATAATGGCGGTGCACTTTTGAGGTTTGATACTGATCTTTAATTGTTCATAAAGCCACGGATGGTTTTCTGAATAACGGAAGCTGATACGTTCAAAATCCAGCTTTCCTTGAATGATATTGGCACGCGCAGGGATGAGTGAATATGGCTCACTGGGAGCATCCATCAAATCACCCAGTCGCTTCACGGCAACATCTGCTTGTTGAAACTCTTGATACATCCCAACCAGTCTCAGTACCGGGCTAGACAGTCTTCCACTAAACATTTGAAAGGCAACCAACATGCCGATGGTGAACTCAGGGTTGTGCATCACTATCCACGCACCTACACACAATATGGCAAGGGTTTGCAGTTGGTCTAAGGTGTTGGCAGTGATGTTGTAGCTATTAGAGATTTGTTTGGCGGTGAAGGTACTATTGAGGTAAGTAGCTAGGTAATCGCCATATTTATGCTCAAGCTGCGGTTCGAGTTGCAGGGCTTTAACGGTTTCCATCCCTGAGATGTATTCAGTGAGGAAGGCCTGATTTCTTGCGCCGAGTAAGAACTGTTCATTGAGGCGCTTACGGAGTAAAGGCGTCACTGCCAGACTGACAATGGTGATGAGTGTCAGACTGGCCAAGCTGATTAGGGTGAGCTGCCAGCTATACCAAAACATAAGCGCCAGAAAGACGATTAAAAACGGGAAGTCGAGCAGCAAAGTAATTAGAGAGCCTGCTAAAAACTCTCGTATGGTTTCTATACCATGCAATCTGGCTACCAAGGTACCTGTGGCTCTACGCTCAAAATAGCGCATGGGCAAATGCAGCAAGTGACCGAATACCTTGTGCGTAAGGACGGCATCAATGCGATTACCGGTATGCAATACCAAGTACTGACGTACCCAACTCATGATGGCGTTGAACAGCATGAAGATGCCTAAGGCAATAGCCACCACGATTAATGTACTGGTGGTGTGGTGCACCACCACTTTGTCAATAATGACCTGGGTACCTAAGGGGGTGGCTAAGGCCACGATTTGAATGGCAAGAGAGGCTAATAAAATCTCACGCCAAACTGTTTTGTGTTTGAGCAACTCTGGGATAAACCATTTAAAGCCAAAGGGCTGCTGAGCTTTTTCGGAGGCAGCAGAAGTGCTACTGAGGGATGATTGACTCCCTTGCTGAGCTAGCTCTAGATCATGCGTACTGGTCTCAGCTCTTTTCGCAGCGAGTAACACTTGACCACTGGCTAACGCTGCATACGCTTCGTACGTAATGGTTTCCGGCTGCTCCACTCCAGGCTTAATCCATAACACACGCTCTTTATCGCACTTTAATAGAATCGCTGTAGAGATGATTTGCGCTGCTTCCGCTTCACTATTCTCATCATCAGTGTTTTCTACGGATGTTTCTGCAGGCTTTAAAAAGGTAAGGACAGGAAATACCGCTTGATGGATATTGTGCAGATCCAGTGTTTCCAGACCTGTTTGAAATCCATAGGATTGCAGTGCTGTTTGCAGGGAGGTTAAATCATAAGGCGGGACAAAGCTGCGAACAAGCAATTGAGCATCAAAGGGGATTTTGTGCAGCGCGCACAAGCCGCCCACTGCCCATACAAAACTCTGGTTACTCAATTTCACTTTTCACCCTGAATTTTTCTTAATGTTTTTTCGCTAATGTTAAATGAAAAAATGCTAAATATATCAATTAGAATTAACATTAATAATAACATTATTACATAAATTAACTAATTTGGCTGTTTTTGGGGAATATATTTCATTTATTTGAATAAAAAACCATATTTAGATTAAGAAATAGAAGAATTACCGAATATTTTGTGTACACAAAATATTCACAAATATAGCTTGAGACTCAATCTGGTATTGAGAAAAGACGTGCTTAAGAAAGAATGCTTAGATGAATGGAATGAACACTATGAAGATTTATACTGTACTTTTGAATGAGCCTTGGCGCTAACCAAGACTCAGTAAAGTGTAAAACGAAGTTTAGTCGCGAAAATTACCAAACTGCAGAGGAAAGTCGGTGATGCTTTTTTTAACAAAGGCAATGGCTTCTTGCAAGAGATCCCGCTTGGCCCCGTTCACGCGCACAGTGTCGCCCTGAATGCTGGCCTGGACTTTCATGCCGCTGTCTTTGATCAGTTTGGTGATTTTTTTAGCCAGATCGCTGTCGATGCCATCGCGTACGCGCAGATCCTGCTTCACTTTGTTACCACCGACCTTTTGCACATCCTTGTGCTCCAGACGCTTGGAAGATTCAGGCTCTTTCTTTTCCATGGCAGGTAACAAAATATCTTTGATCTGATCAAGCTGGAAATCGTTATCGCCAAAAATGGTGATGACGTTGTCCTTTTCGTTGAACTCGATTTTGGCTGATGTGCCTTTAAAGTCGTAGCGATTGGTAATCTGCTTGCCGGCAGTATCAATCGCGTTTTTCATGCCGACTTTATCGACTTCAGAAGTAATATCAAAACTAGGCATGCGCACCTCTCAATTGCCAGCGTGAACGCTCAAGGCCACGCCAGGCATTCATTTCAAATCAATTATTCAAAATGGCAAACGTAATCGACGGTCTCAACTGTTTCAATGTCGAATGAAGAGTTGCCCGGCACGGTAAACTTCTCACCGCCTTTGTACGTCGTCCAGTGCTCTTCATCTTTCAGGCGCACATTACACACGCCTTCATTGATTTCCATCAGTTCAGGTGAGCCAGTATTGAACGTCAGTGTGCTTGGGAAAATCACGCCCACGGTACAGCGTGTACCATTGGGGAACAGCACAGTGTGGCTGACACACTTGCCATCAAAGTAGATATTTGCTTTTTTCTTCACGCTGACATTGTCAAATTGCGCCATGGTCTTTTCCTTATCGCTCGATTATCTGTATGTTGATATGCTTATTTTCTGTTTTTCAAATTGGCTGCGATCCTCATTCTTAATGCGTTGAGCTTGATAAAGCCGCCAGCATCTTTTTGATCGTAAGCGCCTTTGTCATCTTCAAACGTGGCAATCGTGGAGTCAAACAATGAATCCGTTTTGCTGTCGCGACCGACCACAATCACATTGCCTTTGTACAGTTTGATGCGTACCCAGCCATTGACGCTACTCTGGGTGTGGTCAATCAGCGTTTGCAGGGCAATACGTTCAGGGCTCCACCAGTAGCCGTTGTAAATCATGCTGGCGTAGCGTGGCATTAAATCGTCTTTCAGGTGTGCGACTTCACGATCCAGGGTGATGCTTTCAATGGCACGGTGTGCCTTGAGCATGATGGTGCCACCCGGGGTTTCGTAACAGCCACGTGATTTCATGCCGACATAGCGGTTTTCCACCAGATCCAGACGACCGATACCGTGTTTGCCGCCTACCGTGTTCAGGTATGCCAGCACTTCATGTGCTTTCATAGGCGTGCCATTGATGCTGACAATGTCGCCGTTGACGTATTCCAGGTCCAGATACTCGGCCGCATCCGGTGCTTTTTCTGGTGAGACAGTCCAGCGCCACATGCTCTCCTCTGCTTCAGCCGCAGGGTCTTCCAGATGACGGCCTTCGTAGGAGATATGCAACAGGTTGGCATCCATGGAATATGGGCTACCACCCTGCTTGTGCTTCATGTCTACCGGGATGCCATGTTTTTCAGCATAGGCCATCAGCTTTTCACGGCTGAGCAAATCCCATTCCCGCCAGGGGGCGATAATTTGAATATTCGGGTTGAGGGCATATGCGCCCAGCTCAAACCGCACCTGGTCATTGCCCTTGCCGGTTGCGCCGTGTGAAATGGCATCTGCTTTGGTCAGCGCCGCAATTTCAATCAGACGTTTGGCAATCAGTGGACGTGCAATCGACGTCCCCAACAGATACTCACCTTCATACACGGTGTTGGCGCGGAACATCGGGAACACAAAGTCGCGCACAAACTCTTCGCGCACGTCATCAATAAAAATCTCTTTGACGCCAGCGGCCTTTGCCTTGGCGCGTGCAGGCTCCAGCTCTTCACCCTGACCGAGGTCAGCGGTAAAGGTCACTACTTCACACTGATAGGTATCTTGCAACCACTTCAAAATCACGGAGGTATCCAACCCGCCGGAATACGCCAATACGGCTTTTTTAATCTCGCTCATTATTACACTGTCCTAAAAATAATCGTTACCGCGTGCATGACAGGCGATACCAGCCTAACGCACGCTTTATATCAAACTTAAACCTTACCCAATAATAAATATTCCATCAGGGCCTTCTGGGTATGCAGTCGATTCTCGGCCTCATCCCATACAACACTTTGTGACCCATCAATCACTTCGGCAGACACCTCTTCACCGCGATGCGCAGGCAGGCAATGCATAAATACCGCATCTGCTTTCGCTACTTTCATCATGTCGCCATCCACCTGCCAGTCGGCAAAGTCCTTGCGGCGCTCCTCATTTTCGGCTTCAAAGCCCATGCTGGTCCACACATCCGTGGTGACCAGGTCGGCACCCCGGGCGGCTTCCATCGGGTCACTAAATGACTCGAAATGGTCGGTCCCATACAAATTGGCGCGCTCCGGCTCCACTTCGTAACCGGGCGGGGTCGAGACATGGACATTAAAGTCCAGCACCTCTGCGGCCTGCAACCAGGTGTTGCACACATTGTTGCTGTCACCTATCCAGGCCACGGTTTTACCTTGAATCGAGCCTCTGTGCTCAATAAAAGTAAAAATATCCGCCAGAATCTGACAGGGGTGGTATTCATTGGTCAGGCCATTGATGACCGGCACACGCGAGTTTTGGGCAAAACGCTCTATGATGCTTTGCTCAAAGGTACGGATCATCACCATATCACTCATGCGTGAAATGACTTGTGCCGCATCCTCTACCGGTTCACCGCGACCCAGCTGCGAATCCCGTGTGTTCAGGTAAATGGCCGAGCCACCCAGTTGCTGCATGCCAGCCTCAAAAGACAAACGCGTACGCGTACTGGCTTTTTCAAAAATCATGACCAGCGTACGGTCTACCAGCGGCCAGTACTGTTTGTAATCTTTAAACTGCGCTTTAATCCACTTGGCGCGGGCAAAGATGTGTTCGATCTCGTCACGCGTGAGGTCGTTAAACTGCAAAAAATGTTTAATACTCATGATGTTACCAATCAATCGATCAGGCACTCGCCTTGATAAAATTTAAAATCAGTGGCGCCAGCCGATGCACCAGTTCTTCTGCTTCCTGTTTGTTCATGACCAGTGGCGGCAATAAGCGCACCACTTTTTCAGACGTCACGTTAATCAGCAGTTTTGCAGCCAATGCCTGCTTGACCAGTTCGGCACAAGGCCTGTCCAGTTCAATGCCGATCATCATGCCCGCATTGCGAACATTGACCACCGCAGGCGTATCCTTGAATGCCTGTACAAACAACTGGCGAATGTAGTTGCCGGTGGTTTCTGCATTCTCCAGCAGTTTCTCCTCGGCAATAATATCCAGCGTCGCCAGGCCGGCAGCCGTGGCCAGCGGGTTACCGCCAAAGGTGGACCCATGCTTGCCAGGGGTAAAGGTGTTAGCAGCAATACCACGTGCAACACAGGCGCCAATCGGCACCCCGGAGCCCAGGCCTTTGGCCAGCGTCATCACATCAGGCATGATGCCTGTGTGCTGAAAGGCAAACCAGGTGCCGGTACGGGCAATCCCGGACTGCACTTCATCCAGCATCAGCAACCAGCCATTGGCATCGCAAATCTCGCGTAGCCCCTGGAAATAAGCCTTCATGTCAGCAGGAATATGAATACCACCTTCGCCCTGCACGGGTTCCACCAGAATGGCCACCACATGGTTGTTGCGCGAAGCAACCGCCCGGACCGCATCCAGGTCATCAAAAGGCACACGCACAAACCCACTGACGAGAGGCTCAAAGCCTGCCTGCACCTTGCGATTACCGGTTGCGGACAATGTGGCCATGGTTCTGCCATGAAAACTCTGATCCATGACAATAATCTCGGGATGGTCAATGCCTTTGTTGTGGGCATACAGGCGCGCCAGCTTGATCGCCGCTTCATTCGCTTCACAGCCGGAATTACAGAAAAACACTTTATCCATGCCGGACAGCGCAGCCAGTTTATCTGCCAGTGCATCCTGTTCTGCAATCTGGTAAATATTGGAAACATGAATCAGTCTGGCAATCTGTGCATTCAGCGCGGCCACAAACTTGGGGTGTGCATGCCCCAGGCCGTTCACAGCGACGCCTGACAACGCATCCAGATAGCGATCACCGGCAGTGTCTGTGAGCCAGACGCCCTCGCCTTTGGCAAAAGTGACTGGTTGCCTGCCATAAGTGTTCATTAAATGTTCTGACTGCATAAGTATTACCTTTGAAAAACAAAAACGGCGGCTTAAGCCGCCGTAAACGTCTTAAACCCGCTAAAAACCGAGTACCGCGCGATGGCTTAAACCATTCGCCATAAAAAACAGCATCGGGATGGAAAGCATCATGTTGGTACGTGAAGCCAGCATCGCAATGCGTCGTGCTTTGTTCTTGGCACCATCGTCCGCAGCCACGATTCCTAATATTTTTTTCTGGTTAGGCCAGATCAGTGCCCACACATTAAACAGCATGATCGTCCCTAGCCATGCGCCAATCCCGATACCATCAAACCCGTTGCGCAGCATAAATGCATCCGTAAAATGCGCGCCAAGCAAGGCAGCACCCGCCAACCAGGTGACCAGTGCCGACCAGCGAAACCAGAACAATGCGCGCGGCGCAATGTGCTTGGAAATCCCGGCAGCCGTTCCGTCAGCGGCCGCATCTTTTAATGCCGCCATTTGCACCAGGTTAAAGTAGTACAGCAAGCCGACCCAGGTAATGCCAGCCAAAAAATGAATCCATCGGGCCAATGCAGGAACGAGTTCCATCTCAGCCTCCGACGCTCATAAAGTTTTTAAGAAAAAAAACCAGAACCAGGGTCAACAACACCCCTGAAATGATAGTACCTGCCACAGATTCCAATGGATTCTTCATGATCATCCCCCGATTAATTCACTGCGTTGTATGCTTGCAAACTTGTTAACCAAACGCGCTTGTCATCAACACACGTAAATGCACTAACTTCATGCCAGTATTTATTTTTCTAGCTGTCTGAAAACAATTTCAAACAAAGTCAGAGATTACCGCAAATGGCTTTTTTTGACAAGTTGGGCGACTGTGACAATTGCCTATCATCAAGCCCGGCCAAGTTTCAGTGCTGACATCAGTTTTTTCGTTTTATAATGCCGGGCGAAAAAAGATTTAGGGAACGACAGCATCGGGTGCAGGCGTCACTTTAAACAAGTGAGCGCCAATGCCAGAAAGCGGGCAATGCCATTGCTGGCAAATGCACGATTAAATAAATACACTACAGGCACGGGCCTGATTCAGATCACGACTGAGGGAATTTCAGAGCATGGCGAGTATGGAAACCGATATTCTGCTGGTAGGTGGCGGCATCATGAGCGCGACGCTGGCCATTTTGCTACACCGCCTGAACCCTGCCTTGCATATTTGCATGATAGAACAGCTGGATGATGTGGCCTTGGAAAGCTCGGATGCCCTCAATAATGCAGGCACCGGCCATGCCGGTTACTGCGAACTGAACTATACGCCACAAGCCAAAAACGGCGATATCCAGATTCGCCGGGCACTGGAAATCAATGCAGCTTTTGAGGTGTCGTTGCAATGCTGGTCCAGCCTGGTGAAAGATGGCGTGCTCAATGCCAGTCAACTTATCCAGCGCGTGCCTCACTTGAGCGCCGTATGGGGCCAGCAGGACAGTGCGTTTTTGCGGCAACGTCACGCATTATTACAGGCGCATCCATTGTTTGCAGAGATGCAATTCAGCCAGGATGACACAACCCTGAGTGAATGGATGCCACTGATGATGACTGGCAGGCAGGGTGCCGGCAACATGGCAGCCACCCGCGTTGCACATGGCTCCGATGTGAATTTCGGCGCGCTCACCCGCCAGCTGGTGGCTTACTTGCAAACCCGTCCCAATTTCAAGCTGCTAACCAGCACACGCGTAACCAGACTCAAGCAAAAAACTGCGCATGGTCAGCGTACATGGCACCTGCGTACTCAACACAAGCATTCTGGCCAGGTTGAGCAGATACAAGCCCCTTTTGTATTTCTGGGTGCTGGCGGTGGCGCCCTGTCACTATTACAGCAATCAGGCATTGCAGAAGCCCAGGGCTATGGCGGCTTCCCGGTCAGTGGTCAATGGCTGATCTGTAACCGGCAGTCACTGGTAAAGCAACACCATGCCAAGGTCTATAGCCAGGCAGCCGTGGGCGCGCCACCGATGTCGGTGCCGCATCTGGATACCCGCATGATTAACGGCCAATCGGCACTATTGTTTGGTCCTTATGCCGGATTTACCACCCGCTTTCTCAAACAGGGTTCGCGCTTTGACCTGGCCAAGTCAGTCAAGCTTAAAAATATCAAGAGCTTGCTGGGCGCGGGTCGACACAATATGGACCTCACCAGATATCTGATTAAAGAAGTATTTCAGAATCATGCGCAGCGTATGGATGCATTGCGTGTATTTCTGCCCGATGCCGAGGACAAGGACTGGTCGCTCGCACATGCCGGACAACGCGTACAGATTATTAAACGCTGTCACCAGCACTGGGGCAAACTGGAATTCGGCACTGAAATTGTGGCCAGTGAAGATGGCAGCCTCGCCGCCTTGCTTGGCGCTTCTCCGGGCGCATCTGTCAGCGTCAAAGCCATGCTCGATGTGTTACAGCGCTGCTTTCCTCAACAATTACAAAGCACACAATGGCAAGAGGCGCTGAAAGCCATGATTCCCTCTTATGGTGAGTCATTGATAGACGATGCGAAACTACTCGCCAGCGTGCGCAAAGACACATTAAGCACCTTAAATCTGGCACCGTAATGACACCCCTGCTCCCAGGAGATCAGATGAACTTAGCACACATGCATCAGTCCACCCTGATATGAATATAACTCGATTTATACCCATGAAGTGGCCTTCATCAATGGCAGTTCCAAAGGCGCTGGCCCAGCTTATTGGGACTTCTTTGCTGGTCGCCGTCAGCGCGGGATGCAGCTCCTCGGTATCTGCGCCATCGACACAGGCCCAAACACCTGACTTTGGTGACCATGTACTGATCATGGATCCGTCCATGCCCAGTGCTGACGTGCAAGCCAGGCTGGATACCTTGTTTAAACAGCAGGAAAGTAGCCAGTTTGGCCCTGCACGGACAGCAGTCCTGTTTAAGCCTGGTATCTATCACACAAAAGTAAAACTTGGCTTTTACACACAATTGCTTGGCCTGGGGCAACATCCTGATGATGTGGCACTGAAAGGCGGCATCCAGGTAGAAGCCAACTGGCACGAGGGCGATGCCACACAAAACTTCTGGCGCAGTGTGGAAAACCTCTCGGTGACCCCAGACAATGGCACCATGCAATGGGCTGTGTCGCAAGCCGCACCACTGCGACGCATTCATGTGCAAGGCAATATACTGCTGGATGACAATGGCGGCTGGTCCAGCGGCGGTTTTATTGCTGACAGCCTGATCGACCTGGAGGTCAATTCAGGGACCCAGCAGCAATGGTTTACCCGCAACTCTGCATTGGGAAGCTGGACCAACTCAAACTGGAATATGGTATTTGTAGGCGTTCAGAATGCGCCCTCTTCTGCCCGGTGGCCCAACCCGCCTTATACAGTGGTGGAACGCACCCCGGTAGTACGCGAAAAGCCTTTCCTGACTGTAGACAGTGCCGGCAAATACAGTGTGTTTGTTCCGGCATTGCGCACCGACAGTCAGGGTGTCACCTGGCAGCAGAAGCAGGCACCTGGCGCAAACATTGCACTGGACCGGTTTTATATCGCCAAAGCTAACAAGGACAATGCCAAGAGCATGAATAATGCCCTGGCCCAAGGCAAGCACCTGCTGCTGACCCCTGGCATTTATGCGCTGGAGGCACCGCTCAAGGTGAGCAAGCCTGATACGGTGGTGCTTGGCCTGGGCATTGCGACGCTGCAGCCGACCGCAGGTAATGCGGCCATGACAATTGCCGATGTGGATGGGGTGAAACTGGCAGGCATGCTGTTTGATGCAGGCGTTAAAAACTCCGAGGTATTACTGCAAGTGGGCGCAGCCAAAAATACCGTCAGTCACGCAAAAAATCCTGTGTCGCTGCATGATGTGTTTTTCAGGGTGGGGGGTGCCGGTATCGGCAATGCCACCACCAGTGTCATCATCAACAGCAACGACGTGATTGGCGACAACCTCTGGGTGTGGCGTGCAGACCACGGCGATGGCATTGGCTGGGAGACCAATAAAACACAACATGGCATCGTCGTAAATGGCGACGACGTCACCATGTATGGTCTGTTTGTGGAGCACTTTCACCAGTATCAAACGTTATGGAATGGCGAAAACGGCGCGGTTTACTTCTACCAGAGTGAAGCCCCTTACGATGTCCCTGACCAGGCACACTGGATGAATCAACAGGTAAACGGCTTTGCCTCATACAAGGTGGCAGACCATGTCACCCATCATAAAGCCGTGGGCATGGGAGTGTATTGCTTCTTCAATGACAACCCAACGGTCAAGCTGCATAGTGCCATTGAGGCACCCGAGGGTGAACATATTCACTTCAGCCATATCACCAGCGTTTCCCTGGGCGGCACCGGTGAAATCAGCCATGTGTTGAATCAGTCTGGTGACGCTGCCAAACCGGGCAATGAAGTGGTCAGAATGACTGGCCATTAACGCTGTTTAGATTCAAGGCACCAGCTAATCAAGCAAGCGTGATGCTAATAAAGCAAGTATGGCCAGAAAATATAAAGCCTAAAGCTAGACGACCTGCTGGCCGTACAGGCGTTGATAGACGCTGCCCGCCTGCTTGACGAGCGTATCGTGCTGCCCTTCTTCAATAATCCGTCCCGCATCAAACACCAGCACGCGACTGGCTTCACGTACCGCAGATAAACGATGGGCAATGGTAATGGTGGTGCGGCCATGCAGAAATTCGCGCATGGCTTTGTGCAGCAATGCTTCGGTATGCGTGTCCAGCATGGAAGTTGCCTCATCCAGAATCACCACTTGCGGCTGCTTGAGCATCATGCGGGCAATCGCCAGGCGCTGGCGTTGACCGCCGGACAAGCGCACACCGCTACGTCCCAATTGTGATTCGAGGCCCGCAGGCAAGTCGCGGACAAACTGCCCCAGTTGTGCCACGTCGAGTACTTTCCACAAGGCATCATCGTCATAGGGTTGATCCATGGTCAGGTTCTGGCGCACACTGTCGTTGAACAGCATGGGGTGTTGCAATACCACCCCGATATGATCACGCACTTGGCCATAACCCAGTCGTTCTATCGGCTGGCCATTGAAGAGTATCTGCCCGGCATTGGGGGCATACAACCCAAGTAACAATTGCACCAGTGTCGATTTTCCGGCGCCGGAAACACCCACCAGCGCCACCTGTTCACCCGGTGCAATATCCAGCGAAACCTGATCTAAAATCGGATCGCCCTCTCCATAGGCAAACGTGACCGCTTTTAAACTGATCGCCGCTGGCTGATGCGCCACGAAGCCGTTTACCAGCGCCGGATAATGTGGCTCCTCATCTGCATTCAGTACCTGATTGATGCGCCCCAGTGCCGCCGTTGCGGCGTAGTAGGATACTTGTACCGACAGCAGCTCCTGCACCGGCCCCATCATGAACCAGAGATAGCCAAATACAGCAATCATCTGCCCGACTGACAGGTCAGAAAACACCACCATCAGCATCGCCACGGCACGAAAAATTTCAAAACCGAATAAAAACACCCCGAATGACAAACGAGACAAGGCATCAGACTTCCAGCCGGAAGCTGTGGCTGCCGCACGCACCGCTTCAGCGGCCTGCTTGGCTTTATCCAAAAAGCGCCGGTCACTGTTACTGGCACGCAGTTGCTGCATGACCTCCAGCGTTTCAGACACCGATTGTGAAAGCCATTCGAAAGCCGTATTTTCGCGCTGTTTCCAGACCTTGACCTTTTTACCCAATACCATGGTCAAGGCGATCACAAACGGGTTCAGCAGCAAAATAATCAGCGCCAGTTGCCAGTGCATCCACAGCAACACCACCGCCACCCCGATCACACTGAGGATGGCCACCAGTACTTTGGCGATGGTCTCCCCCAAAAACTTGTCCAGCGTTTCAATATCGGTCAGCAGCCTGGCCGTAATCTGCCCGGCACCCAGACTTTCGTAGACCTGCATACGGATACGCGATAACTTGTCGAGCAATGCCTGCCGCACGCCGAGCGTGACCTGCTTGGATAAACTGACAAAAATGCGGGTGGTGGCTACGCCCAGCAGCACACTGCTCAAGCGCAAGCTCATCGTCAGCAAGGTCACGCACACAATGATGGCAATCGGGCCCATCCAGTCCGCGGGCAGCAACCAGGTCATCAAGCGTGTCAACCTGCCGGGTTGTTGCAGCAATACTTCATCCACCAGCAATGGCATCAGCAATGGAATCGGCACCGCGACCAGCGCGCCGCAAAACGCCAGCCACTGCCCAAGCCACAGGCGCTGTGACTGCAGCCGCAATTGTTGCCACAACCCTTTTAAGGTGATGCCATTGTCCATACTGCGATTACCGGGAAAATAATCAATCACTATGCCGCATTCACTGCCAGCGTACGCTGACGTCGAATCTCGTACAGCGCCATCCCGCTGGCAACACTGACGTTCAGGCTTTGTACCGAACCGAACATGGGAATGGTAATTAAAGCATCACAGGTTTCTTCAGTCAGGCGGCGGATGCCATCGCCTTCAGCGCCCATCACAATCGCAATCGGCCCTTCCAGCTTGGTGTTATGCAGGCTACTCGGCGCATCCATGGTGGTGCCTACCACGTAAACCCCTGCTTCCTTGAGTTCACGCAGGGTTCTGGCCAGATTGGTCACCGCAATAAAAGGCACGGTTTCAGCCGCGCCACTCGCCACTTTACGTACGGTGCCATTCAAGCCTACCGAGCGGTCTTTGGGCGCAATAATGGCATGCACACCCATGGCATCAGCCACGCGCAAACAGGCGCCGAGGTTATGCGGATCCTGCACACCGTCCAGCACCAGAAAAAACGGGGGCTCATCGAGGTCCGATTCCAGAATATCGTGAATATCCTTATACGGCATGGGTGTTTCTACTACGCGTGCAATCACGCCCTGATGGCGGCCGTTTGCGCCAATGAAGCCATCCAGACGATGACGCTCCACTTGAATCACACGCACATTCTGTGCCTTGGCCATCTCCAGCAGGTCGCGCATGCGTGCATCTACGCGGTCCTGGTCAATCAATATTTCTTGTATGCTGATACCATGCTGACGCATGCGACTCAACACCGCGTGAAATCCAAATAAAATGCGGGTTTCCGCCATACACACTCCTGTCAATATTTATGAGCCCGGATGGTCGATTGGGCAGCATTAAGGCTGCCTGCGAGCACATTGCTGGCTCGGTCAGAACGCATCATCCAGGGTTAAACCCAGGTTTTCCATTAGGCGATGTTCAATCTACTTAAACGACAAGTTGTCTATTTTCCGTCTCTTTTGCGCAAATTTTCAGCGTTGTCATTTCAAGTCCTCATGGAAAATCTGGGTTAAAAAGGCGACTGCACACAAGTGTCAGTCGCCCGATAAGGCTGCGCATACTGTCTGCGCCAAGTCAGTATTATCTGGCTTTTGCCTTGGGTTTGCCTTTATTTTTTTGTGCGGCATGCCTGTTTTTTGGCTTGGCAGGCTTGGCTGCCGTTTTAGCGGACGGCGCAGAAGCCGTTTTTTTCACGCCTGTAGCGCTTGTTTTGGCACGTAGTGGCCGCTCAACGGCCGCTTTGGCAGGCTTGCTTCGGTCCGGCGCTGGCTCGACCATCCCCTCCTCCACCGCACTGTCGGATTTAGCCACCAGCGTAAAATCAATCTTGCTGGTTTCCATATCCACACGTACCACTTTCACCGTCATGCGGTCACCCAAACGGTAACGCACGCCCGTGCGTTCGCCAACCATTTCATGCCTGGCCTTATCGTGAATAAAATAGTCATTGCCCAGATCAGTCACGTGCAACAAGCCCTCGACATAGACTTCATCCAGCGCCACAAACAGACCAAAACTGGTGACACCCGCCACGGTACCCGCGAACACTTCACCGACTTTATCCTGCATGTAAAAACATTTGAGCCAGTTGGTCACATCGCGGGTGGCATCATCGGCGCGGCGCTCGGTCATTGAGCAATGTGTACCGAGCTGGTGCCAGTCTTTGGCCTGATAACGCTTGCCTTCAACGGCAGCTTTAATCGCACGATGCACCAGTAAATCAGGGTACCGACGGATGGGCGACGTGAAGTGTGTATACGCCTCATAAGCCAGCCCGAAATGGCCCACATTATCCGGGCTGTACACAGCCTGCTGCATGGAGCGCAACATAACTGTCTGTAGCAATTGTGCGTCCGGACGAGATTTGATGCGCTGCATCAGCTTGGCATAATCCTTGGCACGCGGGTTCTCGCCACCGCCAACCCCAAAGCCAAACTCGCCCATAAACAGACGCAGGGCTTCCAGTTTTTCCGGCGTTGGCCCTTCATGAATCCGGAACAAACAGGTTTGTTCGTTCTTAAGCAAGAAGTCGGCAGCACACACGTTAGCCGCCAGCATGCACTCTTCAATCAGCTTGTGCGCATCGTTACGCGTGACCGGCACAATTTTGTCGATCTTGCCGTTTTCGTTAAATACCATCATGGTTTCAGTGGATTCAAACTCCACCGCACCGCGCTTTTCACGCTGCGTCAGCATCAAACGAAACACACTGTTCAAATTGTGCAGATGGGGCAGCAACCAGGCATATTCTTCTGTCAGGGCTGCATCTTCGGCGTGTAACAAGGCGGCCACCTGGGTATACGTCATGCGGGCTTTTGAGCGCATGACGGAGGGATAAAACTGATACTGTTTGACCACGCCTTGACCATCCACCTGCATATCGCACACCATACACATGCGCTCTACATCAGGGTTGAGTGAACACAAGCCGTTAGACAGTGCCTCCGGCAGCATGGGGATCACGCGGCGCGGAAAATAGACCGAGTTACCGCGGTCAAACGCATCCTTGTCCAGCGCATCGCCCGGCGTGACATAAAAACTGACATCGGCAATCGCTACGACCAATCGCCAGCCCTTACCCTGCGGTTCGGCAAACACTGCATCGTCAAAATCCCTTGCCGTTTCACCGTCAATGGTGATCAGGGCAAGGTCACGTAAATCCTTGCGCCCTTTATAGTCTTTGGCTTGTACTGTTTTGGGATAGTCTTCAGCTTGCTTGATTGCCGCTGGATTAAACTGGTATGGCAAATGATGCTTGCGCAGGGCAATTTCAATCTCCATGCCACTGTCGGCATAGTTGCCCAGAATTTCTACCACCTTGCCCATGGGCATGGCATGTGAGGATGGGTATTCAGTCAATTCGACCGTGACAATTTGTCCAACCTTGGCGCCCATGTCCAGATGGTAAGGGATCAGAATGTCCTGACTGATACGCTTGTCTTCAGCCGCCACAATGGTGACGCCCTGCCCGCGCATGACGCGTCCAACCAGCGTTTTATTGGCGCGTTCCAGCACCTCGACCAGTTTGCCTTCGGGACGCCCTCTGCGATCCACACCCGCCAGCCGCACCATCGCGCGGTCACCATGCATGACCATGGTCATTTCTTTGGGACCGAGGAAAATATCTTCGGGATGTTTGGTCTTGTCGTCCGGCACCAGAAAGCCGAAGCCATCGGCATGCCCAAACACAGTCCCTGCAATCAAATGAATCTTGTCCGGCAGACAGAAGGCCCCTTTACGGTTGCGCATCAATTGCCCATCACGCTCCATGGCGCCCAGACGACGGTTAAAGTTATCTCGCTCATCATTGCTGATATCCAGCAACACATAAATCTGATCGGCACTCAGCGGGACGCCCTGGTCAGACAGCAACTGCAACACCAGTTCACGGCTAGGTAATGGTGTTTGATAGGTATCGGATTCGCGCTGTGCGTATGGGTCAAGCGCACGCAGCGATGTTTTTGTTTTTTTGGTTGACAATATTTATTCTTCCTTTAAAATGCACAGCTTCTTTAGCCCAGATGGCGAAATTGGTAGACGCGCTAGTTTCAGGTACTAGTGTTGAAAGACGTGGAGGTTCGAGTCCTCTTCTGGGCACCAGCTAAAATCCTGATCCCCCCTAAGAGTTTCCAACATCATACCCCAGAGTAGGCTTTGCTTACTAACTGATTAGTTTTTTCCGCTTACAACAAGTTTCAATCCAATGAAAAAAGCTGTGTATGTTTCAACACAGCTTTCATCTCAATGCGATCAGACATCAGCGGTTGTTAAAAAAACCGATATTCATCACTCTGTCGTTGACAAATGTCACTTCGGTTTCTTTATACGTGTTCTTTTTATCGTATTTGACCAGATTTTTGTAGTACCACATTTCAACCTGCACCGGTTTTGAATTTTTTTCCTGCTGCCCCATACCCGCAATCATATTGCTCGCATTGGTGGGTTTCACAGATTGCTGCTTTCTTACCGGTTTACCCAGTTTCTCTTCGACCACTTTTTTGGACTTACCACTAAAACTGTCAATGAATTCTGATTCGTCATATGTCTTGCCAGCCATGGCAAGAGAGGACAGACCCAGAGACAAGATGCCAACCAGTGAGGCGCGCAAAAAGCGTTGATAAAACTTCATGTGATTTCCCGATGATTCAGTTACAAACAGATTGTTCTAAACGAGGCAAGAGTATAACTGTTTATTGCCCGATATGGTTGACCACAGCCATGCAAAAAAGTGCGTTCAGGCAAGCGTGAGTTGCAATCCGTCGTAGCCCACTTCAACGTTAGCAGGCAATCTGGCAGTGAGTGCATGGTATTCCAGCTCGTGGGTCATATGAATCAGGATATTACGTCGCGCGCCAATCTGCGCAATCAATGCCAGCGACTGCTCTACATTCACATGCGTGGGGTGCGGCGTCTCGCGCAAGCAATCGATCAGCAGTACCTCTACACCTTGCAATAAATCAAACGACGCTTCAGGAATGGCAGATACGTCTGTCATGTAAACCAGGTTGCCAATACGATACGCATAGATGCGAATGCGGCCATGCATGACCGGAATGGGTGTCACCTGCACACCACACACTTCAAATGGCGCTTCAACCACATGTGCAGCCAGCACGGGCAGATCCCAGTAACTGGAAGGCTCGCGCAGCGTATAGCCAAACTTTTCCTGGATATGGGTGATGGCTTCCGGGTAGCTATACAGGGGGATCTGGCGACGGTTGATTTGGCAAAACGCACGCAAATCGTCAATGCCATGCAGATGGTCGGCGTGCGTGTGCGTATACAGCACCGCATCGACCCGGCGCATATGTTCACGCAAGGCCTGCTGGCGCAAATCAGGCGTGGTATCCATCAGAATCACCTGGCCGTCCTCCAGCGTAATCATGCTGGAGCAGCGTGTACGCTGGTTGCGTGGGTCAGCAGAGGTGCAGGTGGCACACCCACAGCCGATGGCTGGTGTACCTGCGCTGGACCCCACCCCCAGCACAGTTAGCTGCATGGTTGTGCGTGCCGGAACAAGGTAAAAAAGTTCTGTGTGGTGGCGTCCATCAATTGCTGCAAGGGAATATTGCGCAATCTGGCAATTTCTTCAGCCACATGGCGCACATAGCCCGGCTGGTTGGTTTTGCCACGAAACGGAATCGGCGCCAGGTAAGGGGAATCGGTTTCAATCAGCATGGCATCGAGTGGCACTTTTTGGGCCACCTCTTTCAGTGCCTGGGCATTTTTAAAAGTGACAATGCCTGAGAACGAAATATAAAAGCCCATGGCGATGGCGGCCTGCGCCACTTCCCAGCTTTCGGTAAAACAGTGCATCACGCCGCCAATCTCGGCTGCGCCTTCCTCCTGCATCAGGCGCAGCGTATCTTCAGCGGCATTGCGGGTATGTATAATCAAGGGCTTACCCGATAATTTAGCGGCGCGGATATGGATACGAAAGCGTTCGCGTTGCCAGCTCAAATCACCTTGCAGCCGAAAGTAATCCAGCCCGGTCTCACCAATCGCCACCACGCGCGGATGTTGAGCCAAGGCCACCAGCCCTTCAACCGTAGGTTCTTCGATATCTTCGTAATCCGGGTGTACGCCCACCGATGCGTAAATATTGGGGTATTGTTCGGCAATCGCCAGCACTTCAGGAAACTTGTCGAGCGTGACAGACACGCACAAGGCATGCCCGACCTCATTGGTGTGCATCTGCGATCTGACCTGATCCATATTTTGAATCAGTTCGGGAAAGTTAAGGTGACAATGTGAATCTACAAACATGGGCTTCCAGACAATTACATGGTATGGGTGGGACGACTGGATTTCAATGCGGCGCCCAGCACTTCTTCAATCCGCTTTTTGGCTTCCATGCCGCCATCTTTTTCGCTGAACTGTATGCCTATGCCTTGCGGCTTGTTATTGATGGCATGCGGTGTGATCCAGATCACTTTGCCGGCCAATTTGATTTTATGCGGGTCATCCAGCAGGCTCAGCAGCATGAATATCTCTTCGCCCATCCTGAACGATTTGCTGGTGGGAATAAACAATCCACCGCCTTTTACAAACGGCATGTAAGCGGCAAACAGCGCCGCTTTCTCTTTAATCGCCAGCGACAATACGCCGGGCTTGGCTGTCTGAGTATCAGTCATGACGATGGTTCCTTGAGGACTATCCGCCGGTTAATGAAAAGTTCAGGGCAAATGCTGCTTTGAACAATCTTATTGAAACAGTTTTTTATACTGCATCAACAATTGTTCCAACTGTAACTCCTGATTGAGCGGATGTGTGGCTGTCATTTTAAACCGATTAAGTTGTTGTTGAAATGCCAGCAAACGCGACATATCCAGCTGCGCAGCCAGTTTACGCAACTGCGCTTCGTCACCGGGATGGTAACGCAAGGCACATTGCTCACGTGATAACCAGAGGTCAAGCAGCCACTTCTGCAACACCTGAATAGCCTGTTCCATGCCCTGCTTGAGCAGCACGCTGCCCGCGGCCACGGTATCCATGGCGGCTCCACTGCCCAGCAGCGTGCGCCATTGCTGATACCAGCCATGCCAATCCACCAGCGTGCTTTCCCCGTCAGCGTCGGCCAATATGCCGATGGGGGCACCGCCACTGTAATGCCAGACCCATTCAGGCTGGGCAACGCCTTGTGACTGTAGCCACTGCAAGCCTTGCGCCTCGCTGGGCACCGGCATCTCCACCTGCATGCAGCGACTTAGAATCGTGGGCAATAATGCCTGGCGCTGGTGCGACACCAGTAAAAACTGTGTGCGTTGCGGGGGCTCTTCGAGCAACTTAAGCAAGGCATTGGAAGCAGCGATATTCATGGCTTCCAGCGGATGGATCAATACCACCCGCATGCCGCCCACCCGGTGATTGGACAGTGATAAATAATCATGCAGTGCGCGAATCTGGTCGATGGTGATCTGCTGGCGCTTGCGTGTTTTCTTCTTACTGTCATCCGCCTCGGCATCTTCCGGCGTAATCTCCTTGAAATCGGGATGACTACCCTCGCTTAACCAGTGGCAAGACTCACATTGTCCGCAAGCCTGGTCATCCTGTGGTTGCAAGCACAACAACATGGCCGACATCGCCTTGGCAAAAGCCAGTTTACCGATGCCCTGCTTGCCATAACATAACAGGGCATGATGACGCTGCGCCCCTTGTTGCAACCAGTGAGCGCGCAAAGATTCCTGCCAGGGATAAATACTATAAATCATAGTGATAGGATGATTTCTTCAACTGACTTCTGCACTTCTTCCAATGGCCTGTTGGCATCAATCACGTGAAAACGCTGCGGAAACTGCGCGGCACGCGCCAGATACTGCGCCCGCAGTTTGGCAAAAAAGTCGGCGCCCTGTGCCTCAAACTTGTCCGGGGTGCGTGCAGACGCCAGCCGCTGCAAACTCACCTCCACCGGCACATCAAACAATAAGGTGACATCCGGTTGCAAATCGCCCTGCACCCAGTGCTCCAGCGCTTCCATTTTGGCCTGTGGCAATCCCCTCGCCCCGCACTGATACGCATAAGAAGCATCGGTAAACCGGTCAGACAGCACAATTGCACCGCGTTGCAGCGCTGGCAAAATCACTTGCTGCAAATGCTCGGCACGTGCTGCAAACATCAGCAGCGACTCCGTCTCTACATGCATCTGGCGATACAGCAAAATCTCGCGCAGCTCTTCCCCCAGTAAGGTGCCGCCCGGTTCGCGGGTAGAAACCACCTCTTTGCCGCGCTGGGAAAGCAATTGCAGAATGGTCGGGATATGCGTACTTTTGCCCGCGCCATCCATGCCTTCAAGGGTAATAAACAAACCAGCCATAAATTGAGGTTATTTCTTTTTGAGTTGATATTTGCGTACAGCCTTGTTGTGCTCGTCCAGGCTGGCATTAAATACATGCCGACCGTGGCCGTTAGCCACAAAATACAAAGCGTTGGTGCTGGCCGGATGCAGCGCCGCCTGAATCGAAGCCAGCCCCGGCATCGCAATCGGCGTCGGTGGCAAGCCACTGCGAGTATACGTGTTATAAGGGGTATCAGTCAGCAAATCATGCCGTGTGATATTCCCCTGATAACGCTGCCCGATGCCATAAATCACAGTGGGGTCAGTTTGCAGGCGCATGCCTATACGCAAGCGGTTCACAAATACTCCTGCAATCTGCGGCCGCTCTTCCTCCACACCGGTTTCTTTTTCCACAATCGAGGCCATAATCAAGGCTTCATAAGGCGTTTTATACGGCAGACCGTCATCCCGACTGGCCCAGGCTTCGGTTAAATGCCGCAGCATTTTCTGATAAGCACGCTTATAGACATCGATGTCACTGCTTTGCGCATCCATAAAATATGTGTCGGGGAAAAACCAGCCCTCGGGTGAGGTAGCCTGCCCGCTCACCAGCTGCATCAGTTCTACATCCGAATAACTGACCGAGTCCTGACGTATGCGCGGCATCTGTGCCAGCTTCTGGCGCAAATCGGCAAAGGTTTTGCCCTCAGTCAGCTGCAACTTCAACTGGTCAAAAGTGCCATGCTTGAGGGTATCTATCAGTGTGAATACCTGCAACGGCGCATTAAACACGTAATCGCCAGCCTGCAACTGGCTACCACTGCCTGACAACTTCACCGCCAGCAAAAAACTGTATGGCTCGGTGAGTACGCCTGCCTGTACAAGTTGATCCGCAATCCCGCGTACGCTGGCACCTGCCGGAATTTGCATCGTCACCGACTCTGCCGCCATCGGCAACGGACGAATCATGAAAATGGTCATCCATATCGTCAATGACACCAGCAGCAGGACCACAATGGCCAGCCCACGCTTAAATAACTGCCTGATTAACCCCATATACCACTTCTATCAATATTTATTCGACTGCGCTATTGCGCAGTATGCTATGTGCCCCGCACTGCACCTATGCATCTACAGAAACTCCATAATTCAAACGCAGCCTGAGTTGCTCGGCCCAGTCATCAGTCGCCAAGCATTGCTCATCAATCTGCCTGACCTGCAATATGCCGTACACACTGTTCACCACCACCACCGCATCAGCATTCAGCAGCGCAGCCTTGTCTATCGGCGCCACAGTCACCGCCTGTCCCTGGGTTTTATACCAGTCCAGTATTTTCTGGCGCATCACCCCCGCCACACCGCAACTGTCCAATGCAGGGGTCAATACCGCATCCGCTTTGCGGATAAACAGATTGCCACTCACCGCCTCAATCACCTGGTCGTCATAATCCAGCAGCAAGCCATCAAAAAAGCGCGGGTCTTTTAACTCGGCCCGCGCCAGCACATTTTCCAAGCGGTTTAAATGCTTGATGCCCGCCAGCACAGGCTGATACGCCAAACGCGTTTGGCAGGTATACAAGGCAACGCCCTGTGTATAAATCTCAGGTGGATAAACCGGCATGGGCGATTGCACAAACACCCGCGTCGGCTCACAAATGGCCGGGGGCGCATACCCACGCGCACCCTCGCCCCGCGTAATGATGATTTTAATCACGCTCGCCAACCGCGTATCGGCCTCAGCTGAAGCCATAAAATACTTAAACTCCTGCATCAGAAACTCGGCAGAAGGACACACCATCTGGATTTTGCTGCAATCCGCCACCAGCGTTTGATAATGCAAAGGCCAATCCACCAGCTCGCCATCGAGCAAACGCATGGTACGAAAAATCCCGTCACCATAAGCAAACCCGCGGTTAGTCGGGGCCACCCCGGCAACCAGCTTGCCATTCACACAATAGCGCACAGTCGTCATGTTGTAAGAGTTCTCGGGAAAGTCGCAGACTTAAATTCTCAAGGCTGAAACCTTACCATAAATCCCGCCTGCGAACGAACAGCAAACAAGTAAAAGCGGCGCAAATACACTCACGCTTAGCGGCACTTGCCATAAATTGAAAAGGGATGCTTTAATGTGGTTAAAATCGCCTGAGTAGGCTTTTATTTAACTTAAACCGAATGATTAAAAATAGAAGTTACAAGGGGCACTAAAATATTTTAAATTAAAATATTAAGAACCATTAATTTAATACAATTCATTGATTATTATACTAAAAGAAATTTTATTTTTTTATGGGAACCAGACCATGAAATTTGTAAACTTTATTTTCGGCGTCTAATTAACGTTATATTTTAATCGGAGTGCTTAAGTGAGTCAGCAGGAATTGCACGACTTAATTATTTATCAAGATAGATACTTTGAGATATTGACCGAGTTTTTTATCGGCGTCACAGGGTGCCTGCCACGTGACTTTTCGCCACTGGATAGCTTTTCGGAATCTATTCAAATGCTGGGTATTGCCTTAAAAGAAAACCCTAGCAGATCTGAAAGTGCCATGTTGGCGTATTCAACTCTCGAAACAGAACTTAAGAAACTATATTCGGAAGAAGGTGGTAAAGCTTTTAGAGCAGCTAAAAAATTAGATGCATGTAAATTGAATTTGGGTGGAAGCAGTCGTTTCTTAGAAACACAGTTAAATGCAACACGCAAATCACTTCTATATTCCGATACGGTTTTAATTCCAGATCCTGTAATGCCATGGATAGAGAAAAAACGTGACGAAGAAAAATTCAGTCATATCATTCCTCTTCAGATGGCATTTTTCATATTGCATTTGTTTGACCTAAAAGGGGATGAATTTGATCTCCCGCCATTTTTTGTATTCCCAAGTTTTGAGAAGTTACTTGAAGAGCATGATCGACAAACGCAAGAGAATAGCATTCAGCTTATCACTGATGTGTTTTCGCATTATGTAGACTCAGGCATAGCTAACCCTCAAGATATTTTGGAGTTTGCCGCAAAGCACCCTGAAATTTACTTTCAAAAAATTGAAGGAGAAAAGCTTTTCGTCTCACCCGGTTCAGTACCTGGGCAGCCTCTAAAAGAAGAGTTAGAAAAGTACAAGGCTGAAATGAGGCAATGGAGGTCAGAAGATTGGTGTAATGATCTGTTTTCAAAAGGTGATGCCTGCGTTGTAACCAATGCGATCTTTGAGCGTATTATGCCAAACTACCATTTACTGGAAAATTCCGATGAGCTAAGAAGCCATCCATTTCTATGTGTGAACGCACAGGCGCATTATTACCAACTTATCGCAAGTATGAAAAATGCATCTGCTGGTGAAGTTGCATCGTTTGATCCATCTACCTCAGCAATTCTACAGAGTCTTACATCTAAAAGGCTTGACTATTTGGCCAATATCAAAGATGCGCAGCTCGTAGCATTGAGAAAGACCGATGAGAATGTTGAATTTAGAAGAGAACTAAGAGAGTTAGTGAACAGTTTGCCTAATACTAAACTCGAAGATTTAGGATATGTCGCTGCTGAAGTATGCTCTCATATTGAAAGAGCCATATCGAAACATGAGAAGCAGATTTTATCACTTAATGATAAATATCAAGCAAAGCATAAATACACATCGTTAATTGCTGGTGGCACACTGGCCGTAACGATGTTTCCAGTTCTTGCCCCTTTCTTAGGGGCATTACTTCCTCTAGGTTTGGCTGCTGTAACAGGTAAATATATTTCCGATAAGTTAGAAGAAAATGCAGAAGTTGGGCAATATTCTCACTCCATGATGGGTGTGATCTTGAGAGCGAAAGAGAAATGAAATATAACAACTCGCTCAAGGTCTTTCCTCGCTTCGCTCGTCACTGGACAGCTACAAACGGCGCATGCTTCGCATTTTATGTGCTGTCAATAGCTTCCCCTTACCCCGCGTAGTATGAAACGTCAAGCCTTCATCACTTGGTTTAATGCTTTTAGAAATTTTGCGTAATGCAGGCGGCTACGCCCTACGCTTGCTGGCTATCAAAACCACTCAAGTCTATTTCATGGCGTAACAGATCAGCTTACCTAACAAAACTCCTTGGTGGGCTAAGTTGACCAACGTAGTTTTTTTACACTTTCCGCTTGAAAAGCGTTGACAAGAAAGGTGCCTGTCATTAATATGGCGCCTTCTTTGAATTGCACTGCAAAACAAAGAACTGCAATACCAGAGATTTGGGGGTATAGCTCAGCTGGGAGAGCGCTTGCATGGCATGCAAGAGGTCAGCGGTTCGATCCCGCTTATCTCCACCAAGTGATTGAAAATATTGGTTTTTTTGTTAAATTAATGTTTCAATTTTTTGAATTAATGGTATAATGCACGGGTTGTAAATTTCTTAGGTCCCCATCGTCTAGAGGCCTAGGACACCTCCCTTTCACGGAGGCGACCGGGGTTCGAATCCCCGTGGGGACGCCAAATCACTTCACGTGATTTAGCTTAAAAAATACTTTAAGCATTCTGTTTTAAACTTCAAAACGTACGATTCAATAAATCAAACATCATGCTGGCTTGCTGCCCTTTCAGGCAACAAGCAAAGATGGTTTGTTTATTTGAGGTAAGGCTTGATCTTGCCCATGATGTCTTCGCTTTCAGGGCTGGTCATGCTATTGAACACGTGTATCTTCTGGCCGCCTGGCAAAATCACATACTTATAAAAATTCCATTGCGGTGACTGGCCGGTTTGCTTGATCAGTTGCTGATACAAAGGATTGGCCTGGCTACCGGTGACACTGGATTTTTCCATCATGGGAAACTTGACTGCATAGGTCAGCTTGCAGAAATCACCGATTTGCTTGTTGTTGCCGGGTTCTTGCCTGAAGTCGTTTGATGGAAAACCCACGACCAGCAAGCCTTTGTCCTTATATTGCGCATATAAATTTTCCAGCGCTTCAAACTGCGGGGTAAAGCCACATTTGCTGGCCGTGTTGACGACCAGTATCGGTTTGTCTTGATACTGACAAAAATCGACAGTTTGGCCTTGCAGGGTTTTGAACTGGTGTTGATAAATTGGCAAACATTCTGCCTGCGCCATATGCATGCCCCCTACTGTAAAAAGTGCGATTAGCAAGCCTCGCATGTGCATCTCCTGATGAATTAACATTTATTTTTATTCCTTTGTAGACAAGGATTTATCCTTTTTGTTCACAGCCGGCGTACACTGGTATTCATTATTGTTAAATCGTGCCGATAATCTGTTTAAGAGGAACCAATGTATTGCTTGGCATACTCTATGCTATATCCCTATTGTAGAGGATAAAAGTGCTACGAAATGTCCAGACTGACGAATTTGAGTCAGTCAAAATAACAGGAGTGCATCATGTTGCAAAAAACAGGGTCTACAGATAATTTTAAACGTATCGACCAAATGCTGGAAGATTTTGCTGGCGATGAAGTGGATGATTACACAGAAGGCTACGGCGCTTACGAAAAAAGTCACAAGCATTATTCTGCTGAAGAAGATGCGTTGATGAATATTGACGATTTGTATTAATCATTCATCCCTGGCAAGTCGTGCACAGCGTGTTGCACGGTTGCTGATATAATGCGGGCATGGAAATTACTACACGCTTGGAATTCGATGCCGGCCATCGTATTCCTGATCATAAAAGTCAATGCCGCAACCTGCACGGTCATCGTTATGCGATTGAAATCACGCTTTCTGGCGAGATCATTCAGGCAGAACATGCTTCTGAAAACGGAATGGTAATGGACTTTGCCGATGTGAAACGCATTGCGCGCGAAACCATTGTTGACCGCTGGGACCATGCATTTCTGGTATTCAAGCATGACACCGCTGTGCTGGATTTTTTAAACAGCCTGCCCAACCACAAGACCGTGGTATTTCCGACCATTCCTACTGCTGAAAACATGGCTGCCGAGGCATTCAGATTACTCAAGGCACAATATCGGGATACTTTTGGCAATCAGCTTAAACTGGTGCGCGTACGCTTGTATGAAACACCTAACAGCTGGACCGATGCTTTTGATAGCAACTAAACCATAATCTGCTTTTAAAATTTCAATACTGCTGATTGATATTCAAAACAAGTCAAGCAGACGCCATTGAATTACCATGATTTGGAATTACCATGGCTTGGCGCCTGACTTGGCCAGACTATCGATGTATTGATGGTGGGCAGCAAGCTCCTCTTGATCGGCGATCAACAGCTTGAGTGCGGTATAGTCGACATTCAAAGCGGCTTGCGACACTTGCGATTCAGCGCCAGACAGTTCCATCAATAGACTTTCCTGACCACGCGTCATGGCGATGTAGACTTCTGCCAACAGCTCCGCATCCAGCAAAGCGCCGTGTAATGTACGTTTGGAGTTATCAATGCCGAAATGACGGCACAATGCATCGAGGTTGTTACGTTGGCCCGGCCGTGCTTCCTTGGCCATTTTGAGGGTGTCTACAATATTGCTGACACTATGCTCCAGGCGCTCCATGCCCAATCGACTCAGCTCCATATTTAAAAAGCCGACATCAAAGGGCGCATTGTGGATAATGAGTTCGGCACCCTGTACAAAACCGATAAAGTCTTCCGCAACCTGGCCGAACAAGGGCTTGTCTTGCAGGAACTCCAGGGAGATGCCATGCACTTCCTGGGCTCCGGCATCTATTTCACGTTCGGGGTTGATGTAAACGTGAAAATGGCGCTGGGTCGGCCGGCGATTGAAAATCTCGACCGCTGCGATTTCAATAATGCGGTGCCCTTGATCAGGGTACAGGCCCGTGGTTTCGGTATCGAGAAAAATTTGTCTCATGGCGATCAGTTTATAAAGTTGAAGATTGTGTCACGGAGAGCACACCCTGATTGGCCAGCGCATCCGCCTTTTCATTACCGGCATGCCCGGCATGACCTTTTACCCAAATCCACTCAATCTGATGCGGCGCGGCCAATGCATCCAGCGTTTGCCAAAGGTCAGCGTTCTTCACCGGTTTTTTGTCAGCGGTACGCCACTGTTTACTTTTCCAGCCGGCGATCCACTCTGTCATGCCTTTTTGTACATAACTGGAGTCAGTGTAAACCTTGACACTAGAAGGCTTTTTCAGGGCTTGCAAGCCCTGAATCACCGCCATCAGTTCCATACGGTTATTGGTGGTCATCAGCTCACCACCGCATAATGTTTTTTCATGTGGGCCCGCCTTTAACCAGACGCCCCATCCACCTACGCCAGGGTTGCCCTTGCAGGCACCATCAGCGTATATTTCTATCCAAGCTTGTGTCGACATCCGCGCATTTTAACTGTTTTTGCACTCTGGAACGGGTTTTTCTGACTTGCAATGCCTGTGATAAAGGCGTTTTTTTCCAGTCCGGCCGAATGACGCGTACATTGTATACGCGTTTTTTGGCGACAACATAGTACAGGCCACCTGTCATGCCACAGCTACGTGGACCCCACCTTTCCAATACCGCCTGACGTGCCAGCCAGCCACTGTCATTCACCGGAAACGCATGCATCAGGTAGCCACTCTGCACGACTTCGAACCCTAGCACGCCCAGCCAGTCCCGAATGCGCCATGCAGTAAACAGCCGCTGAAACTGCCCGTCTTGCCGGAACTGACCACTGCGCGCCCGCAAGCCAAGCAGGCTGACCGGGCTGACCCCCGTCAATACCAGCGTGCCTTCAGGTACCAATACGCGAAAAAGCTCGCGTAATGTTTGCTGTGGCTGCAGACATTGCTCCAGTACATGGGGCAGACAAATCAAATCGATCGTATTTTCGGCAAAAGGTAAAAACTCGCTCTCACAAATCAGAGAGGTACGGTCACCATGCAAGGCCGGTTGCAGATAATGCTTGTAAGGAATCCGGCACTGGCCAAGCAAATCGTAGCCCGGCCAGCCCAGCTGCAAGGCGTGATATCCGAACACGTCAGTAACAGACTGTGCGTAGACATCGAGCTCGCGCTGTGCAATATATTGGCCCAAGGCGGTCGCATCAAAGCTGGCTAAACTGTTCGTTTGCAAAATACACCCCACAAAAGCAACACACCGATCCATTCTGAATCTTCAACCCTTGCTTGACAAGGGCGGGCATTTTTTCAATCATGCACTATGACCGAAACAACGACAAGTTTGCATATTAACGCCTTACCGGCTTTTAGCGACAACTATCTATGGCTGGTACGGCGGGCGCAATGCGCACTGGTGGTTGACCCTGGCGATGCCACTGTCGTTGAACAGGCACTACATCAATACCAGTGCCAGCTGGTCGGCATTCTGCTTACCCACCATCACGCAGACCATACCGGCGGTGCTGCCGCATTGCAGGAACACTGGCACTGTCCGGTATATGCGCCGGACAATACACATGCCGCCTATGCCGCACTCGATAATATCCGCGTCCATGAAGGGGAACACCTTTCATTTCCCGCCCTGCCTGGAATGCACTGTCAAGTCATGGGATTGCCCGGTCATACGCTTGACCATATTGCCTATCTGGTGGATGGCCAGCATCTGTTTTCTGGCGATGTGATTTTTGGCGCTGGCTGTGGCCGTTTGTTTGAAGGCACGCCAGCGCAGATGTACCAGTCACTGCAACGTATTGCCGCGCTGCCAGAGACTACCCTGCTCTATCCGGCGCATGAGTATACGGCACACAATATTGCGTTTGCATTGACGTTAGACCCTGATAATGAAGCGCTCAGGCAGCGTGCAACGTGTACATCAGCGCTACGTGCGCAGGCGCTGCCAACCTTGCCCACGACCGTCGGACAGGAAAAAAACACCAACCCTTTTCTGCGCTGCACGCAATTGGTCAAGCTGCCCGCGTTCAGTCATTTAACACCGCTTGAACTGTTTACCGAACTGCGCACACGCAGAAATTCTTTTTAAACGGGAAAGCCCGCAACTGGATTCCCTGCTTATATAGCATGTGGAGATGGCAAGGCGCGCTGTGACAGCGTGACTCTCCCTGCAAGGAAAATCAACACAGCAGGCAAAGTGCCAAAAACAGACAGTCTGGCATGCAGCATGATTGGTAATCAAGGGTTGTCTGAGAAAAAAATTAACGTAGAATGGTGTCCTCCTGCAGACGACCACGTGCGTTGCGTCACTCTCAGGGTGGTTGAACCGGCTGAAAAGCCATCCCGTTTTATCAATCAGTGCTCGAAACCCGGCAGCTTGTTGTCGTTTCTTGCAACAAGCCTCAGGATTTGTTAATACCGTCATGCGTTTAAGTTGGTTATTGTGTGCTATTGCCTTTTCATGGTTTCCCGGCCAAGCCATTGCCGAGCCCTATGAAGCGGCCACGTTGTCAACCGATAATGGCAGCTTTGACGAAAGCTATGGCGCACCCGACGCAGATGGCCTTGTATCGGGCTACCAGTTCGAAGATTCCCTTACATTGCAGGAAAGTCTGTGGGACCGCGTGCGGGATGGCTTTAGCATGCCCGATATTGATTCGGAATATACCAACAAACATGAGCAATGGTATGCATCGCGCCCAGACTATGTTTCGCGCATGCTGGAGCGCAGCAAAAAATATCTTTACCATATTGTCGTAGAAGTTGAAAAACGCGGCATGCCCACCGAAATTGCCCTGCTGCCCATGATTGAAAGCGGTTTTAACCCAAAAGCGCTTTCTACCAGCAAGGCTTCCGGCATCTGGCAATTTATTCCTTCCACAGGCAAAGATTTTGGTCTGAAACAAAACTACTGGAAAGACTCGCGCAAAGACGTGACTGCAGCCACCCAGGCCGCACTCAATTATCTACAAAAGCTGTATACCATGTTTGGTGCCTGGGATCTGGCGCTCGCAGCCTACAATGCCGGTGAGGGAACTGTTGCACGCGCGATTGAGCGTAACCGCAAGCTTGGCCTGCCGACAGATTACCAGCACCTTTCATTGCCTGACGAAACCCGCAACTATGTGCCCAAACTGCAAGCCATTAAAAACATTATTTTCAGGCCTGAACAATACGGCTTAATCCTGAACGAGATTCCCAATCGTCCCTATTTTGCGACCGTCCAGGCGCCCAATAAAATCGACGCCAAACTGGCAGCAGAGCTAGCTGGCATCTCTATGGAAGAGTTTAATGCTCTGAACCCTGGTTTCAAGCGGCCCGTCCTGATCACAGAAAACAGCTATCAAAAGTTGCTGCTGCCAACGTGGGCCGCCAATAATTTTACCAACAACCTGAATCGTTACGACAGACCACTTTCGAGCTGGCATAGTTACCTGCCTAAGCGGGGCGAGCGTTTAGGCAGTATTGCCGGTAAATTCGGCGTCAGCATTTACGAACTAAGTGCAACCAACAACCTCAAACCGAACAAGAATCTGATTGTGCGCAGACCATTGCTGGTTCCCGTGGAAGGACACTCCAACCTCACTCAACCCATTGATGTCGCAGCCATGGCGCAACTCTCGGTAGAAGTACCGATGGAAAAAACATCGGCCGGCAGAAGTATAATGACGCATAAAGTTAAAAACGGTGATACCTTATCAAAACTGTCTAAACGCTACGGGGTCAGTATCAAAGACATGATGCAAGCCAACCACCTGAAAAATCGTCACCTGTCGGCAGGCCAGTTACTGCGCATTGAACAGTCATCGTCAGGAGAGGCTTCATCGAGTAGCCATCATAGCGGCAAAAAGGTAAAAGGCAACACTTCCAAAACGGCTGGTAAAACACATTCCAGTCACAAAAGTAGCCGTGCAACAAGTAGCAGCCATCACAGTAAAAAGTCCAGCACCACACATAGCAGTACGCGTCACAAACGATAGAACTGCGCTTAAAGTACGGGACACTGCCTATGCCACTCTCCTCTGCCTGTTGGTCACACCTTGCTGATGGCGTCAGGCGTTTCAGCGCGAGTACACCAAATACGCGGATGATCCTGATCTGCCTGCTAGTAACCGCCTGCAGCCAGCCCACTGAAACAGTATCACCGGCATTCAACCAGAGCTACCCTCCTCAGCCTGGAGGCACCATGATCAGTGCCATGCCTTCTGATCCAAGCAGCCTGATTTCAATGGTGGCAGGTGAATCAGCCTCCTCAGCCATTTCAGCCCATATTTTCAACGCACTGCTTCAATATGACCAGAATCTGGATCTGGCTGGCGAATTGGCAGAGCGCTGGGAGGTCTCTGCAGACAAGAAAACCATCACCTTTCATTTGAAACCAGGCCTGAAATGGGCCGACGGTCATACCTTGACCAGTGCAGATGTGCTGTTTACCTGGCAGTTAGTGACCAATGAAACGACGCATAGCCCCTATGCTTCAGATTATCAGTTGGTCACACAGGCAGAAGCGCCCGATGCACACACCTTTATTGTGCATTATGCACAAGCCTTCTCTCCAGCCCTGAACAGCTGGGCGGGGCTACAGATTTTGCCCAAGCACCTGCTGCAAGGACAGGATGTGCATACCACGGCTTTTGCGCAAAAACCTGTCGGCAGCCATTACTACCAGCTTAAAGAGTGGCGTCATGGTGAATATCTTAAACTGGTCAAAAATCCACATGCCGTACTGGGCGAACCGCACATTGACTGGCTGATTGAGCGGATTATCCCTGACCCGGCTGCGCAATTTCTGGAACTGATGGCGGACAATATTGACAGCATGAATATGGACCCCATCACTTATGCCCGTATTATCCCGTCGCGTCCTGCGCTGCAAGCCAGACTCAATCAATACAAGGAATTAGGCAACAGCTATACCTACCTTGGCTTCAACCTCAAGCACAAACCGTTTGATGATGTGCGCGTACGCAAAGCGATCAACCTGGCCATCGACAAGCAGGAGATTATTGATGGCGTATATTTGGGCCTGGGCGTGCCGATTGCCTCGCCTTACAAACCGGGTACACGCTGGAGCAATCCGGCACTGACACCCTACCCTTACGATCCGCAGCAGGCCAAAGCGCTGCTGGCAGAGGCAGGGTATCGCGATACTGACGGTGACGGTTATGTGGAACGCAATGGCCAGAAGCTTTCTTTTGAGGTACTCACCAATCACGGCAATAAAGAGCGTGAGAAAACCGTGGTAATTATCCAGCGCAGACTGAAAGATGTGGGCATTGATATCCGTGTGCGCAGTATTGAATGGGCCAGCCTGATTACCCGTTTTATTAAAACCGGTGATTTTGACGCAGTGGTCATGGGCTGGGGATTAGGGCTGGATCCCGACCAGTATAATATCTGGCACTCCAGCCAGCAAAAGCCAGGACAATTCAACTTTATTGGCTACCACAATGCAGAAGTGGATCAATTGCTGGAACAGGGACGGGTTGAATTTGATCAGGAAAAGCGCATGCACATCTACCATGCATTGGCTGAAAAGCTGTATAACGACAGCCCGATTGTCTACCTCTCGGCAGGCTATGGGCTGACAGCCATTCACAAACGTGTACAAGGCATTATGCAGCCAGTCCCCGCGGCAGGGGTGGGTTATGATTCGCAAAAATGGTACATTCCCTCTCCATTGCGGCGTACAGAAATGCAGGCCAACTAAATCATGTTTCGCTATCTGCTAAAACGTGTCATGTGGATGATACCGATGCTGATCGGCATCAGTCTGATTTCGTTCTTTATCATGCACCTGGCGCCTGGTGACATTACCAGCACAGAAGCCGCATTTGATCCAAAATCCTCTGAAGAATCCCGGCAAAAACTACGTGAAATGTATCATCTGGATAAACCCGTTATCGTGCAATACGGCTTGTGGCTCGAACGCATGGTACATCTGGACTTTGGCCATTCGTTTGCCAGCCACCAGAAACCGGTGTTCTGGGCAGAAACCGATAAAGACGGCAATCGCACCAATGGCATGATCCAGGAAGCACTGCCTGTCACCTTGCTCATGAACATGCTGGGCCTGATCATCACATTGTCACTCGCCATCCCGCTCGGCGTACTGGCCGCACGGCGCAACCATCAGTGGCAAGACCGGACAATTACGCTGTTTAATTTTATCGGTTTTTCGATTCCCGGTTTCTGGCTGTCTTTACTGGTCATGTACTGGCTGGGGGTCTTGCATCCCTGGTTCCCCATTTCCGGCTTGCACAGCCTGAGCTATGATCAACTGGATGCTTGGGGTAAGTTCAAAGACCTTGGCATGCACCTGGTTATGCCGGTGTTGATTCCTGCCGTGACAGGCCTCGCCAGTGTGACCCTGTTTGTGAAAAATGGCATGCTGGATGTACTGGGGCAAGATTATGTGATGACTGCGCGTGCAAAAGGCCTGAGCGAACATCTGGTGGTGTACCGCCATGCTCTGCGCAACGCACTGCTCCCCTTGATTACGCTGGTTGGATTGTCGATTCCGGGGCTGATTGGCGGCTCGGTCATTGCCGAAACCATTTTCGCGATCCCTGGAATGGGCAAGCTGTTTTATGAAGCCGTCATGATGCGTGACTTCCCCGTCGTCATGGGCATATTGACCATTGGTTCTGCACTGACGCTGGTAGGCAACCTGCTGGCTGATGTAGCTTATGCAATGGCAGACCCACGCTTGCGCAAAGGAGTCATGCCTGCATAAACCACAGGCCATTCAATATGAAACGACTTCTTTCAAACCCGCTTGCCTTCACAGGATTTGTGTTGATCAGCCTGATGCTCGTCCTGGCACTGCTCGCCCCCTGGCTGGCGCCTTACGACCCTGATGCCATTCAGGTCAAAGACATTCTGCTCCCTCCCTCTGCCCATCACTGGATGGGCACCGATGGTCTTGGTCGTGATGTGTGGAGCCGCATGTTATTCGGTGGTCGTATTTCCTTACTGGTCGGGCTGGTGGCAGTCGGCATTTCCACCGTCATCGGCGTCATTCTTGGCGCTGTAGCCGGCTATTACCGTGGCTGGGTAGATACTGTCATTATGCGACTGGTAGACATCATGCTCTCCATCCCCAGCTTCTTTCTCATTCTTGCCGTGATTGCTTTTTTAAGCCCATCAATCACCAATGTCATGATCGTGATTGGCTTAACTTCATGGATGGGTGTGACACGGTTGGTCAGGGCAGAGTTTCTGAGCCTGACCCAACGTGAATTTGTCATGGCCTCAGCGGCACTCGGTGCCAAAGACTGGCGTGTAATTTTCAAACACTGCCTGCCAAACAGCCTGACCCCGGTATTGGTCAGCGTCGTCCTCGGCATTGCCAGTGCCGTCCTGCTGGAATCAGGCTTAAGCTTTCTCGGCCTTGGCGTACAGGCCCCGCAAGCCTCCTGGGGCAATATCCTGACCGATGGCAAGGAATACATCCAGTTCGCATGGTGGTTATCCCTCTTCCCCGGATTAGCCATATTAATCACGGTGTTAGGGTATAATCTGCTCGGTGAAGGTTTACGTGAACTGTTTGACCCTAGGTCAAGCAGTTCGCGTTAACCCTATTACCTGAAATCATCGTATAGGATTAAGCATGGCATTTCTTGCTGGAAAAAAAATTCTGATCGCTGGCCTGCTCAGCAACCGTTCTATTGCTTACGGCATTGCTGCCGCCATGAAGCGTGAAGGTGCCGAACTGGCATTCACTTACCAGGTCGACAAACACGAGAAGCGTGTTCGTGACCTGGCTGCTGACTTCGACTCGACATTGGTACTGCCTTGTGATGTCGCTGAAGATGCACAAATCGAACAATTATTTATTGATCTGGCCAAACATTGGGATGGTCTGGATGGCGTCGTGCACTCTGTCGCCTTTGTCCCCAAAGTCGCTCTGGACGGTGATTATCTGGACAACATTAACCGTGAGTATTTCCGGATTGCGCACGATATCAGCTCCTACAGTTTCTCTGCCATGGCCAAAGCCGCCTACCCCATGATGCAAGGCCGTAACGGCAGCCTGCTGACGCTGAGCTATCTAGGGGCAGAACGCACCATGCCTAACTACAATGTCATGGGCGTGGCCAAAGCCAGCCTGGAAGCAAATGTGCGCTATCTGGCGCAAAGCCTTGGCCCACGCGGCATCCGCGTCAATGCGGTGTCTGCAGGCCCGATTAAAACGCTGGCCGCCTCCGGTATTGCAGATTTTGACAAAATGATCGGCTTTAACGAAAAACATGCTGCCTTGCGTCGTAACGTCACCATTGATGAAGTGGGTAATGCCGCAGCGTTCTTGTGCAGCGATCTGGCCTCAGGCATCACTGGCGAGATTACTTATGTCGATGGCGGCATGAATATTACAGCGGCAGGCCAAATCGACTAATTTGAGCATGCTTATGAAAAAGCCTGACTTTTCAACAGTCAGGCTTTTTTATATCACCATGGTCTCGCTCAACATATTCTGAAACCTGCTCACCAGATAACTTGGCTGACCTCATGCAGTGTAGTTATCCTCGGTTGTTACACGGCTTTAAATAATCACTGTGCGAAGATTGCGCAAAAACAAAAAAGGAGAGCAATGCTCTCCTTTTTCTGCATGTCTCACATTAATTTCAGTTATTGTTTGACAACAGTACTTTTGGATTGACCTGAATTTCTTTTTTGGCTTTGAGTGAGGCAACATAAGCATAAGACATTTCTGCACCCAACGCTGACTGGTAAACACGGTAAGCTTTATCAGCCATTTGCGGGTCTTCTTTCAACTTCTGCGTCACTGCAATGACTTTAAGCAACGTGTAGCCTTTGTTGTCCTCATTAAAGCCATAATAAGCAGGCAGCGTATGCGTGCTGACTTTAAACACATTCCGCATCACGGCATCAGGCAGGCCCTGCGCATTTTTACGGTCTACAGTCACTGGCGTAATCCAGTCAGGATCAACCGCCTTGCCCGCCTTCAAATCTGCCAGCACCGCTTCTCCTTTTTGCTTGGCCAGTTTCGAGGCTGCTTCAGACTTGAGCAACGCCTCTATGCCACCTTTGACCTCATCAAAATTTCGTGGCGCCTCGGGGATGTAAGAGACCACACGGCCAGCCACCAGATTATTGGCAGAAACTTCAACCGCCTCGGTATTGCGCTTTTCTTTCAGGACTTCATCAGAAAAGATCATGCTAGCAAAACGCTCACTCTTGAAAAACTTGATAATCTCATCACGGGTCATGTCCGGTGAAGTCTGCACCTGTACATTAAACTTCTTGGCAACTGGATCCAGGCTACCTGACTGTTCATAAACAGTATTACCGAAATCATCTGCCAGCTCGGCATATTTAGCCTGTGCTTTCTGGAAAATCAGCTCGGCTTTAATATTGGTTTTTACTGCATCAAAATCCGACGACTCACCGGTCACACCTGTCAGTTTAATAATGTGATAACCAAACTCAGACTCCACAAGATTGCTGATTTCACCCACCTTCATTGAAAATGCAGCCTCCTCAAATGGCTTGACCATTGCCCCGCGACCAAAACTACCCAAATCGCCGCCTTTAGCGGCTGAGCCTGTGTCTTGAGAGTTTTCAATCGCCAGTTTCTCAAAGCTCTTGGGATTAGCCTTTGCCTGTTGCAAAATCATTTCTGCTTTTTGTTTGGCGGCAGCTTTTTCCTCCGGCGTGGCATTTGCATTCACGCCGATCAGAATGTGACTGGCCTGACGTTGTTCATTACCTTGAAATTTAGCTGCATTCTCGTCGTAGTATTGCTTCACTTCAGCATCTGAAACAGCCACCTGCCCCATTAAACCTGCTGCCGATAATAATGCAAACTGGATTTTGACTTTAGCTGGCGCAATAAATTTGCTTTTATGCTGTTTGTAATAAGCCTGCACCTGCTCTGGCTTGATCTCCACCTGATTCATAAAGTCTGCAGCCTTGATGTCGAATACCGTCACCTCACGCTGCTCGAATTCAGACATCAATGATTGCTCGGCCACTTTTTTAGGCATGAATACCAGATTGGTCAATCCGTCGCGCACTTGTTGTACGGCCAGATCCTTACGCACACCCTGCTCAAATTTGGCTGGGGTCATTTTATTTTGGGAAAGTAGCTGATTATAGGTTTCTTCTGAAAACTTTCCGTTCGCCTGAAACTCCGGCATACCCAAGATATGCTGGCTCAACTGTTCATCACTAATTTTGAAGCGGTAGTCAGCCATGGCACGCTCCACCACACGGCGGGTGATAATACCATTAAGTACAGATTGTTTGAACGCCGGACTTTCCAACAGCGCGCTGTCGACTTTTTGACCTTGCGACTGCATATAGTTACGCGCATTTTCAACTGCATTGGAATACTCCTGCAGAGAAATTTTTTGCCCATCTACTTTGGCAACGGCAACCTGACCGCCAGCCTGGTTGAGATAGGAATCAATTCCAAATAAAGCAAAAGGAATTGTAATCAAGGCCAAAATAACTTTTGCCATCCACCCCTGAGTATGTTTTCTTAGTGATTCCAACATATTTCTGTTTCCATTACCTGATTTTTTGACAACGGCACAATATACCACAAACGTAACTAAATCAGCGGGTTTCAGCTGCCAGACCTTGTCAGGCAATACAACTTTCCCCAGATAATAGGCATGTAAGAAAAGATAAAAGCTTAGCGCAGTTTAAAGATCAGGCAAACACTCCAAGAAATGCGTGGGTACAGGGTTCAACAAGAGAAATCGTACCGTAAAGACTCAAATAGACACGTTGTCTTATCCATAAAGAAATGGAAATCAGTCGTATACACGCATTCGTCCAGAGATTGAGCGCTTAGCGTACAAACCATATTCCAAAATTTGGAATATAAACCAAAAAACAAGGCATTTAATATGAAGGCGAAAAAAGAAAAAGCCCTGATAAATCAGGGCTTTAATCTGGCGGAGCGGACGGGACTCGAACCCGCGACCCCCGGCGTGACAGGCCGGTATTCTAACCAACTGAACTACCGCTCCCGGTAATCGTTAAGCTGAAATTATAACACGATATTTTTTATAATTTCAACTACTATTTGAATTAACAACTGATACTTAGTGCCGTCAATTAATGTAGTTTATGAAGTACATTTTATTCAAAAAAATAAGAGCGCCAACTTCGCACTCTTAAATATGAAAGTATTGTTATGGTGGGTGCTAACGGGGTCGAACCGCTGACATTCGCCTTGTAAGGGCGACGCTCTACCAACTGAGCTAAGCACCCGTAACAATAATCAACATACTATTATTGCAACTTCGTGATCAGGTTGAGCGGATGTTCCTGCTCAACCAAAGACCGCTAGTTTACAGCATCTTTAAGGCCTTTACCAGCCCTAAATTTAGGAGATTTAGCAGCTTTAATGTTAATCGTTGCACCGGTACGTGGGTTACGGCCGGAACGTGCTGAACGCTCACCTACATAGAATGTACCAAAACCAATCAAAGTTACCATATCACCTTTTTTCAGTGCGCCACCAATAGCTTCAGTCGTAGCATCAAGCGCACGAGCTGCAGCGGCTTTTGAAATACCAGCTGCATTTGCAATATGATCTATCAATTCTGATTTATTCACGTGTTTCCCCTATATCTAGTTAAAAAAACAGGTACATCCTGTATTGCCTTTATATCAAGCCCTAAAACGGGCTGTCAAGCCTAATCCAGCGATTTGACAATAATTCGCATGTTTTTATCTAATGCGTCACTGCCTGCTCGGAATTCCCCTCACCAGAAGTCACCAGTTCGACGCCTGGCGCAGCCACTGCGAGCGGTTGCGGTGCACTTTCAAGTGCCAAATCCAGTACCTGATCAATCCATTTGACGCAATGAATATCGAGATCTTTTTTGATATTGGCTGGAATTTCAACCAAATCCTTTTCATTGGCCGAAGGGATCAAAACAGTTTTAATGCCGCCACGATGGGCTGCCAACAGCTTCTCTTTTAACCCCCCAATAGGTAAAACTTCACCACGCAGGGTAATTTCACCTGTCATCGCTACATCAGCACGTGCGGGAATCCCTGTGAGCACTGACACAATGGCTGTCGTTAACGCAATGCCGGCACTCGGACCATCTTTCGGTGTTGCACCTTCTGGCAAGTGAATGTGAATGTCTTTCTTTTCATAGAAATCATTGCTGATACCCAGCCCTTCAGCGCGGCTGCGTACCACACTCATGGCAGCGGTGACCGACTCCTGCATCACATCACCGAGCTTGCCGGTCGTGATTGTCTTGCCTTTACCCGGCAAAATAACGGTTTCTATCGTCAGCAATTCACCGCCAACAGAGGTCCATGCGAGGCCTGTGACCTGTCCCACCTGGTTGTCTTTAGCAGCCACACCAAAATCGTAGCGCTTGACACCCAGATATTGCTCTAGGTTTTTACTGTTGACATTGATTTTCTTGACAGTTTTTGTTTTGTCTTTGGCAAGCAACAATTCTTTAACCGCTTTACGGCAAATTTTGGCGATCTCCTGTTCCAGTCGACGCACCCCTGCCTCACGCGTGTAATAGCGCACAATGTCACGCAACACTGTTTCAGCAACAGAAATTTCGGTCAACTTTAATCCGTGCGCCTTAAGTTGCTTGGGCAGCAGATAACGCTGTGCAATATTGATTTTTTCATCTTCGGTATAGCCTGCAAGACGAATAATTTCCATGCGGTCCAACAAAGGCTCAGGGATATTCATGCTGTTGGCAGTAGCCACAAACATGACATCACTGAGGTCATAATCAACCTCAACATAATGGTCGGCAAAGGTATGGTTCTGCTCAGGATCCAATACCTCCAACAATGCTGAAGAAGGGTCTCCACGCATGTCCTGCCCCATTTTGTCGACCTCATCGAGCAGGAACAATGGATTTTTTACGCCAGCCTTGCTCATGCTCTGCAACACTTTGCCAGGCATGGAACCAATATAGGTACGGCGATGGCCACGAATCTCGGCTTCGTCACGCACGCCGCCTAAAGCCATACGCACGAACTTGCGATTCACTGCTTTCGCAATACTTTGGCCTAAGGACGTTTTACCCACTCCCGGAGGACCTACCAAGCATAGAATTGGCGCTTTAAGCTTGCCTACGCGCTGCTGCACAGCGAGATACTCAACAATACGCTCTTTGACCTTATCGAGGCCATAGTGATCAGCATCGAGGATGGCTTCTGCGGCTTTCAAGTCCTTGCTGATCTTGGTTTTCTTCTTCCACGGCAAGTTTAACAAAGTATCAATGTAGTTGCGCACCACAGAAGCTTCTGCCGACATTGGCGACATCAGCTTCAGTTTTTTGAACTCGGCATTGACCTTGTTAAGCGCATCTTTCGGCATGGCAGCACTTTTAATACGCTGCTCCAGCTCTTCCATCTCGGCGTTTTCGTCCTGCTCACCCAATTCTTTCTGAATCGCCTTCACCTGCTCATTCAGATAGTACTCACGCTGGCTTTTCTCCATCTGACGCTTAACGCGGCCACGGATACGTTTTTCAACCTGCAAGATGTCAATTTCAGACTCCATCAGGAACAGCAAATGCTCCAGACGCTCAACCACACTGAGCATTTCTAGCACCTTTTGCTTCTCTTCCAGCTTCAATGTCAAATGGGCAGAGATGGTGTCAGCCAGGCGGCCGGGTTCGTTAATTGTCGCTAACGAAGTTAAAATTTCAGGAGGAATTTTCTTATTGAGTTTGACGTACTGGTCAAACTGCGTCATGACCGTCCGCATTAAAGCCTCGGCCTCACTGTCGTGCTGGTCAGTCTGCTCGACCTCTGCACCACGGGCCAGGAAGCAATCATCTGTCTCGATAAAATCGGTCACACGTACGCGATGCAGGCCTTCGACCAGCACCTTCACTGTGCCATCTGGCAGCTTGAGCATTTGCAGGACTGTCGCCAGTGTACCGATTTCATATAAGTCTTCAGCCACGGGATCATCTTTGTTGGCAGACTTCTGTGCCACCAGCAAAATCTTCTTATCCCCTTCAGAAGCTCGCTCCAGTGCTTTCACCGACTTGGTTCGCCCCACAAACAGCGGAATGACCAAATGCGGATAGACCACGACATCACGCAACGGCAACAAAGGAATGAGTTGGGTTTCAGGCGCATCGCCCTCAAGCAAAGTTTGTTCTGTCATAGCTTCTTTCTAAAAGTGTCAAAGGGCACAGCCTTTGATGATAGATGGGAACATTCTTTGGGAATTCAAGAGATCAGACATCTATTTGGCATAGATGTTATCTTGCAATAGCCGGACGGCTATTGCAAGATGGATTTAATGCGCGTTTTCGACGCGTTTTTGTGCATCCTGATAAATCAGGACAGGTTCTGATGTATGTTCAATGGCACCAGCGTCGACAATGACTTTAGACAAGCCCTGCATCGATGGCAATTCATACATCAGGTCAAGCAGCGAGTGTTCCAATATGGAGCGTAAGCCGCGCGCACCCGTTTTGCGTTCCAATGCTTTTTTGGCAATCAGGCGCAAAGCGGAGTCTTCGAACTCAAGCTCGACTCCTTCCATTTTGAACAGCTTCATATACTGCTTGGTTAACGCATTTTTTGGTTCAATCAAAATGGTCATCAAGGCGGCTTCGTCTAATGACTCCAGCGTAGCGACCACTGGTAAACGACCAATGAACTCCGGAATCAAACCAAATTTGATCAGATCTTCGGGCTCAACTTCACGCAAGACCTCACCTACCGCACGTACATCTTCCTTGCTCTTGACTTCGGCACCAAAACCGATACCGCCCTTCTCAGAGCGATGGCGAATCACTTTTTCCAGACCATCAAACGCACCACCACAGATAAACAGGATATTGGTGGTATCTAACTGGACAAACTCCTGGTTAGGATGTTTGCGACCACCTTGTGGCGGTACAGAAGCAATCGTGCCTTCAATCAGTTTCAACAGAGCCTGCTGGACACCTTCGCCGGAAACGTCACGCGTGATGGACGGATTGTCAGATTTACGGGAAATCTTGTCGACTTCATCAATATACACAATACCGCGCTGCGCTTTTTCGACATCATAATCACATTTCTGCAGCAGCTTCTGCATGATGTTCTCGACATCCTCACCCACATAACCCGCTTCAGTCAGGGTCGTGGCGTCGGCCATCACAAATGGAACATCCAGCAAGCGCGCCAGCGTTTGTGCAAGCAAGGTTTTGCCGGAGCCGGTCGGCCCAATCAGCAGAATATTGCTTTTTTGCACTTCGACATCGTCTTTGCTGGTTTGACCACCTTCAGCCAGAGGGTTGTAACCCAAGCGCTTGTAGTGATTGTAAACAGCCACTGACAGATTTTTCTTGGCTTGTATTTGCCCAATGACATACTGATCAAGAATGGAACAGATTTCTTGCGGTGTCGGCAGTTTTTTATCAGCCGACTTGATCTCATTCAGGTTCTGGATTTCTTCGCGAATAATGTCATTGCACAAATCCACGCATTCATCACAGATAAATACAGAAGGCCCCGCAATCAGTTTTTTAACTTCATGCTGGCTTTTGCCACAAAATGAGCAATAAAGAAGCTTTTCGCTATCAGATTTGTTTGCCATGATTTTCCTCTGCTATGCGCCTGTCAACTGATTAAACAGTTTTTCGCGCAGCAACTACCTCATCTACCAGGCCATAAGCCTTGGCAGCGTCAGCACTCATAAAATTGTCACGATCGGTATCGTTGGCAATGGTTTCAATACTTCGACCGGTATGATGCGCCATCATCCCGTTCAATTTATCTTTTAAATACAAAATTTCTTTGGCATGGATTTCGATATCCGATGCCTGGCCTTGGAAACCACCTAATGGCTGGTGAATCATGACACGGGAATTCGGCAAACAGAACCGTTTTCCTTTGGCACCTGCCGTCAGCAAAAAGGCTCCCATGCTGGCTGCCTGACCAATACACAAGGTACTGACATCCGGCTTGATAAACTGCATGGTGTCATAAATCGACATCCCGGCGGTGACTGACCCGCCTGGTGAGTTGATGTAGAGGGAAATATCTTTGTCAGGATTTTCTGCTTCCAGAAACAGCAGTTGTGCAACCACCAGGTTGGCGGTCATATCATTGACCGGCCCCACCAGGAAAATCACACGCTCTTTCAGCAAGCGCGAATAGATGTCATATGAACGCTCGCCTCTGCCACTTTGCTCAATCACCATGGGGATATACCCCAGTCCTTGCGGTTCCATCCGTTGTTGCATCATGTGCTCGCTTGCGTTCATATAGTTCATGGTTTAAACACCTGCCATCAATTCATCAAATTTAATTTTCTTGTCGGTCACTTTGGCCTTTTCCAACACCCAGTTCACCACATTCTCTTCGGTAGCCAGTGCTGCAGGCTCATCCAGACGTTTCACATCTGCATAATACCAGTTCACCAGTTGCTCAGGCTGTTCAAAGCTTTGCGCAAATGTATCCACCATTGCACGCACCTGGTCTGCATCGGCTTGCAAGTTATGACTGTTCACAATTTCCGTCAAAATCAGGCGCAGCTTGGCATTACGTTGTGCCTGCTCTTCAAACATGGAAGGCTCCAGCTGAATCGCATTGGGATCCATACCACGCTGCTGCAGGTTTTGTGCAGCAGCTTGCATCAGGCGATTCGTTTCTGCAGAGACAATCGCTTTAGGTAACTCAAAACTGCTTTCGGCCACCAGGGCGAGAAATACCGCTTCTTTAACACGGGCTTTGATGCGCTTGTCTACTTCTTGCACCAGACTTTGTTTAATTTCAGCTTTCATGGTGTCCAGATTACCATCCTCTACACCCAGGCTCTTGGCAAACTCGGCATCCACTTCGGGATATACCGGCTGCGAAACAGAGATAAACTTCACTGCGTAAGACACTGTTTTACCAGCCAATTGGGCCGGATTGTGATCGGCAGGATAAGCAATATCAAATGTTTTTTCAGTACCAGCTTTGCCACCAATCAAGGCATCATCAAATTCCTTGACACGGCCAGGCTCACCAATCACCAAATCAATGCCACGGTCACCAGTACTTTCAACTTGCTGTCCATCCATAGAGGCAGTCAATGTGATGTTGATACGGTCACCTTTTTTCGACATCCGCTTCACCGGCTCATAGCTGACACGCTGCTTGACCAGTACATCCAGTGTTTTTTCAACGTCCGCATCCCCTACATCCAGTGTTGGACGCTCGATTTTTGCCTTGCTCAAATCGCCGACAGCCACTTCCGGGAAAATCTCGAAAGTCGCTACATACTCGAATTCTTCAGCAGCATCCTCAAAGGGTAAGTGTTCAATATTTGGAAAGCCTGCCACGCGCAGCTTGTTCTGTTCCACAGCCTCACCAAAACTGGTTTCCACCGCTTTGGAATAAATCTCGTCACGCACCTGATCACCATAATGCTGGTTGACCAAACCGATTGGCGCTTTACCAGGACGGAACCCTGAAAATTTGGCTGTACGCGAAATGTGTTGCAACCGTTGTCTGATTTGACCTTCCAAGGGGGCCAAAGGGACTTTGATTGTCATACGACGTTCCAAATTGCTGACTGTTTCAACAGATACTGCTGCCATGCTGCACTTCCTGTAAAAATCGTTGCGAGCAACGATGGGTTATGATGATGGGCATGCTGCACATGCCATAAAGTTATTACCTAACATAACCTGTCCACACTTTACCCTCTAAAACGCAGATCAAATTATGAAAAAAGAGCATGAAAATATAACACAAGTCTTAATTGAAATAAACTTTAGACTGCACAAGCAGCATGCGTACAAGGGTTTCACTGACAGATTGTGAGTGATGTCATTAAACTTCGCCAACATTCAACCAGTCCGCTGGCGTCATAAGGTTTAATTTAAAGCGACAATTGCCTCAATTTCCACCAGTACATCGCGTGGCAGCTTGGCCACCTGAACCGTGGATCTCGCCGGGGTATGATTACCAAACGCTTCACCATACACCTGATTCATTGCGACAAAGTCATCCAGATTCTTCAAAAAAACCGTGGTTTTCACCACTTGCTGCAGCGTGGCACCTGCCACCTCAATAATGGCCTGTAAATTAGCCAGCACTTGTTGCGTCTGCGTCACGATATCCCCGTCATTCAGCGTGCCATCAGGGCGCAATGCTATCTGACCAGAGGTATACAATATATTTCCAACCACAACGCCTTGCGCATAAGGGCCAATCGCAGCGGGTGCATCAGGGGTTTGTACAATCTTCATTTTTCCTCAATTCTGCTACTGAATAAAGTAGCCAGTTGTTCAAAAATAAATCCAGAAATAATAAAGGCTTCCCGCCGGGGGAAGCCCAATCATGCAACGTCAATCTTGAATCTGAAGATTCACACCAGCACTTGCTGGTGCGAAAGGAGAGACTCGAACTCTCACGCCTCGCGGCGCTGGAACCTAAATCCAGTGCGTCTACCAATTCCGCCACTTTCGCTAACATCAATATCTGATCGATATCGAGAACAGACGCTTATTATAACGCAATTTGATGTTTACTCACAAACAGTACTGATCACATTGACAAGCTTCGCTTTCAACTGCAAGATGCATGGCTAAGCAACAAACAATATGAAATCATGGGACAACAAATACATACAGCCGAAGATAACATGCTCAGGGCAGAGCTGGAACTACTGATGAGAGAACGCGAAATTCTGCTGAAAATCACAGGGGTTGCCGCTGGACTGATTGCAGAATTAAATTCGGCAGACTTGCCTATTCGCACGGTGGAAGCTGCGGATTTGCTGGCAACGACAATTAATCAATTACCTGAAGAGTTGTTGCAAGATGCACTGGACGCCGTGCACGCAACAATTGTCGAATAACCCAACACCCGTCATGCTTGCCTGATTTTCTGTGATTTGCAGATGGACTCATGCAACAGCCACATGCGATATACAACCTGTGTACTCACCTTATTGTTATCGGCCTGCAGTGCTTACTTGCCCCACCCTATCCAGCAACAGCAAAATGTCGACCGCATAACGCAGGCGGCCCCCAGTCAAGAGGGATTCAGGCAGTTTTTACAGGACGCTTACCCGCAGGCCAGTTGGCCTGTCCAGTCGTGGGATTTAGACTACCTGACATTGTCAGCACTGTACTTTCACCCCGCACTCAAAGTTGCGAAATCTGATTATGCCGTTGCCCTTGCAGGGATTACCAGCGCGGGACTGAGACCGCAGGTGGGGCTCAATGGGCAGCTGGCGCACAGTAACCGCGCCAACGGAGATATCAACCCGTGGTCATATGGATTGCAGGTGGATATTCCAGTCATTACTGCCAGCAAACGCCAGATTAATATTGAAATCGCTCAATACCAAGCAGATATTGCTAAAATCCTGATCGCCGAGACCGCATGGTCTCTGCGACAGCAACTCAGCCTGGACCTGATCACCTTGTCCGAACAGCGTGCCATGCAATGGAGCCTTTCCAGGCTGAATATGGCGCAAGAAAACCTTCTTAAGGCCTACCAGAAGCGGCTGGATGTGGGAATTGCCGGAAAATCTGACGTATTGCCGATCAAACTGCAGCATGATCAATCACGCTGGCAGCTACAGCAGCTTAATACACAAATCAAACAAACCGAACAAAAAATTACGCATGACGCAGGCCTGACAAATCAGCCATCCCCTGCCCTGCAGATTGTCCCGATCAACCTCTCGCAATTATTAAAAGTGCGTCTGGACAATCAACAGCAGTACAAAGACGCACAAACCATCCAGCACTATGCGTTGACCAACCGCATGGATATTCAGCGCGGATTGGCGCAATATGCCAAAGCGGAGTCGCAATTAAAACTGGAAATGGCCAAACGCTACCCGGACTTGTCTTTAAACCCAGGCATACTCTATGAATATGGCGATAAAATATGGTCGCTGGGCATTGGCAGCATGCTTAACCTGCTCAACCGCTCGTCTGACCTGTGGGCACATGCCGAGCAAGTGCGCCAGAACGAAGCCACACGCTTTTATGCATTGCAGCATCACGTCATTCAACTTTCAGAACAGGCATACCTGAAATTTCATGATGCAACTACATTGCTGATTACCATCACGCGTGAATTTGAGCAGCAGGCGCAGCGTAAGCAGCAACTGGAAAATCAGTGGCGGCGTGGATTGATTGATAAAACCGAATATTTGCAGGCTGAAATACAGTTTTACTCGGCGCAACAGCGTCTGGTATCGCAGCAGGCAAGTGTGCTGCGCATGTTGCAGGAAGTGGAGAATGTCATGCAAAAACCACTCTTGTTATCAGCCAGTACCAGTGCATTATCCAACCGCAAAAAAGAGGTGCCAACACCATGAGTAAAAAAGCACTCTGGATTATAGGGGGGCAGGCTTTATTAATTATTGGCCTGTTCTGGATTGTCATATTCTATGGCAGGGATGAGTACGAGTCTTTACAGTCTGAGGAAGATGAAGGTATTGCAGGCTACTCCCACGTTGTGCAGCAGAATGGCTTGCAAATGGTGCAGCTTTCGCAGGCGGCCCAGAAAAACAGCGGGATCAGCGTACAGCCGCTACAAGCCTACGCCTATCATGGCAACATCAAGGCACTGGGCACGGTTGTTTCCATACAGACCCTGATTGATTTCAACAGTCAATACCAGCTGTTAAAAGCACAACTGGCCGTTGCTGAAAGTGTATTGCCTAACCACCAGTTGCAATATCAACGTTACAAACAGCTGAATGAAGATGATAAAAATGTATCCGATAAAGCCGTACAGGAAGCACAGGCATTGGTCATCAATGACCAGACCCAAATCCGCGCAACGCAAAGCCAGTTGCAGGCATTGAATGACACAATCGTCGCGCAATGGGGCAAACCGTTGGCGGCGTTAATCACCCGGCAATCCACTGCCAGTGACTTGCATGATCTTCTTTTGCAAAAGAAAGTACTGGTGCAGGTCAGTTTTCCACTTAACTTTAAGGATCCTGACCAGCACTCGTACATTAATATCACGCCTATCCATGACCATGTCAAACCCATTCAGGCAGAGTATGTTTCGCAATCCATACAAAGCGATATCAGCAACATAGGCAAAACCTATTTTTACAGTGCACCTGCAGATTATTTACGCATAGGCATGCGGGTCAATGTCGTCCCGGCACAATCTTCATCGGCCATGCAACACGGGGTGATGGTGCCTAATCAGGCCATTGTATGGCATGCAGGCCTGGCCTGGGTTTACGTCAAGACCAAGCCTGATACTTTTTTACGCAAACCAGTGGCCATGGATACCGAGCTTGACGAAGGCTGGTTTGACACCAGCCTGCCAGCCGGCGCTGAAGTCGTTACGCGCGGGGCCCAGCTACTCCTTTCCGAAGAGTTTAAGTTTTTGATTAAAAACGAAAACGACGACTAACCCACCTCATTCTAGTGACCACCGCCTCATGATGACTTCACTCGTAAAATTTGCGATTCGTTTTTATGGCGTCATCATCGGCCTCGCGTTATTGATCATTCTGTATGGCGGGTACAGCCTGACCCAGTCTAATCTGGATGTGTTTCCGGAGTTTTCGCCAGCGCAGGTAGTGATTCAGACAGAATCTGCCGGGCTGTCGGCAAGTCTGGTTGAGAAACTGGTCACGCAACCCATTGAGAACAGTATTGCCGGCGCGATTGGGATCAAAAGTTTACGCTCGCAATCGATCCCCGGACTCTCCATCGTCACCGTCATTTTTAACGACCAGACAGACGTCTATCGTAACCGGCAGATTATTGCAGAACACCTGAACACGGTTGGCAATCTGTTACCGGTCGGCATCACCCCGAATATCACCCCACTCACCTCTTCCGCCAGCACGGTATTGGGTTTAGGCGTCACGTCCAAAACACTCAGCCTGATGCAATTGCGCACGATTGTGGACTGGACGATCACGCCGCATTTGTTAGCGATCCCCGGTGTGGCAGATGTGAATGTATTTGGCGGAGAAGTCCGCCAGTTCCAGATCAAAATTGACCCGCGCAAACTGATGCTGTATCAGCTTAACGTACAGGATGTCGTCAATGCCGCCAGACGCGCCACCGGCGTGAGCGGTGCTGGCTACATCCAAAACGATAACCAGCGTATTATTTTAAACAGTCAGGGACAAACCACCAGCCCGCAGCAACTGGCCAATGTCACGCTTGTGCGCAAGCTTGGACGCACCATTCGTATTGCTGATGTCGCGCAAGTGGCAGAAGGCCCGGCCCCGTCCATCAGTGCCGCCGCAATCAACGGAGAGGTCGGTATATACCTCTCGGTACAAGGGCAGTTTGGTGCGAATACCCATGGGGTGACAAAAGCGCTGGAACAGGCGCTGACGGCGATCAAGCCCAGTCTGACACAACAACAAGTCACCTTGCATGAAGGCTTGTTCAGGCCAGCCAACTTTATCGAAACTGCGATTGACGGCGTGCAAACGGATATCTTAATCGGCTCCGTATTGGTCATCTCGATATTGTTTGTATTTTTATTTAACCTGCGCACAGCGGTCATTTCGGCCACGGCAATTCCACTGTCACTGCTCACCGCCATCGTGGTACTGCACAAGTTCGGCATAGGTCTGAATATTATGGTATTGGGCGGGCTTGCGATTGCCTTAGGCGAAGTGGTGGATGACGCGATCATTGATACTGAAAACATTTTTCGCCGCCTGCGTGAAAATCGGTTGCTTGCAGCGCCACGCAATGTCGCACAGGTCGTGTTCGAAGCCTCCATGGAAGTGCGCAGTTCAGTCGTGTATGCCACCATCATTGTTGCCCTGGTATTTTTACCACTACTGACTTTATCCGGCGTGGCTGGCAAGCTGTTTGCGCCACTGGGTTATGCGTATATCACAGCCATTATGGCCTCACTGGTCGTAGCCCTGACCTTAACCCCAGCCTTGTGCTACCTGTTGCTGGGGCGCGCCAACCTGACCAATCAGGAAGCGCCTGTCATTCATTGGTTAAAGCAACGCTATATTGCTGGTTTGCAGCGCATTGAGCGGCATTACAAAGCAGTGCTGATTGCAAGTTTTGTCGCGATTGCGTTAGGTCTGGGCGTGCTTCCCTTATTAAGAAGCCAGTTTATCCCGGCGCTACATGAAGGCCATTTTATTATGCACATGACAACTGTTCCCGGTACCTCGGAAACCGAATCCTTACGACTCGGCAGCACTGTCACCAAAATACTTGCTGAAATTCCCGGTGTTAAAACAGTCACGCAATGGGTGGGGCGCGCACCCAATGCGGCTGATACCTTTGGCACACACTACAGTGAATTTGAAATTGAAACCGGCACCCGCTCAGGCAAGGAGCAAGACCGCATTCTAAATAATATCCGCGAAGAACTCTCAGGCGAGCTCGTCGATAATGACGATGACAATAAGGCTGAAACAGGGTTTGTCGGCGCCAATTTTGCCATCAACACATTTCTGACAGAACGCATAGAGGAAACCATTTCAGGCTATGCTGCGGGATTGGTCATCAATATTTATGGTCAGGATCTGGATGCCCTGGATCGGGACGCCCAGAAAGTAGCACACACGATACAGGGCATCAAAGGTGTCAAGGATGTCATGGTGCAATCGCCCCCTGGCACCCCCGAGATTGTGATTCGCCTGAAACAGGAAAAGCTGGCACTGTGGGGCCTGCAACCGATGGATGTGCTGGATACGATTCGCGCCTGCTATGAAGGTGTACCTGTGAATCACATTTACATGGGCAACCGCTCGATTGGACTGAGTGTTTTATTGAATGATGATACGCGCGATGACATTGGTGACATGCGCAATATTCCCATTTTCAACGCTGAAGGACAAATGCTGAAGCTATCTGATGTAGCTTATATTGGACAGGAAAACGGACGCTCAAAAATTCTGCATGCCGGCGCCAAGCGCATCCAGACCGTGACAGCCAATATTGGCGGCAGGGACCAGGCACTGGCGATCGAGGAAATCAAAAGCACCCTGCACCGGGAAGTCAAACTCTACTCAGGAAATTATATGGAGTTTAGTGGAGAGGCCGAAGCCAATGCGCAATCCCGTGAAGACCTGATTGTGCATGCGCTGGTCGCTGCTGTTGCGATTTTCCTCATGCTCTACATTGCATTTGGCCGCTTGCGCAACCTGCTGCTCACGTTTGCCAACCTGCCCTTTGCCTTGATTGGTGGTGTCATTGCCGCATTTTTTACAGGTGGCTGGCTTTCTGTCGGCTCATTAGTCGGCTTTGTGACCTTGTTCGGTATTACATTGCGCAACTCGATCATGATGGTCTCGCACTTTCAGCACCTGATTGATGAAGAAGGCTGCGAGTGGAATCTGGACACCTGCATACGGGGCGCATCCGAGCGCCTGCCATCCGTGCTGATGACCGCACTGGTAACAGCGCTGGGACTATTGCCACTTGCATTAGGCAGTGGTGAACCCGGACGTGAAATTGAAGGGCCGATGGCGACTATTATTGTAGGCGGGTTGATCTCTTCCACCATTCTCAACTTGCTGATTCTGCCTACCATCATGCTGCATTTTGGCAAATTCAAAAGAACAGAATCTTTGCAGTAATTTCGCCTGTCCCATCGCTAACGCTAGGTATGGATACGGCCTGAAAGCCGGTCTGCTGTAAAGCCCTGATTAAAAAAATGAAACTGTGTCTGGTGCATCACCCAGCTGCCATAAGGGGCACTGTTAAGCATCTGTGAAATACCTGTGTCAACAATACCCTGCGTTTGCAATTCCGATAATGCATAGGTTCCACGCCCTTCAACAACACGCGCATCTGATTTAACCAGCAACAAGTGTTCAGCCTCAAGCTGCTGTGCCAACCATGCCGCCAGCGTGTCAGAAGTCACTTCCCAGGTTTCAGGCAAGCCGCTCTGTGCCCACTCATCAGGATTCAGTGCCATCTCGCTTGGTAACCAGACCAACCCCCGGTGTTGCCAGCCACGCTCGGCGATTTCGAGGGGGTTACGGACCAGTACCAGTTCAGGCACCATGGCCACAAAGCTGCGTGCCATTTGATCCATGGCGTAAATCGCCAGGGCATGCGCGTTTGCCTCATCCACGTAGCCATCAGGAAACGCCTCGCGCATGCGCTGAAAATCACGCACGGCATCTGCATACAGTCCTCCACCTGGCACCACAATGACTTTGCCATCTCCCCAGCGGGCAACCAGTTGCAACCATTGCGTCAAACTGCTGTGCCGCGTCACACTGCCCCCCAGCTTGATGACCCACATTGTTATGATCCCCTGTCGTGAGATTGCGTTTGAAAGTGCTGTACCAAGCGTATAAATTGAGAGGCCTTGTCCAGCGTTTCCTGATATTCCTTGTCACAATCCGAATCGGCAACCACCCCGCCACCGGCATAAAAAGTCATCTGCTGGCGATAAATGACGGCAGTCCGAATGGCAATATTGGTATCCATGCTACCATCAAAGCCAATATAGCCTATGCTGCCGCAATAGACATGGCGACGATGCGGCTCCAGCGCCTCAATAATTTCCATGGCGCGTAACTTGGGCGCACCCGTAATCGAGCCGCCTGGGAAGCATCCTCGCAACAGATCCAGCGCATGATAGCCAGCGGCCAGCCGACCCCGGATAATGCTGACCAGGTGGTGTACGTTGGTAAAACGCTGCAGGCGGAACAAGGCATCCACCTTGATCGAACCAATCTCGCAGACCTTGCCGATGTCATTGCGTAACAGATCGACAATCATCAGGTTCTCTGCACGGTCCTTGCTGCTGGCGGCCAGGCCTTCTGCCACCATTGCATCCTGCACAGGATCCGCATGACGAGGGCGCGTGCCTTTGATCGGGCGGGTTTCCACTATGCCTTCGCGCACCTGCAAGAAACGTTCAGGCGACATGGACAATACCTCAAACGACTGGCCCTGCCCATCATCCACCTGCAAATAAGCCATAAACGGTGCACGACTGAACTGGCGAAACACCTCATAGGCCTGCCAGCTATCGCCAGACACCTGCACACTCAAGCGCTGTGCCAGATTGATCTGGTAGCAATCGCCTGCCGTGATGTAGTCTTTGACACGGGCAAATGCCTGTGCATATCCAGCCGGACTCAGATTGTGCTGAAGCGTGCCGGTCACGGCAAACCGCTCTCCCGCTTCGGGTGTCGCCGTTGCCAGCAGTTGCTGATGCAGGGTGTGAATGTCGGTAACCGTCTTGAAACGGGTCAATGACACCAGTTGGGCGCGCTGCTGGTGGTGGTCAACAATAATGGCCCAATCGTAAATACCCACCAGCATGTCAGGAACGGGGGTATCTTGTGCCGCCAGTGCGGGTAAACGCTCTATGCTACGCCCCAGATCATACGCAAAATAGCCCAAGGCGCCGCCGGCAAAAGGAATGCCGGCTTCCCGCAAAACGCTGTTAGGCACCGTATTTGGCTGTAACCACACCTGAATGGCTGCAAAAGGATCTTGCGATGTCACCGTGGTCTCGGTCTGCGTCACCACCGTGGTTTGTTGCTCTGCATGTAACAGCTTGACCACGGGATCAGCAACCACAATATCAAAACGTGCGCCCAAACTGGTTTCTTCGTCGACAGTGCGGGGGCTTTGTGCTTGCAATGGCTGCCCGACCTGTCCGCTTTCCAGCAGCATGGGCCAGCTTGACTGCCGCACTTTTGCCAGCCAGCACGCCCCTTCTGCATAAGGCAATGCAAGTTGTATCAATGCCATGTTTGCCATAACCTCGACACCGCATACGCCGGAAAACACACGGCAGCCAGATGCTGCAATGCCGGGGTTTCTGCGGCGATCATGTCTTGCACTGGCCGATACGCCAGCCCAAGCCGTGCCGCCAACGCAGGAAGCAAAAAGGCCCCAGCCCCCAACCCGACTAACACGGGGGTCTGCTGTCGCATGGCAAGCGTTTTCTGCAATGTACGCTCCATAATATCCAATTGTTGTTGTTTAAAGTCTTGCGCTAGCGTCTGCCATACGTGCGCAGCAGCATCCTCAACATCGTGACCAACCATCCGTGCCAAACGTCGCATGGTAGCCAGGCCTGATTTGTCCTGACCGTCAGCAGTGTCTGCCATGTCATCCGCGGCTGGCAACTCGCCAAGCGTGCGGTAAACATCGGCGGTGGTGGCAAAATACTCGGCAGCGATATGTTGTCGCGTTCCCTGCCGGTTAAGCCACGGCCCCAACGCCATCAGTGGCGTCCGCACGACACCTGTGTACAGCAAGCCGCCAAGCTTCATCCGCGCGGCATCCGTCCATCCAGAAGCCTGCACCTGATGGCCTTCACACCATGTCACATCTGTTGTCGTGGATCCAATATCGACAACGATCATCGGATGTTGCAGTGACATCAGCGCAATACACTGTGCCGATGCATGCCAATTCATTGAGGCCACCTGCACTTCCTGACCACGCACATCGGCAATAAATTCCGCCTGTTGCGCACTGGCTGCATAAAAAGAGGCCCGTGGTAACAGTCGCAGCATAGCGTCGGCAATCGCCAATACGCCCTCCTCACGAGAGGCAAATAAATCTACCAATTCACCCGTCATGGTGACGGCATGCGCACAGTCTGCTGCGCGCAGTTGCCACGCTTGCAGGATATGCAGCACAGCCTCATCGAGCAGATGCAGGCCCTTCCATAACGCACAAGGGTGTTGCATGGCCTTGCAAACAACGCCCTGCGCATTCAGCATCACAGCTTTGACATGCGCGCCGCCAATATCCCAGCCGATGACCGGACTAGCCATGACACACCACACTGGATGCATGCATTTCCGTCATTGTCACTGGTAGCTGCAAGGCGCAGGCATCGTTAGCGACTGAAGAAGGCAGTTGCTGATCAAGTACCGCAGACAGAATAGCGGCGGCTGGATTGTAGTCAAGCACTTGGGACAATGCGATATAAGGCGTGGTCAGGCGCGGATTAATTTCCACCAATACCAGACAGCCCTCTTCAGTCAGGATCATATCTGCACCCCAATAGCCGGTCAGGCCAGGCAAAGCGCGATGTATGCTTTCAGCCAGGGCTTGCATGGCTGACAAATGCTGGCTGGCATGATGAATACCGGCGCCCTGAAAGCGTAATTGATCATCGATCACTGCTATCTGCTGGGTATGCGCTGCAATGACTTTAACCGCCTTTTCCGTGGCAATGACAGACATACTCAATGCCTGGCCCGCAATGTAAGGCTGTACCAGCATGGCTGGGTAACGTTCGGGCAGGTTATCGATGAAGTATTTTTTGAGTGCAGAGACTTGCTGATGACGCTCGACATAATAACTATACTCGCAACCGGCGCCATCATCGGGCTTGATTACCCAGGCCAGGACTTCAGGCGACGGTGCACTGGCTGTCCACTGTTGTAAATATTGATGGGGAATCACTGCGATCCCCTGCTGTCCACACAGTTCGGCCATGCGCGCTTTGCTGGTGGCAACCGCAATCGCTTCTGAATGACATCCTATCCAGCGCTTACCTGCCTGCGCAACCATAGCCTGCATACGCAGCAGGAGACCATCGGTCTCAGGCGCGATCACCCACACGGCAGTAATCTCGGTATCCTGCAACTGTTGGTGCCAGACCTGCCATGGCGCATCTTGCTCACCGATGGGTTGACTGATGACACTGTCCTGCACCGGCGATGCCACGCGCGCATCATGGCTGGTGATACAATCCACAGCCAAAGCCGAGAGGTCTGCGAGCAAAGCATCACGCATCAGCACCCCCTCCTGCAACAAGCTGGCAGGCAATGCTTGTGATGCCAGACCACCGGCACTGATAAATTCACACACCCAGATTTTTAAGCGAGCATTATTTTGCATATTATTCCCGTCATCGACCTGATGCATGGCCATGTCGTTCAAGCCGTCAGAGGCCAGCGGCAGCATTACCGCCCGATACAATCGCAACTGACAAGCAGCCACACCCTGATCGATGTCGTAGACGCTATTTTACAAGTTTATCCGTTCGACTGTGTGTATATTGCTGATTTAAATGCCATCACCAAAGACACGCAACTGGCTGACCATCGTGCACGCATACAACATGCCATGCAAACCTTCCCGCAGATTGCTTGGTGGGTAGATGCTGGCATCCGCACACCAGAGGAATTGCAGTGCTGGCAAGCAATCGGTGTCACGCCCGTGTTAGCTAGCGAGGTGTTAAGCAGCATTGAGAGTTATCAAAAGCTATACCAGCAGGCACCAGAAAGCATGCTCTCGCTGGATTTTTTCAGTGAGGGATTTAAAGGGCCTGCGGGCTTGCTCGAAAATCAGGCCCTATGGTCTCAACCGACTATTCTGATGAGCTTACCCAAGGTAGGCGCACAGCAGGGTCCTGACCTAGACAGGTTAACACAGATGCAGCAACACTCTCCCAAGCAGCAATTTTATGCGGCTGGCGGCGTACGGCATCTGGAGGATATTCAAGCCTTGGCCGTACAAGGCGCACATGGTGTGCTGATTGCCAGCGCATTGCACCAGAAACAACTGAACACCCGGCAAATAGCCTCATTACACCCATAAAAAAACCGGCCATTGGCCGGTTTTTAAACACGCATTTCGGCGGCAGCTATTCCACAGACAAAAAGCTGGGCCGCAAGCGATGCTTACTCCAGGTTTGCGTGCAATGCGCGCATCCCTTCTTCAGTCAGGCCTTTCGCGTGAATCAGCTCGGAAATCGCGCCTTCCAGGAACACCAGTGTGGATAATTCAAACTGACCACCCATCGGCATGCCTTTAACCAGTGGGAAGCTGTCGTCTTGACCAACTTGAACAACCAAATCGGCCACATCTGCCATTGCAGAAGATTTTTTCATGGAGATCACGACCAGTTTAGCGCCAACTTCTTTGGCTTTTTTAACAAATGGCAACAAGGTTGCAGTACCGCCAGAACCTGAAACCAGAATCAGCAAGTCCCCTTTTTTGATGGCTGGCGTGACCACTTCGCCGATCATGTAAACGCTGTAACCGGAGTGCACCAGACGCATGGCAAAAAAACGTGAAACCAGCAATGAACGGCCAGCACCACCGATAAAGGTAGAACCTGCTTCCTCAACCAGTTTCAGCAATTCGGCTGCTTTTGATTTGTCGGTCACGTCCAGAATACGCTTCAAGTTGTCCAGAATAAATTGTTGATGATCCATTTTTCAATCCTGTATAAACAAAAAAATAATGAATAAAAAACCCGACACATTGCTGGGTCGGGTTTTTATGATCGCTAATCAATAATTGCTTATTGATGCTTAAATGAATTAAGCGTGAGCGATAGCAGTGATTTCTGCAGCAGCAGCAGCTGGGTCAGCAGCACCGTAGATAGCAGCACCAGCAACGATGATAGTCGCGCCAGCGTCACGTACTTGAGCAGCAGTAGCGGCTTTAACACCACCAGCAACTGAGATTTCAACACCCAAGTTCAAACCGGCAACAGCAGCCAGGTCAGCAAATGGAGTTTGACCAGCAGCTTGTTGATCCAAACCAGTGTGGATACCGATGATGTGAGCACCAGCAGCAGCAACTTCTTTAGTACGAGCAACTTTGTCTTCAACGCTGATCAGGTCAACTTGTGCTTTTTTGCCGTATTTGTTAGCAGCTTTGATTACGCCTTTGATAGTACCGATGTCGGATACGCCCAATACTACGCAGATGTCAGCACCTGCTTTGTAGAATGGCTCAGACTCGTATTCACCAGCGTCCATAGTTTTCAGGTCAACCAGGATTTTGTTTTTTGGGAATTTAGCGCGCAGAGTTTCCAGCAGTTTGATACCGTTGTGCTTGATGCAAGGTGTACCGATTTCCAAGATATCAACGTGTGGAGCAACTTTTTCTGCCAAAGCGATAGTTGCGTCGAAATCCAATGAGTCTAATGCCATTTGTGTTAATGCCATGTTTTTCTCCAAAAATTTAAAAGTTTCAAATGCTATTGCTAGCGTACTACCAATTCAAGCTGGTCGCCCATAGTAAGCTCACAGCCAAAATAAGTCAATGTTGCAGGCCAATTTATGCCTGACTTAAAAGCCAAACGGGCAGGTCACTGCCCGTTTGTATTATCGCATGGCGATATTACAGTTTTGCGGCTAAAGCAGCTTCCAGTTTATTCTGGTCAGCCACGAAACCACGGATACCTTCAGCCAATTTCTCAGTGGCCATTGGGTCTTGATTCAATTCAAAACGGAACTGTTCTTCAGTCAACTTGGCTGGCACTTCTTTGGTTTTGCCGCCATCTTTCAATACTTGAACCAGTGTGCCTTCAGTGGCAGCCAGATCTTGCAGCAGGTTAGGTGATACAGTCAGACGGTCACAACCGGCCAATGCAATCAGTTCGCCAGTGTTACGGAAAGAAGCACCCATGACAACAGTTTTGTAGCCGTGTTCTTTGTAATACTGGTAAATCGCACGTACAGAAACGACACCTGGGTCAGTTTCCTGTGTGTATTCGGTACCTGGGTTTTTCGCTTTGTACCAGTCAAGGATACGGCCAACGAATGGAGAAATCAGGAATACGCCTGCTTCAGCACACGCACGTGCCTGGCCGAAACCAAACAACAAAGTCAGGTTACACTGAACGCCTTCTTTTTCCAGAATTTCGCCAGCTTTGATACCTTCCCAGGTAGATGCCAGTTTGATCAGTACGCGGTCTTTGCTGATGCCAGATTCCTGGTACAGGCTGATCAGTTTACGGCCTTTAGCGACCATAGCGTCGATATTGAAAGACAGACGTGCATCGACTTCTGTAGAAATACGGCCTGGAACCACTTTAGTGATTTCAGCGCCAATCAACACTGCCAGTTTGTCAGCAGCATTTTCAATTTGTTGCTCTTTGGAACCACCTTGTGCTTTTGCATAAGCAATGGCAGTGTCAATCAATGGTGCGTATTCTGGAATTTGACTTGCTTTCAATACCAGAGACGGGTTTGTGGTTGCATCCACAGGTTTAACACTTTTGATTGCTTCAACATCACCAGTGTCAGCCACGATGGTCGTCATTGCTTTCAACTGATCTAATAAATTTGCCATTCGATTGCTCCTAAAATATTTTGCAATTGTTGTTCACGCACTGTTATACATAAAAAACCTGCAACATTATAACTTAATTTTCAGGGGATAGTTAGGCCATGACGAGACTATTAAGTCGATGACAACACAATAGGCCCAATGACCAATCGATGCATTTTGTTGATTAAAATCAAATAATTGCATAGGAATTTTACGTAAACCGGGGATGTTTTTGCTTTTCAAACACCCCTATTTCGGGCAAAATTACGCTTTTTTCCAAGTCATTGAGTTAGATAGGGATATGGGCTCTGTCACCGCTTTAAATAAAGAACCGCAGTCAACTGAAGTTGCACAGCTACCGGTTGACTGGTATCTGAACCCGGAAATTTACGCACTGGAACAAGCCTATCTGTTCCAGCATCTGCCTCAGTACATGGGTCATCGCTGCATGATTCCGCAAGCCGGCGACTTTCATACACTGGACTGGATGCATGACGCCCTGGCGCTGGTTAACCAGCAAGGCCAGCCTAAACTGATCAGCAATATCTGTCGTCACCGCCAGGCAGTCATGCTCAACGGCCAAGGCAATACCCAACATATTGTTTGCCCTTTGCATCGCTGGACATACGACTTGAACGGCCAACTGCTGGGGGCGCCGCACTTTGAAAAAAAACCTTGCCTGCATCTGGAAAACCAGGCGCTCACAGAATGGCAGGGGTTGCTGTTTAAATCGTCGCCAGCCAAACAAAAAGGGCTGGAGATTGCAGGCTTGCTGAAGCAGTTAGGATGCAAACAGGACTTTGATTTTACCGGTTACCACTTTGATTCCGCGTTGATTGACCACTACGACTTCAACTGGAAAACCTTTATCGAAGTGTATCTGGAAGACTACCATGTCGGCCCTTTCCATCCGGGCTTGAACCAGTTTGTTGATTGTGGCGAACTGCACTGGGAGTTCGGTGAGCACTACAGTGTGCAGACCGTAGGCTACAAACCGTTGCCGGACTACAGCTTGTCACCTGTTTACAAAGCCTGGCAAGAGGCGGTCGGTCATTACCAGCAAGGCATGGCTCCCAAATATGGGGCCATCTGGTTTGTGCTTTACCCTTTCCTGATGATTGAGTGGTACCCCAACGTGCTGGTGGTTTCACACATTATTCCCACGGGTGTGGAATCCTGCAAAAACGTGGTTGAGTTTTATTACCCGGAAGACATTGCCCTGTTTGAGCGAGAATACATTAAGGCGCAGCAAGCTGCCTATTTTGAAACCGCTGTCGAAGACAAAGAGATTTGCCAGCGCATGCATGATGGCCGTAAAGGATTGTACGCACAGGGCAAGGACGAGCGTGGCCCTTATCAGCACCCGATGGAAACCGGCCTGGAACATTTCCATCGCTGGTACCGTGCGCAAATGCAATCGCATCTCTCCGGCGAGATGTCACGTCAGGCAAACCACCCCTTTGCCTAAAGCGTTCAATCCCAAACACTGGCAGCTCGGTAGCTACTGGATGCTGCTGGCTGGTGTGGGGTTTGCCATCATGGGCGCGTTTGTAAAAGCCGGCGCAGAGCGCTTTACCACTGGTGAACTGGTGTTTTACCGGTCAGCCTTTGGTTTTATCAGTATCGCGGCCCTGATCTGGTGGCAAGGCAAACCGCTGCAAACGCCCCTGCTAGGCATGCAAATGCGCAGAGCGGGTGTAGGCTTTGGCGCGCTTCTGTTATTTTTTTACGCCATCGCCCACCTGCCACTGGCGACTGCCATTACCCTCAACTACACCTCCCCGATGTTTCTGGCATTGCTTTCACCCTGGCTGCTCAGAGGCGAGCATCGCGCACATGGCAGGCAGCGACATATATTCAATATTTGTGTGGTCGGTGGCTTTATCGGGGTCTGCCTGCTATTACAACCCGTTTTCTACCGCGACCAACTATTGGCAGGCAGCCTGGGCCTGCTCTCTGGCCTGGGGGCAGCATTGGCCTATGTGCATGTCAAACAGCTCGGCATGCAGGGCGAGCCAGACTGGCGCACAGTATTTTATTTCACGCTGCTTTGCACAGTAGCAAGTGGACTCTGGATGCTGTTTGACCGCATCACCCCGCTCCGCTGGCAGGATATCCCCCTTTTATCAGGGTTAGGCTTATCCGCGACCTGCAGCCAACTCGCCATGACCCGCGCCTACCGCACCGGCCATACGCTTACGGTAGCCAGCCTGGCTTATAGCACGATCGTATTTGCAACATTGATAGGGGTCATCGGCTGGGGAGAAACACTCAGCCTGCACGAAATCGCAGGCATGCTGCTGATTATTGGCTTTGGCGTATTGAGTACCCGGCAGACACACGCTTGAAAATCAAATTGTTAGCCGCTGAGCACACCGCGTTAAAAGCCGGGCTGCCGTCTAATCCGCAACAAACAAGGGTCTTGCACTGGATCCTTTTAAACTGGATGATTGCCTGGGTTTAGTTTTCCCTCTGTGGCTAAAACTGTTTTTTAAGGCTCCAGCAAGCCGCAACGCATGGCAATCAGCGCAATTTCTGCCGAGTTCTGCGCATTGAGCTTCTGTTTGATGTTGTAAAGATGGGTGCCTACCGTGCGCGGACTCAGAAACAGCGTCTCCGCAATTTCATTGGTGGATTTGCCGCGTGCCAATGACATAAACACCTCAAACTCACGCTCACTCAATACATCAACCGGATTTTGCTCGCCCGAGAGTTGCTGGATAGCCATTTGCTGTGCCACACCGGCCTCGATGTATTTTTTACCGTTAGCGACACTACGGATGGCTTTAATCAGCTCTTCGGCTGCACTGCGCTTGGTGACATAACCCATGGCGCCTGCATTGAGTACGCGTTTGGGATGAACAGAGTCCTCATGTGCAGAAAGCACCAGAATACGTGCATGGTTGTCTTTGGCCAAAATACGCTCAATCGCTTCCATACCGCCAATACCAGGCATCGTGATATCCATCACGACGACTTGCGGGTGATGTTCAACATAGGCACGGATGGCGGCTTCGCCGCTTTCGGCCTCAGCAATGACTTTGATCTCCTGATCTGACTCCAGCAGCATTTTGAAACCCATGCGAACCACTGCGTGGTCATCCACCAGCATGACGGTAATTGCGCTCATATCTTCCCTTTTTATTGTCTTTATGACTGCGTAAATGGCAGGCTAATTTCCAGCATGGTGCCATTCACACGCTCTTCCAGTGACATGACTTTAAACTGCCCATGCAACGCCTGTACGCGCTCCCGCATGCCCAGCAAGCCAAAATGCTGGCTCTGATCCACTGAGCACATCTGCATGCCCATGCCGTCATCCATGATCTGTAACAACAAGCCAGCATCATTGGCTTGCAAACTGACTGTGATCGTACTTGCCTGCGCGTGTTTGATGGCATTATTCACGCCTTCCTGCACGATACGGTATAGATTGATATTGACATTCTCGCCCATCGGCTTGAACTGTCCTGACACTTGCAACTGTATCGCAATATCAGGATGCTGTGACTGATAACTTCCTACCATATCGCGCAGGGTTTCCACCAAGCCCATATTATCCATTGCCGCCGGACGTAACTGGCGAATGATGTTATGCATGCCATCATAAATATGGTTGGCCGCCGCAACAATGGTTTGCGCACTGGATTCAATCTCCGGCGCTTTGTCTCGACTTTTGTTCACAATGGCTACCGCAAACGTTTTGATCGCAGTGACGTACTGCCCGAGCTCATCGTGCAACTCACGGGCCAGGCTGCGGCGCTCATCTTCAATATGCTCCTGTATCAATTGCGTGAGCTGCCGGTTTTCTTCCAGCTGGCGCTCAGCATCCAGCGACACGGCCATCTGGTTCAGGCTGGCACCGATGCGGTCAAACTCAGGCAATGAAAACGATGGCAGGCGCGTGGTCAAGTCTCCTTGTTCGATCTGGTTGATGGCCCGCAGAATATGCTGCACAGGACGTAAGGCGTGACTCAGCAATACATAAACCAGCAAATTCAGTAAAATAAAAAAGCCCACTCCAATCAAGATCAGCTGATGAAATCCAGACCAGGCTTCGCGTATGGAGCCTTCGGCACTGGAGGTGATAATCAGGGATCCATAGCGGATGCGACGGGTGACCACCTCAACCTTGGGGGCGACCAGTTTGACAAACCATTGCGGCGGCTCGACTTCAGACTTGAAGGTGGACTGCGGCGACACGTACAAAGGTGCATTGAAGTAATCATACAGCTCAATACGGCTACTACGCACATAGCCCAGAGACTTGAGAAAATCCTGCAGCACATAATGGGTCGGCCCCAGACTCGGGTTCATGGCTGAACTGACAATCACCGTATCAAGCAATTGTACGGTGACACGGGTAGCCGCCTCCACGCGCTCGCGAATGCTGTCTTTGGTATCGCGCACCAGCACCACCCCGGCTGCCAGCAGAAAAGCCAGAGAAAGCATGGTCACCAGCAGGTTTAGTCTGAATCGTAAACTCATGGGCAATCAATAAACATTAGTGTCGTCATTAAACTGCAACTGTGCAAAGTGACAATAGCGTAAAATCATTAAAATCAGTCTTCAATCTTGAGCCCTTCCCATTCCTTGGGCCGGACAGGATACTCCAGAGGCATGGCTTCCAGTGTTTTCAGCAAAATCTGCGAAACCAGCAAATTGCGGTTGGTCTTGGAATCGGCAGGAATCACATACCAGGGCGCAACTTCTGTTGAAGTTGCTTTCAATGCATTTTCATAGGCAGCAGTATAGGCAGGCCACAACTTCCGCTCCTCGAGATCCTTGGGGTTGAATTTCCAGACTTTGGCAGGATCAGTGAGACGCTCTTGCAAACGCTCTTTTTGCTCAGCCGGGGAAATATGTAAAAAGCATTTGATAATGGTGGTGCCATTTTCAACCAGCATACGTTCAAAATCGTTGATTTGGCGATAGCGGCGCGCGCATTCCGCATCATCGATCCAGTCATGCACTTTCACAATCAGCACATCTTCGTAGTGGCTACGGTTAAAAATCACCAGCTCGCCTTTTTTGGGCGACTGTTGATGTACACGCCACAAATAATCATGGGCCAGTTCTTCATCACTCGGAGCTTTAAAACATGCCAGGCGAATACCTAAGGGATCACAAGCACTGAATACCTGTTTGATGGTGCCATCCTTGCCACTGGTATCCATGCCCTGCAAAATCAGCAATACCTTGTACCTGGCTTGCGCGTGCAGAATATCCTGGCGGGCATTAATCGCCTGTACCAGGCTGGCAAGCAGTTTGGCATCTTCCAGCTTGTCGCCGGTACGTGCAGATTTGTCATCGGCCTTAAATTGTTTAAGTGAAAATTTCTTCGGGTTAACGCGGTAACGCTCAAGACTGTCCATAACATTTATCATCACGATTAGAATTGAATAAAGTGTATCCCAGTTATGTCCTAAAATGAGCATCCAACCCCGATTCTTCAGAATAAAGTAAGGAAGCACATGTCAAACGACCCGAGAATTTTTTTCGCTGCAGAACGCACCCTGCTGGCCTGGATTCGCAGTGGAATTGCGCTGATCGGCATAGGCTTTGTAATTGCCAGATTTGGTTTGTTTGTGCATCTGTTAGCCAGTGAGGGCGCATCGTTTGTCCATGACCGGCCGGTTTATTCTGCCGGATTAGGCATTGCATTTATCATCGCCGGGGCTTTTGCCACCCTGCTTGCCAGCATGCAGCACCAGCGCTATATCCGTACGCTGGGGAGCGATGCGCTACCACCCAGCTACTCTGCGCGCTACGCGATTATGCTGGCATGGACACTGAGCCTGCTGGCACTGGCACTCGCTTTCATCCTGATACAGGCCGAAATGCTATAGCCTGGCAATAAAAAAGCCAGCATTTGCTGGCTTTTTTATCTGACACTATTTCGATGCACGCTTGCGCTCATGTTCAAGCAGGTAACGCTTGCGTAAACGCAATGTTTTCGGCGTGATTTCTACCAGCTCATCATCATCAATAAACTCAACTGCACTTTCCAGGCTGAGTGAAACAGGTGGAACCAAACGTACAGCTTCATCAGTCCCGGAGGCACGCACGTTGGTCAATTGTTTGCCTTTAATCGGGTTAACCACCAGATCATTGTCACGACTGTGAATACCGATAATCATACCTTCGTATAATTTGTCGCCAGGACTTGAGAACATTTTGCCTCGGTCTTGAAGTTTCCATAAGGCATAAGCAACGGCTTCACCTTGTTCAGCTGAAATCAGCACGCCATTGCGACGACCAGGCATGTCTGCTTTCACCGGCGCATACTCATCAAAAATATGTGCCATCAAGCCAGTACCACGGGTCAATGTTAAAAATTCGCCTTGAAAGCCGATCAAGCCACGCGCAGGAATGCGATATTCCAGGCGGGTACGGCCATTACCGTCAGACTCCATATTACTCATTTCACCACGGCGACGCCCCAGCTCTTCCATCACTGCGCCCTGGTTTTCGTCTTCCAGATCCACAGTCAGGATTTCGTATGGCTCACATTTTTCGCCATTGATTTCTTTATAAACCACACGTGGCTTACCCACGGCAATCTCAAAGCCTTCACGACGCATGTTTTCGAGCAGAATGGTCAGGTGCAACTCACCACGACCAGATACACGGAACACATCGGTATCTTCGGTATCTTCAACACGCAATGCCACGTTCACCAACAGTTCTTTGGTTAAGCGATCACGGATTTGACGCGATGTAATAAACTTGCCTTCGGTCCCTGCCAGGGGCGAAGTATTCACCATAAAGTCCATGGTCAGCGTGGGTTCATCCACACCCAGATGCGGCAAACCGACAGGTTTATCACGGTCACAAATGGTGAAACCAATACCGATTTCCTCAATGCCGGAAATAATCACAATGTCACCCGCTTCAGCTTCTTCAACCGGCACACGGTCCAAGCCTCTAAAACCCAGCACCTGGTTAATACGGCCTTGTGCGACTTGCTCATCTTCACGCATCACGGCAACCACCTGACCCGGCTTGATACGGCCATTGGTGACACGACCAACGCCTAAACGGCCAGTATAGGTAGAGTAATCTAGCGCTGAAATCTGTAATTGCAATGGCGCATCGCTGTCCCCTTTTGGAGGCTCAACATGACTCAGAATAGTTTCAAACAAGGCACGCATATTGTCTGAAGGCGCGTCCATGTCCAGCGTGGCAAAGCCGTTCAAAGCAGAGGCATACACCACAGGAAAATCCAGTTGCTCATCGGTGGCACCCAAGTTGGCAAACAAATCAAATGTGTGGTTAATCACCCAATCAGGGCGCGCACTTGGACGGTCAACCTTGTTAATCACCACAATCGGCTTTAAGCCAAGTGCCAGGGCTTTTTTGGTCACAAAACGCGTTTGCGGCATTGGGCCGTCTACGGCATCCACCAGCAACAACACGCCATCGACCATCCCCAATACGCGCTCTACTTCACCACCGAAGTCGGCATGCCCGGGCGTATCCACAATATTAATGTGCGTGCCTTCATAAGTTAAGGCCGTATTTTTTGCCAGAATAGTGATGCCGCGCTCTTTTTCAAGATCGTTACTATCCATCACGCGCTCAGTCACGGCCTGATGTGAAGCAAAGGTGCCTGATTGTTGGAGTAGCTTATCGACCATGGTTGTTTTACCGTGGTCAACGTGCGCGATAATTGCGATATTTCTTAGATTGCGTGCCATGAGAACTGCCATAAGTTAGAAAGGGCGCGATTTTAGCATACTTTGGGTCGAATATTTGGCACTAAATAATTGACTTTTAAAATAAAATGACTATACTGCGTGCAACTTGAAACGTAATTGATGCTTTTAACAAGCCACACGTTTTAAATTCATCGCCCTGACCCATCGATAACTCGCGAAATTTTGAGGCTATCATCTTTAGATGTTGTTTGTATGACAACTTCTTCTTTTATCGGTTAGTGGCTATGCCTATAGCGCCGGTAAAAGCGATTTATTTCCCATATTTGCTTAGGCTTTTTTAATGTTGCAACACAACTTCAATAGTGTGTGCCTTGTCATTAACTGAGCTTTGCTTTTTGCTTTGCTAGCGCCCTTTTTAATTGTTTATGAAAGGGACATCCTTTGTCTTTTGCAGATTTAAATCTAGATCCAGCCATTTTGCGTGCCTTGACCGATGCAGGTTACGAGAACCCAACCGCAATTCAGGCGCAATCCATCCCGGACGCATTGTTAGGCCGTGACATTATGGCCTCTGCCCAAACGGGTACCGGCAAAACTGCCGCATTTACCTTACCAGCACTTAACCTGTTAGCGACACCACACCCTGTGCGTAGCCGTGGCCCACGTATTCTGGTACTCACACCTACCCGTGAACTGGCAGCTCAAGTAAACGAAGCCGCGCGTAAATACGGTAAATTCCTGCGCGCCCGCTGCATCAGTATTGTGGGTGGCATGCCTTACCCGTTACAAAACAAACTACTGTCACAACCTTTAGATATCCTAGTTGCGACGCCTGGTCGCTTTATTGATCACCTGGAACGTGGCCGTATTGATTTGAGCCGCCTGCAAATGCTGGTACTGGACGAAGCAGACCGCATGCTGGACATGGGCTTTATGCCAGACGTAGAGCGCATCTGTGATGCCTTGCCTGCCGAGCGTCAAACTTTGCTGTTCTCTGCCACGCTTGACGGTATTATGGACATCGGCAAACGTTTCCTCAACAACCCACTCACCATTCAGGTGGCTGGTCAAAAAGAAAAACACGCAAACATTGAACAACGTTTGCATTTTGTGGACGACATGAACCACAAAAACAAATTGCTGGAACATTTATTGATTGCGCCAGACGTAAATCAGACCATTATTTTCACCAGTACCAAACGTCATGCTGATTTGCTGGCAGAAGACTTGTATGCCGCTGGTCACAGCACGGCTGCATTGCATGGTGACATGACCCAGGGCGCGCGTAACCGCACCTTGACCAAACTGCGCCATGGCGATGTAAAAGTGCTGGTTGCAACTGATGTTGCCGCCCGCGGGATTGACGTGCAAGGCATTAGCCATGTGATCAACTACGATTTGCCAAAATTCGCCGAGGATTATGTTCACCGTATCGGTCGTACAGGCCGTGCCAACAATACCGGCGTTGCCATTTCATTCGCATCTAACAGTGACCGTCACTTGCTGCGCAAAATTGAACAGTACACTGGTCAGAAATTCCAGGCTGAAGTGATTGCAGGTTTTGAGCCAAAACGCGCGATGCGCAATGACGATGCAGGTGGTGATGCCAGACGTGGCAAACGCCCGGGTGGTAAACCACAAGGCCGTAGTGCTCCAGGTGGCCCGCGTCGCGATGCAAACAGCTCGTTCGGTGACCGTGTCATGCGTGATGGTGCACCAAGCCGTACACCAGGTGCGCGCCCAACAGGCCCACGCACGCCTGATTCACGCACACCGCGTCACGAAGGCCAGACGCGTGGTTTTGAACCCAGAACTGCAGATACAAGAACAGCGGACTCAAGAACCGCCGACTCCAGAACTGACAGAGAAGTGAATGGCAATAGCAAGAGCTACACCAAAGACACGGACTTTCAGTTTGCGCGTGCACTGACTGAAGAATTTGGTCAACGCCGTCCACGGACACAAGGCCAGGCTCCTGCTAAAACAGGCGACCGCTTTGGTCAACCTAGCGGCCAACGTACAGGCAAACCAGCCGGGGCTAAACCCAGTGCTGGCAAGTCTTACGGTGACCAAGCGCCTAGACGTCCACGTTCATTCGTTTAATTAGCCAGTATTCATTAGCTACCATGAGTGATCAACCCATCACGGACTTTAGTGCCTTAGGATTGGCTGAGCCTTTGTTAAAGGCGATTATTGAGTCGGGCTATACCACGCCGACCCCCATACAGGCGCAAGCCATTCCTCTGGCATTACAACGTAAAGACTTAATGGCGGGTGCGCAAACCGGAACAGGGAAAACGGCAGCGTTTTCCCTGCCTATCTTGCATACCTTATTGCCTTTGGCCAGCAGCAGCACTTCGCCGGCCAAACACCCGATACGCGCACTGGTGCTGGCACCTACACGCGAATTGGCCATTCAGGTCTATGACAATATTAAAACCTATGCCAAACATACCCCATTACGCAGTTTGGTGGTGTATGGAGGGGTGGACATCAAAACGCAAACACCGGCACTTAAAAATGGTGTTGAGATTCTGGTGGCAACACCAGGACGCTTGCTGGACCACGTAGAACAAAAAACACTGTCGCTCAGCCAGGTGCAATTTCTGGTACTGGATGAAGCCGACCGTATGCTGGATATGGGCTTTATGCCCGACCTCAAGCGTATTCTGGCCCTGTTGCCCAAGCAGCGGCAAAACCTGATGTTTTCTGCCACGTTTTCGGACGAGATTAAAAAGCTTGCCGATGCGTTTTTGAACAACCCGACCTTAATTGAAGTGGCGCGCAGCAATGCCACCAATGAAAATGTGGAACAAAAAGCCTATCTGGTCAACACAGACCAGAAACAGCGCTTTCTGGTGCAGTTGTTAAAGCAGCAGGCTACGCAGCAGGTGATTATTTTCACTAAAACAAAACTGTCTGCCAGCAAGTTGGCGCGCGCACTCGAGCGTGACCAGATTCCTTGCAGTGCCATTCATGGCGACAAGACGCAAAAAGAGCGGATTGAAGCGCTGGATGCCTTTAAAGCCGGGACCATCAGTGCGTTGGTGGCGACCGATGTTGCCGCACGCGGCCTCGACATCACCGACCTGCCCCTGGTCATTAACTATGAGATATCAACCTCACCGGAAGACTATGTGCACCGCATTGGCCGCACCGGCCGGGCTGGAGCAAAAGGCATTGCCATTTCGCTGATTGATGAAGATGAAACCAAGTATTTTGACGAGATTGAAAAACTCATTAAAAAACAGGTGCCTAAAGAAAAAGCCGTATTAGCAGAAAGTGGCGTGCCACGCAGTACCAGCACACGCGCAAGTACGGCGCCGCGTACAAGTGCGAATCCACGTTCAACTATGGCTACGCGCAAAACAGGAAAATCTGAAGATGCCTGGTTTCAACAACCTTATCAACCCAGCACGGATCACGCCAGCAAACAACTGCCGATAAAAGCGCAGAATAACAAGCGCAAGGTAGTGGCAGCGTTACTGGGGGGATTTGGTTTCAAAGGCAGCCCCGCACTCACCACGTCACCCAAAAGACCAGCAGGCAAGGGTCGCAAACCCGAGCCAGTCGAGTCAAAGACAAACACTTCTGAGGCATTGCCCCAGTCATAAAAAATGCCCCAGTGATGGGGCATTTTTTATTCTGCAATTATCCTTCGCGGTTTCGCATAAAGTCGGCCACCCCGTAGAGCTGATTGGCGATATGGCGCATCAGCGATTCTTCAAACCCCAGCTGATGCATGGCTTTAATCATGCAATACATCCATTGGTCACGCTCAGATTCCCCTATAGAGAAGGGCAAATGCCGGGCACGCAAACGCGGATGACCATACCGCTCGACATACAACTGCGGCCCGCCGGTCCAGCCGGTTAAAAACATAAACAGTTTTTCTCTGGCCTCGGTTAAATCTGGCTGATGCAGTGCCCGTAAACCAGTGACTTTGGGATCACTATCCATAATGTCGTAGAAGGTTTCAACCAGCGAGCGAATTTTTTCCGTCGCGGCTGACGACCCGCCCAACCACTCAAACAGGGATTGCTTGGCAGCACCAGGCTCTTGAATGTCCATGCAAAGAGTCTCTGCTTAATTTGCTGGCTTCGGGCTGACGAGTGCAGCGGCCTGCTTGGCACGCTCACGTGCCAGTTCCACATTACTTGCGGTTGCCAGCGCAACGCCCATACGACGGCGGACAAAGGACTCAGGCTTGCCGAATAATCGAATTTCGCTGTCAGGCACTGACATGGCAGCTTCCAGTCCATAATATGCAAGATTGCTGGTATCAGCCCCGCCATAAATCACTGCGCTGGCGCCCTGCTCGCGCTGCGCTACATCGACTGGCAGACCTAGAATCGCCCGTGCATGGAGCTCAAACTCGTTTAAACGCTGGGTACACATAGTCACCATGCCGGTGTCATGCGGTCGCGGACTCACTTCAGAAAACCAGACCTGCTCACCTTTGACAAACAACTCGACCCCAAACAACCCTTGGCCGCCCAGTGCTTCAGTCACTTGACGGGCGATGTCCTGTGCTGCCTGCAAGGCTTGTGGATGCATGGCTTGCGGTTGCCAGCTTTCTACATAGTCACCCTGCTTTTGCACATGGCCAATCGGCGCACAGAAATAAGTTTCTATCTCGCCTTTGGCGTTTTTGGCACGGACGGTTAACAGAGTAATCTCATAATCAAAATCGATTTGACCCTCTACAATCACCACGCCCTGATTTACACGTCCGGCACTGGCGGCATACTCCCAGGCGGCTTTGACTTCTGAAGCTTGTGTAATGCGAGACTGGCCTTTGCCGGAAGAAGACATGGTCGGTTTGATAAAACATGGGTAGCCGATGCCACCATCAATCGCAGCCTGCAAGTCGGCTTCGCTACGCGCAAACGCATAAGGCGAAGTTGCCAGACCCAGTTCTTCGGCTGCCAAACGGCGAATGCCTTCACGGTTCATGGTCAACTGTACGGCACGTACTGTCGGCACTACCGTCACACCGGTCGCCTCGATTTCAGCCAGCGCTTGTGTATTCAGTGCTTCAATTTCGGGGACAATATAATGTGGCTTCACTTCGTTCACCAATGCTTTCAAAGCATCAGCATCGGTCATATCGATCGCATAGGCATGGTGGGCTACCTGGTGACCAGGCGCATTTTCGTAGCGGTCAACAGCAATGACTTCCACACCCAAACGCTGTAACGCGATAATCACCTCTTTACCGAGTTCACCACTGCCCAGCAACATGACTTTGGTGGCATTGGCGCTTAATGGGGTTCCGATCATTCCTGCACTCCGTAATCAAAACGCAATCATACCATGCGGCATAATGGCCTTGCAGAGCCCAGCTTGATATAGATTAATTGTTTGGGAAAATCAAAAGAAAATACGGAGTAACTGTGCGAGCTACATAAAACTTTAACGCGCACGGACGCAGGACAATCATGGCGTAAGGCTTAGTTGTGAGTGCCGCGCAATGTAGCCATTTGCCCGGGTAACTCCTTATTCCGGTTTTTGCTAAAGTGCAATGCCGTGTTTGTCCATACGATAACGCATGGTCATGCGGGTAATGCCAAGTATCCGGGCAGCTTTGGAAACATTATTGCGTGCCTGCTCCAATGCGTTCAACAGCATCACTTTTTCGGCATCATCCAGCGTCAATGGCAACTCGGCAGCCATGGCCTGCGTCGTGCTCATAGTGAGCGACTGCGGCAAGCCCAAATCAATATCGGTAATTTGTGGTTGTGTGCACATCAGCACAGCGCGGCTGATCTGGTGGCGCATTTCACGCACATTTCCCGGCCAGTCATAACTTTGAATCGCCATCATGGCACTGGCACTGAACTCGTGATGCGGAAGCGCATAGCGCTTTTCTGTCAATTGCTTAAAGTAATTTGCCAATAGCAGGATATCTTGCCCACGGTCACGCAGTGGTGGCATTTGCATGGTAATCACGTTCAGTCGGTAATATAAGTCTGAGCGAAAACGCCCCTCATTCGACATTTGATACAAATCGCGATTAGTGGCCGCAATAATGCGTGCCTGCACCGGACGCTCTTTGGTAGATCCCAGGCGGCGCACCATGCGACGTTCAAGCACATTCAGCAACTTGGCTTGCAGCCCCAACGGCAACTCGCCAATTTCATCCAGAAACAATGTACCATCCTCAGCGGATTCGATCAACCCGGGACGAGTAGCCACTGCATTGGTGAATGCCCCTTTCTCATGCCCGAACAACTCGCTTTCAATCAACTCGGAAGGCAACGAAGCGCAATCCACATGCACAAAAGGCTTGTCACGATTTGCGCAATGGGCGTGCAAATAGCGGGCAACGACATCTTTACCGGTACCAGTCTCGCCTGCAATCAGTACTGTCGGTTGCACGGCATCACTCAGTGCGCTTAACTGTGCAATGCGCGCAATCTGCTGGCGCACGCTTTGCATGGCCGGGCTTTCCCCGATCAATTGCACCGATTCATTCACTATCGTGTCACGTTGTCTGGAGTAATCCAGACTGGTTTGCAAGTCAGTGGTTTTTTCGTTTTTCTGAATGATGAGCAACAGTTCTTCGAGATCGATCGGCTTTTTCAAATAATCGATGGCGCCCATCTTGATGGCATTGACGGCATCCGTCACATCGCCAAACGCAGTCATCACAATCGTATTCACATTTTTGGCCACGAAATCAGAGAGTAAATCCAATCCGTTACCATCCGGCAGACGCATATCCAGAAGCGCCATATCCGGTTCAAACTGCTTGATTAACAAGCGTGCATCATGAAGCGTTTCTGCGTGCTCGCATTCAAAACCAGCTTTTTGCAAACGTTTGACTACCGCTTTTGCAAACAGCACCTCGTCCTCTACCAGCAAGATTTTTTTCTTGAGCGGCAAATGTATCGATTTATCATTGGTTGTTGAAATTTGTGCCAGCACGCAGGCTCCTTAATTATTAGTCTTTATCGTAACTTACTGCAGATTTTTTACCACCAAACTCATAGCGCACACCAACCCAAGCAGTTCTTGGCGCTCCCGGAGCAATGAAATCCTCGCCAACCGTTGCTGATCTACGATTGTTCACAACACCTGCACCATTCACACCATCAGTTCTCAAAACGCCGCTAGAATTAAATGGATTTTGTCCTAACTGACCTGCTGTTGCATACTCCTTATCAAAGACATTGTTTACTCTCGCAAACAATAACCAATCAGGTTGTATACGATAAGACGCAGTAGCATTAAAAATGGTGTATCCAGCAATCTTTCCATCACCCAGGTATGAACCGCCTGCTTGCTGACTCCCATTATCGTTTCCACGAATATTTGTTCCAGCTATAGATAAACTATTAGCACCGATTGTTAACTGATCATTTACTTTGTAATCTGCAAAAACTTTAAAAATATTGCGAGGAATTAAAGGAATACGGTCACCAGACTTGATTTGAATCTCGTTATTTGCATCTTGGCTACTGTTTGCATTTCCCAATACACTTTCACTACTTTCATAAGTCGCATGAATATATGTGTAATTTGCACCGATGCCGAAGTTATCAAAATTTGTTGCTACCGACCCCTCAAAGCCTTGGCGTAAAGTTTCTCCAAAGTTCTTGAAAAAGCCCTGGCTTGCGTTCGCAGCAACAAACAAGATATCGTCAACATTCTTTGTACGGAACACACCCGCCGACCAAATGACTCCAGAGTTATTACCTCTTAAACCAGCTTCCCAGGTTTTTGATACCACTTGCTTCAGTGGTGGGTCGCCAGCAAATGAGTTTGGCAAACTGCAAGGCGCGTTTTCATTCGCACAACTAAGTTCAATTGAGGTGGGTGCGCGACTGCCTTCGTTGTAGCCGATATAAGTATTGAGGTTGGATAGTGGGCTAAACGTTAAACCAACAGCAGGGTTGAAACGATGGAAGTTATGCTTGCCGTCCAAGGAGGCCTCCTCATCAACAACATTAGTCAACGCGTTACCTGCACCATTTAACTCAAAATGCTCTTGCCCATCTCTGTTGCGAATTTTCGTATAGTTGTAGCGACCAGAGAAAGTCAAATGTAAATTATCTTGCAGAGCCAGTGTGTCCGTACCAAATAAACTGTATGTTGTTACTTTACTTTTTAGTTTGGCACTTCTGTCATCCAACTCACCGTCTAAGTTACCAAGCGTAGTTGCATCAGCAAAGAAACCTGATCCGACAATACCTCTATTGGGATCAATAGACCCATATTCAGCAGTTTGATTAAATTTTATGTTGCTATGATCAACGCCACCACCAACAATAAATTTGTTATCTTTATTAAACAGTGCATTGATCACAGAAACTTGACCAAATACACCCATGTTGTCAGTCAGTGTTTGAGTTCTATTAATAACGCCAGTACACTTTTCTCCTGGTTCACCACCAGGACTCAACTCTGCTGCACACGCAGCTTGGTTTCCGGCCAACGTGTAAGCACCGCCTGGCGCTAATAGAATATTTTGCCCTGCTCCGCCTACAGTCTCTGTCAAGGCTTCATCATTCAGGTCACCATTATAGGTGCGAGATTTAATTCTTCTATAGTAGCTATTGCCGCTAAATTGAACGTTGTCTGTAAAGTAGTGAGACCATTCAAGGTTCATGAAATGGGATTCATTTTTAGTATTATCCGGATAGGTATAAACACTACTGTAGTCGCGCCGCGCAAAACTCTCAGGCACACAACCATTACCATTCAAATCAGTGTTAGCATAAGCATAAGTCAGTTTCAAATCTGTTTTGTCACCGTGCCATCCCAATTTACCGAACAGCTGCTGATAGTCAGACTCTGATTTGTCACGCCACCCATTTTCATCAAAAAATGAACCAGCAACGTAATAATCAATATTATCTTTGACACCACCATATTCAAATTCACCAACTTTACGTCCGTAACTTCCAAACGTTGCTTGTACAGCACCTCCAGGACTTGATCGACCATCTTTGGTTTGAACTGACAATGCCCCACCCAGCGTATTTAACCCGAATAATGGGTTTGACCCCGGCATAATCTGCATGCCTTTAATGGCAATTCGCGGTATCAGATCCCAGCTAACAATGTCACCAAAGGGCTGATTCATACGCACACCATCCATATAGACAGATAGTCCTTGCGGGGTACCAAGTAATGGTGAAGCTGTGAAGCCACGGTAATTTACATCCGCCTGCAATGGATTGTTTTGAACTTCGTTAATGTATACGCCTGACATATTACGATTCATGTAATCAGTAATATCCAGTGACTGTGACTTTTGAATATCCTTTGCTTTAACTGTTTGTACAGCAGATGGAATCTGCTCAACTGGAACACCGACCCCATTAAGTGGTGTTGTACTAATGACTTCAACATCACCTAGATTAAGTGTTTCAGCAAATGTGATTGAAGTTTGCGCAGCATAGGCAGATAAAATTGCAAGCATCAATGGCTTGATCGCTTTTTTTTTCATGAAATACTCCCTGTTTCCCAAGAACAATTTATATGTGGTAATTTTTTAGCAAAGCAACTTTTACATTGCAATTATCGTTCCCGATTTTTGCCATGAAAAAAACCTTTTTAAATCAAGGAGAAAATGAGGTGAAGCACCAATAACACTTCATAACAACCATAAAATTGGCTGCATACAGCCAATTTTATGGTTGTTACTGGTTTAATACAACCAATTTATGAATTTTCTGGAGAGGTAATAATTGGGTGTAAAGAGAGCACAAGACCGTAAGCATTGCGTCCCGTAGCCCAGGAAGCATCGACGACATCTGGACTCAATGCAACAACTTCGCGGCTGACACCTGAAGCTGACTGGACACTGATGAGTGGGTAGAACGCGCGTTGCCAGGGGGGGGTCCCCAGCATTTGGAATATCACTTTTAATTCACGCCTGGGACGTTTGGAATCTGGCTGCAACACTTCACCACCTGAACGAGCATGCAACAGCAATTGCAAATGCTCTGGCATGACCAGTGGCTCGGCGTAACGTCGGTGTAATGTAATGGCGGCGGGGCTGATGCCGAGTTTTGCCAATGCAATTCCCCGGCCTTTGACTACTTTAAAATCCACCTGCCAGTTGCCCCATATCTGGGACTGCCCTCCGAGCCAGATCAAAGGGGACTGCGGTAATACAGGTGGCTTGCCAACACAGTACAGGCGCCCTTGATAATGATGCAAATAAGCAGCATGTGAGGCTACAGCCCCTTGCAGAGGCAAGTGCAAATAGCGATGCGGTTTGACTGTAGCTAACTGCTGCCAGTAATCTTGCAACTGTTCGGTGTTAGGCATACGCAAGGCCTGCGTATCAAACCACCCTCTCAGCAGGTTTCTGGCACGCACATCACCCAAGGCCTGCACTTTAACGATATCAATCGACTGCCCCTGCCATTCTGGTCGCAGGTCACAAGCGTGTAAATCCTGTTGCGCGAGGTCATGCAATAACTGTTGCGTCTCGGCCAGATGTAATGCGCTACGGCCAAGCGATTGATCTAGTTGCGGATAGCGGGCCCGCATGACTGGCATGACTTGCTGACGCATGTAATTACGGTCATAACTGAGGTCAGCGTTACTTTCATCCTCTACCCATTGCAAGGCGTGCTGTTCGGCGTAAGCTTGAATATCCGCTTTGGAGATGCCCAGCATGGGTCGCCACAGTTTCCTATTATCATCGCGGTCAGGCATGGCACTCAAACCTTTGGCACCTGCCCCGCGCACCAGTTGCAATAACAAGGTTTCTGCCTGATCTTGCGCATGGTGGGCGGTGACGATTGCAGTGGCATTTATACGGCTTCTACTTTGCTCAAGCACACGGTAGCGACCAGCCCGTGCCGCGGCTTCAATGCCTTGACCACTGTGCTGATCAACATGAATTTTTTCAACGTAAAAAGGGATCGCGCTTTCAATACAGGTCTGCTGGCAGACTTGCAGCCAGCGGTCGGCATGTGGACTGAGTCCATGATGCACATGCATAGCAGACAATGTGAAAGGCAGGCGTTGCGAGAGTTGCTGCAAAGCATGCAGCAGCACCATGGAGTCGATGCCACCACTCAGTGCCAGCAGCAAATGTGCAGGCACTGGTGATGCTGGTACTGGTGTCGCTAGTACTGGGAACTGGCGCAATAAAGACGCCTCAAGTTGCGCCAGCAGTGCTGTATTATTTTTCACTGGTCGATTTGAATTTACCGTATCCCATGAGTCGCTGATAACGGGTTTCAAGTAATTGCGGTAACTTTTTGGCCTGCAGTGTTTTCAGTTGTTGCGCTATCGCATTGCTGACGCGCTCCATCACTTCTTCAGGGCAACGGTGTGCGCCACCCAAAGGCTCACTCACAATATGATCGATCAACCCCAGGCCTTTCAGTCGTTCAGCTGTAATGCCCAGTGTTTCTGCCGCCTCAGGGGCTTTACTGGCGCTCTTCCATAAGATAGAAGCACACCCTTCAGGCGAAATGACCGAGTAAGTCGAATACTGCAACATATTCAGTTGATCAACTACCCCCAGTGCCAGCGCGCCCCCTGATCCACCCTCACCAATCACAATACCGATAATGGGCGTTTTTAATTCGGCCATCACATACAAGTTGCGGGCAATCGCCTCTGACTGACCACGCTCTTCGGCACCGATACCTGGGTAAGCGCCCGGTGTGTCGATGAGCGTAATAATCGGCAGATGGAATTTTTCAGCCAGTCGGAACAGACGCAATGCCTTGCGATACCCTTCCGGACGCGGCATGCCGAAATTGCGGTATTGACGTTCTTTAATATCACGGCCCTTTTGGTGACCAATGACCATCACGGGGATGCCTTTAAATCTTGCAATGCCGCCAACAATCGCCGGATCATCAGAGTAAGCACGGTCACCGTGCAATTCCTGAAAATCGGTAAACAGGCATTCGATGTAATCGAGGGTATAGGGGCGCTGAGGGTGACGTGCCACCTGCGAGATTTGCCAAGCGGTCAAATTTTGGTAGGTGTCTTGTAAAAGCTTGGTGTTTTTCTTTTGCAGCTGATCTAATTCTTTTGAAATATCCAGTGCTGCATGCTCATCATGTGACACCTGCAAGGCTTCTATACGCCTTTCCAATTCGGCAATCGGCTGCTCGAAATCCAGATAAGTCAGTTTACTAGGAGTTAAACGCTTCGCACTCATTGTCAATTCTTTAATTAAAAAGTTCAGGCATTATATAGGATTTTGACATTTTCTTTAGACAACCAGCCTTGTAAATTATTGATCAGGTCATCATGCAACACCACTTGCCAGTCATCCCCCAGTACCAGGCTGACTTGTGCCGACTGGTTATGATAGTCGACTTTTACCGGGCAGCGCTTGAGTTCTTCTCCGGCATAACGATAAGGAATCAGCACATTCATCAATCGATGCAGGTCGGATTGCCCATTGCAGCTTAAGGTCAGCATTTGCGCGAAGCGACTGCGTACCGCCGCCAGGTCATAGAGCTTGCGCGCACTGACCCGCATACCGCCCGAGAATTCGTCCGGGCTGATACGCCCTTCTACAATCAACAGCTGGTCTTCTTTAATCCATTGTGCATGCTGGCTCAGCAACTCGGCACCCACCACCACATCAACCCGCCCTACCGCATCATCCAGTGTCACAATCGCCATTTTACCGCGCTGGGTCATGCGCACCCTGACGGCCATCACCACGCCAGCGAGCAGCTTGGGCTGGTCTTGCACAGCCAGTTCACTTAAATTGCCTTTGATAAACTGGGAAAGCTGGGGCTTATAGCCAAGATACGGGTGTCCGCTCAAATAAAAGCCAAGCGCCGTTTTTTCTTCCTGCAAGGCCTGTTCAGGACTCCAAGGCGAAATCGCAGGCAATTGATGCTGGGTATTGTCCATACCCCCAAACAAACAATCCTGACCGGCATGCGCAGCCGTCTGCTCAGCGACACTGATTGCGTTATCCAGCCCGGCCAACAAGGCTGCACGATTATTATCCAGTTGATCAAAAGCGCCCGCACGAATCAGCGACTCAATCACCCGCCGATTCACTTTACGTAAATCGAGACGCTGGCAGAAATCAAACAAATCCTTAAAAGGCCCTTCTGACTGCCTGGAAGCCATGATCAGTTCAATCGCAGCCAAACCGGTGCCTTTGATCGCACCCAGGCCGTAGAGCACCTGTTGCGCACTCAAAGGCTTGAATTGATACACGCTGTGATTAACATCTGGCGGTAACACGTCAATGTGGTTGGCGCCGCAATCATCAAAAAATGTATGTACGTTATCGGTGTTGTTCATGTCGGCTGACATGGTCGCCGCCAGAAATGCGGCCGGATAATGTGCTTTTAGGTATGCCGTGTGATAGGCAACCAGCGCATACGCCGCGGCGTGTGATTTGTTAAAGCCGTAACCGGCAAATTTCTCCAGCAAGTCAAACAAATCGTTCGACTGTTGCAGGGTCAAGCCATTTTTCAGCGCACCTTCATTAAATATTTCCCGCTGCTGCACCATTTCTTCGGGTTTTTTCTTACCCATGGCGCGGCGTAACAGGTCGGCGCCACCCAGACTGTAGCCGGCCACCACCTGCGCAATCTGCATCACCTGTTCCTGATAAACGGCAATCCCGTAGGTTTCTTTCAAAATCACTTCGGTGGAAGGATGCGGATACTCCACGCGCTGCAAACCATGTTTGCGGCGGCAAAAGTCAGGGATCAAATCCATTGGACCCGGACGGTACAATGCCACCAGCGCGATAATATCCTCAAACAAATCCGGCTTGGCCTGCTTGAGCATGTCTTTCATCCCGCGCGATTCCAGCTGGAACACCGCGGTGGTATTTGCCGTTTTCAGCAAGTGATAGCTTTTTTTATCATTCAGCGGAATCGTCTCAAAGCTGAGAGGCGGCAGCTGCTCCTGCGCGCGCTGCGCATTGGCATTCTCCAATGCCATATTGAGAATAGTCAGGGTACGCAAGCCAAGAAAGTCAAACTTGACCAGGCCTACAGCTTCCACATCATCTTTATCGTACTGACTGACCAGACTATCGCCATTCGGCTGGCAATAAATCGGCGAAAAGTCAGAAATCTTGCCGGGCGCAATCAACACACCACCGGCGTGCATGCCGATATTACGGACCAAGCCTTCCAGTCGCAGGGCCAAAGAAAGTAATTCTGCGACCTCTTCTTCTTTTTCGCGCCGCTCTTGCAGTTGCGGCTCTTTTTCCAGCGCAGATTCCAGGGTAATGCCCAGTTCCAGCGGAATCAGCTTGGCAATACCATCCACAAAATTAAATGGTAAATCCAGTACGCGGCCCACATCACGAATCACCGCCTTGGCCGCCATGGTCCCGAAGGTGGCAATTTGTGACACCGATGCCAGGCCATACGTGCGCTTGACATAATCGATGACGCGATCGCGTCCTTCCTGACAGAAGTCAATATCGAAGTCGGGCATGGATACCCGCTCAGGGTTAAGAAAACGCTCGAACAGCAGGTTGTACTTGAGTGGATCAAGATCGGTAATGCCCAGGCTGTACGCCACCAGAGAGCCCGCACCGGAACCCCGGCCTGGCCCGACCGGCACGCCATTATTTTTGGCCCAGTTAATAAAGTCAGCCACGATCAGAAAGTAGCCGGGGAACCCCATCTGGATAATGATGCCGCACTCGAATTGCAGCCGTTCTTCATATTCAGCTCGCTTGGCCTCCCGTGTAGCTTCGTCCGGATAAAGCGTGGACAAGCGGCGCTCCAGTCCAGCCTGCGACTGCGTCACCAGATAGGCATCCAGACTTTCGCCATTCGGCGTTGGAAAATCGGGCAAATAGTTTTTGCCCAGGGTCAGCACCAGATTGCAGCGTTTGGCAATTTCTACCGAGTTCTGCAATGCCACCGGCATATCAGCAAACAAGGCCTGCATTTCTGACTGGGTTTTGACATACTGAGAAGCTACAAAGCGGCGTGGACGGCGTTTATCCGCCAATACATAGCCTTCAGCAATACACGTGCGTGCCTCATGCGCCATATAATCGTCTGGCGTCTGGAACTGGATTGGGTGTGTGGCGACCACCGGCAAGTCCAGCTGCTGTGCGATCAGCACCGTTTGCTGAATCAGTTGCTCCTGCGCACCGGCCTCCGGACTGAGCGCCTCATGCACACGCTGCACTTCCAGATAGTAACGCCCGGAAAAAATGGACGACCATTGTTTCGCGACTGCAAGCGCCTGCGCCTGGTTACCTGCCTGCAAACACAGGCCAACATCCCCTGCCGCAAACCCGGACAGCATCAGCAGGCCTGTATTTTTTTCACGTAGCCATTCGGATTTTATTTCTGCCCGCTCGCGGTACTGGTTTTCCAGATAAGCGCGGGTCAGCAATTCACAGAGGTTACGATAGCCCTGCAAATTTTGTACTAGTAACATGACGCGCAAAGGCTGGTCACGCTGATCCTGGTTTTCCAGCCAGACATCGCACCCCAGGATAGGCTTCAAACCTTTGCCGCGTGCCGCCTTGTAAAACTTGATTGCCCCAAACAGGTTGGAAAGATCGGTCAGCCCGATGGCTGGCATGGCGTCTTTAGTAGCGGCTTTCACATAGTCGTCAATACGCACAGTGCCATCCACGATGGAATATTCACTGTGGCAACGCAGGTGAATAAAAGCCGGCTGAGGCGATGGGGTTTGAACGTCTTGCATGACATGTATTTTACCCTTCACCAAAATATTTGCACGCATGTCCTACGCAAATAATCCGGTTGACATCCGCGAGATTTAGCAAAAACCGCCGATGCAATCAGTGCTACAGCCAGCCTCCATAGCGTCCGCCTTAAACAGTCATTGAATGAAAAAATGCATAAAAACACACGCAGGGTGTAAAAAGACATTTTTTTGCTCTATGATGCAGCAAGAAACTTTGAGGATGACTTAACAAGCATGTCAGGCGCAATCAAACTACATGAAGAACCCATTCTGGTCGAAGACGACCTGCCTCAGGTTGGCCAGAGCCTGCCTTTTTTCCTGCTGGTCAACCACGCACTGGAAGACATCGCGCTTGACACATTTCGCGGCAAGCGAAAAATACTGCATATTTTTCCCAGTATTGACACCCCAACCAGTGCGATCAGTTTGCGCAAGCTTGATGCCATCGCCGCCGATCTGGATAACACGGTGGTCTTGAATATTTCTGCTGACCTGCCTTTTGCAATGTCACGCTTTTGTGGAGAAGAGAATCTGGGACGCATGACCAATCTCTCAACCATGCGTGGCCGTGACATGCTCAAAAATTATGGCGTGCTCATGGTCACCAGCAAGCTGGCCGGGCTTTCAGCCAGAGCATTGATGGTGGCTGACGAAAATGACACTGTGTTGCATGTGGAGCTGGTCAATGATTTAACCAGTGAACCAGACTACCAGGCAGCGATTGCCAGCCTGCAAAACACTTGAAGGCTTGTTTAAATCCGGATTTTGCATACGCTATTGAAGAGACATCGCAAGACAACTGGATGGATCTTATATGAAAAATTGGCAAGTGCTCTTTGAGGTTGATGGCAACGCTCCTCGAACAATCCGGGTTAAATATTGATTGGCTGCCTTTAACAGGGTAAAGTGTGCAGCTTTAGACAATAGACTTTGGAGACTCAATATGGCTAGCGTAACACTCAAAGGAAACCCGGTCAGCATCGGTGGCAATTTGCCAACCGCAGGCCAGACTGCACCAGACTTTCAACTGGCAGATGCCAAACGCAATCTGGTTGGTCTGGACGCCTTTGCCGGGAAACGTAAAATATTGAATATTTTCCCAAGCATAGACACCCCGACCTGCGCCACTTCAGTGCGCACCTTTAACAAAAAAGCCAGCGAGGCCAGTAACACAGTTGTGTTGTGTATTTCAGCCGATTTGCCATTTGCGCAAAGCCGTTTTTGCGGTGCTGAAGGGATTGAAAATGTAGCCACATTATCTACCTTCCGCGATACCGCAAAATTCGCCAAGGATTATGGCGTACAAATCGTTGACAGCAGCCTGGCTGGACTCACTGCACGCGCAGTGGTCGTGCTGGATGAACACAATAAAGTGTTGCATAGCGAACTGGTCGGTGAAATTGCTGACGAACCAGATTACGCAGCAGCACTGGCTGTGTTGTAAGCAACAGACGCAATAAAAAAACCGGCGGATGCCGGTTTTTTTATTGCTTGCAGGGTTATATACGCTTAAACAACAAACTGCCGTTGGTACCACCAAACCCAAAGTTGTTTTTCAAGGCATATTCAATCTTGATGTCTCGTGCCGTATTTGCACAATAGTCCAGATCACAATCAGGATCTTGATTCAACAGGTTAATGGTCGGTGGTGACATCTGGTTGTAAATGGACAACACAGTAAAAACAGACTCCAGCCCGCCAGCACCGCCAAGCAGGTGGCCGGTCATGGACTTGGTGGAATTCACCACCAATTTGTATGCGTGGTCACCAAAGGTTGCTTTGATCGCGTTGGTTTCGTTGGTATCACCCAACGGCGTAGAAGTCCCATGCGCATTCATAAACTGCACCTGGTCCGGGTTCACCCCTGCATTTTTCAAGGCATTGACCATGGAACGGCGTGGGCCATCCATGTTAGGGGCTGTCATGTGATACGCATCTGCACTGCGGCCATACCCAGCCACTTCGGCATAAATACGTGCACCGCGGGCTTTGGCGTGTTCATACTCTTCCAGCACCAATACACCGGCGCCTTCACCAATCACAAAACCATCCCGGTCTTTATCCCAGGGACGGCTGGCTGACGCGGGATCGTCATTGCGGGTAGACAAAGCGCGTGCAGAGGCAAAACCACCCACACTTAACTCTGTAATCGCCGCTTCAGCACCCCCCGCAATCATCACATCAGCGTCACCATACTCAATCATGCGGTAAGCTTCGCCAATACTGTGCGTGCCAGTGGTACAGGCAGTCACGATTGCGATGTTAGGCCCTTTCAGACCCAGCATGATAGACAGGTTTCCGGAAATCATGTTAATGATGGTGCCAGGAATAAAGAATGGCGAAATCTTGCGTGGACCACCCTCGTCATAGCTGTCGTTAGTGGCTTCAATCGTGCCCAGACCACCAATGCCGGAGCCAATGGTGACCCCAATGCGTTCGGCATTGGCTTCTGTCACTTCAAGGCCGGAATCACGGAAAGCCTCTATCCCAGCTGCCAGGCCATACTGGATAAATGTATCCATCCGGCGTGCATCTTTGGCAGGAATAAAATCCTCAACGTTGAATCCTTTGACTTCGCCTGCGATTTGCGATGCGAACTGCGTGGGATCAAATTTGGTGATACGGGTAATGCCTGACTGACCAGCGACAAGATTGTTCCAGGCGGTTTTGGAGCCAATCCCTACTGGAGACACCACGCCCAAGCCGGTTACTACTACTCTGCGTTTCGTCATAATAGGAAATCAGCCCATCTTTCGAGGGCTGATTGAAGTGAATGGATTACTTAACGTTGGCGTTGACGTAGTCAATCGCTTGTTGAACTGTTGTGATTTTTTCAGCTTCTTCGTCAGGAATTTCGCAATCGAATTCTTCTTCCAAAGCCATCACCAATTCTACGGTGTCCAGTGAATCTGCACCCAGATCATCTACGAAAGATGATGCGTTTTTAACGTCAGCTTCGTTTGCACCCAGTTGTTCACAAACGATTTTCTTTACACGTTGTTCGATGTCGGACATCTAAAATACCCCTTTGTTGATAAGTGTCTAATTCAGTAAACCGGTATTCTAGCAAAACTTGCCCAGAATACCAAAAAACATCTCTCAAAATAAATCTTGAGTATAAATTTTAGGCGCAGTACATGCCACCATTAACATGGATGGTTTCACCCGTAATGTAGGCGGCAGCTGGAGATGCCAGGAATGCCACCGTTGCCGCAATTTCATCGACCTGACCCAAGCGGCCGATCGCAATCCGTTCCAGCATTTTGGTTTTGATCTCTTCCGGCAACTCGGCCGTCATGTCGGTTTCGATAAATCCCGGTGCGACACAGTTGACTGTAATCCCTCGGCTGCCGACTTCCATCGCCATTGATTTGGTAAACCCGGTCATTCCGGCTTTGGCTGCGGCATAATTGGTTTGTCCGGCATTGCCCATATGGCCAACCACGCTGGAAATGTTCACAATGCGGCCCTGACGCGCTTTCATCATCGGACGCAGCACTGCCTGGCTCATGCGAAACACCGACTTCAGGTTGGTATTCAGCACAGCATCCCAGTCTTCGTCTTTCATGCGCATCAGCAAGGTGTCTTTGGTGATGCCTGCATTGTTCACCAAAATACTCACATCGCCGAATTGTGTCGCAATCTGCTTCAACACAGCATCCACCTGCTCAGGCTGCGTCACATCCAGTGCCATGCCCACGCCATTCACGCCCGCAGCTTTTAAAGCGGCTGTGATGGCATCAGCCCCACTGGTTGAGGTGGCTGTACCAATTACGGTAGCGCCCTGTTTACCCAAAGCAACGGCAATTGCAGCACCGATACCTCGACTGGCACCAGTCACTAAAGCAACTTGTTGATTCAACATAGACTTTCCCCCTTATTGCGCAATAAATGTTTGCACAGATTCATCATTGATCAGTGCCACACAGGTCATTTCGGCAACAATCCGCTTGGCCAAGCCTGCCAGCACCTTGCCCGGACCACATTCAGCACTGCTCAATACCCCCTGCGCGGCCAATTGCTGCACAGTTTCCACCCAGCGCACAGGACTGTAGAGCTGACGTACCAGCGCATCTTTAATTTGCGCGGCATCACTGTAGGCCGCCACGTCCGCATTGTGCAGTACAGGCACCAGTGGTGTGGATACGGTGACATTTTGCAGATAGGCACGCAATTGCTCGGCTGCCGGTTGCATCAAGGCACAGTGCGAAGGCACGCTCACAGGCAACGGCAAGGCGCGTTTGGCGCCTTTTGCTTTGGCCAGTTCCATGCCACGCTCAACGGCAGCCTTGTCTCCGGCAATCACGACCTGGCCGGGCGAATTGAAGTTGACAGCTTCGACCACCTGCCCTTGTGCAGACTCAGCACAGACGGCGCGCACAGCGTCATCATCCAACCCCAGAATAGCGGCCATAGCACCCTGCCCCTCAGGGACGGCTTGCTGCATGGCTTCAGCACGAAATTTCACCAGTGGCAAGGCATCGGCAAAACTAATGGCGCCCGCGGCAACCAGTGCCGTATATTCACCAAGGCTGTGCCCTGCCATGGCTACCGGCAATTGACCGCCCAGCGCCTGGTAGACGCGCCAGGTAGCCACCCCGGCAGTCAGCATGATCGGTTGTGTATTTTGTGTCAGGTTGATGGCGTCATTGGCTTCAGTGGCCATTTGCCACAAATCCACCCCCAACACGGCAGAGGCTTCATCAAACGTCTGTTTAACAATGGCATGGCCTTCAAGGCCCTGCATCATGCCAACAGACTGCGAACCTTGACCGGGAAAGAAAAATGCAAATTTAGACATAGTGTTATGTGTAATAGAAAAAGTGGATCACCGCACGCAACGTGTAAAAACGTTACATGCTCTCTTTAAAATGAATTAGAACTTCACCAGGGCAGAACCCCAGGTAAAGCCGCCGCCAAAGGCTTCCATCAGCAGGATCTGTCCACGCTGAATGCGTCCGTCACGCACCGCTGTATCAAGTGCGAGCGGAATGGAAGCCGCAGAAGTATTGCCATGCTTATCTACAGTCACCACCACTTTGTCCATCGACATTTCCAGCTTTTTGGCAGTGGCCTGCAAAATACGAATATTGGCCTGATGTGGCACCAGCCAGTCAATATCCGATTTCTGCATCTGATTGACTGCCAGCGTTTCATCGACAATCTGGTCCAGCGTATTGACCGCCATTTTAAACACCGGATTACCCTCCATGACCACCGTATCCGCACCCTCCGGATTACGTGGCACATGCAGATAGGTTTCGTAATTACCATCGGCATGAATATGGGTAGATAAAATACCGGGCTGATCACTGGCTTGCAAAATCACGGCACCCGCGCCATCTCCCCACAAAATGCAATTGCTGCGGTCGGTGTAATCACAAATACGGCTAAAAGTATCCGCACCGATTACCAGTGCATTTTTGTACTGGCCAGACTTGATAAAGTGATTGGCGGTTGTCAGCGCATAAACAAAACCACTGCAGACCGCCTGCAGATCAAAAGCCGGGCAACCCGCAATCCCCAGCTTGCGTTGCACCATGGTCGCCACACTGGGGAAAATTTTGTCAGGCGTCGTCGTTGCGACAATAATCAGATCGATCTCTGCAGCCTGAATGCCCGCTGCCGCAATGGCATTGCGTGCCGCTTGCGTTGCCAGATCACTGGTCAGTTCATCGGTGACCCGATGGCGCTGCTTGATGCCGGTACGGGAAAAAATCCACTCATCGGTGGTATCTACCATTTTTTCCAGATCGGCATTGGTCAAAATATTGGGAGGCAGGTAGCTTCCTGTACCTGCAATTCGTGCGTAAATCATGGGTGCGATTATGCCTTAAATGGTTGAAAACGCCTAACGCGACAGCCTTTACTGGCTTTCTGACGTGGTCAAATGCTCAATTTCCAGTTGCGCCTGGATGCGTTTTAACACACCACTTTGTGCCTCTTCCAGGGCCACATGAATCGCATGGTAAAAACCGGTACTGTCCGCACCTCCATGGCTTTTGACGACAATCCCGCGCAAGCCGAGAAAACTGGCGCCATTGTATCGACGGGGATCCAGACGCTTCTTGAACGCCTTAAGTACAGGAAAGGCCCCAAGCGCCATCAGCTTGGTCAGCCAGTTGCGTTTAAACTCCTGGGTCAGGAACTTGCCCATCATGTGCGCCAGTCCTTCCGTCGTTTTAAGCGACACGTTACCTACAAAGCCGTCGCACACCACCACATCGGTCGTACCTTTAAAAATATCGTCACCTTCGACATTGCCATAAAAGTTAAGATGACTGCTGCGCAACAATTCAGCCGCCTGTTTGGCCACCTCATTACCTTTGATATCTTCCGAACCAATATTAAGCAAACCCACGGTTGGATTGGGTTTATCACTGATACAGCTCACCACCATGGCACCCATGATGGCAAACTGATAAAGATGCTCAGGCGTACAATCCGCATTGGCGCCCAAATCCAGCATAAACGTGCTGCCATTTTCTGAAGGCAAGGTAGAAGCAATCGCCGGACGGTCAATGCCTGGCAGTGTCTTCAATACAAAGCGTGCAGTGGCCATTAAGGCACCTGTGTTGCCTGCACTCACACAGGCCTGTGCCTCGCCGGTTTTCACCATATTAATTGCCACCCGCATCGAAGAGTCTTTTTTATTCTTCATCGCGCTTTGCGGCGATTCATCCATTAACACCACTTCAGAGGCATGATGGACACGCAGTCGTGGATTGGCAGAAACATGCAGCGCTTTCAACTCTGCTGCAATCGCCTCCTGCAAGCCAACCAGAATGATATTGAGATTAGGATTCTCGTTTAAGATACGCACTGCCGCAGGCACGGTCACATGTGGACCGTGATCTCCTCCCATGGCATCAATAGCAATCACCACTTCATGTGATTGCCAGGAATGACTTGTTGTCATGCTATGACCCTTGTTGACTGCCTGTTACCCAACAATGCACGGGCAACAGATAAAAGTAATCGCCAGATACACAAACGCCGCGCATATCAATGCGCGGCGTGTTTCAAGCGAATGGCTTGCAATCAGCGATTATTCGCCTTTTGCTGGCATCACTTTACGACCACGGTAAAAACCGTTAGGACTTACGTGGTGACGCAAGTGCACTTCACCAGTCGTTGGCTCAATCGCCAAAGGCGGGTTAGTCAAGAAGTCGTGTGAGCGGTGCATGCCACGCTTGGAAGGTGTCTTTTTGTTTTGCTGAACTGCCATTT
>CALRJH020000006.1:0-201908 GCA_943367475.1 Paenacidovorax caeni | reverse complement strand
GAAGCACAACCAGGTGAGTGTTACCAGTTTGAACGCCATGGTTACTTTGTGGCAGACCGTAAAGACAGTATTGCTGGCAAACCGGTGTTTAACAGAACGGTGACTTTGCGGGATAACTGGCAGAAGTAATGGATAAAACCCACGCTAAGAGTTTGTCATTCCCGCGCATGCGGGAATCCAGCTTGACTGAGCCAGCGTGGCTAGAAGTTGCTAAGCAACGTCTGGATGACATCGCATCTAAAAAGGTGGAAACAATCCCTGATGATGTAGTTTTTGAAAGAATTCACAAACGTCTAGGCCAATGAAAAAAGTCATCATAATTGCAGGCCCGAACGGCGCAGGAAAAACCACTTTTGCCCGTGAATACTTGCCTAATGAGGCCAATTGTCCAATCTTTATCAATGCCGATCTGATTGCGGCCGGGTTGGCACCCTTCTCTCCTGAAACCGCAACCGTCAAAGCGGCAAGACTCATGCTGAAAGAAATTGAGCTTAATGTAAAAGCTGGCAACAGCTTTGCCATTGAAACAACGCTTTCAGGCAAAACTTACGCAAAAGATATTAGCGATTGGAAAAAAGTTGGTTACCACATCACGCTTGCTTTCCTCAGCCTACCTGATCCAGAAATTGCTATAGCCAGAGTTGCCGCAAGAGTTGCCGCTGGCGGACACAATATCCCAGAAGCGACCATCAGGCGTAGATTCAAAGCTGGGTTAGAAAACTTTCATAAGCTTTACAGTCCTCTAGCAAATTCATGGTCTTTGTATGACAATTCAGGCGACGAACCTAAATTAATCTCACGAGGCGTAAATCTATGACTGAAAAAGAAAAGTTGATAGAAAAAGAGTTTAAAGATATTGATCAAGCCCTACGTCGTGCAGCTCAAACAGCAAAAAAACTGGCTGAGCAAAATGGCACTCCTTATGTAGTTAAAGAAGATACTAGTAGGGATAAGTTACAACAAAATGTTGATACATATAAGCACTAATTTAAGGCTAGCCTAGCAACAATCCTAGCGAACTGAATCTATGCCAAGAAACATCAGAGCAGCAATCTATAAAGTCGACGTTTTTAATCCGACCAATGGTAGCGGTTACTCTATTGATGCCTTCTATAATTATTCAGATGAACTAGCCGAGTATTCGCCAGATGTAGTGGAAGGGGAGCTAAAAAGCCTAGTCAAAGAGGGTCATTTAAGACAAGAAGATGGCGAAAGCTACTATTGGGCGACAATAAAAGGCAAGATTGCTTGTCAAAAACACTTTTCTGAACTCAACTTATTGTCAAAACCGCTAGCAAATCAAAAGTCCTATGCTCTAGGTGACCTGATTCTGGCTATTCTTGCCAGCAATAAAATCACCCTCTTCTCTGGTAGTGATCATATTTCCTTGGAAGCTCTTTTGATATACCTGCACGAGTTTTCCGTGAAAGCACTCAAGAAAACGAAGGAGGAACTAGAGAGTCTTGGATTAATATCTGAAGACAATCTGTTCGGTAGGAAGCGAATCCAGCTCACAGGCAGAGGCCTTCATATTTACAAGACAGACAGTCGCATCAAACTCAATCTAGGCCCCACAGAAGCTATACTGAGTTTAGTTCAAACACCAAAAACAGATGCTCGATTCGATAAACTTGGATTTGACAACAATTTGCAGAAAAATCTAGAACACCGCTGGTTTGAGATGGAGGCTTGCGCTATTGCTGAGGCATATCTTGCTGCCGTCATAATGCTTGGCAGTATCATGGAAGGTGCTTTATTGGCAAAACTGAAAATGAACATTCAGGCAGCAATGATCTCTCCCAAAGCACCTAAAGAAAAAAACGGTGCGGTAAGGCCATTAGATGACTGGACTCTTGCAGATTTCATCACGGTCTCCACGGAATTGGGATTTGTGCCAAAGAGCATAGAAAGGTACTCACATGAGCTTCGTGACACTAGAAACCTTGTTCACCCAAGAAAGCAAGTTTCAGAGAAAACCATTGTGGATGAGTCGCTGTACCGCATATCTAGAACAGTTGCGGAGACAGTAATTGATGCGCTTTCAGAATAATATGTCCCCTCTAGATTTGGCAAAAGTTATCCGACTCTTAAACCACGGTCCCACCACGCTTATAACGTCCATCCATGGTGCCCAGCGTAATATCATGGCCGCCGCCTGGGTCTGCGCCTTAGACTTTAATCCACCGAAAGTCACTGTCGTCATTGACAGCAAAACCTACACACGCGAACTCATTGAAGCCGAAGGCACGTTTGCGATTAACCTGCCCTGTGTGCAGCAAATCGAAATGGTAAAAAAGGTTGGCAGTATCAGTGGCCTTGATTTAGCGGATACTGACAAGTTTGCTGAATACGGCATTGAAACGTTTGCTGCGCAAGAAATCACTGCACCGTTAGTCATAGGTTGCGTGGCATGGCTGGAATGCAAAATTATCCCTGAGCCACACAACCAGAACACTTATGATCTGTTTATTGCCGAAGTGGTGGCCGCCCATGCGGATGCGCGCGTGTTTTCGGATGGGCGTTGGCATTTTGATGGGCATGATGAACTGCGCACTGTCCATCATATTGCTGGCGGTGTATTTTTTGCCACGGGTCAAGAATGTTAACCCTTTAGTCACCGTCAAATCTCTTCCACAAAGGCCCTGCAAGTTGCTTGCAGGGCCTTTTCATTTTCAGACAAATCCTACAGAACAAAAATAAACTTTGTTGTACGCTAGAGTCAGTTCAAATGTTTTTTTGAATCTTGCTGGTGAATGAAACATGGCTTCATATTGAACGCCCCGAAGCGGATGCTGATGCTTTCAAACAAGTAAATATATGTGCATCACCCCCTTCCTCACCCTCTCTTTAGCAAGCAGTAAGCATCTGATGATCAGCCAATCCACGTGCTGATGTGTTGCCCGAATTTTATAAATAGCAGTCAGGAATGTATGCGTGCTCAACATCCACAAAAAAATGATCAATTATATGTATTACTCATCAGTGTTCATGGCTTGATCCGCGGTGAAGAGCTTGAACTTGGTGTAGATGCGGATACAGGCGGGCAATGCACCTATGTACTGGACTTGGCGAAAGCGCTGGCTGACCATCCGCAGATTGCCAAGGTAGATTTACTCACCCGTTTAATTCAGGATCCCAAGGTTTCGCCTGACTATGCCCAGGCTGAAGAAAAGCTCAGCGATAAAGCGCGTATTATCCGCGTGCCATGCGGCCCCAAACGCTACTTGCGCAAAGAAACCCTGTGGCCATATCTCGACCAGATGGTGGACCGCTGCCTGCACTATTTACGCCAGCAGGGCCGCCTGCCTGATGCGATTCACTCACATTATGCTGACGCGGGCTATGTGGGGCGGCAACTCTCGATGCTGCTTGGGATTCCGCTGATCCATACTGGACATTCGCTGGGCAAACCCAAGCAGGAGCGCCTGCTTTCAAGCGGACGCAAACATGATGCGATTGAAAAACAGTTTAACTTTGAGCACCGCATTGCTGAAGAAGAGGCACTGATCCAGTATGCGTCATTCATTGTTACCAGTACGCGCCAGGAAGTCGAATTGCAATATGGCATGTATGCCCATTCAGACCCCAAGCGTTTCCGGGTGATTCCGCCAGGGACAGATACCTCCCGCTTTTCACCGCCCGGGAGACGGCCAATTTCTGCAGCGGTAGAACAAAGTATCGACCGCTTTCTGCAGGACCCTAAAAAACCCATGATTTTGTGCATTTGCCGCCCTGAGGTGCGCAAAAATATTAAAGGTCTGATTGCGGCTTATCACTCCAATGCGGCTTTGCAGCGCCGGGCCAATCTGGTGCTGATTGCCGGAAACCGCGAAAATATTCGCGACCTGGAAAAATCGCAGGCTGCGGTGCTCAACGATTTGCTGCTGGATATCGACACCTATGATTTATGGGGGAATGTAGCGATTCCCAAGCACCATGTGCAGGAAGATATACCCGAGCTGTATCGCATGGCGGCCAAAAGCCGCGGCGTATTTATCAATGCGGCGTTTACCGAACCATTTGGACTGACCTTGCTGGAAGCTGCAGCTTGCGGCCTGCCGGTGATTGCGCCTGACGATGGCGGCCCTCGCGATATTCTGGCTAACTGTCATCATGGCTTGCTGGTCGATACGCTGGATAACAATGCGATGGGAGAAGCCTTGCTGGGCGCATTAACCGACAAGACACGCTGGAGAAAATGGTCCAAGAGTGGCATTTTAAATGTCAAACGGCATTACACCTGGGCAGGCCACGTCAACAAATATGTCAATGAAGTACGTGGACTGCTGCGCAAGCAACGCAAAAACCTGCGTAAACAACAGATTACGTTACACAGCGGTAAATCACCGATGCCGCTTGCGAACTATGCGTTTATCACGGATATCGATAACACTTTGCTGGGCGACCGGAAAGGTCAGGAAGCTCTGGTCGCATGGCTAAAAGCCAATGCCGGATTTAATATTTTTGGCATTGCAACAGGCAGGCCCTTGGAAAGCGCGATCGACATCCTGCGTAAAAATCGCATGCCTATTCCCGATGTGCTGATTACATCGGTGGGGTCTGAAATTCATTACGGCTTGCGTGGCACACCGGATATTGGTTGGGCAAACCACATTCGGCACTTGTGGCGACGTGAGGATGTGTTACACGTCATGAAGGAAGTACCCGGCATTCGTTTACAAAGTGCTGAGAATCAGCGCGAGTTCAAGCTCTCTTACCTGGTGAACACACAGAAAATGCCACCCGTAGAAGAAATTCACCAGCTTTTGCGTCAGCATCATCTGCACGCACAGGTCATTTATTCGCATGGAGAGTTTCTGGACCTGTTACCAATACGCGCGTCCAAAGGGCATGCTATCCGCTATTTATCGTATAAATGGGGGCTGCCTTTGTCCAACTTTCTGGTATCCGGGGATTCCGGCAATGATATCGAAATGCTGGTGGGTGACACCATGGCAGTGGTGGTGGGTAACCATAGCCCGGAACTCACGCATCTGAAGGTCATCACGCAGATTTATTTTGCGTTGGCGCATCATGCCCATGGCATTCTGGAAGGCATGCAGCATTACAAATTTGGCGTACATGCAGAGGCTGAACAAGCATAGTCAGCCAGCCTTCATTCTGGCAATGCAGGCATAGAAGCAAGCCAATTCAAGAAAATCAAGACGGGAGTTTTACCATGTACGAACAGATCTCTCATTCGCTACTGAATGATATCCTGACGCAACTCAAACAGCCTGATGCCAAAGATGGGCAGCATTTTTACACCCGTCTTGGTGCCAACTTTTATGCCATTTATTCGCTGTTTCACCATTTGTACGGACAACGCGAAGATTTCAAGCCACAACTGGCCAATCTGGTGTCTGTGCTTTCATACCAGTATGCTGCACGTGCTCCACATTTAAAGGCAAAGGATCTGGAACGCGAAAAAAATCATGACTGGTTTATGCAGCAAAAATGGGTGGGGATGGCACTGTATTGCGAAGGATACGCCGGCACTCTGGCAAACATGAAAGACAGGCTGTCTTATTTGCAGGACCTGGGCGTCAATCTTGTGCACATCCTGCCTATATGTGATTGCCCGGAGGAACATAATGATGGCGGATATGCCGTGCGCGATTTCAGGAAGATAGATCCGCGCTATGGCACCCAGGAAGACCTGGACGCCCTCATTACGGCCATGCAGCAATGCGACATGCTGATCACGCTGGATGTCGTGGTCAACCATACGTCAGATGAACATGAATGGGCAGAGAAAGCCAAACGCGGTGATCCTCATTATCAGGATTACTATTACATGTACCCTGACCGGACTATGCCGGATATGTTTGAGAATGCCATGCCAGAGGTGTTTCCAGAACACGCGCCTGGCAGTTTCACCTTCAATCCTGAAACCGGCAAATGGGTGATGACCGTCTTCAACCAGTATCAGTGGGATCTTAATTACAGTAATCCGGCAGTGTTGATTGAAATGCTGGATGTTATTCTTTTCTGGGCCAATAAAGGCGTGGATATTCTGCGGCTGGATGCGGTGGCTTTTTTGTGGAAAAAAATAGGCAGTAGCTGCCAGAACGAACGCGAAGCGCACTTGATTCTGCAATTACTCAAGGATTGCTGCCAGGTGACCGCACCAGGAGTGATTTTTATTGCCGAGGCGATTGTCGCACCGGTTGAAATTACCAAATACTTTGGTGAAGACGCCATTAATGCCAAAGAATGCGAGATTGCCTATAACGCAACATTTATGGCCTTGCTATGGGATGCGGTTGCCAGCAAGCAAACCCTGTTACTGACCAAGGGTGTTGAAGATTTACCGGAAAAACTGGACCGGGCAACCTGGCTCAACTATATTCGCTGCCATGATGATATTGGCCTGGGCTTTAGTGACGAGGCCATTATTGCCGCAGGTTTTGAACCGGTATCACATCGGCGCTTTCTGGTGGATTATTACACTGGCAATTTCCCCGATTCAAATGCCAAGGGCTACGCATTTGGCGTCAATAAAAGAACAGGGGATGCCAGAATTTCTGGCGCCCTTGCTTCACTGGCAGGTCTGGAAACGGCTTTGCGCAATAACGATCAAGCTGCGGTAGACAATGCGATTCTCACTATCGTATTACTGCATAACCTGATCATGTCCTTTGGCGGCATCCCGCTGATTTATTATGGGGATTCGGTAGGCACACTGAATAACGACGGCTACCTGCAGGACTCCTCCAAAATGAATGATAACCGCTGGGTACACAGGCCGACCCTGGATTGGGATGTGATGGCGCGCAGGCATGAACCTGGGACGGTTCAACAGCGTATTTTCAGTCAAATCAAGCAGATGATCGCTATCCGTAAAGAAATTTCGGCTTTTGCAGACTTGAATAACCGTGATCTGGTGGCCATTGAGAACCCTCACCTGTTTGCGTTCAGCCGTTACGTACAAACAGGCATGCACCCCAAGGTCGTCGTGGTTGCCAATTTTGACGTCCATCCGCAACAGGTGCCTTTGGCTGCATTCAGGCAAAAAGGCTTGCTGAAAGAAGAAAGTACGCTATTAGACCTCTGTACGGGCCAAGCCGTACAGGTAGAAGAAGAGGCACTGATCGTGCCCAAACTGACGGCTTACTGGCTACCGGCCTGAAATGATCAAACAGATGCTATATCACAAAAGGCTGAATACAATGGCATATACGCCCGCTAAAATTACAAGGCTGGCCAAAATAGGGCTGCGCACTAATCTGGCTGAGTACCGCGTGTTGCCGAGCATTTTTTCTGTCGATACCGATACACGAGCAATACAAGAATGCCCGCGACATTTGGCCACCAGATAAACCAGTGCGACCAGGGAATGCCATCTATTTTGAAGTCTGACACTGGCCAGAACATCGGCGTGGGAAAATATTGCAGACTGTGAAATGGAAAGTCGAGCAAAATATGAAATGGCCAGCCCAGCATGGCAAAAGCAATATCTTTACGCCACAGCGCGACCAGGCCGATCACGGCAAACGCAATCACAAAGCTGTGGCCTACGGTATAAGCCGGATAAATCCAGCTGGGCAAAGTGGCCAGTGCAGGTTTGCCCAGGTGAAAGTCGCCTTGTAGCACCCTGAGTAACAGCAAAGCACCAAATGAAATCAGATCGGGCATGGCACCCATCAGCGCAGCAAATTTTGGGTTTTTGCGAAAGCCAAACAATCCAAAGCCCCACAGGGCGTGACTGAAAGTATCCATGCTTGCCCTTGTTGGGTCAGGCCGCCAGTTGCCTGATGACCTCAGCCAATTGCTCTGCCTGTGCTTGCACCAGTGATTTATCCATGCCTTCGATCATCACGCGGATTTTGGGTTCGGTACCTGAGGCGCGCAATAGCACCCTGCCCTGCCCGTTGAGCACCTGTTCAGCCTGCTTGACAGCCACTTGTACACTTTGCTGATTGAGGTCGAGTTTTTGTTTGGTGGTCACGTTAATCAGCACTTGCGGGTACAGGCGCAGTTCGTCACCCAAGGTCTGCAAGGTTTTGCCGCTGTCCCGTAAAGCATGCAGCACTTGCAAGGCCGCAATAATGGCATCCCCACTCGTATGCTTGTCCAGCGTCAGGATATGACCGGAGTTTTCACCGCCCAGTTTCCAGTTTTTGGCTTGCAGCAGTTCAAGCACATATCGGTCACCGACATTGGCACGTGCAAAAGGAATCTGGTGTTTTTGCAAGGCATGCTCAAGTGCCAGGTTGGTCATCAGGGTCCCCGCCACGCCGCCTTTGAGTTTACCTCGGGCATACAAGCCCATGGCGATGATATAGAGCAGTTGGTCACCATCCAGCAGGTTGCCTGCGCTATCCACCATCATCACACGGTCACCATCACCATCAAACGCGATGCCCAGATCGGCCTGCTGCGAGACCACAGCGGCCTGCAAGGCCTCGGGATGCGTAGAACCGACTTTTTCATTAATGTTAAGACCATCCGGCTGGTTGCCGATGGCGATGACATCCGCACCCAGCTCGTGGAACACATCAGGTGCGACATGGTAGGTAGCACCATTGGCACAGTCGAGCACGATTTTAAGGCCACGCAAATCGAGATGGTTAGGGAAAGTACTTTTGCAAAACTCGATATAGCGTCCTGCTGCATCGTCCACACGTTTGGCTTTGCCCAACTGGGCGGACTCCATCACCTGCATCGGTTTAGCCAACTCAGCCTCAATCGCAAATTCCAGCTCATCCGGTAATTTGGTGCCCTGTGCCGAGAAAAACTTGATGCCGTTATCGTAATACGGATTATGTGAAGCAGAAATCACAATGCCTGCCTGTGCACGCAAGGCGCGCGTTAAATACGCCACGGCTGGCGTGGGCATGGGGCCCGTCAGCAATACATCCACCCCCGCAGCAGACAAACCTGCCTCCAGCGAGGCCTCCAGCATATAGCCTGAAATACGGGTGTCTTTACCAATCAGTACGGTCGGGCGCTGACCATTTGGCAGATGTTCATGACTGGCCAATACGCGTCCAGCGGCATAGCCCAAGCGCATCACAAATTCGGGGGTAATCACCGACTCACCGACACGACCACGAATACCGTCTGTGCCAAAGTATTGTTTACTCATCGCTCTTTTCCTTACACTGCGTTGCTTGTTATTTTGCGTTACGTGTTTTTTGTATTACTTGTCATTGTATGCGGCTTACTTGAGTGCGGCCACGACCTTGAGTGCTTCCACCGTGGCTTTCACATCGTGCACGCGCAGCAAATGTGCGCCCTGCATGGCACTCACCACCGCTGCAGCCACACTGGCATGCAGACGGGCATCGACATCATTGCCCGTCATTTGCCCAAGGACCGATTTACGCGACAGGCCAACCAGCAATGGGCAACCCAAGGCCAGCAATTCGGCAAGTGACTTTGCCAGCGCAATATTGTGCATACGGGTTTTGCCAAATCCAAAACCAGGGTCGAGCATGATGCGATCTTGTGAGATGCCAGCAGCCAGGCATGCCTCACGACGCGCTGCCAAAAACGCCTTCACTTCAGCCACCACATCCTCATAATGCGGGTTCTCCTGCATGGTCTGCGGTGTGCCCTGCATGTGCATGATGCATGCCCCAACATCGCTGGCAGCCACGACTTCGAGCGCTCCGGGCTCTTGCAGGCCGCGCACATCATTGACCATGCTGGCACCTGCAGCAATGGCTGCGCGCATCACACCCGGTTTATAGGTATCAATTGAAATGGGGACTGGAATCTGGCGGGCGACCAATGCTTCAATCACAGGGATCACACGATGCAACTCTTCAGCTTCGGGCACAGGAGTGGCATTGGGGCGCGTCGACTCTCCGCCAATATCCAGTACTGCAGCACCTTCATCGATTAACTGGAAAGCCTGCGCGATCGCCGTATCTGTGCGTTCAAATTTGCCACCATCAGAAAACGAGTCAGGTGTGACATTGACAATCCCCATCACCTTGGGGGTAGACAAATCCAGCGTAAAATTGGCGCAGCGTAGTTGCATAGTGAAATTGGTTTCAACAAAAAACAAAGGCTGGCAAATGCCAGCCTTGTTATTTTAACCGAATTTTTAGTCTAAATCGGCTTCATCGTTTTTTGCGGTGGGTTGCGGTGCCGGATTAATCACCGTACCACTGCCACTACCACTACCACCACCGGTTGGAACCGTCGGTCCGTTTTTCGGTTTAGGCGCACGCACTGGTAAACCAGCCATGATGTCGTTGATCTGATCCGCATCAATGGTTTCCATTTCCATCAATGCCTTGGTCATGGCCTCCACCTTATCGCGATTATCCTCAAGCAGTTTACGGGCAAGTGCATACTGCTCATCGAGGATACGGCGAATTTCGGCATCCACTTTTTGTTGCGTGGCTTCGGACACGGTACGGGAAGACATGCTGCCCATCCAGGAATCCTGCTCACTGCCAGCGTAGACCATTGTTCCCAAACTGTCAGACATCCCAAACTTGGTCACCATATCACGTGCCAGTTTGGTTGCGCGTTCAAAGTCATTTGAAGCACCGGTAGACATCTGGTTCATGAAAACTTCTTCAGCAATCCTGCCACCGAACAGAATAGAAATATCCTGTAACATTTTATCTTTGTAATTACTGATACGGTCATGCTCAGGCAGCTGCCAGGTCAAGCCCAATGCCCAGCCACGCGGCATGATGGTCACTTTGTGCACAGGATCTGCTTTGGGCAGCAACTTGGCAACCACCGCATGTCCAGACTCGTGGTAAGCAGTATTTAAACGCTCTTCCTCACGCATGACCATAGACTTGCGCTCAGGCCCCATGAATATCTTGTCTTTGGCATCTTCAAAGTCTTCCATGTCCACAGTACGCTTGTTACGACGTGCTGCGAACAATGCCGCCTCGTTCACCAAGTTGGCCAAATCAGCACCACTAAAGCCCGGCGTACCTCGTGCCAGAATGTCAGCTTTCACATCAGGATTAATAGGCACTTTGCGCATATGCACATTCAAAATCTGCTCACGGCCTTTAATATCTGGCAAACCAACCATTACCTGACGGTCAAAACGTCCAGGACGCAATAAAGCCTTGTCCAGTACATCGGCACGGTTAGTCGCTGCAATCACAATCACGCCTGAGTTAGCCTCAAAACCATCCATCTCCACCAGCATCTGGTTCAATGTCTGTTCACGTTCATCGTTACCGCCACCGGTACCAGCGCCACGATGACGACCCACCGCATCAATCTCGTCGATAAAGATAATGCATGGGGCATTTTTCTTGGCGGTTTCGAACATGTCACGCACACGTGCAGCACCGACACCTACAAACATCTCGACAAAATCAGAACCCGATATGCTAAAGAATGGTACTTTGGCCTCACCAGCAATCGCACGCGCCAGCAAAGTTTTACCAGTCCCGGGAGGACCTACCATCAATACGCCACGCGGGATACGACCACCCAGTTTCTGGAATTTGCTTGGGTCTTTTAAAAACTCAACCAGCTCGGAAACTTCTTCTTTGGCTTCGTCACAACCGGCCACATCGGCAAAAGTCGTACTGTTGTTGGATTCATCGAGCTGGCGTGCCTTGCTCTTGCCGAACGAGAATGGACCACCGCCCTTGCCACCGCCTTGCATCTGGCGCATAAAGAAAATCCAGACACCAATCAACAAAATCATCGGGAACCATGACACGAAAATACTCATGAGCACAGACTCATGCTCTTCTGGCTTGGCCTCAACGATTACGTTGTTTTTTAACAGGTCAGACACCAACCATGGGTCTGATGGTGAAAATGAGTCGTAGCTTTTGCCTTCATTGGTGGTGGCATGCAAAGTACGCCCATCAATTTGCACTTTGGCAATACGCCCGTCTTTCACATCCTGCATGAACTGGGAGTACACGACTTGCCCGCTACTTCTTGCGGGGCCGTTAAACTGATTAAATACCGTCATCAGCAACAAGGCAATGGCTACCCAAATCGCGATATTTTTCAATAGATTGTTCAAGGCGTATCCTTAACTAATAAACACGGGCAGGGAAGAACCCTATAACGATAAATGGCGATAAACGCGATTTTTTCAAGCCCTTAATGCATTGTATACCCAAAAATTGACTTGTGCGACCCGATATAACGCCGTTTAAAGGCTCAATTTATGGTTTACGATGCATGCCTAACAAGTAAACTTCACTGCTACGGTCACGTGAGGCTTTGGGTTTGCGGGTGACCACTTTTTCAAACTGGCCGCGCATTTGTTTGACGATGTCATCAAATCCGCTGCCAATAAATACTTTGACCAGAAAGTGTCCGCCCGGTTTCAGCCATTGCTGACAAAAATCCAGCGCCAGCTCTGTCAGGTAGCTGGCGCCCGCCTGATCGACATCTTTCAGGCCACTCATATTCGGCGCCATATCAGAAATGACCAGGTCGACCAGTTTTTGATCGAGTGTTGCTTCAAGCTGTTCCAATACCGCTTCTTCACGAAAGTCACCGCAAATAAACTCGACCCCGGGAATCGGATGCATCTCCAGGATATCGAGTGCGATAATCCTGCCCTGGCCTTTAAGACGTTGTGCCGCAACTTGCGACCAGCTCCCCGGCGTAGAGCCTAAATCCACCACGGTCATACCCGGCTTAATCAGCTTGTCTTTCTCATCAATTTCCAGCAATTTGTAAGCTGCGCGCGCACGATAACCGTCTTTCTGCGCCATTTTGACATAGGGGTCATTCAGATGCTCCTGCATCCAGGCTTTGCTGGTTTTGGAAGGTTTCATTGCGTATATCGTTTCATAGAGTAAAGATTGGCTTTAGGGCCCTTCATGTTAAAATGCTGTTTATTCAACTGGAACACCCTCTTCATGCAATTTAATACCAAACAAATCGCTTATTTACGTGGCCTTGCCCACAATTTAAATCCTGTGGTCATGATAGGCAACAACGGCTTAACAGAAGCTGTGCTTAAAGAAATCGACCTCAACCTGAACGCACACGAGCTGATTAAAGTGCAGGTGGCCGGGGATGACCGTGATGCCCGTAAAGCCTTGCTGAATGAGATTGCAGAAAAATCCAATGCGCTGGCTGTGCATCATATTGGCAAACAATTGGTATTTTACCGGGCAAGTGAAACAGTGAAAGCTTCAGCAAAAATCAATGTGCCTAAACTTTAAGCTTTCAGGCCTTAAGCCTCTCAGGCTTTAAATTCAAGTTTGTAAAACTAATAAACGCGCAAGCCATACCGGCTGCGCGTTTTGTGTTTCAGCCGCAGACAAACTCAGCTGGATTTAATGACTAGCCACAAGCCCAGCAGACACTCAACCAGGTAGGCAATGCTGGCGACGCCATGCCAGGTCCTGAAGCGGCTGGCAAACACACTTTGCATGACATCATTGGGCAGGGCACTCGCTTTTAATTGTGCCAGCAAGGGCTGAATGCCGAATTCACCTACCAGCACCAGCACCCACATCACCAGCAGCACCCAGAACAAACTTTGTTTCACCGCAGAAAATCCATCTGAAGCCAAACGTTGCAACAGCAACCACAAACCGCAAACAATCCCGATGATACTGACGATAGTAAACAGCTTGCCTGCCACCAGGCCAGCCAACTGGCGATCCGGAATGGTACGAAACAGCACACTGGCAGTCATCGCCGTCATCCACAGTGCACCGACCCAAAGGGTGATGGCAACTGGCGTAATCACACCGGAAAAACCACTGTTGCGTGCCATCTCGATGTCCTTTAAATATAAAGCACTTCAATAATTTCGTATTCTTTAACACCACCCGGGGACTGCACCTCGGCTACTTCGCCCTCGGACTTGCCAATCAACCCACGTGCAATCGGTGAACTCACTGAAATTTTACCGTTTTTGATATCCGCTTCATCCTCACCCACAATTTGATAGGTTTTGGCATCCCCTGAATCCAGGTCTTCAAAGCGGACCGTTGCACCAAATACCACACGCCCCTCGGCATTCAGATTGGTGGGGTCGATCACTTGCAAATTGGATAACTTGGCTTCAACTTCGGAAATACGGCCTTCAATAAAGCTCTGGCGCTCTTTGGCAGACTCGTATTCTGCATTCTCTGACAAATCGCCCTGCGCTCGCGCTTCGGCAATCGCCTGAATAATATTAGGACGATCCACGGCACGCAAACGCTGCAACTCTTCCTTCAGCAATTCTGCACCACGTACGGTTACAGGAATTTGATTGACTGCCATAACTAAAACCTTCAAAAAATAAGTATAAAAAAAATAAACCACACCCGGTTGAGCGTGGCTTATTTCAATATTAATTGCTGACTAGTGTAAGTTAAGCAAGACGTTTGTGCAAGTCTTGCACTGAGTAAACATCCATGTCCTTACTTTGCGCCATCCCAATACAGGCGGCGCGTGCACCGGCCAGTGTTGTGTAATAAGTCACTTTGTTTTGCAAGGCACTGCGACGAATTTCATACGAGTCGGTAATCGCTTTTTTGTCCTCTGTCACATTGACAATCAAACTGATCTCATTGTTCTTGATCATGTCCACAATATGCGGGCGACCTTCAGCCACCTTATTCACCGGTGTGACAGACAAACCGCTGGCAGCCAGGGCACGTGCCGTGCCCTTGGTAGCCACCAGTGTAAAGCCCAGATCCACGAGATCTTTGGCAATATCGATGACTTTGGCATGGTCTTCATTACGCACACTGATAAACGCCCTGCCACCCGTCGGCATTTTCACAGAGGCACCCAATTGTGATTTGACGAAGGCCTCTGCAAATGTAGCACCGACCCCCATCACTTCACCGGTCGATTTCATTTCCGGGCCAAGAATGGTATCCACACCCGGGAATTTGATGAAGGGGAATACCGCTTCCTTGACCGAGTAATACGGTGGAATCACTTCTTTGGTCACCCCTTGTGACTTCAGGGATTGGCCGGCCATGCAACGTGCCGCAATTTTAGCCAACTGCAAACCACAGGCTTTGGAAACGAACGGCACAGTGCGAGAAGCGCGCGGATTCACTTCCAGTACATATACCACCTCGCCCTGCCCAGAGTTTTGCACTGCAAACTGAACGTTCATCAGGCCTTTTACGCCAAGGGCTTTGGCCATTTGAACCGTTTGCCTGCGCAGTTCATCTTGCAATTCACTGCTCAAACTGTAAGGTGGCAATGAACAGGCGGAGTCGCCGGAGTGTACACCGGCCTGCTCCACGTGCTGCATAATGCCGCCAATTAGCACATCTTCACCATCACTCAACGCATCCACGTCGACCTCAATCGCATCGTTCAGGAAGCGATCCAGCAGCACTGGAGACTCGTTAGAGACTTTGACAGCTTCACGCATGTAGCGCTCGAGCTGGCTTTGCTCGTGCACGATTTCCATCGCACGCCCACCCAGCACATACGAAGGACGCACCACCAGTGGATATCCGATTTCCATGGCCAGACGAATCGCCTCTTCCGGCGCACGCGCCGTACGGTTAGGTGGCTGCTTCAAATTCAATGTATGCAGCATCTGCTGGAAGCGTTCGCGGTCTTCGGCACGATCAATCGCATCTGGCGTGGTACCAATAATCGGCACACCGGCTTTTTCCAGGTCACGTGCCAGTTTAAGCGGCGTTTGGCCACCGTATTGCACAATCACACCGACCGGTTTTTCGATGTTCACGATTTCCAGCACATCCTCCAGCGTCACTGGCTCGAAATACAAGCGGTCAGAGGTGTCGTAGTCGGTAGAAACCGTCTCAGGGTTACAGTTCACCATGATGGTTTCGTAACCATCTTCACGCATGGCGAATGCCGCATGCACGCAGCAATAATCAAACTCGATGCCCTGGCCGATACGGTTGGGACCGCCGCCAAGCACCATGATTTTTTTATTGTTCGTCGGGTTAGACTCGCACTCTTCTTCATAAGTGGAGTACATATAAGCAGTATTGGTGGCAAACTCCGCTGCGCAGGTATCCACACGCTTGTATACCGGACGGATACCCAAGGCCTGACGGAAGGCACGCACAGCATGCTGATCAGTATCCAGCAACTTGGCCAAACGGCGGTCTGAGAACCCTTTACGCTTCAGCCTGAAAACTGTTTCTTTGCTTAAATCAGCAATATGCTTGCCAATTAAGGATTGCTCCAGCTTGATAATTTCTTCAATCTGCACCAGGAACCAGCGATCAATTTTAGTGATATCAAACACTTCATTGACTGACATGCCCAGACGGAAGGCATCCGCTACATACCAGATACGCTCGGGACCGGGCTCGCCCATTTCCTTGACGATACGGTCTTTATCCTCGGTAATGGAGTCCAACCCATCGAAGCCCACTTCCAGTCCGCGCAAGGCTTTCTGGAAGGATTCCTGGAAACTGCGCCCCATGGCCATGACTTCACCCACAGACTTCATCTGAGTTGTCAAACGACTATCGGCCTGCGGGAATTTTTCGAAAGCGAAACGTGGCACCTTGGTCACCACGTAGTCAATGGAAGGCTCAAATGATGCCGGCGTTTGCCCACCGGTAATTTCATTGCGCAACTCGTCCAGCGTAAAACCGACTGCCAGTTTGGCCGCCACTTTGGCAATCGGGAAGCCAGTGGCTTTGGAAGCCAGCGCAGACGAACGTGACACACGCGGGTTCATTTCAATCACGATCATGCGGCCATCGTCAGGATTGATGGCAAACTGCACGTTGGAGCCACCCGTATCCACACCGATTTCGCGCAATACCGCCAGCGAGGCGTTACGCATGATCTGGTACTCTTTATCGCTCAAGGTTTGTGCAGGCGCTACCGTGATGCTGTCGCCTGTGTGCACGCCCATCGGGTCCAGGTTTTCAATGGAGCAAATAATGATGCAGTTGTCCGCCTTGTCGCGCACCACTTCCATCTCGTACTCTTTCCAACCGAGCAGGGATTCTTCAATCAGCAATTCATTGGTTGGAGAAGCATCCAGACCGCGCTCGCAAATGGCGACAAACTCTTCACGGTTGTAGGCAATGCCGCCGCCACTACCGCCCATGGTGAATGAAGGACGGATAATCGCCGGATAACCGATGTTGGCTTGTACCTGTAATGCCTCTTCCAGGCTATGTGCAATCGCAGAACGCGCAGAACCCAGGCCAATTTTAGTCATCGCCTCTTTAAACTTCTGGCGATCTTCCGCTTTATCAATCGCCTCTTTGGAGGCGCCGATCAGTTCAACCTTGTACTTGTCCAGAACACCATGCTTATCCAGATCCAGCGCACAATTCAGGGCAGTCTGGCCACCCATGGTCGGCAGCAGTGCATCAGGTCGCTCTTTTTCAATGATTTTTTCGACAATTTGCCAGGTGATCGGCTCAATATAGGTCGCATCGGCCATTTCCGGATCCGTCATGATGGTGGCCGGATTGGAGTTCACCAGAATCACGCGATAGCCTTCTTCACGCAAGGCCTTGCAGGCTTGCGCGCCGGAATAGTCAAACTCGCAGGCTTGACCAATGACAATCGGACCTGCACCAATAATCAGAATACTTTTAATGTCGGTTCTTTTTGCCATCAGATGGACTTTCTTTCTTGCATTAACTGGATAAAGCGGTCGAATAACACGCTCATTTCTTGCGGGCCAGGACTGGCTTCAGGGTGGCCCTGGAAGCTGAAGGCCGGTTTGTCCGTACGTGCAATCCCTTGCAGGCTGCCATCGAAGAGGGAGACATGGGTCACCTTGACATTGGCAGGCAAAGTGGCCGGATCAGCCGCAAAGCCATGGTTTTGGCTGGTTATGTATACGCGTTTGCTTTCTACATCCTGTACCGGATGGTTGGCACCGTGATGGCCGAATTTCATTTTCAGCGTCTTGGCACCGCTTGCCAGCGCCAGCAACTGGTGACCAAGGCAAATACCAAAGGTGGGAATGCCAGTATCGACCAGTGTTTTAATCGCTGAGATCGCGTAATCGCATGGCTCAGGATCGCCAGGGCCATTGGACAGAAAAATACCGTCTGGCTTGTAAGCCAAGGCTTGTTCTGCCGTTGCCTGCGCAGGCAATACCGTGACCTTGCAACCGCGAGAAACCAGCATGCGAAGGATATTGCGTTTCACGCCGTAATCAAAAGCCACGACATGAAACTTTGATTCGCTAGTCTTGCTGAAGCCAGCGCCCAATTGCCATTCAGCTTCGGTAAACTCGTAGGGCTGGTTGCAACTTACCACTTTAGCCAGATCCATACCAGCCAGGCCTGGGAAACCATTAGCCAAAGCTAACGCCTGCGCCTCATCCACCGTCTCGCCTGCCATAATACAGCCAGCCTGTGCACCTTTTTCACGCAAGATACGTGTCAATTTGCGGGTATCGATATCGGCTATCGCCACTACATTGTTGGCTTTAAGATAATCAGAGAGATTTTGTTCACTGCGGAAATTGCTTTCCAATAAGGGCAGGTCACGAATAATCAGACCCGCAGCATAGACCTTGCCTGACTCGACATCTTCACTATTGGTACCGTAGTTACCAATGTGCGGATAGGTCAGTGTCACGATTTGTTCGGTATAGGAAGGATCGGTAAGAATTTCCTGATAACCAGTGATGGAAGTATTGAACACCACCTCACCGACCGTATGACCGGAAGCGCCAATGCTAATGCCCTTAAAAACAGTTCCATCTGCTAATACTAGAATCGCTGGAATTGTTTTTGACACCTTTAGCTCCTTAAGTTTGATACGAAACACATCCGTCAGATACCCCACCTTAACAGACGAAAAACGTTAATCAAGCTGCGGCGAGTAGATGTGCAAAACGGGAAAAGCTTTTTGGACTCTTCCCGTTTCAGAATTGCAGCATTATAGCCTGATTCGGCTTCTCACTCAAGGGTGTAGATCTACCGTCTGCAACTTAATGGCTTGCGCCTCGACTTAATTTTTAGCAAAACCCAGTACATCGCGCATATCAAATAATCCAGTTGGCTTATCAGCCAGATATTTGGACGCACGCAAGGCGCCGAGGGCGAAAGTAGCCCGACTGGAAGCTTTGTGCGTCAATTCAACACGCTCCCCAACACCAGCCAGTACCACAGTATGATCACCCACCACATCACCGCCTCGCATGGTAGCAAATCCGATGGTGCCTGCTTCGCGCTCACCAGTCACCCCTTCGCGGGCATACACGGCACAATCCTTGAGCGCCTTGTCTATGCCCTTGGCTGCAGCCTCACCCAAACGCAGGGCGGTACCTGAAGGCGCATCCACCTTGTGGCGATGATGCATTTCAACCACCTCAATATCATAGCCTTCATTCAACACGCGCGCGGCTTGCTCAACCAGATTAATCAACAACGTTACGCCCACACTCATGTTAGGCGCAAACACAATCGCGATCTCATGCGAAGCGGCCTTAATCGCTGCTTTTTGCGCCTCATTGAAGCCAGTGGTCCCGATCACCAGTTTGACGCCTGCCTGCTGGCAAGCCTGCAAATACTGCATACTGGCTTCAGGACGCGTAAAATCAACCAGCACATCTGCGCCGTTCAATGCCAGCTGCACATCTGCACTGATTTTTACACCACTGATGCGCCCAAACTGCTCTCCGGCATCACGTCCTAACATCGGGCTTTCAGCGCGATCAAGGGCAGCATGCAACTGCAAGCCCTCATCGGCAAACACACCCTCCAACAAGGCATGCCCCATACGTCCGGACACACCTGCAATCACCACTTTCAACATAACTCGCTCTGTATTTCTAATTATTGACTGTCTTTTAGTTAAAAACCAATTTGTTCCAGCACCCCATCCAGATGCTCTGCACTGCCTTCTGGCGCAGTCACATCACGCTTGGCTGCCGGTGCTACTGCTTCAGTCGAAGTTGTTTCGCGCACAATCAACCACGCGTTTTGCGCTGGGTGATAACGTAACTGCAACTTTTTCAACATTTCATCACGATAGACTTTTGATGCGTATTTTTGCGTAAAGGTCACCGTCGCTTCATTGCCATTTTTCTGTACATCAACATTGCTGATATCTACTGTAATCGCTCCCTGTTTGGGTGACAGACGCTGTTTACGCTGAGCCTCCCAGGCGCGCTTGCTCGGCAACCCTTCGGGGACAAAGTCATCGGCATAGGCAGCCAGATAGTCGCTGATATTTTTGCTGCGCCAGGCTTGTGCCCAAGCCTGCACTGAAGCTTCAACACTTTTCTCTGCAACAGCAGCTTCAGTGGCAGCAACTTGCGCCGGAGCTTTGGTGAACGCAGCGGGTTCAGCCATATCGACTTTTGCTGATGCAACGGCGATTGCGGGGGCAGAAACAGACAAGGGTGTGACACGCTCGTGTGTGATTAACCAGCGCTTCTGTGCTGGGGCATAACGCAATTCCAACGTTTTAAGCAAGACATCCTTGTAGGCCTTGGCCGCATATTTTTGCTCAAATTGCACCACTGCCGTATTGCCATCACGCTGCACTTGCACATCATTTAAAACCAAAGTAATTGCGCCCTGTTTGGCAGACAAACGCTGCTTGCGCTGAGCTTCCCATACAGCGCGACTTGGCAACCCTTCCGCCACAAACCCTGGCGCATAGGCACTCAAGTAGGCCCCAATATTTTTACTGCGCCAGGCTTGCGCCCATGCAGCCACATCAGCACTAATTTGCGCATCGCCTGCCGGAGCATCCTGACTGATTTCACTCTGTGCAGGCGTGACGGCCACAACTGGCTCAGCAGATTTAGACGCTGGTACAGGCTTGCTCTCCTCTGACAAGGTGACTGCCGGGACTTCTGAGACGGCTGGTGCAGCCTCTGGCGTGGGAACCACCGTTTGCACTGGCTCTGGCACTGCGGCCACAGGTGCAGCAACAACCGGTGGCTCGGGCTGTTTAGCCACAGACTGCTTGACGGCTGCCGGCGGTGGCAACACTGGTTCAGGCTCAACGACTGGTTCAGGCAATTGTTCGGCAATAAATACGGGCGGCGGCTCAGCAGCAGCTTCCGCCTGGACCCCTTTTTCAGTGACGGTATGGGTTGCAGCATCCACTACAGGCGTAGACGCTTCCACATTCCCTTTCACCATCTCATCAGGTGTTGGAATGACAGCTTCCGAGTATTCCCCTTCAGGAATAAAAGGAATCACCTCATCATCCTCAATGACTGGCTCAGCCACTGGCACAACAACTGGTTTACTTTCAGACTTGGCGACAGTGACAGGCGCTGGAGATTTTTCCGGGGCGACAGGCGCGCTGGATACTTCAGGTGTTGCGGCTACTACTGCAGCAACCGGGGCCGCAACGACAGCAGCAACTGGTACAGCCGGCTTCGGTGCACTGACGACTGCCGGGGCCGGCGGTGGTGGCAATACCGGCTCGGGCTCGGCAACGACTGCTGGCTCCGGCATGGCTTCCTGCTCAAAAACAGGCGTAGGCTCAGCTGATGCAGTACGCTCGACTTTCGGTGCAACACCTTTCTCGGTCACCTGACGCGCTTCAGCCGGGGCAGATGGCTGATTCGCTTCAGCCATATTGCCTTTAACCATCTCGTCAGGACTTGGTGCCAGCGCCTCGGCATACTCACCCTCTGGAATATAAGGTACAACCTCAGCATCTGCCGCGGCTGCTTTATCTTCAGCCGAACTGCTGACCACACTGGCTGGCGCAGGCTGCGCTGAATTAACCGCAGGCTCCGGCTGCACAGCAATCACAGGCGCCGATGCAGCAACAGCAGCTGTAGCCACAGTGTCTGCCGACTTGGCTTCAGGTGCATTTGCAGCAGCGGCTTTGACGCCCTGCTGATCCTCAGCCGCAGCCTCATCTTTCCAGAACTTGAGTTTATCTGTCCAGGCCTGCTCTTTCTCAGCCGCAGTTTGCTTGGGTGCTTCTACAATCGTTTTCACATCAGGGTTATCCCCAGCTGCAACCACATCCCCCCGTACGGATACCAGACTGTCTTTATCAAAATCAAGAATCACACGGCGTTTTTCTACTATTACCCCTTGCTTGCGCAACTCGTAAAAATAATCCCATCGGTTATCTCTAAAGCTGTCAACAATTAATGGCGTCCCCATAATATAGCGTACTTGCGAGCGCGTCATGCCGGGGCGAAGTTGCAACAGCATTTTGGAAGTGACGACATTTCCCTGCTGCACTTCCATTTTAAAAGGTTTAACGGATGGAAGCTTTGCACCGCAGCCACTCTCGATAGAGGCAACCACCAATACAAAAAAGATAGAATTACGCATTGGATTCACTTTATAATCGGTATATTGAACACAAACATTAATATACCACGTAGTTTGGCCAATCAAATACGCCAGAATACGCAACCCTGGACAAAACACTATGCATGATCCCAAAGAACTGAAAAATGCAGGCCTTAAAGCAACACTGCCCAGATTGAAAATTCTTGAACTGTTTGAAACCAGCGAACAACGCCATTTGTCCGCTGAAGACATTTATAAAATCATGATCACCAATGGTGAAGACGTCGGCTTGGCCACCGTCTATCGCGTGCTCACCCAGTTTGAACAGGCTGGATTACTGGTGCGCCACCATTTTGAAAGTGGCAAAGCGGTGTTTGAGCTCAATGAAGGTAGCCATCACGACCATATCGTCTGTGTGCAATGTGGTCATGTTGAAGAGTTTTGTAACGAGGAAATTGAAAAGTTGCAACACAAAGTCGCTGAAGACCGCGGCTTTAAAATCCACGACCATTCCCTGTATATTTACGCCGACTGCACTAAAACCAGCTGTCCGCATAAAAACTGATCCAAACTTTCTCAGATTCAGTATGCGCGCCAGCAGTTTTTTACCGATTGCGCGCGCAGATGCACGCATACTGATACTGGGCTCCCTGCCCGGCCTAGCCTCGCTTAAGCAGCAACAATATTACGCTCACCCGCAAAATGCCTTCTGGCGAATTATCGAAGCTTTATATGGGATTCCGGCCTGGCTGCCATATCCGGAAAGATGCCGGCATGTGATGCAAGCAAAATTGGCAATTTGGGATGTATGCGCCTCCGCACAAAGACAAGGCAGCCTTGACAGCGCAATTGAAAAAGAAAGCGTGATTGCCAACGATATTAACGGGCTATTAACTCAGTGCCCTGATATGACATTGATTGTGTTTAATGGCCTTGCAGCGGCCAGCCTGTTTAAAAAACACATCAAGCTCAACCATCATATTGAATCCGTACACATTCAAACCATGACCTTACCTTCAACCAGCCCGGCACATGCTGGCATCAGCTTTGACGAAAAGCTGGCAAAATGGAAAATCCTGTGTACCTAAAAACGTGTCCGAAAATACTTATCTGGGATGCGCATCGAGAATGCGGACTGTAAAGATTAAACTGCTGAGTGATGCTTAACCGACGCTCAGCATTTCCCTGGCATGATTTCTGGTTGTTTCCGTGATGTGCAAGCCGCCCAGCATTCTGGCAATTTCCTCTACGCGCTCTTCAGCAGTCAATGCACGAATTCGGCTTAACGTATTTCCATCTTGCTCGGCCTTGCTGACTTGCAGATGCTGTTGCGCCTGTGACGCCACCTGCGCGAGATGCGTAATGACCAGTACCTGGCGGTGCTGGCCAAGCGCATTGAGCAACTGACCAACTACCTCAGCCACCCCGCCGCCAATACCCACATCCACTTCATCAAAAATCATGCATGGCACGGTGCCGAGTGAGGCCGTCGTCACCTGCAGTGCCAGGCTGATACGGGACAGCTCGCCCCCCGAGGCCACTTTATTCAATGGGCGCGGCTCCACACCGGCATGGCCTGCCACCAGAAATTCCACCTGTTCCAGTCCATATGCCGCCGCCTCGCAAGGGGTGAGTGCGACAGCAAACTGCCCGCCTTTCAGCGACAGTGCCTGCATTTGCTCCGAAATGATTTTGGCTAATGTTTGCGCTGCCTGCTGACGTGCTGCCGTCAGGGCCTGAGCGCTTTGCTGGTAGGTTTGCCACGCTGCATGCACCTGCTTTGCCAGCGCTCCATCATCGGCCAGGCCTTCCAGTTCAGTCATTCGTGCAACATCCTGCTTCAGCAAGTCGGGCAGCTCTTCGGGCTTGATCCGGTATTTGCGTGCGGTGCCGTGAATGGCCTGCATTCTGGTTTCCACTTCGGCCAGGCGTTCGGGGTCCAAATCGGTTTTTTGCAAATAGCGGTTAAGCTGACGACTGGCCTCTTCAAGCTGGATCGCCGCTGAATCCAGCGTTTCAGCAATCGGCTGCAACTGTGCATCCATGTCCTGCAACTCGACCAGTTTAGCCTGGGTTTGCGCGAGCATTTCCAGCGCATTCACCTCGCCCTCGCTCATCAGTTGCAAACAAAGCTCCATGCCACTGAGCAGACTGGCACCGTTACTGAGGCGTGTGTGCTCCTGTTGCAGGCTTAACCATTCATCTTCGCTAAATGACAGTTGCTTGAGTTCGCGGGTTTTGTCGCGCAGTTCGGCCAACTCATCGGCAAACTGACTGGCATTTTTTTCGTACGCGAGCTGTTGCTGATGCAACTGATACCAGGTTTTAAACAATTGCGAGACTTCTCTGGCAAGCGGGCCAGCTTGCGCATAGGCGTCCAGAATCTCGCGCTGCGTCGCTGTTTTAAGCAAGGAGTGATGTGCGTTCTGGCTGTAAATATCAATCAGGGCTTCACCGATCTCCCGTAACTGACCCACAGTGGCCGTGACGCCATTGATAAACGCCCGGCTGCGGCCATCTGCATAAATCACCCGACGCAATACAAGGGTGTCATCCACATCCATTTCCTGGGCTTGTAACCATGCGCGCGCGCCTGCATTGCCAGCAATTGCAAAGGTGGTCGAAATCTCGGCTTTTTCACAGCCTCTGCGCGTGACATCGCCTTCGTTACGCGCGCCCAGGCTCAACGACAGGGCATCAATTAAAATGGATTTACCGGCGCCAGTTTCACCAGTGAGCGCGGTATAGCCCGATGCAAACTCCAGATCGAGCGCATCGACAATCACAAAATCACGGATAGAGAGGGCTTGCAGCATAGCGGTTGTTTATTTTTCTCGTTTAATCGACCCGCGCAACACATAACGGGCAGACTGATCAATGATGGTGGAATAGACTTTCATGGTCTTAAAGTCGAGCACTTGTGTCACCTGAACACCACTTTTCTCAGTCCAGCTGACAAAATAAATATCGGGCCTCACCTGGATACGCTCGGGCAACTCTTCGCCACGCGCACCAGCCTCTTCACCCTGAATACATTCCCAGTGCATGTTTTGATGGCCGGCAGTCACCCGGTAAACACTACCGCCTTCATAGCTATATAAAAACTGTCCTTGCCAGGGCTGCGCGGCCATCGCCCACTGGCCCAGTGCCAGCAATAATAGGCCGATCGCAAACCTTATTCGTCCTTGCATGACAGTTAACCCCAATTGAGTTTGTTACGTAACATATCAAAATAACAATAGGTTTGCGGATGCAGCAACTGTATTTTTTGTGCTGCACGTGCAATCTGTATGCGATCCCCTGGCAGCAGAGGATATTGCCCCTGGCCATCAAAATTGATTTGGGCATCCGTGGCACTGACCACCGTGACTTCTATCGTACTTTCGGCAGGCACACTGACCGGACGGTAACTCAAGGTATGCGGGCTGATAGGTACGATAGAAATCGCATCCAGGTCCGGATGCATAATCGGCCCACCAGCAGACAGCGCATAGGCTGTGGTCCCTGTCGGCGTACTTAAAATCAGGCCGTCAGCCCGTTGACGGGATACAAACTTGCCATCGACATGCACCTCAAGTTCAATCAGCCGCACGGCACTTTTAATGACCACGTCATTCAATGCAACGGTATGGTAAATGCTGCTTTCCCCTCGCATGACTGACGACTGCAAAAGCATGCGAGACTCAATCTGGTATTCGCCCGCCAGGATTTTATCAATCTCGACCAGCATATTATCCGTTTGCAAATCAGTCAAAAATCCCAATCGGCCCCGGTTAATGCCCACCAGTGGCGCAGCAGACTCGCGTAATGCGCGCCCCACGCTGAGCATGGTGCCATCGCCCCCCATCACGATCACCAGATCGGACTTTTCACCAATGCGGTCAAGATCAGTGACGACAAAGCCGTCGTAACCAATAAATTTTGCCGTATTTTCTTCAACACAGACATGCAGACCTTGCTGCAAAAGATGATGGGCCAACCGGGTTAGGTCGCTTTGCATCTGCTGCAATGCGTGTTCATCCATGTATTTGCCAACGATCGCGACAGAAGAGAAAGGAAAGGACATGCGCGCATTAAAGCATATTCAACCTTGACTGAAAAGCACGCAGGGCTGTTAAGTCAGCATCAAATCAGGCAAAATCAGTATTGTTGATTTTTGAGTCACTCCGCCTTGGACAAAAGAGCACAAATACTGTTAAAAACACTGGTGGAACATTACATCAGCGACGGGCAACCGATAGGCTCCCGTACCCTGCTGCAGCATTCCGGGCTGGATGTGAGTCCTGCCACCATACGTAACGTGATGAGTGATCTGGAACAACTAGGGTTTATCGCCAGTCCGCATACCTCCGCCGGACGTGTGCCGACGCAAAAAGGCTATCGCCTGTTTGTCGACTCTCTGCTGACGGTCAAACCGATTGATGCGCGTGCCATCAGCCAGCTTAAATCTGGGCTTTCCTCACCTGACCCGCAAGCCCTGATCAACAATGCTGCAGATATGCTGTCGCAACTCACCCAGTTTGCGGGCGTAATACTCACCCCCAAGCGAAGCCGCAACCTGCTCAAACACCTGGAATTCTTACTCCTTTCCGAGAAAAAAATTCTGGTCATTCTGGTGACGGATGATGGTCAGGTGCAAAACCGCATCCTGATGACAGAAAAAGCCTTTAGTGCAAGCGAACTCACCGCGGCAAGCAATTACGTCAACACACATTGCAGTGGCATGACGCTGGATGAAGTGCAACTCAAACTCAGGCAGGAATTGCAACAAATGCAGGCGGATATTAACCATTTGATGTCTGCTGCACTGGATGCCGCCAGCCAGCCGGAACAAACAAACAAAGAAGCTGTAGTCATTTCAGGTGAGCGCAACCTGCTGGAAGTCGATGAACTGTCCGCCAATGTAGGCAGCTTGCGCAAACTGTTCGAGATTTTCGAGCGCCGCACTGCCCTGATGCAACTGCTGGACCAAAGCCAGCGCGCAGATGGCGTGCAAATTTTTATTGGCGGCGAAAGCGGCTACCTGCCACTGGATGAATGCAGCATGGTCACTGCCCCCTATGATGTCGATGGGCAAGTGGTCGGCACCCTGGGTGTGATTGGCCCAACCCGCATGGCTTACGAGCGCATCATCCCGATTGTGGATGTCACAGCCAAGCTGCTCTCAAATGCACTTTCCAATCAGTAAAGGTGTCCTACACCCTAATAAACTCTGACATTTTCGTGTCAGATAAATCTGACAAATAAATAGGCATTCAACTGCTATTATGCAGCCCTCAATATCGACATAATCCGCTAAAACATCAATCAACATAAAGGGAGAACCCTATGCACAGCAGCAAAAACAAAGCATTTAGCAAATCACTCACCTGGACCACTGTACTTGTCCTCGCATTAAGCACCTCCGCCTGTGGCACCATGAGTACACGCGGCAAAAGCACCGCGGTTGGCGCGGGGATTGGCGCAGTGGCCGGCGCAGTGCTGACTGGCGGCAGCTCTGTAGGTACCGTAGGTGGCGCAGCCATTGGCGGCGTCATCGGCAACCAGATTCATAAAAAGTAATGCGTTGAACCGCCTGCGCAGACAGGCGAGTCGCACTTTTTTACAAAGCATGCGTCATAAGGGCATTTTAATCGCTTAAAATGCCCTTATGACATACTACAACCCCGAACCTCCCTACACCCACGGCAGCCAAGCCAAGGTTGGCATTTTACTGGCAAACCTCGGCACACCCGATGCGCCCACTGCCAAAGCCCTGCGTCCCTATTTACAGCAATTCCTGATGGATAGACGCGTGGTCGAAATCCCGCGCTTTATCTGGTGCTGGATTCTGCACTGCATCATCCTGGTGATTCGCCCAAAAAAATCGGCAGAAAAATATGCCAGCGTGTGGACAGACCAAGGTTCACCGCTGATGGTCTATGCCCAGCAACAGAAAACCTTGTTGCAACAGAGCCTGGCTAAACACATCAACAGCCCGTTTGCCGTCGAACTCGGCATGACCTACGGCAACCCCAGCATGAAAAGCGCCATTCAATCTCTCAAAGCGCAAGGCTGCGACCGCATTTTGGTATTTCCGCTCTACCCGCAATACGCGGCCAGCAGCACTGCTGCCGCGTTGGATGCCGTATGGCGCGTGCTGCTTAAAATGCGCAATGTGCCCGCTATTCGCACCATCAAGCACTACCACGATCATCCGCTGTACATTCAAGCCTTGGCCAGCCATATCAAAGCCTACTGGCAACAACATGGCCAGCCAGAAAAACTGGTGATGAGCTTTCACGGGGTGCCCAAATTCCACCTGATGAAAGGCGATCCCTACCACTGCGAATGCCATAAAACGGCTCGTTTACTGGCAGAGGCCTTAGGCTTAAACAAAGAGCAATACCAAGTCGCCTTCCAATCCCGCTTTGGCCGTCAGGAATGGCTACAACCCTACCTCGCAAACACACTGGATGCTCTGGGCAAACAACAAGTCAAACGGATAGATATCGTTTGTCCCGGCTTTAGCAGCGACTGCCTAGAGACCCTGGAAGAGATTGCCATGGAAGGTAAACACCTGTTCCAGTCTGTCGGCGGTGGTGAGTATCACTATATCTCGGCACTGAACAGTGAAGCGGTCTGGATTGAAGCGATGCGGGATATTGCGCTGGAGCATTTACAGGGCTGGGTGAGTATTGATTTCAATCAAATGCAAGCTGAGGCTGAACTAAAAGCAAGTAAGGAACGCGCTTTGGAGTTGGGTGCTGGACGCTAATAGAAGTTGTAATAAAAATTAGCTAAGCAATGCTCTTTTGATCATTCAGGGATAGAAATTTAAGAAGCCAACGACAAATGTATTATGAGCCCATTAATGAGCTGTGTGTTTAATAACCATTGGAATAAAATTAAACTCTAACTCACGGTGTTCATTCTCCGCTTTAAGCTTGGCAAGCTTTAATATAAATTTGATGTCGGGATTAACAATCTCTTGGTATTCAAAAACCAAGCATGTTTTTTCTGGAGCTGCCTGAACACTATAGGACTCACTTGCATCAGGCACTCTTGAATCATAGACACTAACAACACAAGAGAAAAATGATTTTTCAATATAAGTACGTATAGGTCTAATAACACGGCCATTAGGTAAATAAATAGCACCGCTGATATCACTCAACAAGTAATTAGTTTTTTCATTTCTTAATTGATATAAAGCTACGTTTACTTTTAAATGCTTATCTTGGCTATCTAAAGAAAAAGTGTCGTTCTTTATGTCAAACTTCAATTGATTATTGAGATCTATCTCACCTTCAACATCTGCATAAGTGAAGAAATTAGTATAATTTTTTGCAATTGGAAATGCACCGAAACTAGATGAAAAAGTTCCTTCAGTTCTCGACTGTTTCACTTTGCTGTGCAATACAATCATTTCATTTGAACAGCTTGTAAGAAATACAATTAATGGTAAAGCCTTAAGCATTCTCATCATATTCAATCTGGATTACGGTTTTGTAGACACCTAGCCTTGTTTGCGCGAGACATCTTCAAACGCTTCAGAATAAGGTCTTGCAGAAGTACTCCGCGCCATCTAACGAATCAACCTCAAACGCCTTACTAGTTTCCTAATAATAGCGTAAGAACAGCATATACGTCAGGCATGCAGATAACCACTGTTCCATTCCACTGCCAGCCCTCCCCGATTACGCGTTATAATCGCGTTTTAACGTTTTAATCACTCCCCTATGATCATTATCACCGGTGGTGCAGGCATGATTGGTTCTATCATGGCCTGGCATTTGAACAACAAACTGGGTCGACAAGACCTGGTGATTGTTGACCGCATCACGCATGAAAGCCAGTGGCAAAACCTGGTGCACAGGCACTATGCCGAATACTTGGATAAAGACCAGCTGTTCGACTTTCTGGAAGACAATGACGATATCACTGCGGTGATTCACATGGGCGCCATCAGCGCGACCACCGAGCGTGACTTTAACAAGCTGGTGGCGGATAACATGCATTATTCGCAGGATTTGTGGTCGTGGTGTGCGGAATACGAAGTGCCGTTCTTTTATGCCAGCTCCGCCGCGACCTATGGTGGCGGTGAGCAAGGCTATGATGATGCCAGCATCGACAACCTGCGCCCGTTAAATGGCTATGGCTATTCCAAACACTTTTTTGACCAGTGGGTATTGCAGCAGGTAAATCAGAAGCAGCCAGCGCCGCCTGCCTGGGCAGGATTCAAGTTTTTTAACGTCTACGGGCCAAATGAATACCACAAGGAACGCATGGCCAGCGTGGCATATCACACGTTTAACCAGTTTAAAGAAACCGGCACCATGCGCCTGTTTAAAGGCACCAAGGCTGGCGTGGAAGATGGTATGCAATTGCGTGACTTTGTCTATGTGAAAGACGTGGCGGATGTGGTGGCATTCTTTCTCGAGGCCGCATTAAAAAACAAACCGGTCGCAAGTGCGATTTATAACATTGGCACGGGTCAGGCGCGCAGCTTTAAAGATCTGGCGACCAATGTCATGACCAGCATGCAACGCGAACCAAATATTACTTATATTGATATGCCGCAGGACTTACAGGGCAAATATCAGTACTTTACCCAGGCCGAGATGCAGAAGCTGCGTGAGGCCGGTTATAAAAAACCTTTTACGTCACTGGAAGAAGGCGTCAAGGATTACGTGCAGAATTATTTGCTGCAAGATGACCCTTACGCATAACTTGCTTCAGGAATTGTGAGCGATATGAACCATATTGAATATCTTAAAGGCGAACACGCAGCGCATCTAGCGATGTTCCAGGCATTGAATCAGCTGTTTCCCTTGATCAGTGATGTTGGCAACCTGTTGCGCGACTGTATTCAACGCGGTGGCAAGATTTTGCTGTGCGGCAACGGTGGCAGCGCGGCGGATAGTCAGCACATTGCGGCAGAGATTGTCGGGCGCTTTAAAAAAGAGCGCAAAGGGTTGCCATCAATCGCGCTGACTACGGATACGTCTATCCTCACTTCTGTCGGCAATGACTATGGCTATGACTATATCTTCGCACGCCAGGTTGAAGCCTTATGCCGTCCGGAAGACATCCTGATCGGCCTGACCACCAGTGGCAACAGCGCCAATGTCGTCCGCGCAATTGAAACTGCCAATGAAATCGGTGCCACCACCATTGGCCTGACGGGTGGCAGTGGCGGTAAAATGAATGCCTTGTGCACACGCAATATCGTGGTGCCCTCCAGCGTCACCGCCCGCATTCAGGAAGCGCATATTTTTATTGGCCATTGCCTGTGTGAAATTCTGGAATCCTGATGACTGGCACTGCACTGCATAACAACATCGCAACCCTGGTTGCGCATTTTGGCGAACAAAAGCAACACGCACTGGTGATTGGCGACGTCATGCTGGATCGTTACCTGATGGGTGAGGTCAACCGCATTTCACCTGAAGCCCCGGTACCGGTTGTATTGATCAAATCCGAGCAACAACGTGCGGGTGGCGCGGCCAATGTGGCTGCTAACCTGGCGCTGCTGGGCATACAAACGCGCATGATAGGCTTGGTGGGTAACGACAATGAAGGCCAGCGCTTGTTGGCAGCCATGTCCGATTACGGCATTGATACGCACGCCATGATCACTACGCCATCGCGTCCGACCATCGCCAAAACCCGCATTTTGGGTGGTCATCAGCAAATGTTGCGACTGGATCAGGAAATCACGACGGCACTGTCAGCCACTGAAGTGGCTGATGTGATGCAAGCCATAGAAACCGCCTTGCAAAAGCAACCAGCATTGGTGATTTTGTCTGACTATGCTAAAGGTCTGCTGACAGAGCAAGTATGCCAATACGTGATCCGCTATGGCCGCGAGCACCAGATCCCGGTGCTGGTCGATCCCAAAGGACGTAATTACGACAAATACCGTGGTGCCACCGCGCTGACGCCCAACAAAAAAGAAACCGCAGAAGCCTGCGATACGCAGACCCAGGATGCTGCACTTATTGATAAAGCTTGTGCACTGAAAACTGGTCTCGCTTTGGACTTTTTAGCGGTGACGCGCGGTGAAGAAGGCATTACGCTGATTACCGATCATACTGATCATTTAGCCGCAACGGCCAAGCAGGTGTTTGATGTGTCGGGCGCGGGTGATACGGTCATCGCAACGCTGGCGGCTGGGCTCATGCATGGACTGTCGCCACTCGATAGCCTATCACTGGCGAATATTGCGGCTGGTGTGGTGGTGGGCAAAGTGGGCACCGTGCCCATTACCAAAGCCGACCTGATTGATGCGATTGCCACTGCACAAGGCAGCCAGCAGGCGCATAAAGTGAGTGAGCTGCCTGCGTTGCTGCGAAAAGTCGCCGTATGGAAACAGCAAGGGCAAAAAATCGTATTCACCAATGGCTGCTTTGATTTGCTGCATGCCGGGCATGTGACCTATCTTGAAGGTGCAAAAAAACGCGGTGATAAATTAATTTTGGGCCTGAACACTGATCGCTCAGTGTCGGCCCTTAAAGGCCCGACAAGACCTGTTGTGAATGAACAAGACCGAGCCCGCGTGCTGGCAGCGCTGGAGTCGATTGATGCGGTCATCCTGTTTGATGAAGATACCCCGCTCGCACTGATCAACGCGATACAGCCGAATGTGATCGCCAAAGGCAGTGACTACAGCGCCGACCAGGTGGTTGGTGGCAAAGAGGTGTTGTCCTGGGGCGGCGAGATTGCCCTGATTGACCTTGTAGAAGGCCGCAGCACCACCAACCTGATTAAAAAATTGCACGCATGAACAAGATACTGGTGATGGGCCCTGCGTGGGTGGGCGACATGGTATTGGCGCAAAGCCTGTTCAAGCAGCTCAAACTTGATCAGCCTGATTGCCAGATCAGCGTCGCGGCCCCTGCATGGACCATACCCTTGCTGGAGAGAATGCCGGAAGTTTCGCAAGCGATAGCCCTGCCGTTTAAACATGGCGATCTGGCGCTACGTGAACGCTTTAAATTTGGCCGCTCATTGGCAAACCAAGGCTTTACTCAAGCAATCTTGCTCACCAATAGCCTCAAATCGGCGATTCTGCCCTGGGCCGCCAAAATCCCGGTTCGTACCGGCTTTAAAGGCGAAATGCGCTATGGGCTGATCAATGACATGCGCCCGCTGGATAAAAGCGTGCTCAAAAAAACGGTCGAGCGTTTTGTCGCATTAGGGCTTCCTAAACAAGCTGCATTACCCAGCCAATTACCTCAGCCTGCCTTACTGGCTGATCCGGCACGCGCGCGTACCTTGCTCACTACATTCAACATCCCGCGCTCCGACCAACCTGTATTAGGACTCTGCCCGGGTGCAGAATATGGCGAAGCCAAACGCTGGCCTGCGGAATACTATGCCGAAGTCGCCAAACATGCCTTGAACAACGGCTGGCAAGTCTGGCTGTTTGGCTCAGAAAAAGATAAACCCGTCACGGCCAGCATCCAGCAATACACACAACAAAAGTGCGTAGATCTGGCAGGTACGACCAAGCTAGGCGAAGCGATTGACTTGATGTCGCTCTGCCATACAGTGATCAGTAACGACTCTGGCCTCATGCACGTGGCCGCCGCACTCGATAAAAAACTGATTGCCATTTATGGCTCATCTGACCCCAAGCACACGCCGCCAATGAACCCTCAAGCGGTGGTTGAATATCTTGCGCTGGAATGTAGCCCCTGTTTTGAACGTGTCTGTCCTTTAGGACATTTAAACTGCCTTAAACTGATCAGTGCAGACTCCGTTATTGGCAAAATCGTTGCATCATAGCCAACAGGTCATCCAATGGCATGACTTGCGTTTTTTTGAGTGCACCTCGCGCACGCATCACCTCTGGCAGCTTTAAACATGCCCAATAGAATCCTTTAAGATTCACATGATCCAGCAGTAGAAGCTCTCCAAGCAATTGAATCAGGGAGGCTGGGATGGCGCAAAAAATCAGCTGGCGTCTGGTTAAGTGCATCCACTCAAGAATATAGCGATTTCTTCTTCTTATTGCTTTGATATAGTTCATTTTTACATTTGAGCGAATGGACCCTACACTCTGATGCACAATATGCACGCTAGGCTCAAAATAGCTTCCCCAGCCACGGCTCCATGCACGTAGTCCCAAATCATAATCCTCGCTATAAAAAGGCTTATAAATTGGATGAAATCCGCCCAGAGCCAGAAACATAGATTTTCTCACCATAAAAGATCCACCATGCGCATAAGCACATGGCAGCCTTTTTCCTTCTGATCGCAATTGCAACGCTTTTTCTAAAGTCCACTGCACTAATTTAAGCGTACCCAATTTGAATTGGCGCAGGTTCCAGGAGTGGCGCTTAACCTGTTCGCGTTCATCATAAATCAGCGGATTAACTGAAAACGTGTTGCTGTCCTCGAAATAGGGAGTCAGCGCAGCAAAAATATTGGGAGAAACTTCCACGTCTGAATTCAGCAAAAAAAGCAACTCGGTATTCGCCGCATTAACACCACTATGGATCGCTTCGGCAAACCCTATATTTTGTGTATGTAAGACTATTCTCGCCTGTGGAAACTCATTTTTCAGCACGTCAATACTGTGATCACTAGAGCCATCATCCACCACGATCAGAAAGGATTCACCAGAATAATGCAACATGGCATTAAGCACTGAAGGAAGATTTTTTTGCAACAAATGTGCGCCATTGTAATTTGGAATCACAACCGTAATCGGGGCATGCATATTAACGGCTCCGGATATGTTTTAAATATAAGTATATACCCGTCACAACGGCCAAAACATTCATGTTTATACTGATAAAAAATTGCATCGTAATGCCCACGGTAAAAATATCGATGGTCACGACCATCAACAACAGCAAATAAATCCAGGCATGTGAATAATCGTCGCGGGATCTTAAATAGGCAGAAATGATAAAGCCATATAGAGATAAGAGTCCGGCCAATACCAACAACGCACCGACAATACCAAATTGATATAGCACCTCTAGCACGGCATTGTGCGGACTATTAAAGTCAATATTCTCGTTAACATGATAGCGCGAGTATCGAGGAAATTCCTGCTCGAAGCCATGGAGGCCATGCCCAAATGCCCATTGAAAAATATCACTGTTATTTTGCATTTTCCATGCATCCTGCCAAATAGTGACGCGCTCTTCAGTGTTGGCATGCATGATCAAATCTCCCCAACGAGATTTGAAATTGCCGACATTTGTTGCAGCCAATCCCACAAACAACACACTTGTAGCCAGCAATAAAAACATCGCATGTTTCCGGCGCAAACAAACGGCAATGATGGCAACAGATAATAAAAGGCCAATCCAGGTGGGTCTTGAAGACGTGTTTATCAACACAACACCAAGGATGATTGCTGACAACCCAAGTAAATAACGATGAATCAACTGTTGATGTTTAATTGCCAGAAAACATCCGATCACCAGAAAAAAAGCACTGAATATTGCAAGGTAATGCGGATTCTTTGTTGTGCCAAAGTCTTTTTGCAAAAAGTACAATGCCACAACCTGAGAGATGGTATACAGATAAACCAGATTGGTGCTTAGATTCATCAACTTGGGTTTGATAATCGCGTGATAGGAAGAAAGAAAGGTGATGCCGATCATCAGGCCGATAGCCAGTAACAAATGCCTGACGCTTTTAATATCAAAAGGAAAATGCAGTGTCGCTAACCATTCTGCACCAATAAATACCAACCATAGCGCGGCTGCGCCATAAATTACCACTGCATGCTCCTGCGCTGTTTGCTTATAGTAGGAAAAAGCAAAACCCAACACGAATAACAGATTCAGGTAAGCAAAGGATCTGTATAAATCTGCAAATGTGAGCGCTTGGAGAAACAGGCTTACCGCAATGATATAAAAGTGAATCAAGGGGATTGGAAATTTTGTTTTATTAAACATGGTCATTTTGGTTGGCATGATATGTTTGAATCGATCAGCATGCTGGGAGCATCTATCGAACCAGCATATTGATCACATTGATATCCCTGCTTGTCGCTTACGTAGCCACTTGGCATCCAGCTGCCTGGCGCGGCGTTCAATTGCCAGCAGAAAGCGGTCATGTAACAACGCCTGACGCAAAGGCTGTTGATAATAGGCCTTCAGGAAGCGAAACACATCCCGCTTTGTCAGCCCGATGTGCAGTGCAGAAAAATACAAACCAGCCAGATCCTTCAGACGCTTGCCATGAGGTAAATGTGAATGAATTTCGACACGGTGCAAATCCATCAAGTGCAGCCTGAAATTACCCGTCTCCAGATCAGTCCGCAACAGTGAAAAATGGCATAAATAAAAATCCCGGTGCCACATACCATGCGCATGGAAACGACCAGCCAATTCAGCGACCTTGACAATTAATTGCTGCTTTAACTTAAACGCTGGCGGCTGATGTTGCCAGTGCTGGCAAAGTGTTTCCAGCGTAACAATATCCCCCAGGTCACGAGTCATCACAAACGATTGTTTGCGCGCTGGGTTGCAACCGCGCGCTCCATACATCAGTAATGGCGTCGTAGCGATACCTATCTCATTCAGCTTTTGAATGGCTTTCCATTCATTGCGTGCACCGATCACTGGCCACTTCAGGGTTAACAGATTTTTCAGTATTTCAAACCAGCCCACGCCGAAGTGTTTTTTTATAAAGACTGACTCATTGCCCAGCTGTAATTTATGCGTTTGCCTATCCTTAACCGTACGAAAGACTTCGCCGGATAATGCCATCAGCGCATCAAAGTCAGTAATGACCGGCGTGTAGCCAGGCTCAGTATGGATAATTGGGGCTTTATTCAACACAATACTCAATGGACTCATGATGTAATTAGGCAAGTTATTTGATTAGTTGCAAATAATCAACGGAGGCCATGATTGTAGCAGCACAGCTATTTCCTCTTGGGGATTGGCTATAACCATGCATGACACTACGCCAGAATGCAGCATCAAGTACGTGCATTTCTTCCCGGTATTTACCTAAGCGAATAAAACTGCGGACGCGTGTAGCACATCGCAGGGGCCATGGATAAATCGTCATATCAGAAATGTCAATCAGGCCAAATTGGCCATCGGGGGTTAGCAACACATTGCCGCTGTGCAATGAGTGAAAGTGAATGCCCTGATCATGCAACTCAGCTAGAAAACGCCCCAGCTTCTCAGCCAGTGATTGAATTGCGGGTAACTCACTTTGCATTACTTGGCGCAGTGTCTGACCCGCGAGTGGCTGATAAATAACCGCCGTGTGCCCTGCTTTTGACAAATGGTGTAGTGACTTCACCGTGACTGTCGGTATATTGCGTGCCTGCAGGCGTAACGCATTGCGATAAAAACGCCTGGCATGTGAATACATCCGCGCCCCGCTTAACCAGCGACGCGCGCGAAAAATCTTCAGAAAATCCCCGTTACTCAAGCGTACAACCTTGAGGCCACGCACATCTCGCTCGATGACCTGACCGCCTTGACACAAGTCAGTCAGCATTTCTTCCGTAAGCAAGGTACTGCTTATACTTCGCAGCGTTAGCATGCTACACCCACTCAGTGCCCCAACATGGCATGCATATGGGCAACGACGGTGATCTGATGCTGCTCACAATACGCCTGCCAGCCAGGCATATCAGTCCAGTCACTCAAAAACACAAAGCTCAATCCGGCCCCTGTCGACGCCTGATGGTCAAAGCGGCTATCACCAATAAACAGGGCTGGAAACTGGATAGTGCCATCAGCGATCAGCGTTTGCAGATGCTCGGTCTTTTTGGTGGGTCCGCCATAAATACCCAGTTCGAACAGGGTATCCAGGCCACGGCGTGGGAAAATCTCACGTAGCTCGCTTTGATCACCGCCAGACATGAGCATCCACTTGGCTTGCGCGGTCTTCTTTTTCAAGTCCATCAACGCAGGAGCCACTTCGCATTGCATCAGGGTTTCATCGAGTATCTCGGTAAACGTGTCCATATATTCCTGAAACAATTCAGGGGTTAGCGGCACTTTCAGAATCTCGGTGATGTAATAACGGATTTTATCGTTACGCGGAATACTCCCCAGCTTGATATGGTAATCAACAAATGCCTGCGCCTGTGCGTCCGTCCCGCCCAGCCGTTTGGCGGTATTGTAATAAGCATCTACCTTGGTCTGGTTGCTGTTGAGTACCACGCCATCACAGTCAAGGACGATGGTTTTATATTGCGTGAGGTCTAGCGTATTTGACATAAATGGCAGCCAATAAAAAAGGCTTGTATGACTACAAGCCTTGATTATAGCGGATTTGAATTATTTCGCCGCTACGATTGCAGAAGCCTCTTTGGCCAATTTGGTAATGTGCGCCCAGTCTTTGCGTGCAACGGCATCCGCTGGCGTCAACCAGGTACCGCCGCAGACGACTACGTTTGGCAACGCCAGGAACTGCGGCGCACTTTCAACGCTGACACCACCAGTGGGACAAAACTTCACATCCCCAAATGGACCTGCAAATCCCTTAAGCAGGTTAATGCCGCCTACAGCTACTGCCGGGAACAGTTTTAAAAAGTAGTAATCATCTGCATTCGCCATCATGATTTCTGAACCCGTCGACACACCAGGCAACAACGGCAAGCCAATTTGGCGCGCAAATTGACCCAGCTCGCTGGTATACCCAGGGCTGACAGCAAACTGGCAACCGACATCCTTGGAGGCTTGCGCATCTTTGAGATTACGTACTGTACCGGAACCCAGAATAGCATCAGGGACATGTTTGGCAATTTGTTCCATGGCTTGCAGGGCGCAAGATGAACGGAGTGTCACTTCCAACACTTTGACGCCACCTTCAAGCAACGCTTCGGCCATAGGCACAGCGTCTTCCACTTTGTTGATGACAATGACCGGAATCACCGGGCCATGGTTAGCTAACTCTAATGTGCTCATGGTATAAAATATTTACCTAAAAAATAAAAATAAAATGTATTCGAAATGTCTGTTTCGCTGCAAATAACTGTGTCTGGCAAGCTTAGCTGCAAGAGCGCAGTCAGTACAAACAGTAAGGCCAGCTAACTGCAGCCAAGTATTGCGAGGCAAAGTGATACAACCCAGGCATTACAACCAGGTGACTGCGCCTTCTTCTGCCGACAACACATTTCTGCGCATGCCGCCAAACAGTTCGCGGCCCAGGCCGTGCGAATTGTGATGACGTTTGCTGTCGCTCAAACCTTCTGCTTCGCGCTCGGCCCAGGTATCTTCATCCACCAGCACATTCAGCTGGCCGACCGTACCATTCAGGCGAATGATGTCACCATTGCGAATTTTTGCAATGGCGCCACCAGCACTGGCTTCAGGACTCAAGTGAATGGCCGCCGGGATTTTACCTGACGCACCACTCATGCGGCCATCAGTTACAATCGCCACACGGAAACCTTTATTTTGCAACACCGCCAATGGAGGCGTCAGTTTATGTAACTCAGGCATGCCATTGGCTTTTGGTCCCTGGAAACGCACCACTGCGATAAAATCTTTTTCCAGTTCGCCGCGGTCAAATGCCGCCAGCAACTCTTCCTGCGCATCAAATACAATGGCAGGCGCCTCAATAATGTGGCGGTCTTCTGGCACGGCAGAAATCTTGATCACACTACGCCCCAGATTCCCCTTGAGCAGACGCAAACCACCAGATTCGTTAAACGGATGGGCTGCAGTACGCACGATGGTTTCATCCCCGCTCTCGGCTGGATAATCCGTCCAGACCAGCGTATCCCCCTGTTTCTCAGGCTTCTTGCCATAATCATGCATGCCGCCGCCACTCACGGTGTATACATCCGGATACATGTAGCCGCCTTCAATCAGCTCGCGAATCACAAAACCGGGGCCGCCGGCATCCTGAAACTCATTCACATCGGCTTTACCGTTCGGGTACACGCTGGCCAGCAGAGGGGTGGATTTAGCCAGATAGTGGAAATCTGTCCAGTCAATGATAATACCGGCAGCACGTGCCACCGCCACCCAGTGGATCAGGTGGTTGGTAGAGCCGCCAGTGGCCAGCAAAGCCACCATGGCATTCACAATCACATGTTCATCTACCAGGCGGCCAATCGGTACAAACTTTTCTTTCTTGGCATTTTGCAGCGCCAGACGCACCGCGGCACGGGTGAGGTCTTCACGCATGCCGTCATGCGGGTGAATGAATGCGGCGCCCGGCACATGCAGACCCATGGCTTCCAGCAACATCTGGTTACTGTTGGCCGTACCATAAAAAGTACAGGTCCCTGCACCATGATAAGCAGCAGATTCGCTGGCCAGCAGCTCCTCCCGGTCACACAGGCCCTGCGCATATTTCTCGCGGACTTTGGATTTTGAGGTGTTGTCGATGCCGGTGCTCATCGGACCAGCCGGCACAAACACGCAAGGCAAGTGGCCAAAGTGCAAGGCACCAATCAATAGTCCAGGGACGATTTTGTCACAGACACCAAGCAATAACGCCGCATCAAACACATCGTGCGATAAAGCAATCGCCGTACTCATGGCAATGGTATCGCGGCTGAACAGGCTCAACTCCATGCCAGGCTCACCCTGCGTAATGCCATCACACATGGCAGGCACGCCACCAGCGACTTGCACCGTGGATCCATATTTGCGCGCTTCATCACGGATAATATCCGGATAATTCACATAGGGCTGATGTGCTGACAGCATTTCGTTATACGCGGTCACAATCCCGATGTGTGTTGGCTTCTCGGCATAGATCTTGAATTTATCGTTTTGTGGCATCGCAGCAAAAGCATGCGCCACATTGGCACAGCCCAGACGATCAGGCCCTTTTTCACGATTCAGGTAATCATCAATCCGATGCAGATAGGCCGAACGGGTCGGACGACTGCGTTCGATGATGCGTTCTGTTACTTCAATGTGAGATTGTTTCATTGACTATCGCTCAACTGTGTTTTGTAAATACGTGGTTTTGTAACTACGTGATGGAATCACCCTGATGAACTGCTTAAAACTAATATTTGCCACAGTTTAGGGACATGTAAGATGCATGAGTCCAAGCCCGTTCCCGAATGATGATTATCGCTAAACTACCCTGTCCAGTCAAACCAAAATACCATCCATCAGGTTTTTTCAATACTATTCAAATACTTAAAACAGTCTATACCGTTTAAAATCCTAGCTTTTAGTCACCAAAATATCTTCCAGCATCAAATATTCAAGATCACAGCCATAAAACATGTTCAGAGCATCAGCCGGACTGCAAATCATGGGTTCACCGCGACGATTGAGAGAGGTATTCAGCACCACGCCGTTTCCGCGAAGGGTTTCCAAATGTTCAATCAGCGCGTAATAGCGCGGATTGGTGGCTTTGGTCACAATCTGCGCACGTGCAGTACCGTCTTCATGCACCACTTCCGGAATACGGGCCTTCCAGGCCGGGTTCACGTCGAATGTAAAGGTCATGTAAGGTGCCGGATGCTCGGTTTGCAAAATATCGACGGCCACGCGATCGAGCATGCTTGGACAGAATGGGCGCCAGCGCTCCCGATACTTGATTTGTGCATTGATGCGGTCAGCCACACCCGGAAAGCTCGGGTCACCCAGGATACTGCGACAGCCCAGTGCGCGCGGACCAAACTCCATGCGCCCCTGAAACCACGCCAGTGGATTGCCTGCAGCCAGCAACTCTGCTGCTTTTTTCGGTCCATCCTCAACACGCGTAAATTTGGGCCTAGAGGGATGTGCTTCACAGGCAGCCATACACTCTTCGTTAGTGTAAGCAGGGCCCAGATAAGCGTGTTCCATCTTATGAATCGTTTCACCTGCCAGATGCGCCGCATAGGTAGCCGCGCCCAAACTGGTGCCGTTATCGCCTGAAGCAGGCTGCACAAATAGTTCTTTGACATGCGGCAGTGCGATAATGCGCTGGTTAAGCTTGACGTTAAGCGCCACCCCACCCGCCATCACAATTTTGCCGGTTTCACGGATAATATCGCCCAGATAATACTCAATCATTTGCAGCGCGAGGTCTTCGAGCAGCTTCTGCACACTGGCCGCATAATGGATATAAGGGTTGTCGATTTCATCGCCCGCCCGCTTTGGACCCAGCCATTCAATCAATTTTGGCGTGAAATAAAAGCCCTTGCCATTTTCTTTATAGCGACGCAAACCGACCACATTGACGTATTCGGTATTCACGATCAGTTCGCCATTCTCAAACTTGGCCAAACGGCTTAAATCATACTTGTTCGGGTCGCCGTAAGGCGCCATACCCATCACCTTGAACTCGCCATCGAGCATTTCAAAGCCAAGATACTCTGTAATGGCACCGTATAAGCCACCCAGGGAATCAGGATCATAAAACTCTTTGATTTTATGAATTTTGCCGTTTTCTCCATAGCCAAAAAAGGTCGTGGCGTATTCCCCTTTACCATCAATGCCGACAATCGCCGTTTTCTCTTTAAAGCCACTGAGGTGATAAGCACTGGAAGCATGCGCCAGATGGTGCTCCACCGGCACATATCGGGCATTGGTCAAACCCATGTCCTGCATCAGCTTTAAGGATTTATCGCGATTACGCCGAAACCGGCGATTGCCGTTAAAAATGGCGTCCAGAGCACGGTCAGGCGCGTACCAGTAGCGTTTGGCGTAATGCCAGCGCGCAGCCGAGGTCAGCGGGATTTCACCATACGGAAACGCGACAATATCCACCTGGTCTGGCTGAATACCGGCTTGACGCAGACAGAATTTGGCCGCTTCGTAGGGCCAGTGATTTTTGGCGTGCTTGTCGCGGATAAAGCGCTCTTCTTCGGCAGCAGCCACAATCTTGCCATCCACCAGAATGGCGGCTGAGGCATCGTGCCCCAATGCGCCGGATAAACCTAAAACAATCATGCAATGACTCGTTCAATAATTAAATGGATAACCCTGCCAGCGTAAGCGGTTTCGCATCGGCGTACACCACACGCAAGCTTTTCACCAGTGCATTATACAGTGAAGTATCGTCTTTCCAATTTTGCAGCAGCCGACGCAGGTCTTTGACATGTGCGCGCAAGGCAGTTTTCGCACAATGATGCTGGCGCATACTGTCCAGATCCATGACAACCACCTGACCGTGATCCGTGATTTGCAGATTGGTCGCCTTCATATCACCATGCGAAAGACGCAACAAATAAAACTGGTAGCACAACAGGCTTAACTGCTTGACCGCCTCTGCCCGCAGACGCTTGTCTGTCGTCTGTTTAAAAAATACCAGCGCATCCGGCCATGGGCTGAACGCTGTCACGAAATAAGCGCTACCTCGCATACCCCAGCAGCGCGTCTCCAGCATCAACAAGGGTTGCGGCGTAACAATGTCATGATATTGCAGCCGGTGCGCATTTGACCATGAGGCTGCTGCACGACTGGGTCGCCATGCACGGCTAAAGGCATGCCAGCCATTTTTGATGTTGTAGCGCTTGATCACGACTTGCCGGTCTTGTAACTGGGTGTGCATTACCGTGCAGGTATTGCCGAGTTTCAAGGATTGACCGACATGCATGGCAACCTCGAGCGCAGGCATGTCGGTGGCATGCAGGCCGCCTGCGCGACTGACGGCTTGCGCAGCGCGCGAAGTTTGCAGCCACTCGATATCACTGCAATTCCTGAATATTTTTTGCTGCACATACGCATTGACTTCGGCTGTTTTAAAGCGTTTGGCCCACGTTAACAAAACATCCGAAGAAAGGGTTTGTGGCCATTGACGCGCTAGCAAATAAGTCTGTAACAGGGTTTCGCTAAAGGCGTGTTGATCAAGTACCGAAATTTTGGACAGCAGTTCGGCCAGTTGCTTGTGTGCCTGACGCACTGAAAGCAGTTTCGCTTTAATGCCATCGCCATCGATAGACCACACCATGCCATCGGCAAGCAAAAAGTTTTTCAGATGTAAATCTGTTTGCATCAGGCCTGCTGCATGCTGGCTGGCCAAAGTTGCGACAAGACGTTTCAACAGTACTAATCGTTCTGCTTCCGAAGCCTTGCCATAGCACGCATCAGCACTCTCTGCACGCTCCACTGCAGCAAATACGAGCACCTGCGCATCACCCGCTGCTGTCAGGCCTTGCCATAACAAGTCAGGGGTTTTCAAACCAGCCTGCAGCATCCAGCGCGCACCCTGGGCGTCACGCGCTGCGTATTTGTCAGCCTGCTGACCCAAAAAAACTTTGGCAAATACCTTTTGACCTTGCCAGTCAGCACTGAATACCCAGCGCCGTGCCGGCAGTACACGATAAGCTGTCAATTGCTGTAACTGGCTGCCATCAGCCAGACTGATCGACAAGGTATTTGCATCGACTACCGGACATGCTAGCAGCGGTAAAGGCTGTGCCACCGGATTGCTGATGACATCGTTCAACCGTGCCACCATTGCCTGAGTCTTTGCAGGACACCACTTGAGCCACCGAACATCTTTTGCGCCCGCCTGTCACGTTTTTTCATCATCTTTTTCACTTGCGCTTTGGTCGCAGCATCATCTTCAGGACGCGCCACATACAGGGTATGCCGTGAATCTCCCGTCTCATTGGGAATAGGCAATGCCTGATAATAATACAGGGCAATCGATTTACGGGTAATGCCTTCCGGAGTCGTCAGTGGATCCGGGTGCCCATGAAAACTGTCAGCATCCGTATTAAAAATCACACAGCGATTAAACAGTGGCGCAACGCTGACCTGCCTGGCCTGCATCTGCCTGTCCCACAACTCAAGATTACCTCCGTACTCCGGCAACCAGTCCTCGTTCAAATACACCAGCATATTGACACGACGGTACAGCTGCAACCCTTCATTGACCTGAAAGTCTGCGTGAATGCCGAGCAAGCCGCCACGGGAGGTTTCGTGCAAGCCGCCACCGCCAAAATAAGGGTCCGGCAGCAATCCCTTAAAGCCCGTCAATGCCTCGATAAATTGCAACATCGGGGCAGAGTTAAACAAAGCAAATGCAGCGCGCAACGTGGCATCACAGTCATAAGGCGAAATCTGGCGCTTATGCGTGCCTCCGTAGCCTTTTTCATACACTTTATCGTGCGTTTTGGGGTCGGCTGGAAAATGTGCCAGTAACGCCTTGGTCACCGCAGTCGGGAAAATTCCGTCAATCACTGCATGTGGAAAAGGATGCGCCTGTGCATAGTCCTCTGCCAGCAATGCCCCTATTTCCTTGGCCTGGCGGCCATCGAGTGTAAAGCCTTCAGCCATTTCAATCGGCAGTAAACCATCGATCACCTGATTCATTATGATTTCTCTTGTTGTTGTATATGTAACTGCTGCAGCAAAGTCTGCTTGCGTAACAATCGACGATTTTTTCCGCTATATCCGCTGACCAGGCCGACAGTACCAGCTTCCACATGGTCCAGATAGCGAAACAGTCTGGCCGGCGCAATCCGCTCAATCACATAGCCGTCAGCAGAAAGCTTGTCCTGCAACACATAGCCTGGAATCTGCTGCGCCATATAGAATCGGTAACCATGCTGTTTGATGCAGGCAGCATCCCACAGGGCAAAAAAGCTTTTGATATAGGGTTCTATATAGGGTTTGGGCGGCCGGGTCGGTAGCCCGAGTGCCAACTTAAACTGGCGACTGTAATATTTCAGAAAACCGGTGAATGTACGCCATGCAAGGCGAAAGTGTCCACGATTTAACTGGTGCAGGCAACCGATGGCAGCCACATTCTGACGGGATTGCATCCGTTGCAGGCACACCTCAAAAATAGCCGGATCATAGATAAACGTATCTGTATGCATCAGGAACAGATAATCCGTATCGATCGCAGATAGGATCAGGTCGAGGCCTTCGCCATGTGCGGCAAACCCTTGCTCCTTACCTGGAGACGGACGCTCGATCAGGTGAATCCAGTCCAGGCTGCGTAAATAAGCCGTACTTTCATCCTGTGAGTCATTGTCTACGACCCAAATATCCACCCTATTAGCGCCCAGTGCACCACTGTCCAGGTGCTGCTTTAACAGGGTCAGGCAGATCTTGGTTAAATCCAGTGTTTTATAATTCACCAGCCCGATACTGAATCTGGCGGGCGATGTATATGGTTGGCTCACAACAGTCCTTTCAAAACCTTTGCAGTCGCCTTTTATCTAGCGCTGGCTGCGACGTATGATACGCATCAGGCACCAACGGTCAAATCTGGACAACTGTTTGACACCCAGATAATGCTTGAAAAACAGTAATCGATGCGCACGACTCAGCATGGGTGTATGCCGTTGCAATGCTGACAAATCAAACAGCATGCGACTGGTCAGCCCGCATTGATGCCTGGCTTTTTCCAGATCGATGAATGCAAGTTTGGCCTGCGCGCCTCGACCATGCAAAAAAAGGTGTTTTGGATAAAGTGCACGATGCACCAGCCCCAAATCATGAAAGTGGCGCACTTGCTCAGCCACGCGACGGAGTGTCAGTAATTTTTCAGCATGCGGCCATTGCGCCCACGCTGGCAGCAAACGCTCAACATCACAAAAATTGGTCAAGTTTTCGGTCACCAGGATTGCACGTTGCTGGCCAGAGGCTGATGACTCAGAATAGACAACGACACGTGGCGCCAGTACCCCGGCGGCTGCAAGCGTTTGCAAGCGCAAGAATTCCCGCCTGAATGTAGGCTCACCGGAAAAAGGATGACGCCAGCTACGACGGCCATGGTTCTCCTGTTTTTTTACAAAAAGGATTAAAGGCTGTGCAGAAGAAGTGTTCAACTCCAGACGTCCAACGCCACTCCAGCCACCGCGGCGTTGATTGGGTGGTTCAAACCACTCAATGTCACGCGCCCAGAGGGCATCAAAGTCGTCCAGGCCATGTTGCGCCAACGGCGCTATAAAAGCAGGGTCAATATATTGAGGTAAGGTTTGTTTCAAAATAAATCCGGCAACCCGCAGTTTTAAACCACATTTTGTTAAGATAAGCGTTTATGCCGAATTTTAACAGAATGACTTTATTAAGTTTTAGTCCATGCTAGGTTTTTTATGTAAAGCACTGGCTTGCCTGCCATTGCAATGGATACATTATTTGGGCGCTGTTCTGGGATATGGTGCTTATCTGCTGGACCGCAAAGGTAAGCAGATAGCATTGAACAACATCCTGCAAAGTGGCCTGGCTACCGATGAAAACCATGCGCAACACTTGATGAAAGCCAGTCGCATGGCGGCCGGCAAAGCGCTGCTAGAAACCTTTTTCATTTGGGGACAACCGGCTGCCAAACTTTTGCCGCTGGTAAAACAGGTACATGGCTGGCAATTAGTGAAGGATGCGCAGAAAAGTGGGAAAGGCATTATTTTTCTGACACCGCACCTGGGTTGCTTTGAAATCACATCGATTTATTACGGAATGCACCAGCCAATTGCCGTGCTATACCGGCCACCCAAATTGCGTATATTGAAAAGCCTGGTCATCAGTGGCCGTCAAAAAGAACAGGTGAGGATGGCCCCGGCAAGCGCTGCCGGGGTTAAAAAGCTGCTGCAGGCTTTAAAAGCCGGTCAAGCGATTGGCATTTTGCCTGATCAGATCCCCAAGCGCGGCGAAGGCGAATGGGCACCCTTTTTTGGTAAACCGGCCTATACCATGGGATTGGCCAGCAAACTAGCCCTGAAATCAGGCGCCACCATTATCATGGCATTTGGCGAACGTCTGCCAGATGGACAAGGGTATACCATTCATCTCAGCGTAGTCGGTGATATTTCAACCCCGGCATTATTGAACAAAGCAGTCGAGCAGCAAATTGCCAGATGCCCCGCCCAATATCTCTGGCAATATGATCGCTACAAGCAAAGACGCTACGCCTTGCGAAAAAAACCTTATCTCGCTGACGCAGAGACTGCTGAGGCTACCTCAGAGAAAGATAGCCAGGAATAAATTCCAGGCTACAGGCCGGTAATCCAGCGCGCGTAAACCCTGTCGGCTACTGCATGTAACAGCGCGCAATCGTGCTCAACGTTTGCCAGCATATGGCTGGCAGACTGCACAGCAGGACTGCTGGCTGAATTGGCAATATCAGCCTTCCAGTTCTCAGTCCAGACCTTGACCATGTCGGGCATCATTTCAATATGGCACTGAAAGCCGATATGCTTGCCAAGCACATACGCCTGATTCTCGCAGTAAGGACTGGCCAGGATTTGTGTCGCGCCGTCAGGAATGGTAAATGTTTCACCATGCCAGTGGAAGCTGTTAAAGGATTGCAGATCGCCAAACCACTGCCTGGCGTGCGGATTATCCAGCACGCTGACTTGCCCCCAGCCAATCTCTTTGACCCGATTTTGACGCACAGTGCCACCCAGCGCCTTGCTTATCAGCTGCCCACCCAGGCAATGCCCTAGCAGGGGCACATCCTGTTGCACCGCTTCGCGAATCAACGCCAGTAATGGCGGAATCCAGGGTAAATCATCATTCACGCTCATGGGGCCACCCATCAGCACAATACCGCTGTAAGCCTCTACCGAGGTGGGCACCGGCTCGCCTTTGTCAATACGGACCTCGCACCACGGAATTGCATGCTGCGCCAAAAAAGTGCCTAAATAGCCTGCGCCTTCACAGCAGGCGTGTCTAAATACGACCACGGGTTTCATACTTTACCTTTTCACTTCAACCGCTTTGTATTCCCCAAGCAAGATTCCGTCCAACGTATACGGGCCGATGGCATAGCGTATCAGGCGCAAGGTCGGAAAGCCCACATGCGCGGTCATCCGCCGCACCTGACGGTTCTTCCCTTCGCTTATTTTCAGCTCCAGCCAGGTGGTCGGGATCAACTTGCGTTCACGGATCGGTGGATCGCGCTGCCACAAATGGTCAGGTTGCGTGATGATTTTTACGTCGGCGGGCTGTGTCACAAAATCGCCCAAATTCACACCCTGCTGCAATGGCATCAAATCTGCTTGTGTAGGAGCACCCTCCACCTGCACCCAGTAGGTTTTAGCCTCTTTGTGCTTGGGATGACTTAAACGATGTTGCAAAGCACCGTCATCGGTTAAAATAAGCAATCCCTCGGAATCGGTATCGAGCCGCCCGGCGGCATACACGTTGGGAATCGGAATATAGTCTTTGAGCGTCGCATGCTTTTCATGCGCAGTGAACTGGCAAACGACGTTAAATGGTTTATTAAACAGTAACAACATGGAAAGCGCTATGTCAAAAATCAAGGTGCCAGCGACTGGCAGCAAAATCACGGTGAATACCGATAATACCTTAAATATCCCGGATCAACCTATCATCCCCTTCATTGAAGGCGACGGCATTGGCGTGGATATTACGCCACCCATGATCAAGGTGGTGGATACCGCGGTAGAAAAAGCCTATGGCGGCAAACGCAAAATTTCCTGGATGGAAGTCTATGCTGGCGAAAAATCGACAACTGTATATGGCAAAGACACCTGGTTATCTGATGAAACCATGGCGGTACTGAAAGACTACGTCATTTCAATTAAAGGTCCTCTCACCACACCGGTCGGCGGTGGCATTCGCTCACTTAATGTGACCTTGCGCCAGGAACTGGACTTATACGTTTGCCTGCGTCCGATTCAATACTTTACCGGCGTGCCAAGCCCGGTCAAGCACCCAGAAAAAACCGACATGGTCATTTTCCGTGAAAACACCGAAGATATTTACGCGGGCATTGAATGGGCAGCAGGCACCGAAGAAGTGAAAAAAGTGATTACCTTCTTGAGCGATATGGGTGTGCGCAAGAAAATCCGCTTCCCCGAAGCCTCAGCCATTGGTATCAAACCAGTGTCAATTGACGGCAGCAAGCGACTGATCCGCAAGGCCATTCAATACGCCATTGATAACAACCGCAAATCAGTGACCATCACCCACAAAGGGAACATCATGAAATTCACCGAAGGTGGATTCCGTGACTGGGGCTACCAACTGGCCAAAGAAGAATTTGGCGCAGTGCCGATTGACGGCGGCCCATGGTGCACACTGCCCAATGGCATTGTGATTAAAGACTGTATTGCTGATGCGTTTTTACAAGAAATTCTGCTGCACCCTGAAGATTATGACGTGGTCACTGCACTCAATTTAAATGGTGACTACATGAGTGACGCACTGGCTGCGCAGGTCGGTGGCATTGGCATTGCACCAGGCGCCAACCTGAGTGACACCGTGGCCATGTTTGAAGCCACCCACGGCACGGCCCCCAAAATTGCCGGGAAAAACCTGGCCAACCCGAGTTCCATCATTCTGTCAGCAGAAATGATGCTGCGCCATATGGGATGGGTAGAGGCTGCTGACCTTGTGTTAAAAGGTGTTGCCAACGCCATCGCCAGCAAACGGGTAACTGGTGACTTCAGCAGCCAGATGGAAGGTGCGACGCAAGTGGGCACCGCCGAGTTTGGTGACGAAATTATCAAAAACATGTAACATCAATTTAAGTTTTTGACGTAAAAAAACGGCTCACAAATGTGAGCCGTTTCTATTTGGTGCCCCTGAAACTGTTTTTTATGCTTTTTGAATATTGCTGGCTTGCTTGCCTTTAGGACCTTCAGTCACATCAAAGCTCACGCGCTGGCCTTCTTTAAGGCTTTTGTAACCAGATTCCACGATTGCGGAAAAGTGTGCGAACAAGTCGTCACCGCCATCGTCCGGAGTAATAAAACCAAAGCCCTTAGAATCGTTAAACCACTTTACGGTACCTGTTGCCATTTCTACTTCCTTACTTATACTTAAAAGGGAGGCGCCCCAAAAGTTTGTCTCAAGAACTCAAGTCGCAATAAACAAGCTTTGCTTTAAAACTTAAATTAAAGACGGCTACAAAAAACCTGAACGCAAACGCCTAAAGAATTTATAAGTGAGCATAATTTAAAAGTCAAGCGGAAAATAACAACTTTTAAGAAATCTACGATAAAGCACGTAAAATTTGTATAAATGCCGCAGGAGAACCCGTCTTTTCATGCATTTGAATTTGCGAGCATTCAGTATACTAAAGAAAAAAGTACTGCTATATCAACGCATTAACGAGGCTTTCCAAACAGCGACCCCACCCTATGGCAACTCCGGCAAACGCAAATAAACTCGGTGGCATGGCACGCATGCTGGTGCAGATGTCACTGTTGACAGAAAGCGAAGCGGCTGCCATTCAGGACAAGGCCCAGCAGCAAAAAAACAGCTTTCTGGCAACCACGCTCGCCGATAAAAAAATATCCTCCAGACATATTGCACAAGCCGCCTCAGATGCATTTGGCTTTCCGTTTTTTGATCTGGATGCGCTGGAAGTCGATGCGCTGCCAGCCAAGAATATTGATATCAAGCTCATGCAGTCACACCGGGTTGTGTTGTTGCAGCATAAAAACAACGTGGCATTTATTGCCATTTCCGACCCCACTAATCTGCATGCGCTGGACACCATACAGTTCCAGATGGGTGCCACACTGTTTCCAGTCGTCGTGGAAGATGACAAACTTGGCAAGTGGATAGACCGTATCATTACGGCCAAAGATACCAGCATGGCATCGCTGAACAGCAGTGATGACTTCGATCTTGGGCTGGATGAAAACAGTGCCGAACCTGAAATTGAAAATACGCAAGAGGTGGACGATGCGCCTGTCGTCAAGTTTCTGCAGAAAATATTGATGGACGCCATCAATATGGGGGCTTCAGACCTGCACTTTGAACCCTATGAGAAGTTTTACCGCATCCGCTTCCGGATTGATGGCGTGCTGCGCGACATGTCTCAACCACCCCTGGCCATCAAGGAAAAACTGGCCTCACGCATCAAGGTCATTTCTAATCTGGACATTTCGGAAAAAAGAATTCCGCAGGATGGCAGGATGAAACTCCTGCTGTCGAAAACCCGCGCCATTGATTTTCGCGTGAGCACCTTGCCATTGATTCATGGCGAAAAAATTGTGATGCGGATTCTGGACCCGGCCAGTGCCACACTGGGCATTGAAGCACTCGGCTATGAGCCCGAACAAAAAGAGGCCTTGCTGAAAGCCATTTACCGGCCTTATGGCCTGGTGCTGGTGACCGGGCCAACCGGTTCTGGCAAAACTGTCTCGCTCTATACCTGCCTTAATTTGCTCAATGATCCGGCAGTCAATATTTCGACTGCCGAAGACCCCGCCGAGATTCCTTTGGCAGGCATTAATCAGGTCAATGTGAACGACAAACAGGGGCTGACCTTTGCAGCAGCACTGAAATCATTTTTAAGGCAAGACCCTGACATTATCATGATCGGGGAAATCCGGGATCTGGAAACGGCTGACATGGCCATCAAAGCAGCGTCTACCGGCCACATGGTGCTATCGACTCTGCATACCAATGATGCGCCCTCCACTTTATCAAGATTGCTGAATATGGGGCTTGCCCCCTTCAATATTGCCTCTGCGGTAACGTTAATTACTGCACAGCGCCTGGCAAGACGTTTATGTAAGCATTGCAAAGTGCCGCTCACTATTCCGAAAGAAGCGTTGCTGCAAGCGGGCTTTCGCGAAGAAGATCTGGACAGCAGCTGGCAATTATACGGCCCCAAAGAGGGTGGCTGCGAGCATTGTAATGGCGGCTACAAAGGTCGCGTAGGCATTTATCAGGTGATGCCGGTCAGTGAGGACATTGCGCGTATTATCATGACCAATGGCAATGCCATGGATATTGCGGCACAAGCCAAACGCGAAGGCGTTAAAGACCTGCGTGAATCGGGCCTGCTCAAGGTCAAACAAGGACTGACTTCGATTGAAGAAGTCGAAGCAGTGACCAACGAGTAAATTTTTCAGCATATTTATTAGGTATCCATCATGGCGGCAGCGAATGTAAAACAGTTTGTATTCATCTGGGAAGGCAAAGACCGTAAAGGTAAAGTGCTCAAGGGTGAAATGCGCGCCAATGGCGAGGCGGTGGTCAATGCTACATTGCGCCGTCAGGGTGTCACCGTCACCAAGATCAAAAAACAAAGCGCCCTGGCCAGTAAAGGCAAAATCACCGAAAAGGATATTTCGCTGTTTACGCGTCAACTGGCGACCATGATGAAGGCAGGGGTGCCCCTATTGCAAGCCTTTGACATTGTGGGCAAAGGCCATACCAACCCGGCAGTTTCAAAATTGCTGTCAGACATTAAAAATGATGTGGAAACCGGCAGCAGCCTGAGTGCCGCGTTCAGAAAGTATCCACTGTACTTTGATGCCCTGTTTTGCAACCTGGTGGCCGCAGGCGAACAGGCTGGCATTCTGGATGCCTTGCTGGACAGACTCGCAACCTATAAGGAAAAAATCCTCGCCATCAAGAGCAAGATCAAATCGGCCCTGGTGTACCCTATTTCCATTCTGGTGGTAGCTTTTGTCATCACGGCCGTGATCATGATTTTTGTGGTGCCCGCATTCAAGGACTTGTTCAGCAGTTTTGGGGCTGATCTGCCGGGGCCAACCGTGATTGTCATCAATATTTCCGACTTTTTTGTCAAATGGTGGTGGGCGATCTTCGGCTCAATCGGATTTGGTCTGTGGTATTTTTTTTACACCTGGAAACGCTCGGAAAAACTGCAGGCCACCATGGATCGCCTGCTCTTACGCCTGCCCATTTTTGGAATACTGATTCGCAAAGCCACCATTGCCCGTTTTGCGCGCACGCTGTCTACCATGTTTGCTGCGGGTGTCCCGCTGGTTGAGGCACTGGATTCTGTCGCGGGAGCTTCGGGGAACAAAGTGTATTTCGATGCTACGAAGAAAATCCAGAGCGAAGTGAGCACAGGCACCAGTCTGACCGTCGCCATGCAAAATGCCGATGTATTTCCCAACATGGTGTTGCAGATGACAGCTATTGGTGAGGAATCCGGCTCACTGGATGCCATGCTGACCAAAGTGGCTGACTTTTATGAAGGCGAAGTAGATGATGCGGTCGCTTCGATTTCTAGCTTGATGGAGCCCGTGATTATGGTGGTATTGGGCGTATTGATCGGTGGTCTGGTGGTGGCGATGTATATGCCTATCTTTAAAATGGGCAAGGTGGTCAGCGGCGGCGGTTAAGTCTGTTCAGGTCGCAACAATAAAAAACGGGCTGAATACACAGCCCGTTTTTTATGTGGTGCCTGAGATCTACTTTTTAGCCGCTTGCAATGACTTTTCAATCTCATCTCGTGGCTGTGCACCAAGCATACGCTTGCCGTTTTCAAAAAACATGGTGGGGGTACTATTGACGCCTACTTTACGTGCCAATTCACCGACTTTTTCTAATGGCACATCACATTTACTCGTGGTTTCAGGCAGCTTGTTATTAAAAATCCATTCGTTCCAAGCTTTGACGCGATTGCTGGCACACCAGATACTGCGCGATTTGTTGGCAGCATCCGGATGCAATTGTTCGATCGGGTAGAGGAAGGTATAAATAGTCACATCATTGATACCACTCAACTCACGTTGCTCAAGACGCTTGCAAAAAGGACAATCCACATCTGAAAACACCACCAGCTTGCGGCTGCCGTTGCCTTTGACCACTTTAATCGCCTGATCAAGCGGCAAACTGTTGAAGTCAATTTTAGTCAGCTCATCCAGACGGTCACCCGTGATGTCCTTTTTGGTTTTGGGATCAACCAAGCGCCCCTCGGCAATCAAAAAACTGAATTTATCATCGGTATAGATGATCTGACCGCCCATGAATACTTCATACAAACCGGCATAAGGGGTTTTCACCACACTGTCCACCTTAAACTTTGGATAGGCCGCTTCAATCACTTTTCTCAGCGAGGCTTCATCTGCCCATGTTGCAACCGACACACCCAGCAATAACAGGGCAGACAACCATTTACGTGTACTCATGACCACTCTTTCATTATGTGCACAATCACAGCCTAGGCGCCTGTGGCAGTACGTATTAAAAAACGTTTAAGCATAGCACTGTTTTCCAGGCCACGTAAGCCCAGAACGGCGGCATGGGTCCAGACGGCCTGGGGACGTGAAAACAGGCTATCCAGCCCTCTGGTTAATGCATGCATGGCTGCAATATCCGTTTTGCGCGCACGCGCCACCTGTCGCAGAAAACCGACATCGCCGAGTGGTTGCAATGCAGGCAGGCGCTGCATGTGCGCGCACAATGCTATCACATCCTCAAAACCAAGATTGACGCCCTGGCCTGCCATTGGGTGCACCTGATGCGCAGCATCGCCAAGCAACATCACGTTTGGCACGGCCGTCAACGCTGCCGTTTGCTGCAGCAATGGAAAAGCCACCACTTCGCCATGCGGACGCAATGCCCCGGCGGCCATGCCGCAACGTGCGGCCACTTCAGTCGCCAGCACCGGCGGCGACAACTGACGTTTGGCTTGTGCACTGGCATCTGGCAAAGCCCACACCAGCGACACTTGTTGTTGCGGCATAGGCAGCAAAGCCAGCGTCTCATGCGCACCAAACCATTGCCGGGCAATATCTCCATGCGGCTGGTCGCTGATATAGTTGGTCACCAATGCGGTTTGCGCAAAATCAAATACCTCGGTGCTGATGGCACATTGCTCACGTACCCATGAGCGCGCACCATCTGCACCTATCACCAGCTGTGCCTCAATCTGGCGATCAGCCAATGTTAAATGCACTATGTGACCGCAGTGTTGCAGCCCGGTGGCAGGTGCGTCGGTGATGATGGTCACATCCGTATTTTTCAGCGCCTGCCAGCAGGCATCCATCAATGCCCAACTCTCGACGATGCACCCCATATGCGGCAGGTGCGCCTCTTCTGCAGTCAGTCGAATATCTGGTGTGCCATGCGCCTGGGTAGGTGACCACAGATGCATGGCCGCAATCGGATTCACGCGTGAAGCAGGCAGGTAAGCCCAGACACCAATGTCTGTGAGCCACTGTATCGATGCATTGGTCAGGGCATAAATACGCGTATCCCAACGTGCATTATCGGTCACCCAATCGGCGGGGAGCACCACAGCCGGTTTCGCGTCTGTCAGCACCACGTGTTTACCCAGCCGGGACAAGGCAATCGCTGCGGTCAGGCCGACCAGGCCCGCCCCCACAATGACGATCTCTGTTTGCAAGCGATCAGCGGCCATAACTCATCTTATTGACTAAAAAACGACGTGCACCGGGGATTAAGCCCAGCAAGCCCAAACCGGCACCACGCAACAGGCCCACACCGACCAGATTATTAGAGAATACATTGACCAGAAAATCTGTAAATAACAGTCCGCGCCCGGTATCCCGCGCACGGGACTGGCGATAAGCCTCCAGCATGCTGGCAGCCCCCCAGGCTGAGGGCGGTGTTTCATGTACGCGTTGGGCCAATGCCACCGCATCACGGATACCTACATTAAACCCCTGCCCGGCCACCGGATGCATGGTTTGTGCAGCATTACCAATCACCACACAGTGGGCGTGAAAAGTTTGGGCCAGTTTGCTTAATTTAAGCGGAAAACGAACGCGCCTGCCGACCTGCAGAAACTGTCCGACACGATCACCAAACGCCTGATGCAAGGCCTGCAGGAAAGCGGCATCATCCAGGCCCTGAATTTTATCAATATAAGTTTGCTCACCGGTCCAGACCAGAGAAAACTGATCGCCATTCGGCAGCAAGGCCATCGGCCCCAGTGGCGTGAATCGTTCATAGGCAATATTGTGGTGGGGTTGCTCGGTTTTCACCAGCCCCACCAGTGCATCATGTCCATAATGCTTGGTTTCCCTGACGAGGCCGGGGATGGCTTCCAGGCTACGCCCGCCATCGGCAATAATGGCGAGCGGTGTGCTCAGGGTATAAGATTCACCACTGCTCATCGCACAGGCAATGTCGGCTGACACAGCATCCACTTGCAGTCCACTCACTGGCAAGCCATAGCGCACATCAATCCCTTCAGGCCTGGCATCCAGACGTTGATCCAGTGCGCGCATCAAGGCGCCATAGGAAACCACATACCCCAGCGCAGGCAACGCATGTTCGCGGGCTTGCAGCAAGGTGCGTCCAATGCCTTTCTGTTGCGAGATATGAATGGTCTGGATAGGCGTGACATGTGCTTCCAGCGCAGCCCATACGCCCAGCTTTTCGAGCGCAAGACGCGTACCGTAGGCGAGGGCCAGCGCACGCCCGTCGCCATACATGGCGCCTCTGTCCTGTGCTTCAAGCACAGTGACCGGCAGGCCAAGCTGCTGGAGGGATAACGCCAGCACCAGCCCAACCGGGCCAGCGCCTATGACTATCGGATGATCAACAGACTCACGTAACAATGGGTTCTCTTCTTTAGGCCGCACGCATCAGGGCTTCAATATCGTCAACTGACTTGATGGCATCGGCAGTGATCACTTCTGCACCCTGCGCGGTCACCACCACATCGTCTTCAATGCGAATACCAATATTCCAGAAATGTTCAGGCACATTGGCAGACGGTCGCACGTAACAACCGGGTTCAACAGTTAACACATTGCCAGGCTGCAATATGACCCAGTCGCCAGCAGCCGTTTTGTATTCACCGGCATCATGTACATCCAGCCCCAGCCAGTGTCCGGTACGGTGCATGTAAAACTGGCGGTAACTGCCACTTTCCAGCACGGCCTCACGGCTGCCCTGGCATAAGCCGTAATGAATAAAACCATCCACCAGCACCTCTAGCGCAGCCTCATGCGGCGCATTCCAGTGGTGCCGGGGGCTGACATCTGCAATTGCGGCCAGTTGCGCAGCCAGCACCAATTCGTACAAGTCTTTTTGCGGGCCACTAAAGCGGCCATTGACCGGAAAAGTACGCGTGATATCCGAAGCATAGCCATCCAGCTCGCAGCCGGCATCAATCAACAACAGATCCCCCGCTTTCAACTGCGCATTGTTCGCGTTGTAATGCAAGGTGCAGGCATTGGCGCCCCCAGCCACAATGCTGGTATACGCCGGGGCTTGCGCCCCATGGCGATAAAACGCATGCAAAAATTCCGCCTCTATTTCATACTCCCATTTGCCGGGCTGTACGCTTTGCATGGCCTGATTGTGCGCACTGGCAGCAATGCGGGCTGACTGGCGCATGATGTCGCGTTCGAAGTCGGATTTAAGCAGACGCAGACGGTCCAGGGGTTGACGCACATCAACCACAGCCGCTGGCGCCTGTATGCCCGCACGTCCCTGGGCACGTAACTGGTTGAGCATGGAAAGTATTTTGCTATCCCAGACCGCATCCGCCCCTAGGCTAAAAAACAGTCTGGGTTGATTGGCCAGTAATTTAGGCAACTCCACGTCCAGCGCCTGGATGGAAAAAGTCAGATCAAAACCAAACTCGGCTCTGGCAGCCTCCGGACCAAAACGAAAGCCATCCCAGATTTCGCGCTCCAGGTCTTTGTCCCGGCAGAATAAAATACTTTTACTTTCAGGGCCAGCCACCAGTACCACGACCGCTTCCGGCTCTTTAAACCCCGTCAGATAATAAAAATAGCTATCAAAGCGGTAAGGATAATGACTGTCCCGGTTGCGGATGACTTCAGGCGCGGTCGGAATCACCGCCACGCCCTCCCCCATAGATGCCATCAATTGTTGACGACGACTGGCGAATTCGTTGATAGAAAAACTCAAGACAACCCCTCACATAATTAATGGCATTTTAGCGTATTTGGTCAGTGATTGCTGGAATGGTTCCAGACCGTGTGGCCCACAGTTCAGAATCCCATCATTTCGTAGAGTGGTGACTGCCGCACCATTCTCTCTGCATTCTCGATGGAGCCGTCTGCCTGCCATTGTTGCAAAATGTCTGCAAGGATTGGTCGCACCTGCGCAGCACGCATGCCCACCTTGATTCTCGGGTGGTAGAGCATCTTCAATAGCAGGGCATCCAGTCCTGTGAGCAGGGTTTCTGGTGTTTTATCGTTAAAAATGGAAGGGTAGACTTTGTCCGAGTCATTGGGCAGTCCCATCGCCTGCGTGATTTCTTCCACAATACAGGACAGCAGCAACCGATGCTCCTGGGCATGATCAACGGGGATCACCACCCATGCACGGCGGATAGCCTTGCTTGCATCCAGATCAAGTCCGAACATGCAGGCAGCATCCTGAGGCGGCTTGAGTGTGAGGCTACCACTGACCAGGGCAATATCGTTACGCCACAACTGCAAATGACTGAATACAATCGTCATATTGGCCTCGGCAGCTGAGTCAGCCAGAGTGATCGTCTGCCCGGTCAGCCTGGCCAGATGATTTAAATGATCGCGTACCAATCTCGCGTGTGTTTCTGCCTGGTCAACATGGTGCACCAGCCAGACCTTTACCGGTTTGCGCCATTTACGCACAGCCTGCGGCGCCGAAGTGTATTCGCTCCTCAGGGCGACCTCTTCAAAGGCTTGCTGCAAATAGGCGGTCTCCTGCCATGGCTCGGCAGACCATGCGCCCGGGGTGTGCCCTGCCCAGCACGCCACCAGCAATACAATGCGCTTAATCATGCGCAGATGCCTGCCTTAAAGGCTGCAACAGGCTCGATAACCCATTATGATCAATCTCCTGCATCAACTGCAGCAGGCGCCCCAGTTCGCCGGGTGGAAAACCCTCACGCGCAAACCAGTTCAAATAGTTTCCCGGCAAGTCAGCCAGCAAACGGCCTTTGTATTTGCCATACGGCATGGTCATGCTGACCAGTTTCTGCAAATCAACGGACTCCAACCACTTCTCCAAACGGGATTAAATACAAGCTGCCAGCAGGTTCACCCCTATTGACCTGCATGATTTTTTAACTCTCTCCCTTAATGATCCGGCAAATGTGCCGTTATTGGAAGCAGGTTGATATAAAAACATTAAGAAATGCCATTGAGAGATCACACTATGCAATATCAGGTCACAAAAGAAAAAAGTGCCGAATACCTGCGTTTGGCGGTACACCATATGACACAACAAGAGGCTGCTTTCCATCCGGTCAGCTATGCCGTGTGGTATGAATATGCTTCAGGTGAGCATGCCCGACTGATAGAAGAAGTGAACTTGCTGATTGAAAAAGAAAAAAAACTCACTGAAAAATCTACCGCCCGCCTCTTTAGCCAGCATATTGCCGGCATCAATGAAGCTGGCGCGCAAGCGATTGTAGACCGCTTTAGCCGCGTGATGACCGACATCACCACCACGACCACACAAACAGGAAAGCACACCACACAGTTCAAAAAAGCACTTGAAGACTGGTCAGAAGAAATCCAGCAACTGGACCGGGAAACCAGTGTAGACATTGAGGCCTTGCTCAACCATACCGAGAGCATGCAAGGTTCAATTCACCAGTTGCAGGAAAAACTGGAATCCAGCGCGGATGAAATGACGCGCCTGAAAGATGAAATCATCCAGGCCAGACAAGAGGCGATGTCAGATGGCCTGACTGGCTTAATCAACCGCAAGGGCTTTGATGCGGCGCTCGGACGCTGTCTGACGCAACAGCTGGAGACGCTGGAAGAATCACCTGAAACCACATGCCTGCTGATTGCAGACATTGATTTCTTCAAGCGTATCAATGACAGTTATGGACACCTGTTTGGCGATAAGGTCATTAAAGCCGTGGCGCAAATCTTGCGGGCTGCGGGGGCAGAACACCATACTGCCGCAAGATACGGGGGTGAGGAATTTGTGCTGTTGCTACCAGAAACAAGCCTAGCTGCTGCAGAAAAGATCGCAGAAGACATTCGCAAAAAAGTGGAACAAATCACCATCAAAAATAGTGTGTCGCAAGCGCAGATATCCAACATCACCATTTCACTGGGGCTGACGCCTTATATTGCCGGAGAATCGCCAGAGTCTTTTATTTCTCGCGCGGACAAGGCACTGTACGCCTCCAAAGCCAAAGGCAGAAATCAGGTCACGGTCATTCATGAAACGGCTGCCGCCTGAACAGTGCAGGCAGTTCGGTTACAGTAAATCCCGTTTTTGTTCCGGAATATCCTCGTACGGAAACTTGGCATGACCAAAGCGCATCGCCAGCACTGAAATTGCCAAAATAAAAATGGCAGCCGACACCGCCAGCATATGGGTTTCCGTCATTTCCTTCATATCGAGCAATAAATACCGCGCCAGCGCCACCATTGCGATGTAAATAGGATAACGCATCGGCAGCTTGCCTGAACCGAAGTAACTATTGATCATGGAAAATACTTCCAGATATAAAAACAACTGCAATAAATCGCCCAGCCCCACCATGCCGGCATGCCACATGCGTGCCAACTCGTGCGCAAGCGAAAAAAAGGTGGCAACGGTGACCAGTGCAAGGCCCAGACGCTCTATCCACATCAGGACTTGATGTGCCAGACGGTCAGTATGATGTTCATAGGGTGGTTTCATAGCGTTCCCTGTTATTAAATGACGCATTAACTCTGTTGTTTTTGTAGCCAGCGGTCCAGCTGCAGCAGGCGTTCCGGTGTGCCAATATCATGCCATACCCCGTGATGATGCTGTCCACTAACGTGCCCGGTTTGCATGGCTTGCCGCAACAAGGGGGCCAGTTTTTCCGGCTCGCCTTTAGTCACAGTTTGAAACAAGTGTGGATGATACACGCCCACACCTGAAAATGTCAGTTTATCCGCCCCCTCAGCTTCGACCAGGCCGTGACGCAAACAAAAGTCACCATCGGGATGCTGATCAGGATTATCTACCAGCACCAGGTGGGCCAGTTTGTCTTGCGTCAATTGCACGCTTGCATAATCGATATCGGTATAGACATCGCCATTAATCACCAGAAAAGGCGCCTCGCCTAACAAGTGCAGAGCATAGGCAATTCCCCCCGCTGTTTCCAGCGCCACTTTTTCCGGGCTGTACTGGATGGAAACACCCCACTGCGCACCATGCCCCAATGCCTGCTCAATTTGCGCGCCGAGGTGCGCGTGATTGATCACCAGTTCAGTGATTCCAGCACGCGCGAGCCGCTCGATATGCCAGACAATCAGTGGCTTGCCGCCTGCTGCCAGCAGTGGCTTGGGCGTATGGTCGGTGAGTGGCCGCATACGCTCGCCACGCCCGGCAGCCAGTATCATGGCGCGCATGCTCAGGCCGCCTTTTCCAGTTCGCGCAACAGCCGGAGAAAAGGACGCAGTTCGACATAACGCTCACAGGCAGATTGCAAATACTGCATGACCAGCGGCATGTCTTTCAGGTAACCATCCTTGCCATCCCGGTGATACAAGCGTGCAAAAATCCCCAAGACTTTAATGTGCCGCTGCACTCCCATCCACTCAAAATCTTTATAAAACTGGCCAAAATCCGTATTGACCGGCAACCCGGCCTGTTTGGCCGCCTGCCAGTAACGTACTACCCAATCCATCAAGTCAGCTTCATCCCACTGTACATAGGCATCCTTAAACAGCGAAACCAGGTCATAAGTGATGGCACCGATCACCGCATCCTGAAAATCGAGCACCCCTGGATTATGTTCGGCGGTGACCATTAAATTACGCGAGTGATAATCGCGGTGCACCGTCACTTGTGGCTGTTGCAGAATATTATCGATCAGCAAGGCAAAGGTTTTATCAATGACCGCCTGCTGCGCAGCGTTGAGCGTGAGCCCCAGGTGTTTGCCCACATACCAGTCCGGAAACAGTTGCAACTCGCGCATCAACAAAGCCGTGTCATAAGGCGGCAAAGCATCGGGCTGCGTGGCCAACTGCATCTTGATCAAGGCCTGGCAGGCATCACCATACAGTGATTTGGCGTTTTCCGGCGTCAGTTTCGAGAGGTAAGTATCATTGCCGAGATCACTTAACAGTAAAAAGCCCAGCTCCAGCTCCTGTGCAATCACTTGAGGCACATTGACCCCGGCTGCCAGTAGCATATCTGCGACCTTTACAAATGGGCGGCAATCCTCCTGCGGCGGCGGCGCATCCATGGCAATCAGTGTGTCGTTGCCAACATGCACGCGAAAATAACGGCGGAAACTGGCATCCGCTGATGCCGTTGTCAAGGTAAAAGGCTGGGTAACGATTGTTGCCAGCCATTGTTCTAATTGCTGCTTTCTATCCACAAAAAATCCCGACTCATCGAATTAAGACTAACGACCATCAATAGTTAACTGTTAAAATGCGGCTCACATTTTAAGTGAAAAATGACTTTTTAACCGTTTTCATGAATAATATAGTACACATAAAATATGCTTGTCAGGCCAGTGGCCTGAACATCCATGTGCACGGGTGTCGCCTCTTGGCAGGTGGTTCTGAAATCAATCATTCATCATACTAACTTGCAAGCATCTTTATCCACTTTTCAAGATCGGGGCATGTGCCTGATTATGGCCGTGATTGCTACCAGCGTGCTTGTGGCAAACGCTGCACGTGCGGACGACCCGTCCATGGTCAGCGACCCCCCTGTCATGGTCGCTGAAACAGCCGTATTGCCTGGCGCCATTGAAATCGAAGGGGATACGATGCAGCTGCGCATGGACCGTCAGTTACGCGCAACGGGTAACGCCGTTATTCGTAAAGACAACCAGCAAATCACTGGTGATGACATCCGTTATGACATGCAAAACGATGAGTTGCAGGTGGATGGCAATGCAGTGATTACCATGGGGCAAGCCAAAATTACCGGGCCCATGCTGCGCATGCGCCTGAGCGAAAGCATTGGTGAAATGCGCGATGTTTCCATTGAATTCAAAAGTGCACCACCGCCACCCAGTGATGAAGACAAAAGTACGCTATTAAGCGATGAGGCGATCTTAATCAGTGACCCCAAACGCTATATGGAAGACAGCCTGGCATCAAGCAACGAGAAGAAACAGTCCACTTTTGACAACATCAGGGTTTCAGCCAAACAGGTGCTGTTTGAAGGGCAAGACATTAAACGGCTTACCAAAGCCAGCTACACCTCGTGTCCGGCCAATTCGGATGACTGGTATATTAAAACCAATAATCTTGAGCTCAATGATTACACGCGCACCGGCGAAGCAACCAATGCCTATATCGAGTTCAAAGGTATGCCTATTTTATATACGCCTTGGATGAGCTTTTCTTACAACAACCAGCGCAAAAGCGGTTTACTAGCCCCGCTCATGGGCACCACCTCGCGCAGCGGCTTTGAATTGCTCACGCCATACTACATCAATATCAGTCCTAATATGGATGCAACTGTTGCTACCCGAGTGTTAAGCAAACGTGGCGTCCAGTTGCAAGGTGAGTTCCGCTATCTGGGTGAGCAATACTCCGGCATCAACAATTTCGAATATCTCGATCAGGACAGCACCACCAACGAGACGCGCTATTACGCAAAACTCAGTCATAAGCAGCAGTTTGACGAACACTGGTCTGGTGGCTATAACCTCGAAAAAGTGTCCGACGATAAATACTTCTCGGAAATGGCCACCAGAATTGTCGTGACCTCACGGGTAAACCTGCCGCAAACGGCGTTCCTGAATTATCAGGATGAACATCTGACGTTCAATGGAACGGTGCAACGCTACCAGAACCTCGATAATGTCTCGTTTGTGTATCAGCGCCTGCCGCAATTGACCATGTCCTATAACAACGAGTGGAAAGGTTTTACCACGCAAACTGCTGGACAGTTCGTCTATTTTGACAGCATGAAAGAAGCGGGGACGTTGCCGACCGGCTCACGATTCAGTCTCTATCCGTCGGTTTCTTATCCAGTGAATACCTCTTTTGGCTATATCACGCCGAAGATTGGTGTGCATACAACGCAATATAACTTGAACGATAACAGACCGGTTGGTTTCAGCACTGAATTCAATCAGTTGCAGAGAACCCTGCCTATCGTCAGCCTGGACTCCGGCATGTATTTTGATCGGGAATCCAGCCTGTTTAATACCAAATATACCAATACGCTTGAACCGCGGATCTATTATTTATATGTCCCATATAAAGACCAGAGCAAATTCCCTATTTTTGATACCGCGCTGGCAACACTGAATCAAAACTCCATTTTCAATGAAAATCAGTTTAATGGTGATGACAGATTCAGCAATGCAAATCAGGTCACCCTGGCCATGACCAGCCGACTGATTGACAGCGAAACCGGGATTGAACGGGTCAGCGCAACGCTGGGTCAGCGCTTCTATTTTGAAGATTTGAAAGTGGCGCTGCCCAACACTGCATTAAACAACAGGAGTACATCGGATATTCTGGCCGGATTCACCGCCCGTCTTTCCAGCCGCCTGAATCTGGATACCTTCTGGCAATATGATCCTGATCGCAGCAATATGGAACGGAATAACTTTTTGCTGCGATACAACCCCGAACCAGGCAAGTCATTTAATTTTGGCTATCGTTACACGGCCAATACACTGGAGCAATTTGATGTCTCAGGGCAATGGCCGCTTGGCGCCCGCTGGTATGGGATTGGCCGGGTGAATTACTCAATCAGGGATAACAACGCTGTACAGTCACTGGCGGGTTTAGAATATGACGCAGGGTGCTGGCAGGGTCGCGCTGTAATGCAACGTGTACAAACGGCCACCGCTGATGCGAACTATGCGATGTTTTTCCAACTCGAACTTGGAGGCTTGACCTCCATTGGTGCAAACCCGCTCAATATTGTTAAACGAAACATTCCCACCTACATGCGCACCAATGACATTCCGGGCATTTACAGAGAACAAAACGCAGAATGATGAATTATTTATTTAAAACCACACTGGCAGGCCTGATTTTAAGCACGCTATCGATCGACCTGATGGCTGCTGAAAAAGCGTCAATTGAAAAAATGGACCGCATTATTGCAGTGGTCGACCAGTCAGTGATTACTGAACGGGAGCTCATTGACCGCACCGAAGCAATCAAGGCACAAATGCTCAAAAGAGGCGCTGAAGTGCCGCCACAAGAGGTACTGCAAAAGCAAATTCTTGAGCGCCTGATTGTAGATAGTCTGCAGTTGCAACTGGCAGGACAAACCGGAATCAAGATTGACGATGCGCAGCTGGATAAAACCATAGAACGTATTGCCGAGCAAAACAATTTGACCTTGCCCGCGTTCAAAAAAGCCCTGCAAGATGATGGCACCAATTTTTACAAGTTCCGTGAAGATATTCGCAACGACATTATCATTGCCCGCCTGCGCGAACGTGAGGTGGATAACAAGGTAAATATCTCGGAAGCAGAAGTAGATAACTTTCTGGCCGCGCAGGAGAGCCAGGGCGATCTGGATGAATTTAATATGTCCCAGATTTTGATTCGTTTACCTGAAGACAGCTCACCGGAGGATATTCAAAAAGCCAAAGCACGTACTGAACAGGTACTAAAAGCATTGTCAGACGGCATGAGCTTTGAACAGGCCTCGGCAAGTTTTTCGGATGCGCCGAATGCGCTTGACGGCGGCAGCCTGGGTTGGCGAAGCGGCCAGCAGCTGCCTGCCCAGTTCCTGGAAATCATCAAAACCGTGGAAACAGGTGGCGTGACCAGGCCCATCCGTAGCGGCAGTGGTGTGCATATCCTTAAGTTGAATGAGCGGCGTGCCGGCAGCAACAGCATGATTGTGGATCAAACCCACGTGCGCCACATCCTGTTAAAGCCCAATGAAATTTTGTCGGATAAAGAAGCCCGGCAAAAAATTGACGGTATTAAAGAGCGGCTTGACCATGGCACCCCGTTTGAAGACATGGCCCGCCAGTACTCGGATGACGGCAGTGCCTCCAGTGGTGGGGATCTCGGCTGGTTGAATCCGGGTGACACTGTGCCAGTGTTTGAAAAAACCATGGCCGACCTGGCCATCAATGAAATCAGTGCACCAATACGCAGTCAATTTGGCTGGCATATTATTCAGGTGCTGGAACGCCGCAAACAGGATATGTCCAAAGAATCCAAACGCCTGAAAGCCCGTCAGGAAATCCGCACGCGCAAGGCCGAAGAAGCCTACAACGACTGGATACGCGAAATGCGCGATAAAGCCTTTGTCGAGCTGCGTCTGGAAGACAAATTCTAAACAGCATGTCCAGCCTGCCATGTATTGCCGTCACATCTGGCGAACCTGCCGGCATTGGCCTCGATATCTGTGTCAAACTGGCTTACCAGGCACTGCCTGCCAGGCTGGTGGTGTTGGCAGATGTTGCAGCATTGCAAGCCCGTGCTGCGCAGTTGGGCTTGCCGCTTGAAACCTGTGCCTTTGCGGAGTCACCCCAGGCACACGCCGGTGACGGGCGATTATGCGTACTCGATGTCAATGCACCTGCCCTCATCGTTGCAGGGACACTCAATGCAAAAAACAGCGCCTATGTATTAAACATGCTGGATATTGCACGCAAAGGTTGTGAAACTGGCAGATTTGATGCCATGGTCACCGCACCCGTGCACAAAGGCATTATCAACGACGCGGGCATCGCATTTACCGGCCATACCGAATATCTGGCAGAAACGACCCATACCCCGCAAGTGGTGATGATGCTGACGGGCGGCGGCATGCGCGTTGCACTGGCAACCACCCACATTCCGCTCACGCAAGTCAGTTCCGCCATTACGCAGGCATCACTGACCAGCACGCTGCGCATTTTGCATCATGACCTCATGCACAAGTTTGGCATTGAAAAACCGCGCATTTACGTTGCCGGCCTTAATCCGCATGCCGGCGAAAACGGCTATCTGGGGGATGAGGAGATTAAAACGATTAATCCGGTACTCAACGCCTTACGGGCAGAAGGCATGGATGTGGTGGGCGCCCTGCCCGCCGACACCCTATTCTCGCAGAAAAACCTCGCGCAAGCCGATGCCTTTCTTGCCATGTACCATGATCAGGGCTTGACCGTGCTCAAGCATGCGAGTTTTGGCGAGGGCGTCAACGTCACACTCGGTTTACCGATTATTCGCACTTCGGTGGATCACGGAACCGCACTGGATATTGCCGGGAGCGGCAAAGCGGATATCGGCAGCCTGCTCTCCGCCATCCACCTGGCCATCGAAATCGCACACAAGCAGACAAACTCGCAGACACAGAAGCACGCATGAAACATCAAGCAAAAAAACGGTTTGGACAAAACTTCCTGACCGATCAGGCCATTATTCAGAGCTTGATCACTGCAATCCAACCAAATGCAGAGGACCTGATGGTTGAAATCGGCCCCGGTCTGGGCGCCATGACACAACCCCTGATCAGGCATCTTAACCATTTGCACGTGGTTGAAATCGACCGCGACATCATCCAGTGGATGCAAGGCTTTTACCCTGACGGCAAAATCACCATCCACAATTCGGATGTGTTGAAGTTTGACTTTGCACTCATTGGCGAGCGTATCCGTGTCGTAGGTAACTTGCCCTACAACATTTCCAGTCCGATTCTGTTCAAACTGCTGGAAAACACAGCGCAAATCATAGACATGCACTTCATGCTGCAAAAAGAAGTGGTCGAGCGCATGGTGGCGCAACCCTCCACACCTGAATACGGACGCCTGTCTGTCATGCTGCAATACCGCCTGCAGATGGAATATCTGATTACCGTGCCGCCAGAAGCCTTTGACCCGGCGCCCAAAGTAGAGTCGGCCTTTGTCAGATGCATCCCTTACCAGACACCGCCCTACCCGGCCAGTGATGAGGCACTGTTTGCAAAAGTGGTCACGGCCGCCTTTGGCCAACGGCGTAAAACACTGCGCAACACGCTCAAAGGCCTGCTCGATGATGCCGGATTCACTGCGCTGGATATCAATCCGCAACTGCGGGCCGAGAATCTGGGCGTGGCCGAATTTGTCGCCATCAGCAACTTTATCGCGGCGGCCAGTTAATCTGTCCTCATTCAGCTAGGTCAGCCATTTTTAGCCTGATATAATGCACTTTTTTCAAAAACCAATGTTTGGAGCATGACATGCGTTTGATTCTGCTGGGCGCGCCAGGGGCCGGTAAAGGCACCCAGGCCACTTTCATCAAAGAAAAATTCAACATTCCGCAAATTTCTACCGGCGACATGTTGCGTGCAGCCGTCAAAGCGGGCACCCAATTAGGCCTGGAAGCGAAGAAATTTATGGATGCGGGTGGCCTGGTGCCAGATGAAGTGATTATTGGCCTGGTGAAAGAGCGGATCAAAGACGCCGATTGCGCCAACGGCTTCCTGTTTGATGGCTTTCCACGCACCATTCCGCAGGCCGAAGCCATGAAAAACGCAGGCGTAGCCATCGATTACGTAGTGGAAATTGACGTCCCTGATGAAGCGATTGTGGAACGCATGAGTGGCCGCCGCAGCCACCCGGCGTCTGGCCGTACTTACCATGTCAAATTTAACCCGCCCAAAGTGGCCGGTAAAGATGACGTGACCAGTGAAGAACTGGTACAACGGGATGACGACAAGGAAGAAGTGGTATTGAAACGTTTGCAGGTTTACCATGACCAAACCGAGCAACTGATCGGCTACTATTCAGGCTGGGCCAACTCAGGCACCGGTGGCGCACCCAAATATGTCAAGGTGAATGGCCTGGGCGAACTGAATGTGATCAAAGAAGACATCTTTGCGGCATTGAAATAACAGCAACGCGAATCGCATTAAACACACAGCCCGCAATTGCGGGCTGTGTGTTTTTTACTTGTCGTGATCAAGCGTGGCTTAGAAGTCGTAACGCATCCCGGCAAACACCTGACGCTGACGCCCTGCCACCATCCCGTCCACACGGCTGGCCAGATATTCCCGGTCACCCAGGTTGTAGGCACTCGCAAAGTAGGTCACCTGGCTACCTACAGGCTTATAGTTGACCGTTGCGTTAATCAGCGCATAAGCTGGAATATCCCCTGTGACGCCGCGCAATACGTTTGCACTGGTTCTTCCGTCTCTAAACGCGACATCCTCTTCCTGTTCACTGACATAATCGACACCAATACGTGCATCCAAGCCAACAGGATGCTGGTATCCAACATTCACTGAAGCAAGGTGTTTTGGCGCGTATGGTAAACGGTCCCCACTTTGGATGCTGGCGCCAGTATTGGTTTTCTTAAACTCAGCCGTAAACAGATTCGTGTATGAGCCGGAAATATAGAAGTTATGAGAGGTGTTATAAATCCGGCCAAAATCAACGCGGCCTGCAAATTCAATACCACTGTGTTCAGACTTACCTCCATTAATGAAAGTACCTGTTGTTAACCCATTGACAACGATGTCGTCAAAAACAGTGTGAAACAGTGTCGTTTCAAGACTGACACCATTGAAATATTGCGAGCGCATCCCAAGCTCCCAGTTAGTGCTCTCTTCTGGCCTGGTGTTGACCACAACCGCAGTATTCGCCCCACCTGGCGCATTAATATCCCGGTCTGGCCGTGGCGGTGCAAACCCCTTGTGCACCCCGGCAAACAATGTTGTATTTTCAATACCATTCCAGGTCAAGCCAAACCCGGGCAGCACCTTGGTTTGATTATTCGTTGCCTGAGATTCAGGATTGTTTTGCGCAGCCCCTTCAGCGCGGCGAATATCGGTTTTAATACGCAGATCCTCTACACGCAGCCCAGGAGTGAACGTCCAGTCACCGACATAAAATGTATTCTGGGCGTAATAGGACTTGGCTTCCACATTGGTATGAATCTGCTCGCGGTGATCTCCAAAGGCTTCCGCATATGCCTGGCTCTGGATTCTTGGATCACTGCCACGATACTGGTTGCGCTGAATATCCTCGCGATGGTAACGAAAACCAACGACTGCGTTACTTTCAACCCCGAACAAGCTGTGTTGCACATCCAGACGGGGTTCAATGCCCCAATACTCGTACTCACGTGGACGCCAGCGACCGCCACATTGCTCTGCATTCGCTTCAGTGGCAACGCCCAAACCGGTACAACGATCCATCACCGAACGTCCACCCAGCGTGCCCGGATCATTAATTTGACGGAATGAAGCACGATCAGACTTTGCGTAATACGCCTGTGTGCTTAACTTGACCTGGTTGTTAATCTGAAACAAGTGCTGTAATTGGAATGTTTTTCTCTCATGCTCAAATACATCGTTCTTGCCTGTGGGCGCCTGATATTTATCCTCATTGTATTCAACAAGACCAAGGCCGGTCTCTGACACATGTGAGTCCTCGCGGAAGTAACTGGCCTTGGCAATCAGGGTATGCCGGTCAGACAGGTTCAGTTGTCCCTTGGCCGTGTATTCCTGAATCTCGAAATCATGGTTGTCACGAATGCCATCGCCCTTTTTATGCAAGGCATCAATCATCAAGCCGCCACGCGCGTCACCTGCACCAATACTGCCGTACAAACTGCTGAAATCATTGTTCCCCAGCATGGCGGAGGCTGTGCCATGCACTTTGCCATCATTAGGCACCGGACGCGTGACAAAATTGATCATGCCGCCCACCGTTTGCGGGCCATATAGAATCTGGCCCGAGCCTTTGACCACTTCAATCCGCTGCACACGCTCAAGCGGGGTGGTGTAATGTGCAGCCGGGTCACCATAAGGCGCCAGAAATAACGGCATGCCATCTTCCATCAACAAAGTACGTGAGGTTCGCCGTGGGTTCAAGCCACGCACACCGATGTTTACGCCCAGGCCAAAAGTATTTTCACCGACCACGTTGATGCCTGGCACAGTATTCAGTGCCTCCTGAATTGAAAAAGGGCGGCGCTCATTGAGCTGTTTCTCGTCAACGACACTGTATGACCCCGGTACGGACTCCAGTCTATCCGGTAATATCCCTTTAACGACTACCGAGTCAACCTTCACTGTATTCTTCTTTTTATCCTCTTCAACTTCAGCAAGCAGCATACCCGCATTCGCCTGTAACGATATTGCAGTGGCGATCACAATCACTTTTTTTCTGGGTTTTTGCATTTTTCCTATCCTGATAAATGACATTAGCGTCCTTGCACATTGCAAACCTCATGCCAAAATATCGCGATAAACATTAACCTCATGTTTTATTTATATAAATATTAACTATACAAATTAAAAAGTGGGAAACCGCATATGCTGGACTGGTTGATATGCTGCATTTAACAACCAACATGCATGATATAAACCACCACTGGCAAATTGCAGGTTAAAAATAGTGCCGGTAGCCGCGTGGCCGAACAATCGACAGGGGCTTCTCAGGTATAATTGTTTTTTTATCTTCCAAGCCATTTTCAACATGCAACAGCAGTATCCATTTAAAGAAGTCGAACAACAGGCACAACACCATTGGGAAGCCAAACAAAGCTTTCAAGCCAAAGCTGAGAGCAGCAAGCCCAAGTATTACTGTTTATCGATGTTCCCCTACCCAAGTGGCAAGCTGCATATGGGGCATGTGCGCAACTACACGATTGGCGATGTGCTGAGCCGTTACCACCACATGAAAGGCTACAATGTGTTGCAGCCCATGGGTTGGGATGCATTTGGCCTGCCTGCCGAAAATGCGGCGATTCAAAACAGCGTGCCACCTGCACAATGGACCTATGACAATATTGCCTACATGCGCAAGCAATTGAAATCGTTAGGGTTTGCGATCGACTGGTCTCGAGAACTGGCCACCTGCCAGCCTGAATACTACAAATGGAACCAGTGGCTGTTTTTACGCATGCTGGAAAAAGGCATTGCCTACAAAAAAACCCAGGTCGTGAACTGGGATCCGGTGGATCAAACCGTATTGGCCAACGAACAAGTCATTGATGGCCGTGGCTGGCGCACGGGCGCACTGGTTGAAAAACGCGAGATTCCCGGTTACTACCTGAACATTACCGGCTACGCCCAGCAACTGCTGGATGACCTGGACAAACTGCCAGGCTGGCCAGAGCGCGTCAAAACCATGCAGGCCAACTGGATAGGCAAAAGCACAGGCGTGCGTTTTGCGTTTACCCACGAGATTAAAAACAGTACTGGCACACTGATTGACGAAGGCAAACTGTGGGTATTTACCACGCGTGCCGACACCATCATGGGCGTGACCTTCTGTGCAGTGGCTGCCGAACACCCGCTGGCCACCCATGCTGCACAGGGCAACCCGGCCTTGCAGGCTTTTATCGAGAAATGCAAACAAGGCTCGGTGATGGAAGCCGATATGGCCACCATGGAAAAAGAAGGCATGGACACCGGCCTGACTGTTGCACATCCGCTGACTGGCGAACAAGTGCCGGTATGGGTGGGCAACTATGTGCTGATGACCTACGGCGAAGGGGCCGTCATGGCCGTGCCGGCACACGACGAACGCGATTTTGGCTTTGCCAAAAAATACAATCTCCCGATCAAACAAGTCATCAGCCTGCCAGACCAGAGCTTTGATACCAGTACCTGGCAAGAATGGTACGGCGACAAGAGCAAAGGCGTGTGCATTTACTCCGGCAAATACAATGACCTCAACTACACGCAAGCCATTGAAGCCGTTGCGGCAGATCTGGAAGCCAAAGCACTAGGAGGCAAACAGACCAACTGGCGCCTGCGTGACTGGGGCGTTTCCCGCCAGCGTTACTGGGGCTGCCCTATCCCGATTATTCACTGCGATGACTGTGGCGATGTAGCGGTCCCAGATGACCAGCTGCCGGTCAGATTGCCTGAAGATTGTGTGCCTGACGGCTCTGGTAATCCCTTGAACAAACTGGACAGCTTCATCAACTGCGCCTGCCCAACATGCGGCAAGCCAGCCAAACGTGAAACCGACACCATGGATACCTTTGTCGATTCTAGCTGGTACTACGCACGTTATGCCTCCGGCTTCAGTGCCGACAGCATGGTCGATGCACAAACCAACCACTGGATGCCGGTGGACCAGTATATCGGCGGCATCGAGCATGCCATTTTGCATTTGCTCTACTCGCGCTTCTGGAGCAAGGTCATGCGCGACATGGGACTGGTCAATTATGATGAGCCCTTTGCCAACCTGCTGACCCAGGGCATGGTGCTCAACCATATTTTCTCGCGCCGCACAGCCAAGGGCGGTATCGAATATTTTGCGCCTGAAGAAGTTGAGCTGGTGCAGGACAGCAACGGTAAGGTCACCGGTGCCAAACTGTTAAAAGATGGCTCGGCCATTGATTACCAGGGCATAGGCACCATGTCCAAATCCAAACGTAACGGCGTCGATCCACAATCGCTGATTGAACAATACGGCGCAGATACCGCACGCTTTTTCATGATGTTTGCGGCACCGCCGGAACAAACACTGGAATGGTCAGACAGCGGTGTCGAAGGCTCGCATCGCTTTCTTAAGCGGGTATGGAACTATGGCTTCGCCCTGTCAGAAACCAAGGCGACCGACATGCCGACCAAACTGAATGGCGAACTGGCAAACCATAGACGCGAAATCCACACGGTACTCAAGCAGGCCAATGTGGATTTGGCCAAACTGCAATTCAATACCGTCGCCTCAGCCTGCATGAAAATACTCAACACGCTGGAAAAAGTGCTGAAGGAAGCCGAAACCAGCTGGCAAGCGGTTGCATTCGAGGGCTACTCCATTCTACTACGCGTGCTGTCCCCCATCGCACCGCATATTGCGCAGACCGTCTGGAAAGAACTCAATCTGGGTGAAGATATCCTCACGGCGAAATGGCCTGAGCCTGCCACATCCGCGCTGGTACAGGACGAAGTGGAATATGTAGTGCAGGTCAATGGCAAGCTGCGCGGCAGCATCAGCATTCCCAAAAGCATGGCCAAAGAACAAATTGAAGCGACGGCGGTCAATCAGGACTTCGTGCAGAAGTTTTTGAATGAAGGCAGCGTGAAAAAAATCATCGTGGTGCCTAACAAACTGATTAACATTGTGGTCGCATAAACACACGAACGCGAAAGGATGAACATGTTGCAACAGCCTCTCAGAACATTTGGGTTGAACACCCTGCTGCACACATGTGGATGGCTGATGTTCATTGCGGCATTAACGTCCTGCGGCTTTCACCTGCGCCAGCCCGCGCCGATTATGTTCAAAACCATACAACTCACCGGCAGCAGCCAGGTGATGCCTGCCTTACGCAAAAGCCTGACCAGCCAGGGCATTAAACTGGTAGAAAACAGCGAAGAGGCTGAATTACGGATTGAACTGCTGAAAGATGAAAATGAAAAACGCATTCTTTCACTGAGTGGAACCGGTGTGGTGCGAGAGTACGAACTCTATTATCGCGTGCATTTCCGCACTAAAATTGCCAGTGAAGCCACTTGGGCACTTCCGATGGTGATGGAAGCCCGACGCGACTATACCTATAACGACTCCAGCCTGCTGGCCAAACAAGCCGAAGAAAAACGCCTGACCGAGGGCATGCAGACAGACGTGCTCAATGGCATTATGCGTCGACTGGCTGCCCTCAAAAAAGCAGAATAGACGCTATGCGCATACAGGCCGCGCAACTTGCACAGCACCTGCCGCCCAAACAGCAGCTGTTTATCCTGGCGGGTGATGAGCCGCTCTCCATCAGGGAATCCCTCGACCAGATTCGTGCTGCCGCACGCCAGCAAGGTGCACAGGAGCGGGCCAGCTTTACCGTGGAACGTTACTTTAACTGGCAGCAAATCAGCCAGTTTCTGCAAAGCTTTTCCCTGTTTGCTGAAAAACGCATCCTCGAAATCAATATCCCGACCGGCAAGCCGGGGGTAGATGGGGCCAAAGCCCTGCAACAACTCGCTACGCAAACTGTAGAAGACACCACCATCATCATCACCCTGCCTGCCCCTGACCGCGACATGACCAATAGCAGCTGGTATGAGGCGCTCTCGCAACAGGGCGTGTTACTGGTGCAGAATCAGGTGCCACTGGCACAGCTGCCAGACTGGATCGGCCAGCGTCTGGCCTTGCAGCAGCAATCAGCGGATGAAAGCTCCCGCCGCTTTATTGCCGAGCAGGTAGAAGGCAATTTGCTGGCCGCCCATCAGGAAATCCAGAAACTGGGCCTGCTCTACCCGCCCGGTCCATTGTCCGACGAAGCCATCCGGCAATGCGTGCTGAATGTGGCCCGTTTTGACGTCTCGCAACTGGGCGAAGCCATGCTGCAAGGTGACCCGGCACGCACCCTGCGCATTATCGAAGGCCTGCGCGAAGAAGGTGAAACCGCAGTCGCCGTGATGAATCCCCTGATCTGGCTGTTCCGTCCCTTGCTGCAAGTCAGGCTGGCCATGCAACAGGGCCAATCCGCACAAACCGCGATGACACAGGCGCGCCTGTTTGGTGACCGCCAGCTACTGGTCAAACGCGCATTGGACCTGCTGCCGCATAAACCAGTCGAAGCCGCCGTACAAAAACTTGCCGAGATTGACCGCATTGCCAAAGGCGTCGGCCAGGGCGATGCCTGGCTGGAACTTTCACGCCTGAGTACCGGGATTGCACGTATTGCCGCCAACCGCAAAATGGGGCAAAACAGGCCAGCGAATCGGGCACGTTAAATCTGGGTTAAAATAACACCATGGACATCAAACACTACATGCAACAACTGGGGGAACAGGCCAGAGCCGCTTCCCGCCTGATGGCAAAAGCCGACACCAACACCAAAAATGAGGCACTGCGCAATATCGCCGCCCTCATCCGCCAGCATGAAAAAGCCCTGCTCGCCGCCAACCAGCAAGACCTGGATGCCGCCAAAGCCAATGGCATGGAAGCCGCCATGCTGGACCGGCTCGCGCTGAGTGCAAAATCTGTGGCGACGATGGCAGAGGGCTTGGAACAAATCGCCAGCCTGCCAGACCCGATTGGCGAAATGAGCAACTTCAAATACCGTCCTTCCGGCATCCAGATTGGCCAGATGCGCGTGCCTTTGGGCGTGATCGGCATTATTTACGAGGCCCGTCCAAACGTGACGGTGGATGCCGCTGGCTTGTGCATCAAGTCCGGCAATGCCTGCATCCTGCGTGGGGGTTCTGAAGCCATTCATTGCAATCAGGCCCTGGCCAAACTGGTGCATCAGGGTCTGCAACAAGCCGGCCTGCCACAGTCAGCCGTGCTGGTGGTTGAAACCACTGACCGCGCCGCCGTGGGCGAACTGATTACCATGAAACAGTATGTGGACGTGATCGTGCCACGGGGTGGCAAAGGCCTGATCGAACGTATCAGCAATGAAGCACGCATTCCCGTCATCAAACACCTCGATGGCAATTGCCATGTGTATGTGGACGATGACGCCGATCTGGACAAAGCCGTACGCATTCTCGAAAACGCCAAAACCCAACGCCTGGGCACCTGCAACACCGCCGAATCACTGCTGGTTGCCCGCAGCATTGCCAGCACAGCCCTGCCTAAACTGGCCGAGATGCTGACTGCCAAAGGCATTGAAATCCGTGGCTGTGACGAAACACGTGCCCTGGTGCCACAAGCGATTGCCGCGACGGAAGAGGATTACTACACCGAATACCTGGCGGCCATTATCTCGTGCAAGGTGGTGAGTGGCGTCGATGAAGCGATTGAGCACATCAACCAACACTCCAGCCAGCACACTGAAGCCATAGTGACTGAAAATTACACCAAGGCCCGCCAGTTCCTGCGCGAGGTAGATTCCAGCAGCGTGATGGTCAATGCCTCCACCCGCTTTGCCGATGGCTTTGAATACGGCTTTGGCGCTGAAATCGGCATCTCCACCGACAAACTGCACGCACGCGGCCCGGTTGGCCTGGAAGGTCTGACTTCATTGAAATATGTGGTTTTAGGTGACGGCCACGTACGCGCTTAATAAAGAGAGCGTTCGCGCGGGTACAGCGCGTTTGCGAGTACCGCGCAACACGGCGATGTGCCCAAAGAATGGCTGAAATGGAAATCATCGGCATTTTTGGTGGCACCTTTAACCCCATCCACAACGGCCACCTTGCGCTTGCACACACCGTATTAGAAACCCTGCACTGCACACAGATCCGTTTTATTCCGGCAGCGATGCCGCCACACAAAGCCACCCCTGCAGTCTCTGCCCAGCACCGCGCAGCCATGGTGCAACTCGCCATCCAGGACCATGTTGAATATGTGCTGGATACCTGCGAGCTTGAACGCTATGGCGCTTCGTATACCGTTGAGACACTGCTGCATCAGCGCCAACAGTTCCCGGATGCCGCACTATGCCTGATGATGGGCCAGGACAGTTACCAGAAACTGCCCACCTGGCACCGCTGGCTGGAGTTGCTCGACTATTGCCACCTGCTGGTTGTACACCGCGCAGAGAATGATAAAACCCTGATGCTACATGCCGCACACGAAGACAAGCTGATCACCATTGCAGAAGCGCCAAAGGCCTTCGCGGCGCAACACCATGGCCTGATCAGTTTTTTACCTATCACCCCACCCGCTATTTCTTCTACCCGCATCCGCACCCAATTGGGTCGTGCAGATGACGACTTAGGCAATGCAATACCGCCACAGGTGTTGCATTACATCAAAGAAAACCAGCTATACCAACCATAAGCCATAAGCCATGGCGCATGGCCCGGCTGGCTAGCTGGCCTTGACCAGCCTACTGGCACGCGCGGCATGCAGCTTTTTGTAGCTGTCGATCAGGCGATGATGCCTGTCCAGCCCTTCAAGTTGCATATTGGTTTGCGTCAAACCGTAAAAACGCACACTGCCATCCACTGAGCCAATCACCGCATCCATGCGGGCATCACCAAACATACGGCGGAAGTTGACCTCGTAGTCAGCCAGTTCCAGTTCGTCATCCAGCATCACTTCCAGCACCACATTCACAGCCTGGTAAAACAAGCCGCGTTCCAGCGTGTTGTCGTTGTATTGCAAAAAGGCGCCAGCCAGATCCTGTGCTTCTTCAAATTGCTGTAAAGCCAGGTTGATCAATAACTTCAACTCCAGCACTGTGAGCTGGCCCCAGGCCGTGTTCTCGTCAAACTGAATGCCGATCAGGGTGCCAATATCGCCATAATCATCCAGCTCGTTATTCTCCAAACGGTCCAGCAATGCTTCTAGGCTGGCATCGTCTAGTGTATGCAGGTTGAGGATATCTTCACGGAACAATAAAGACTTGTTGGTGTTATCCCACACCAGGTCTTCTACCGGATACACTTCCGAATAGCCCGGTACCAATATACGGCAAGCCGTTGCGCCTAGCTGGTCATACACCGCCACATAAGCTTCCTTGCCCATGTCGGCCAGCATCCCAAACATCGTTGCTGCCTCCTCGGCGTTGGCACTTTCGCCTTCACCGGAGAAATCCCACTCCACAAATTCGTAATCCGATTTGACACTGAAAAACCGCCACGACACAATGCCGCTGGAATCAATAAAATGTTCCACAAAGTTATTCGGCTCGGTCACCGCTTCACTGGCAAAAGTAGGCTGCGGCAAATCATTGAGGCCTTCAAAGCTGCGGCCTTGCAGCAATTCGGTCAGGCTGCGTTCCAGCGCGACTTCCATGCATGGGTGCGCGCCAAACGAGGCAAACACACCGCCGGTGCGCGGGTTCATCAAGGTCACACACATGACCGGATACTCACCACCCAGCGATGCATCCTTGACCAGCACTGGAAAGCCCTGCTCTTCCAGCCCTTTGATGCCAGCCACGATGCCTGGATATTTCGCCAGCACGGCCTGCGGCACATCCGGCAAGGCAATTTCGCCTTCAATAATTTCGCGTTTCACTGCACGCTCAAAAATCTCTGACAGGCACTGCACCTGCGCTTCCACCAGCGTATTGCCTGCACTCATGCCATTGCTGGCATACAGGTTTTCAACCAGATTAGAGGGGAAATACACGACCGCGCCATCCGACTGGCGCACAAATGGCAGCGCACAAATACCGCGTTCAACATTGCCTGAATTGGTGTCTATCAGGTGCGAACCACGCAACTCGCCATCGGGGTTATACATCTCGCGCGTGTAGTCATCCAGAATCTCTTTCGGCAGCGCATCTTTACGGCCCGGCTTGAACCAGCGCTCGTTCGGGTAATGCACAAACGCTGCATTGGCAATCTCTTCGCCCCAGAACGACCCGGCATAAAAATGGTTGTTACTCAGCCGCTCAATATATTCGCCCAGCGCTGAAGCCAACGCACTTTCCTTGCTTGCACCCTTGCCATTGGTAAAACACATGGGTGAATGCGCATCACGGATATGCAACGACCACACATTGGGCACAATATTGCGCCACGAAGCAATCTCGATCTTGATGCCCAGACTCGCCAGCAGCCCTGTCATATTGGCGATGGTTTGCTCCAGCGGCAAATCTTTACCGGTAATGTAAGTGCTGGTTTCGGCAGATGGATTCGCCATCAACAAGGCCTGCGCATCTTCGTCCAGATTTGCGACTTCCTCAATAATGAAATCCGGCCCGGCTTGCACCACTTTTTTCACGGTACAGCGGTCAATCGAACGCAAAATCCCCTGGCGGTCTTTGTCAGAAATATCCGCTGGCAGCTCGATCTGAATCTTGAAAATCTGCTTATAGCGGTTTTCAGGGTCCACCACATTGTTGTGCGACAGGCGGATGTTTTCGGTAGGAATATTGCGCGTGTTGCAATACAACTTCACAAAATAAGCTGCACACAAAGCCGATGAAGCCAGAAAGTAATCGAATGGCCCCGGCGCCGAGCCATCACCTTTATAGCGGATAGGCTGATCGGCAATTACCGTGAAGTCATCGAACTTGGCTTCCAGACGTAGCTTATCGAGAAAATTGACCTTAATTTCCATGGGGAGAATTCCAAAAATGACGTATCGAACAAAGGCCGTCATTATCGCCCACAATAGACAGGCAACCTAATAAAGCAGTAGCGTAAATTGTTTAGCTTGCTGGAAGTTTAGTTAAGAGGACCAATCTGATTCAGCAAGACCAAGATGAGGCCTTGCTATTTCTCTAGACCTGACCGTAATAGTTCTTGCATATCAAAATTATTCAAAGAAAGCACCAAATTTGACAGATTTATACATAAACACTATTATCTTTAGACTAGCAATTAAAGATTAATTAATATGATATTAAGATTCTCAGTTCGTAATTACCGCTCAATTGGAGAAAAACAAGAAATCTCAATGATTGCAAGTAAGCTAGATGATGACCTTAAATCTAATCTTATTAATATAAAAAATAACAAATTTAAAGTCCTTCCATCGGCAGTAATATATGGGGCCAATGCATCAGGAAAGTCGAATTTACTTAAGGCAATGCAATTTTTCCAAAAGGGGATTTTACGTTCTCATACCTATTCAGGCGAAGATAAAGTAAAGTTCCCCAAATTTCTATTAGAGGGAATTGAAGACACTGAGTCAGCTACATTTGAAATGGATTTTTTATTACCGGTTGGAGACGAAAAAGCCACTTCAGCTACTAACTCACCAGATGAAGATTTAGAAAGTGAAGAAGTAACTTTCATAAGAATGACTTACGGATTTACATTATCTGAATCTGGAATTCGTGAGGAATGGCTTTATAGCTATCCTAAACAATATAAACAAATATTGTTTCACAGAAACTCAGAAGAAAAACAAGTTTTCTATTTCGGCCCGTCATTAAAAGGTCATAATAAAATCATCTCGGAGAATACTAAAGCTCAATCATTATTTTTGTCTACAGCAAACGCTAACAACCATCCTCAACTGAAAGAGATTTATAGATTCTTTAGAAGATCCATGCATTTTAGTTTGAATAATGATGGCGATATTAATGAAGAACAGACTTCAATTTTTCTCGAAGATGATGGGCTTCGAAAATTAATTTTAGGTTTAATAGGTAGTGCAGATGTCGGCGTATGCGAAGCAAAAGTTGAAGTAATAAAAAGGCCGGAGGAGTTTAACTCTATGGCAACTGAGCTTAAAGAAATCTTAAACAAATACATACCGAATGAAAACATTTTGAAAGAAGTAGATAAAAATGAAAGAAAAAAAATTCAACTAGGTCATAAAACTGAAGGTGGTGTTGTTTTTCTTGACTTACATGATGAAAGTCGCGGTACTGTTGCATTCTTAAATATAATTGGCTGGGCAATTATTGCAGTGAATACTGGATCTACTTTAATTGTTGATGAATTAGACTCAAGCTTACACCCTTTGTTATGTCGAAAAATTGTCCAAATGTTTAATAATCCAGAGATTAATCAGAGTGGTGCTCAACTATTATTTACTACGCATGATACAACTCTACTTTCAAATGATTTAGTAAGAAGAGATCAAGTATGGTTTTCAGAAAAAGATCATAGAGGAAGCAGTCATTATTACCCTTTATCCGATATGAAAATCAGGAAAAGTGATAATTTTGAACGCGGTTATTTAGATGGAAGGTTCGGAGCTATACCATATTTAGGTGAGTTTTCTTTGTTAAACTAATTGGAGTTCAAATTGGCTAAAAGAAAAACACCTAAAGTATCTGATCTAAGAAGACGCCCTCCAGTAAAAGAGCCTAAAAGGATTATTTACATTATATGCGAAGGTGAAACTGAGAAAGATTACTTTCAAAAGCTCTCAACCATCAGAAACTCCATCTTGGATATTGAGGTTCAATCTAAAGGCGGTGCAATAAGGGATTTGGTTAATAAAGTAATTAAGAAAGAAGCTCAACTAAGAGCTCACGCATCGAAGACAAAAAATAGTTTCGATAAACTATATTCAGTCTGGGCAGTTCCGGACGTTGATGACCATCCAAAACTAGAAGAAGCTAAAGGCTTAGCTGTTCAGCATAATTTAAATTTCGCCTTATCAAACCCATGCTTTGAGTTATGGGGCATTTTCCACTATCAACCATTTAATAAGCCAATTGATCGCTTTGAGGCGCAAAAACTCCTTAAAGGACTGATGAGTACTTATTGTCATAAAACGAATCCATATTTCGAAATGTCGGTGCTTTTGACTGACTACAATCATGCAATCATAAATGCTCAAAATGCATTCAATAATCGAATTGCTGAAGGTGACCCTTATGGCACTCCATCTACGAAAGTATATGAGTTAGTACACTTAATACTACATGGCAAAACTAAAACACAAGTTGACAGAGAGGCGATGAAGAAAACAAAATAAGAACCTGCTGCAGAAATTAAGTTAAAGCAGTAATCATAGATGCTTAGTTTTTTAGCTTTTGTTTTACTAACTTTAATTAATCACCCTCACTTAAGTCAGTAATCGGTTAACTTGTGTGCATACTTAGCGCTGAAATCGAAGTTAATTTATGCAAATCCCCCGTTAAAGCATTGAATTAACTATGGAAATAGTATTCTCACCATGTATACATGTGCAAAAAAGTCTGTTATGGTTGATATTATTAAAAAATTACTGTGATTTACGCAGACTGATACTCGGGGTGACATTCAATATGTTAGAGCATAGTTCAGGAAAGTATTTGTATACGATACGCAGTGCGAACGGCGTGATTGTTGAAAATTTGCAGGTGTACGGTAAGACGCGCAGTGAGGCTGACAAGAAGATTCAGCAAATGTATATGCGATGCGAGATCATGAGTTGTCACCTGATTGAGGATGTCAGGACGCGTGTGCCACACTTAAAAATGCAATGGGTGCGCCCGTAAATGCAATCCAACACAGTTAAATAAAAGGCGCTTGATAAGGCGCCTTTTTTGCCTCATGTATACATGAAACGGCATATTCACTGGCAAAAAGTGTCAGCATTTTGTCAAAATAAGCGCCTAAAGCATTGAATTACATTGGAAAACATATTTTTATCTGACATGGCAGAGCGCGATATTGGTATGATTACTGCTAGGCATAGAATATATAAATAAGCCAAAAACACTTAGGGTGGAGTTATTAAGATGGGACAAACACCGGGAAAGTATCTGTTTGTGATACGCAGCGCCAATGGCGTGATTGTGAAAAACTTGCAAATTTATGGCAAAACGCGACAGGAGGCCGATGAGAAAATCCGGCAAATGTATCGCCGTTGTGAGGTGATCAGTTGTGAACTGGTTGAAAATCCTAAAACGGTAAGTGCCAACTTTGAAGATGTGATTGATGCGATTGTGACCAGCAATGCCTGAAGCATAGCTTACACAGCATTGAAAACCTGATTGATTAAAAAGGCGCCTGACTCAGGCGCCTTTGTTATTTTGGCTTGCCAGCTGTTAAAACAATGAGAGATTGGCTTGCATACTGGTTTTACCAGCGCGCCTTCTGGGTGCTTTTTTTACCGGGAGATGCGCCGGGGCGAACAAGGCTTCATCAAACAGTGATTGTTGTGCCGGAAATAATTCGTCCTGCATCTGCGCGCTTTGCAACTCAAAGCGGAGTTCGCAATCGAGGCGGATATCCGACTTGGGCACACAGCAGCAAGGTAGAATTTCATCAGCGGCTATAAAGGCCAGCGGCTGTTCCAGATATTCCACCTCGCCATCGAGCATGCGCACCCTGCACGCACCACAATAGCCGCCCCGGCATTGATACTCCACTTCGTGCCCGGTACGTTCCAGGCCTTCGAGCAGGGTTTCATGCGGGAGCAGGCTGAAGCGGCTATGCTGACTGCGGATGCTGATCATAAATTATCAAAAGAAATAAATGCGCGAGCGGGATAAAGTCCGCGTAGCACTTATAGTTCAAAACCATTCAAGTCGTCGGCTGACATCTCTGAATCAATCTGACCTATCAAATAAGAGCTTAATTCCACCTCTTGCGGCGCCACTTGCACGGTGTCGGAGGCCAGCCAGGTGTTGATCCATGGAATCGGGTTGTTTTTGGCCTGCGGGAAAGCGGCAGGCAGCCCGACTGAAGCCATGCGGGTGTTGGTGATGTACTCGACATACTGGCAGAGGATGTCTTTATTGAGGCCGATCATGGAGCCATCTTTAAACAGGTATTCTGCCCATTGTTTTTCCTGCTCGGCGGCGGTTTTAAACATCTCGAAACATTCATTGTGCAACTCGGCAGCTATCTCGGCAAACTCGGGATCATCCTGGCCGGAACGCATGATATTGAGCATATGCTGGGTGCCGGTCAGGTGCAGGGCTTCATCGCGCGCAATCAGGCGGATGATTTTGGCATTGCCTTCCATCACCTTGCGCTCGGCAAAGGCAAACGAACAGGCAAAACTGACGTAAAAGCGGATGGCTTCGAGGATATTCACGCTCATCAGACAGCGGTAAAGCAGCTTTTTGAGGGCGCGCCTGTTGACCACTTTGATTTCGCCATTGATGCTGTGCTCGCCCTCGCCCAGTTGAGAATAAAGCATGGTCTGCTGGATCAGCTCATCGTAATAATGCGCAATGTCGGTGGCGCGTGCGGTGATGTGCTCATTGCGCACGATGTCGTCAAACATGACAGAAGGATCATTGACGATATTGCGGATGATATGGGTATACGAGCGCGAGTGGATGGTCTCGGAAAATGCCCAGGTCTCAATCCAGGTCTCAATCTCGGGCAGGGACACCAATGGCAACAGCGCTACATTCGGGCTGCGGCCCTGAATGGAATCGAGCAGCGTCTGGTATTTGAGGTTGCTGATAAAAATATGCTTTTCGTGCTCGGGCAGATTCTGGTAATCGGCACGGTCTTGCGACACATCCACCTCTTCCGGACGCCAGAAAAAAGAAAGCTGCTTCTCGATCAGCTTTTCAAATACCGGATATTTCTGCTGGTCATAACGCGCCACATTGACGGGCTGGCCGAAGAACATGGGCTCTTTGAGTTGGTCGTTGTCGGTTTTGGTGAAGATGCTGTAGGCCATGGCCGTGTTCCTAATGTTTAAGTATGAATGCTCAAACTGTTTTTAAAATATGAGACTTTTGCACGAATCAAAATACATGCTAAAACACATCACTTCGTCATCCTCGCGTACGCGGGGATCCATGTAAGTGACTGATTAAAATGGATTCCCGCGTTCGCGGGAATGACGGACGATTAATTCTATTGTTAAAAATAGTCTCTTTTTCAATGCGTACAAAAGTCTCAATATTCTGATTTATCTACTCAAAAGAATACTGAATCAGTGAGCGAGCGAGATAAATTGCAAGGCGCCCGCACAGCCACTTATTAAATTTTGCAGGCACCGCTGGCACACCCATCATCCTCTGCCTCGGTGCCCCCTTCAGTGGCTCCGTCACGCGTGTTGTGGTAATACAGCGTTTTGATGCCCAGTTTGTACACCTGCAGCAAGTCTTTGAGCAACTGCTTCATCGGTACGCGGCCACCTTCAAAACGGGTGGGGTCGTAGTTGGTATTGGCAGAAATGGATTGATCCACAAACTTCTGCATTACGCCCACCAGCTTGAGATAGCCCTCATTATTCGGCATTTTCCACAGTAACTGATACTGGTCGCGCAGACGGTCGATCTCGGGCACCACCTGGCGCAAAATACCATCCTTAGACTGCTTGACCGACACCAGGCCGCGCGGCGGCTCAATACCATTGGTGGCATTGGCAATCTGGCTGGAAGTCTCTGATGGCATCAGCGCGGTCAGCGTGGAGTTACGCAAGCCATCTTTCTGAATCTCTGTGCGCAGGCTTTCCCAATCCAGCAACAGCGGCTCGCTGCATACGGCGTCGAGGTCTTTTTTGTAGGTATCAATCGGCAGCATGCCTTTGGCGTAGGTGGTTTCGTTAAACGCACCACAGGGGCCAAACTCGCGTGATAACTGCACGGAGGCTTTGAGCAAATAATACTGAATCGCTTCAAATGTCCGGTGGGTCAAACCCAGCGCTGTATCACTGGTGTAATTGGTGCCGTTTTTGGCCAGGTAATACGCGTAATTGATCACGCCTACGCCCAGTGAGCGGCGCTTGTTGGTCGCATTCAGGGCGGCTTTCACCGGATAATCCTGATATTCCAGCAGCGCATCCAGTGCGCGCACCACCAGCTCGGCCAGGCCTTCGAGTTCGTCCAGCGATTCCAGCGCACCCAGGTTAAAGGCGGACAAGGTACACAGCGCAATTTCACCTTCGGTATCGTTGATGTCATTGAGTGGTTTGGTCGGCAGTGCGATTTCCATGCACAGGTTGGACTGGCGTACCGGGGCCACAGCCGGATCGAATGGGCTATGCGTGTTGCAGTGATCCACGTTCTGGATGTAGATACGGCCAGTCCCGGCCCGTTCCTGCATCATGAGTGAGAATAAATCGACTGCAGGCATGGTGCGTTTGCGGATGCTGTCATCGGCTTCATATTGGGTGTACAGGCGCTCAAAGGCATCCTGGTCGGCAAAGAAGGCGTCATACAGGCCGGGCACGTCATGGGGCGAGAACAGGGTGATGTTCTGGCTCTTGATCAGGCGCTGATACATCAGGCGGTTGATCTGCACGCCGTAATCGAGGTGACGCACGCGGTTTTCTTCCACACCGCGGTTGTTTTTCAGCACCAGCAATGACTCGACTTCCAGATGCCACAGCGGATAGAACAAGGTGGCTGCCCCGCCGCGCACCCCGCCCTGCGAGCAGGATTTCACCGCAGACTGGAACAGTTTGTAGAACGGCAGGCAGCCGGTATGTTGTGCTTCACCGCCACGGATTTCACTGCCCAGTGCGCGAATGCGGCCTGCATTGACGCCGATACCGGCGCGTTGCGAGACATATTTCACAATGGCGCTGGTAGTGGCATTGATGCTGTCCAGGCTGTCGTCACACTCGATCAGCACACAGGAACTGAACTGGCGGGTGGGCGTACGCACGCCGGACATGATCGGTGTCGGCAGCGAAATCTTGAAGGTGGAGACGGCGTCGTAGAAACGCTTGATCAAATCCAGCCGTGTCTGGCCTTTGTAATTGGCAAACAGGCACATGGCCACCAGGATGTACAGAAACTGCGGGCTTTCGTAGATCTTCTTGGTCACGCGGTTTTGTACCAGGTACTTACCCTCCAGCTGCTTGACCGCCGCATAAGAGAAATTCATATCGCGCCAGTGGTCAATATAGCCATTCAATACATCGAATTCTTCACGGCTGTAGTCACGCAACAAGTGCTGGTCGTACTTGCCGAGTTCGGTCAGGCTGGTCACATGGTCAAACAGATGTGGTGGCTCAAACTGGCCATAGGCAATCTTGCGCAGGTGAAAAATAGACAGACGCGCGGCCAGGTACTGGTAATCCGGTGTTTCTTCCGAGATCAGGTCAGCGGCGGACTTGATAATGGTTTCGTGGATGGCATCGGTACGGATGCCATCGTAAAACTGGATATGGGAACGCAATTCGACCTGCGACACCGACACATTGTTCAGGCCTTGCGATGCCCAATCAATCACCCGATGAATCTTGTCGAGATTGATAGGCTCCTTGCGGCCATCGCGTTTGGTGGCTTGCATGGATTCGTACTTTGACATTGATGGCTCCCAATTCTGGAAGCGAAGGTTACATGGCGCAGGCAGATAAACGCATTACATTTGCACCGGATCAGCCCGGTCACACCCTTATGGTGGAAATGCACGCGTTTAAAGGCCAGTATTGCAATCAGAATAAAAACTAACTGCATCTGCCGAGGACACCCCGCCTCAAACGTTAACAAGAAAAAATGCACGGCAGGTCTCCTGGCTCTCAGGTCACCATTGTTTGCTGCGGCCTTCCCGAATTTTTTCAGTGGCTTGAGAGTGAGCAAACAACTCGCTGATTACAGTTGCGGGGGCAGCCCTGGCTTGATGATCCTTATGCGGATTCACACACCAGATTCCCTTTTAAATACAGGTTTTGGATAAAGCCTGCATACCGTATGGACGAAACTATAAATCAATATATGGTCATCAGCAACATACAAAACCACAATATATTGATTTATTTTGCTTGACTCATAGCAAGCAATTGTTTTTATTCAGGAATATTTTTTACAAACCACCGAGGGCATTTGGCGATGACATAGCGGTCTCATTTAGAAAGAAATAAACGGTATTCACCGTTCTATCATGACGACATCGTGGCGCCAGAGTATGCGACACTACGCATCATCAATGATAATTCACTTCGCCATGATTTCTTTCCGTTTTACGGCAATATGCAGGACAAATGTCCTGATACTGGCGGTTGCAAGCAGCACCGCATTCGCCACCAATGGCATCAACCTGATTGGCTTTGGCGCAGAATCCAGCCTGATGGCCGGTGCTGATGTGGCCGTCGCACGCGATACCAGCGCGCTCAGTACTAACCCGGCCGGACTCACGCAGATCAAGGCACCGTTGCTGGACATGTTTGGCTCAGTCCTGCGCACGACCGATCTGGTACACAAAGACCCGCGTAACGAGGAGCATGCATCCAACCGCTACACCCTGCTCGGCGGGGGCGGTTACGCACGGCCGGTTGAGAACACGCCTTGTACGGCAGGCATCGGCCTCTTCGCTCAGGGTGGCGCCGGGGGCGTGTATGAAAACTTGCGCACGCCATTTGGCAATCGCGATGACTTGTCCTCACTGTTTGGTATCGCCAAGGTGATTCCTGGCATAGGCTGCGAAGTGAATGAAAAGCTGTCATTAGGTGCCAGCCTGAACATTGTGTATGGCAGCATAGCGCAGGACTTTTTTTCCAGCACGTCAGTCGCTGCTGCTCCCTTTTTCGGCTATAAATTAGAAGACGCTTCTGCGCTGCGCACCGGGTTTAAACTGGGCATGCAATACCGCGTCACCCCGGCGCTCACGCTGGCCGCGACCTATACCGAGAAGACCGAGCTGCCCATGACAGGCGGCACACTGGTGGCAGATTTTACAAGCACAGGATTCGGCAAGGTGAAGTATGCGGATGCCTCAGTGAAAGGCTTTGCCTTGCCGCGCGAAGTGGCCGTGGGGGCGGCTTTCAAACCCACAGATGACTGGCTGCTCTCGTTCAAATTGAACTGGCTGAACTGGGACGATGCGATCAATGACGTCAAGCTGCGTGCCACCAAACCTGATAATGCCTCGGCACCCTCTGTGTATGGCTCAACCAACCCTGCCGACTGGAAAGACCAGTGGGTAGTCGCCACCGGCGTTGCTTACAACTGGGATGCCCGCACCACGCTCTATGCTGGTCACAACTACGGTAAAAACCCGATTCCACGCCAGAATTCCAGCCCTTTGTTGGCCGGCATCCTGGAGCACCACCTGACGTTTGGTGCGGCACGCAAAATCGACCAGCACTGGCTGATGACCGGCGGCGTTGAATGGATGCTGCCGGTCAGCGTCAAATACAACAGCCCCTTGCTGGGTGACTCAGAAGTCCGCAATGAGGCGATTTTCCTGCACTTTATGCTGAGTCGCCGCTGGTAATTTACGCTAAGCCTGCTGCATCGCTTTGCGGCCAGACTGCTTCAGCGTTGTTTTGCCTGCACGTTTCCGGCTCCAGATCAGCACCCCTGTGACAGAAATAGCAACGAGTGCCAGGCCTGTCAAACAGACGAATATCCGGTAAGGCAAGCCAAACACATGGCCCATATGCAAGGCACCCAGCCAGTTGCTCACCGTGTTACCGGTTTCACCCTGTGTGGGTAACCACCACCCTTTAATCTCGCCACTTTGCGCATCCACCAGAATGGCAGTATTGCTGCGTGTTTCATTCAAGTCGGCAGAACTATGCACCATGTATGCGTAGACACCTCGTTGGCGATCCAGTCGTAACTGTTTTTCAACCCCCAGTTGCAACTGATGTTCCCTGGCAAAATGCTGCATCGCTTTACGCGCCATCGTATGCGCCTCGGGCCAGGAGATTGAAAGAGAGGCCAAAGGTTGTGGCAGGCGTGGCACGTTACGCCATGAAGTATCAAACTTGAGAAAGGTAGACATGACAGGCATATACACCTGCTCGCGCAAGTTAAACATGACGCTGGACCAGGCAAAGATAAGCAACACGGTACATAGCCACAAGCCAAATGCCCGGTGCAGATCAAAGTTGATCCGTGTGGCCGATGCTTGCCATTTCACCAGCCAGGACGGTTTCCAGCGCGATATAAAACCTGACCGCGCATGCTTTTGCTTCCTCGGCAGCGTGAGCCAGAAAGCGATAAAGCAATCAAGTGTCCATAGCACTGCCACCACGCCAAAGATCAGATGGCCGGTGATGCCGGGCAATGCCAGCGAATAATGCAAGCGGAACAAAAAACCAAGCATGGTTTCGCGCTGGAACAGGCTGTCACCATACAAGCGCATCCCCAGTAATTCGCCAGTCTGCGGGTGAATAAACAATTCATCTGCTATAGCTGCCTGCTTAGAAGCTGCGGTCAACCTGAACATAGCTGCATGGCCCGGGGTGATGTCAAGGACTAACTCATCCACAAAAGTACCTGCAGGTGCTTGTTGCTGTGCTTTTTCCCGCAGGGAATAAACATCCATGACAGCCACGCCTGCCTGCCAGGCAGGCCGCAGCAACTGGGGGTTCAACCAGCCATCAACCTCTTCTTCAAAAGTGATCACCGCGCCAGTGAGTCCGGCGAGGATGAGAAAAAGCGCCATCGCCAGCCCCACCCAGCGATGCCATAATACAAGTGCGCGACGCATTACCAGCGATAGGTCAAGGTGCCCATCACATTACGGCGATAGCCCCATTTACAACCGTCTCCAAAGTATCCGCAGGTGGCCACATATTCTTTATCGAACAAATTACTGGCGTTCACGGCTACTTGCCATCCTTTCCATTGCTGGCCTAGCAAAGCCATATCGTAGCGCAGGCTGGCATCGACCAGGGTATAGGCAGGCAACTTGTAGTCGTTATCATCTGCACCGTATCTGACACCCACATAGCGAATGCCCCCACCTAGATTCAGGCCGGCCAACCACGTCGCTGGTAATTGATAGTTAGCCCATAATGCAGCAGCATGCTTGGGAATGTTATTTGGCGTATTTCCCTGCACACCATCATTACTTTTCGTGATGTCCATAACGGTGTGCGTAAAACTGGCTATCAAGTCCAGGCCATTGTCCAACTGGGTTTTAGCCTCAGCCTCAAAACCGCGAGCGCGAACTTCACCACGCTGTATATTGAAATTACCGGTGGCATCCTGCAAATCAGCAGTTGTGAGATTTTGGCGGGTGAGATCAAACAATGAGAATGTCAACATCGAGCGCTGCCCTTCTGGCTGGAAGCGGACACCGACTTCGTACTGCTTGCCAGTTTCAGGTTCAAATGGCTTGCTGCCACGTGCCGGAGAAGAAGTACCAATGACAGGTGTAAAGGATTCAGTATAGCTCGCGTAAGGCGCCCAACCACTGTCTGTCAAATAGACCAGACCGGCACGCCAGGTGCTTGCCTGATCATTTTGTGCATTAGAATCCGCAGGGGATAAATGGTCATCAGTACTGGTACGCGCCCAATCCCTCCGCCCGCCTAGCGTTAACACCCATTTCTGATCAATTTTAATCTGATCCTGGATATATGCACCGGTTTGCCTTAACCTGCGGGTGACATCATTATTCACACTAGTCGTAGGGATAGCCACGCCATAAACTGGGTTATAGACATCCATATCGGAAAATGCCGCGAAAGTACCTTCCACATCACTACGCATTTTTTGATGATCAAGACCAATAAGCGCGGTGTGGGCTAAGATGCCTGATTGCCATTTAAATTGCGCATGATTATCTACGGTCAGGTTATCAACATCCTCTTTGCTGCCTCCCCCGAATCGTCTTATCGTACGGTTATCAGCCTGTAAATCACGCAGGTACACAGAGAACGCATTGGTTCGCATATGCTGATAACGTAAATTCTGTCGGAACAGCACATGCTCGTTAAACGCGTGTTCAAACAAATACCCCAGCGCATAACGCTCCTGATTGAATTTATCCACGCCTGGTTCACCGATAAATCGATGCGTGGGAATGCTGCCATTAGGATTTGAGTCCAGCGTACCTACTTTCGGTAAGGCTTGATACCCCTGCCCGCGTTCATTTTTCTGGTAGTCGGTCAGAATCGTTAATGAGGTCGCCTCACTGGGCCGCCATGTGATGGCTGGTGCGATAAACACCCTGTCATCTGTCACACGATCAATCTGTGAGTCTGAATCACGCCATAAACCAGTCAGCCGATAAGACCACACGCCATCATCCGTGAGCAATCCACCAAAGTCAGCCGCGACCTGTTTACGGTCAAAACTTCCGATTTGCGCCTGTAATTCATGAATAGGCACATCGGTTGGCTTTTTGCTGACCAGATTCACCAAGCCGCCCGGACCGCCTTGCCCATACAAAATAGAAGAAGGACCACGTAACACTTCTATACGCTCTAGCCCATAAGGTTCTATCACTGAACCACCCTGATTATTAAAAGCATAAGAGCGCAAGCCATCACGATATTGATCGCGCCCGTTCGCATCAAAGCCGCGAATCACAATATTGTCTGCGCGCGGATCCGGACCATTAGCCTCTGCATAGACACCCGCTGTGTACCGTAAGGCATCGCTGACCGACTGTACATTTTGTGCATTCATCTGGTCACGCGTGACAACAGCGATGGATTGCGGAGTTTCTATAATGGCGGTATCGGTCTTGGTACCAGTGGCACTACGCTTGGCAATATAGCCGCGGACAGGGCCGGTGGCGACTTCAGTCTCGCGCTCGATTGGTGCAACCACTTGCACCTCTTTAAGTGTTTGAACCTCTGATTGACCTTTAGAGATTGGGATTGTTTTTTGCAGGGAGAATACACCTTTAACGGTTTCGACAGCTTGCAAACCCGTGCCGGACAGCAATGTATCCAGCCCTTGCTGAATTGTATAGCTCCCGTTTAACCCACCACTGGTTTTACCATCCACCAGAGCTGGTGGCAATGTAATGCTGACGCCTGATGCACTGGCGAATTCACTGAGTGCCTGCTCTAGTGAGCCCGCATTGATACGATAACTAATTGTGGCCTGCCTGGGGATATCTGCGGCTTGTGCGCTTGTGATATGAACCAAGGTAGCACTGCCGATAGCCATCACGACTAGTGCCGCTTGTACTGCTGTGCGCAGATGATAACGATGCAAGTGTTGCTGCATGAACTTCCCTTTTGTTTGAATATGAGTCATGAGAAAAATCTCCCTTTACTCACTTCACACCCCAGTTCTAAAAAAGGGACAAAAAAATAATTTTTTTATGCGGATGCATTTATTGCACTATCAGGAACACCCAGCATGACCCAGTAACGCGTCAGATAGCTCACTTTTATCGGCAGGATGGTGGGCAGGCTGGCAAGCAACTCATCCGTATTGCCGAGCTGAAATGCACCGGATATTTTCAATTCAGCCACCTCAGGTGCACAACGTACGAATCCATTACGATACCTGGCCAGTTCTGTTACAAACTCCGCCAGTGGCATTTCACGTACATGTAGCATGCCATGCGTCCAGCTATCTAAATTAGGGCTGGCGATCATCGGCGAGGTAATCACATCATGATCAAAGTGTGTCTGCCAGCCAGCGTCTATCACACGCCGTTGCCCTTGTTTGGTCATGATTTCAACGGCACCTTCAAATACGGAAAGCCGAATACCCTCTTCCATTTTCCTGACTAAAAAGCGCGTACCCAGTGGCCGTAAAAGCCCAAAGCGGGTGGCTATCATTAATGGCCTGTTCAGTTGGTCAGCATGGCCGGTCTGCACCATCATCTCTCCAGCCTCCAGAACAATCAGCCGCTGTTTAGCATCAAAGAAGGTATTCACGCCTGAGACAGTATTCAGGAATATTGCTGTGCCATCCGCGAGCTGTATTTTCTGCTGTTCACCGGTACGCGTGCTGTACTCCGCGCGCCAGATGCGGGCAGCTTCACTTTCCCAGCCCTGCCATGCAACGGAGCCTGTCACCCCTGTCGAGACCAAGACGGCTAAAGCCTTGGTGGCACGACGTCGGCTCATTTGCTGACTGCGCTGCAACGTTGCATAAGCCAAGCTGCCAGGCAGGCCACCCATTTTCTGGCTCACTTCGACCGCACGTTGCCAAGCCTTTTCGTGAACGGTATCGGCCTCACGCCATGTATTGCAGGCCAGTTGATCGGCATGGGTCGCTGCCGGGTCTTGCAGGCGAAAAAACCATTCTGCCGCCTGTAATGCGGTTTTTTCAGGGATATTCATGGCATCACCATGATGCATTGCGCCAATGCCTGCACCATGTAGCGCTTAACGGTGCGCTCACTGACATCGAGCTGGGCGGCAATTTCTGCATAAGTCATGCCTTCCAGCTGTGCCAGCAAAAAGGCAGAGCGTACTTTGGGAGCCAAGCCATCCAGCATGCTATCAATTTGCTGGAGTGTTTCCAGAATCACCAATCGATGTTCGGTAGAGGGCGTGAAAGCTTCAGTCATCAGCGCCAGCGAATCGAGGTAAGCCTGCTCGAGCGCGCGACGACGATAAAGATTCGCCATCAGGCGTTTGGCGATTACGGTGAGGTAGGCGCGCGGCTCCTGTAACTGCCATCCGGGATTTTTTTCGGCAATGTGTTCTGGAGCGTGAAGGATGCGGATGAATGTATCCTGCGCAATATCCGCAGCATCGGCCGCGTGCCCTAATTTACGTTGCAGCCAACTTTGCAACCAGCTCTGGTGATGCCTGTAAAGACTTTCAACCGCTTTATGTGATACGAACTCGTTCGCTGACATGCTAGCCAAACTCGCAAATGATAATAATTCTCATTATATCATGTACAATTCGTTTGGATAAACCAGCACATCAAGTGCTGCCAGCCACATCTGTACGAACAAGGTATGACGATTTCATATACCGCAATTACTTCTATCGCCGAACTCCGCCAAGTTTATGATGAGCCGGCAAAAGCGATTCGCGACGATGAACGCACCGGTGATACCCGCCAGCACCAAAAATAGGGCCAGGGTAAGCCCTATATATCGATGCATCACCACAAAAATTTGACGCATTAAATCAATGACTCACCACAGCATATCCAATCGGACTCAGTTCACTCCTGATTAGAAAGTAGCCGCTACACTGAACAACACACTACGTCCAGGTTGATACAGTGGCGTCACGGTGCCAAAGCCTTGATAGGTCGCGCGGTCTGCGTAGGTGTCATCAAACAGATTGCGCACGTCCACGCGCCACTTGGTTTTGACTGCCCAGGTCGGCTGGTACTCGGCATAGATATTAAACACCTCATACGACGGGAAATCCAAAGTGCCATTGCTGACTTTTTTGTATTTCTGCGCAAACTCTGCGTCGCCACCCAAGGTGAGGTTCAAAGCCGGGAAATGATGACCAACCGTTAAATATAAAATTTCACCAACCGGCGTGGCGAGGTAATTACCTGCATCGCTATCGGTAGCGGCACCGTCAATGGTGACATCAATATCCGCCAGGCGGGCACGGGCAAAACTTTGCTCCCATTGATAAGCCAGACCAAGTTCGTAGCCACGCGTGCGTACATCCCTGGCCAAGTTGGCACTACCAGCCGCGAATCGGGCAACGCGCGCATCATCTATATGTGTTTCAAATACTTTGGCATCCGCAGTGAACCCATAGAAACGGCTTTGCAAACCAAAGAAATAGTTATCGGCTTTGGTGGCTCTTGGACCGCGCCCGTAGTTCCATGCGGTGTTCATGATAAAGTTTTCTGCCATCTGGCTACCGCTGAACACTTCTGAATAACCCGCTTTCACAGTTAACAGCTCAGGCACCACCGCCAACTCACCCGAAATATTGGAACTCAGCCCGGAATGTGACCAACTGTTCCCTTGAGTGCCGGTGAGTTCATGGTGGTCGTTACGGATACCAGCGGAAAGGTGCAGCGGTTGCCAGGGATTAATCCTCGCCTGAACATAGACGCCCCGGTTGTTTGCTTTCTCTTCAGCCTGAAAAGTGCGATCCTTGTAATCTGCCTTATCCCGATAAAAGTCTATACCAGCCGTAATGCTACCAATATCAATTGGAAAGCGGTTTTCAAACTTACCGTTGAAACTGCCGGTTTCTCCTGTGCCCGGGTAAATCACGGTGCCTCCGGCAGTGAAAATAGGCACAGTAATTTCAGTTTTGCTATAGGCTAGAACCGCAGTTGGGTTCCACCAATGCTCTGGATTATCCTGGTGGTAACGCAATACCGTATTGTCGCGGATCATTTCGTACTCGCGTACACGTGGCTCCCATGCTGGACGACCTGTAATAAAACCTATATTGCCTCGAAATGGCCTTGCTGCATCGTCACGCACGCGCTCATGGCTTAATTGCAAACGGTGACCGCCCTCAGCCTCTGCGCCCAATTTGAAGAAACCACTGACCAGGTCAGTGGCTGTACCATCCACTTCATCTCCATTGCCCGCTTCAAATCTATTACCGTTTGCAACAGTTAAATAAGCCAACCCATCCAGTTTTTCGGAAGCACCGTAGCCTGCCAGCGTCTGGCTGAAGACATCGCCGTTGGTATTAAAACTGGAGCGAATATAAGCGCCAACACCTGGAGAAGTCAGGAAGTCACGCGCATTTTTGGTTTCGTAAGCAATCGAACCGGCAATCGCGCCCGGGCCAGCATCTGCTGGAGCCACACCCGCATTCACGCTGACCGCTTTCATGAATATTGGGTCGATTAACGTGGTGCCGTTATGGTGGAATACCTTATTATTCTGGCGGCCACCGTCAATGGTCACGGCCAGATTGGTTTCCTCAATCCCGTTCACATACACCTTTTGCGACATGGGCGTTGAGCCGCCGACTTTGACTGAAGGCTGTCCGTTAAAGATACCGCGTACGTCACTCGGGTTGTTGCGCGCAAGGGCCGCTTCGTCAATCAGAATGGTGTCAGGCTCCTTGACGGACGCGGATTGATCACCTTTGGCAGATACCGCCACTTCAGGCAGCGTTTCTGCCTGTTGTGGCACCTCCTGCTGGGCATTTTGTTCTTTGCCAGCCAGTACCACCGTAAAATGCGTGCCATCGGTTTGCTTCAAGGTCAGGCCACTATTAAGCAACAAGGTGTGCAAGGCTTGTTGTGCGCTGTAGCGGCCTTTAAGGGCAACGGCTTTTTTATCGCCAATCAATGCGGCATTTGCGCTGAGGCTAATGCCGGTTTGTGCCGCGACCTGCGTCAGCGCGGTTGAAAGCGGCCCGGCAGTAATATCAAACAATTGCGTCGTTTCTGCAGACTGCGCCCAAACGACGGACGAGAATGGATTAAACAGCGTGACAGGCAAAAGCATTGCAGTACGGACTGCCAGCGTGAGCAAGTGTGGGCGAAATGAAACAGGATACGGCATGACATCGGGCTCCAAAGTTGAGTATTAATAGCGTTTCAACTGATATGCCGGATGAGCGTCAAAAAAGGGAACTCTGACCAGAAAATTGTTTATCGTGCCATGATCGCCAGGCCACCCGCTGCATCCTGATGGATGCGCACCGGCAATACGCTTTCGATAGCCGCCAGGATCAAGGGGATGTCCTGCTTGGGATGATTGAGAGGGTACACACCGACCAGATGCAGATTCGCTACTGCTGGCTGCACGCGGATAGGGACACGAGTATAGCGATTTAACTCGGCAATAAAATTGGCCAGCTGCACATTGTCTGCCACCAATTGCCCGCGTGACCATGCTTCGCGGGCGAAGTCTGCTCGCCCGTCGGCCACCACGCCTGTTGCAGTAAAAGACGCCTGCTGCCCGGCCAGCACTTCGACGCTCGCGGCCGCTTGCGGGCTTACCCTCACTGTACCTTCAAACACTGCCACATGCCCGCCTTGCAAATCCCCCCTTACCGTAAAACGTGTCCCCAGGGCAGTCAGTCGGGCATGCGCGGTATCCACCACCAATGGCCGCGCTGGTTGATGCAGATCATGTGCTGTTGTGATCAGGACTTCACCCTGATGCAAGACGATACGGCGCAATGCCTGATCGTAAGTCACGTCAACGGCCGTTGCCGTATTCAATGCCAGCAAGGTGCCATCTTGCAAGCGCCACTGTTTGCGCTCACCCATCTGGGTGCGGTAAGGCGCATTGGCAATCGCATACGCGTTCAGCCAGCCCTGCCAGGGCAAGGTCTGGCGCAAGAGTAGCCCGCAGCCGAGGATGGTCACGCCCAACCCCAGGCGGCGCAAGACATGGCGGCGCTCGCTCGCATGAACCTGACCCAAGGTGGCACGGGCAGTCGCAGCAGGCACGGCACCAGCAAGGGCTTTAAACGGTTGACTGATGGCTTCTACCCGCTGCCAAACGCGCGCATGCGCTGGATCAGCAGCCAGCCACGCTTGCCAGCGCAGATAATCCTCTTCATGCAGAGCTTTATCCTGTAAACGCGCAAACCATTCTGCGGCCTGGCCCAGAATGCGCTGCTCATCGGTGCTGTCACTGCGCATGTTATTGCGCCTCCTCGATCATGAGACAGGCCAGCATGGCTTGCGCCATATACTTTTTAACCATGCGTTCCCCTACGCCCAAGTGCTCGCCGATCTCGCGATAGCCCAAGCCATCCAGCTGCGACAACAGAAAAGCCTCTCTGACCTTGGGCTTCAGGCGATCCAGCAATTGATCAATGTGATAAAGCGCCTCTAAAATCAGGGCACGCTCTTCGGGGGAAGCCACAACAGACTCGGGCGCCGTAGACAATGTCTCCTGCCAGGCACGTTCAACTTCCTGTCGGCGCCAGTGATCTATCAGCAGGTGTTTGGCAATTTGCGTCAGATAGGCGCGTGGTTGCTCCAGTGCCTGTAAACTGCGTTTGCCATGCATCATGCGCAAAAAGGTATCTTGCGCCAGATCAGCAGCTTGCTCACTGCATCCGAGCTTACTGCGCAACCATGTGCGCAACCACTGGTGATGGTCTGTATACAAAGATCCGACGGTTTGTTGCAGTGTATATTCGTTTACCAGCATAACGCCAAGGGTCACATTGCAAATGATAATAATTCTCATTTTAGCACAGGCAGTTAATTTGCATAAGCGTTGCCATATGCATGGCTGATTGCCATCACGACAATGAGTTCTGAAATGAAGAAAGCCTCGTTATCGACGAGGCTTATCACATGCAAAACAGCGGAATATTAAATCAACACGAGGTGAATAAATGACAATCGAAAACTGGGGAGGAATCACTTTTCTGAGACTGCCCCTCCCCAATCCAAGCATCAATCTCTTACTAGAAATTGCCGCGTAAAGTAAGCATGAAACTTTGTGGTTCACCATACCAGCGATTGCCTGCCACGGTGTAATAATGTTTATCGAACAGGTTGTTGATATTCAGTGCGGCCGTCCAGTGATTATCGATGCGGTAATTGGCATAGCCATTCCACACGGCATAACCTCCTTGCGTATAGCGCACACCAAACTCTTCGGTAAATATCTCGCTCTGCACGTTGACACCTCCGCCTACAGTGACTTTATCCCAGTCACCCGGCAACTTGTAGGTTAACCAACTGCGGAACAACTGCCGAGGGATAAACGCACTTTGATAAGCACCGCCTTCGCTGGCTGTCGGGTTACCGGCACTGTCGCGATCACGCACATATTTAGCAGAGTTATAGGTATACCCTGTAAACAGCTGCAACCTTGGCAGGATTTCACCATTGATTTCAGCGTCAAAGCCTTCACTCTTGAGCTTGCCACCATTGATAGAACAACCGCCAGCCGACGGGGTTCCAGGGCAACTGAGCGGATTTTGCGGATCGGTCTGGGCGATATCATCCAGGTCAATCCTGAATACTGCTAATGAAGTATTCAGTTTTCCGTCGTCAAACTCGCCTTTAATCCCCACCTCATAATTACTACCGGTCGCTGGCTTGAGCGCACTGCCGCTGGCCGTAAAAGAATCACTTTGCGGGCGGAATACATCGGTATAACTGCCGTATAGCGACCAGTTGTCATTCAGGCGCAGGATGGCAGCCACATAAGGGGTCACCTCACGGTTTTCCTTGAAGGCGTTGCCGCCAAAGTTGCTATTTTCATACCAGCTCACCCGGCCGCCCAGAATAACTTTCAGAGGGTCTGCCACTTGCAGTTTAAGGTTGCCATAAAAGCCCTGGCTTGTAGCGACGCTGCTCAGCGGTACGCCATAAGTCGTGCCGTAGATGCGAGGGACTGCCGATAAATCTGGCGAACCCGGGTTTACCACGACAGGGGTGGCATATAACGCACGACCATCTTTATAGGCAAGCGTTTCTTCGCGCTGCCAGTTAGCACCCACAAACAGCTGATGCTCCTGACCCCAGGCATCGAATTTGCCGTGCAGCTGCGCATCAGCGCCCCGGCGTCTATATTTGCTATCTTCGAAATCTACCCCTTGCAAGGCAAAGGTTTGCAAGGTGACGGGGTCGATTGGCGAGCCACCGGCCGTAGTAAAGATGGGGGCATCTTCCCGTGCGCTGAGTTGGTAAGTGCCACTGAGCTTGAGCAACCAATCGTCATTGATGTGGTGGGTAATATCCCCGAATATTTCCCTGACCGTACTTTTGAAATAGGTCCACTCAGGACCATAAGAAGTTGAACGATGCAACCTTAAATCAGTACCATTATTGGCATAGGGTAAGCCTTGCGCCCAACGGCCACCTTGCTGCGAGTAATGCTGATAGCGCATCCCGGCGGCAGCTACCGTATTTTCACCCAGGTCAGCTTCCAGCATGCCATACAGCAATGGCAGTTTGCTTTGCGCTTCATCATAGAAATAATGCCTGTCTTCATACCCCGCAATCAGGCGGCCACGCAGCGTGCCCGCATCATTTAAAGGACCAGTCAGATCTGCATCCAGACGGTAATAATCCCAGCTGCCAGCACGCCCGGTGACCTGCAACTGCTTTTCTGCCAGAGGGCGCTTGCGCACCATATTGACTGTACCACCAGGGTCACCATTGCCGATCAGTAATCCTGGCGCACCGCGCAATACTTCAATGCGGTCGAAGATCGCGGTATCCGGCGCAATGCCAATACCGCCGTAATAACCCACGGGCACACCATCGATCATGAAATTATCCAGCGCAAATCCGCGCGAATAATAGACCGTATGGCCATAATTCCGGAACTCTTTAGTCACCCCGGTGACCTGGCTAAGTACATTATCCAGCGTCGTTAGATTCTGGTCATCCATGCGCTGCCTAGTCATCACGCTGACAGATTGCGGAAGCTCTTTCAAAGACTGTACACCCTTGCCTATGGTCACTGCACGCGCAGCGTAGGACTTGGTGCCTTCGCTGGCAGCCACAATCTCACGCACTTTAGTATCTGTCACTTTGACTTCAGGCAGTGTCTCCTGGCTGACATCATCGTGAGGCGCAGGCACCTTGCGTAACGCATAGCCAGCAGATGTTTTGTCCGCGCTGTAACCAGTCTCTGCCAGCAGTTTAGCAAAGCCTTCATCGACACTATAAGTGCCTTTAAGGCCTGCACTGCGCAGATGCTGGATATCGTTTGCGTCCAGTGTGATTGCAACACCGGATTGCTGCGCAAACCGGGTGAGTATCGTTGCCAGTGGCCCGGCAGCGATATCATAGGTTTTGCCAGCGACGGCAGGCGCTGCGTACGCGTTGACAGGGCTACTCGCCAGAATGGGCAGGCAGGCCAGTTGCAGGGCAAGTACAACAGGGGCCAGTTTGAGGCCTGGCTCGAATCCTTGGCGTGGTGAATTCAACGATTGCATGTTATTTTTACTCCCTTAGTGAACAGTGACTATCACCAAGACAACCGGCAATCAGAAACCGGAACCGCAAAGTAAACATTTAATGCATTTTTATGGTTTGAGATTGATTGATACTATCCAGGGCGTGAATTGTTGCAGCTCAATCGGAAAACTCTCCGCCAGCAACGTCAGCGCACGCTCCGTTTCATCCAGCGGCAAAACGGCACTGACCTGGTACTGAGATAATGCCTCAGCATCAAAACGCAGATAGCCTTTGTGATGACGTGCCAGCGTTGCCAGCACATCAGATAATGGCTGGTTTTGCACCACTAACTGATGCAGTTTCCAGGCATCATTGATGCTGTCAGGGTCTATCGAACGTAATGCGCCTGTTCCGTAAGGGGTGAAGCTGATACGTTCACCCTGTTTGACTACTGCTTGTACGGCCTGCGCTGCTGTTTTGATGTTTACTTTTGATTCAAGCATCAGGATTTCTGTTGCCTGTGCATGACGACTGACCACAAACCGCGTACCCAGAGCCGTGATGCTGCCATGTTCGGTTTTCACAACAAATGGACGACTGGCATCTTTGGCGACGTCTACCAGGATTTCACCCTGCAATAGCGTCAACGTGCGGCCATGTGCTGAAAAATCGATATCCACGGCAGTATGCCCGTTCATTGTGATCTGACTGTGGTCTGATAGTTGTGCAGATTGCCACTCGGCAGTCGCTGTGTGCATATCGGCTAACCAGTAAGAGAGCGGATAGTTTTCCAGCACCACTCTGGCTGGCAGTGCCAATACCAATAAAAGCGACAGCACACTGGCACCGCGTTTGAGTTGCTTGCGGCGCTTTGCTTGCTGGATACCCGCTTGTATGGCCTGATGTGCCACACCGGATTGCGGACGCAAGCCTGTTAGCGTAGCAACCATGCCCTGCATGTGATGGATAGTGACCGCATGGGCAGGATCACGAGCCAGCCATTGCTGGAACTCAGCGGCGACGGCCGGATCCTGCGCCTGTTCTTCCAGTCGCAACAACCATTCCGCTGCCTGTTCTGCCATCGCAGCCCTCATGTCTGACTCCCCGATACGCCGAGCAGCGTGTGGCAATGTACCAGCACACTGATCAGGTATTTCTGCACCATTCGGATCGATACCTGCAAACTGTCCGCAATCTCTGCATGCGACATGCCATCCAGGTAACGCATGAGAAATGCTTGGCGTGGCTTATGTGCAAGCCCTTGCAGCATGCGGCTGATATGTTCCAGCGCCTCGACAGCCGCAGCCACCTGTTCGGCGGAAGGTGCGCATGACTCTCCCATGGCCGCGACACCGGCAAGATAGGTTTCCTCAATCACGCGTCGTCTGGCCTGGTTCAATAGCAAGTGCTTGGCTGTGGTCGTCAGGTAGGCGCGTGGCTCACGCATGGTGAGTAAGGCATCGCGAGACACTAGAATGCGGGTAAACGTATCCTGCATGAGATCAGCGGCTGCATGCGGGCAACCGAGTTTTTTTCTTAACCAGGAAAATAACCAACCGTGATGTTCGCTATATAAACGGTGCAGGGTTTGTTGCAGTGCATGCTCGTTTGTCTGCATGTAGGGACAGATTCCATAAAGCCACAAATGATAATGATTCTCATTATATCATAAATCGTCGCATGGATGCGCCCTCATTGTCTTTCATAGAAGCTTCTGTCTCGCATTTATCAAAAGCGGTGGCAGATCATTGCCGCCTTTTTCACGCTCAGGAAACAGGACGTGCCCAGCCACCACCCAAAGCGCGATAGAGGTCTATCGAAGCTTGCAACCTTTGCTGGCGTATTTGCAGGGTGACATCCTGCGCAGCAAACAGCGTACGCTGGGTATCGAGTAAGGTCAGCATGGTTTCAGCCCCGGCCTGATAGCGGGATTGGGCAAAGTTGAATGCGCGTTCAGCATTTTCCAGCGCTTCTGTCTGCGCAATCGCCTGCTGCTCCAGACCACTGATACGATTCAGGGCAGCCTCGACATCTGCGAACGCAGCAATAATGGTCTGGCGATAATTGGCCAGCAACTCTTGCCTGCGTGCCATGGCAACGTCACGCTGTGCAGCGAGCCGACCTGCATTAAAGATAGGCGCGGCCAATCCGGCAGCTAGGCTATAAAGCGGATTATCCAGCACATTGCTTAAATGATCACCGCGACTCAAAACACCTCCATTCAGAGTGATGCTGGGCAACATCACGGCACGGGCCACCTGGATATCTGCCTGCGCGGCCAGCAATTCGGCTTCGGCCCTGGCGATATCCGGCCTGCGCACCAGCAAACTGGCGGGCAAACTGGCACTGACCTGCGGCACCTGTACGGTTGCCAGCAGATGATTGCCAAACTGCAACGCAGCCAGCGGTTGTGATAGCAGTGTGGCGAGGATGGCTTCGGCATTGCCTTGTTGTTGTTTCAGTAATGCCAAGAGACGCCTTTGTGAAGCCACCAGGCCTTGCTGTTGTGCCAGCGCCAGCTGGTTTGCTGCACCGGCCCGATAGCGTGATTGCACCAAGCCAAGTACTTTTTCAGCATTTTCAAGATTTTTTTGCGCAATAAATGCGCGCTCACGCAGGCCCGCGAGTTCAATCCAGGTATCCGCCACGCTGGCACTGATAGACAAACGGACACTGTCACGATCAAAAGCACTGGCATCCACCCTGGCTAAGGCCCCTTGGTAGGAGGAGCGGTTCTTGCCCCAGAAATCAATTTCGTAACTGGCTGCCAGCGTGGCAGAATAGTTACTCAAGGCAGAGGCATCGCTAGTGCCACCCAGCCTGCGCTGACGTCCGGCACTGGCCGTGGCTGCCACTTCTGGCAGCAAAGACGCACCTGCCACCACTGCCAGCTTTTGCGCCTGAGTCACTCGCGCGACTGCTGCGGCAATATCGTAATTCGCCGTCTGCGCACGCTGCACCAGGCTATCCAGTTCCGCATGACCAAATGCCTGCCACCAGTCACGCTCGACCTGCGTATCTTCACCCCCAGTGTGATGCCGCCATTGCGCAGGCACAACAGCCAGGCCATCATCCGCATTCAGTTGCAAAGGCTTTAACTGACTGCAAGCGGTGAGCAGCACAGCCAGGGGAATAAATACCGTCAATTTCATATTACTCATTGGCAAGCGCCACCACAGGGTCCAGGCTGGCCGCCTTGCGTGCCGGCATAAAGCCAAACACCAGGCCAGTCACCACTGAACAGAAAAAAGCACCCAATATTGCACTCAGTGAAAAGATCACCGGCATACCGAACAAAACCAATGCAATACCGATGGATAAACCGATCACGACACCTGTCACCCCCCCTACCGTGGTCACCAGCACCGCTTCGGTCAAAAACTGCTGCAAGATGTCACGCTGGCGTGCGCCAGTCGCCATGCGAATGCCGATCTCGCGCGTACGCTCGCGCACCGTCATCAACATGACATTCATCACGCCTATGCCACCAACCACCAGTGACACCACTGCAATAAGAGCAAGCATGAAGCCCATGCTGTCCTGGGTTTTGGCTTGTGCCGCGATCCAGGCAGCCGCGTTCTCGATTTGAAAATCACGCACACCGTGACGGCTAAACAGCAAGGTTTCTACACTTTCTGCAACTGCATCGATCACCGCCATATCTTTTACTTCCAGCGTGACATAACTAGGCTCACGTTCACCAAATACGCGCAGACTGGCCGTGGAGTAAGGAATAATCACGAGATCATCATCACTCTGGTCGCCGGTAACCGCGCCTTTGGAAGCCAATACGCCAATCACCTGGAACGGCACATTGCCAATCAGGATGGTTTCGCCAACCGGATTTTTAACATCTGGCATCAAGTTGTGTACCAAGCGCGGGCCCATCACCGCGACCGTGGCCATATGTTCATCATCTTCTTCCGTAAAAAAAGACCCGTTGGTCACTGGCCAGGACAGCATGCGCGACATGGCAGCACGTGATCCTTTAATCCGCGTTTGAGTATCTTCATTGCCAAAACGCACGACTTTATTGCCGGAAAAATTAGGCAATACATAGCTGATCTGCGGCAGGTCTCCCAATGCCTCCATATCCGCGGCACTGATACCGCGACCCGGAATACGCGAGCTTTCGCGTTTAGGATAGACATAGATATGGTTTGTACCAAAGGCGCCCAACTCAGCCACCACCCGCTCTTTGGTCCCCATACCCACGGCCATCATGACGATTACCGAGGCCACGCCTATGATGATACCGAGCAATGTCAGCCCGGTGCGGAAGCGGTTGACCCACATGACACGCCAGGCCGCGCGGCAGGCTTCCCGTATGTCGCCACGCCACTGGATGCCTGCATCACCGGCGATAAAGCTGATAGCAGGCATATGCTTGCTGTGCACAGCCTCCCCTGATGCTGTGCTGGCTAGACCGGTGTCACTGATGACATGACCATCCCGTATTTCTATGATGCGTCTGGCACGTGCCGCGACGTCGCGGTCATGCGTGATCAAGATGATGGTATGCCCGGCATCTGCAAGCTCATTCAGCAGGCGCATCACCTCTTCGCCACTGCGCGAATCCAGCGCACCAGTGGGCTCATCCGCCAGGATAATATGTCCGCCATTCATCAACGCACGTGCAATGGAAACGCGCTGCTGCTGGCCGCCTGACAACTGCTGCGGGCGGTATTGCAAACGCTCTGCCAAGCCAAGCCGGGTCAGCAGTGCTTTGGCGCGCTCGGCGCGTGCCGACTCGCTCATGCCCGCATACAGGGCAGGCATTTCCACATTCTCCTGCGCGGTCTCGGTCGTGATCAGGTGATACCCCTGGAACACGAAACCAAATGCCTCGCGGCGCAGCCAGGCCAGTTCGTCCGAGTCCATGTCGGCGACATTCCGCCCAGCGAAACTATAATGCCCGCTGCTGGGCTTATCCAGGCAACCCAGAATATTCATCAGGGTGGATTTTCCCGAGCCAGATGCGCCGACAATGGCGACAAATTCACCGGCGTGGATATCAAGCGAAATGCCATGCAGTATCTCTACCCGTGGCTGGTCACCACCGCCATAATGCTTGCGGATATCACGCAGCGAAATCAATAGCTGGGCGGCACTCAAAACTTGAACTTCCACGCACTGGGTTGCGGCGGCTTGTCCGCAATGATCAACTGCTCGCCCTCTGCCAAGCCAGAGATGACCTCAGCACGTAGCCGTGTGCGTACACCGGTCAGCACCTCATGCCCTTCCACCTGGCCATCTTTGGTCAGCACCCGCACCTTGAATTGACCGGGTTTATCATCCACCGCGGTCAGGGCCTTGGTGGGTGCAAGAATCACCTGGCTGGCGTGCGCCACCACAAATGAAACCTGCGCGGTCATTTGCGGCATCAACTCTCCATCACTGTTATCCACATCAAACAGCACCGTATACAGCACGACTTTGTTATTTGCTGTCGGCTGGGTCGAGGCACTGCTGGTAGTCTCTGGCTTGGGCGGTGCTGGCAACACCTGTCGTACCGTGCCACTCCAGCGACGCGCATCCCCGCCCAGGGTTTTAAAATAAACCGCCATCCCTGGTTTCACATAACGCACATCCGCCTCGGAAACATCTGTCCACACCGTCATTGACGACAGGTCTGCAATACGCAAAAGCGTAGGCGTCTGGTATGTCGCATTCAGTGTCTGACCGGCTTTCGCCTCTATGGATACGACCGTTCCCGACATGGGCGCATAAATGCGTGTAAACCCTAGCAGCGCTTCGTTCCCTTGCAGGGTTGATTGTGTCTGGTCGATTTGTGCCTTGAGGTTCTTGATACGTGCGGCGGCAGTCTTCATCGTGGCTTCCGCCTGTTGCACATCCTCGGCACGGGTCGAACCTTCCACATGCATGCGCTGTTGCCTAGCCTCTTGTTGCAGTGCAAAAGCATATTGCGCTTCCTGTTCTTCCAGCTGCGCTTGCAGGCCTGCCAGTGCGGCCCGCCCGGCATCCACCGTCGCCTGCGGCACACGTGGATCTATCTCTGCCAGCAATTTTCCCTTTTCAACTGCATCGCCTGGTTGCACATGCAGCGCCAGTATCTGCCCCGATACCTGCGCGCCCACATCCACATAGCTGCGCGGTTGCAAGGTGCCGATTGCCGTGACGTTATGCTCGATATCCCCGCGCTGGACCACTTCTGTCTCAAATGGGGATTCCGCTCTAGCCTGCCACCAGCGCCAGGTCAGGCCAAGCAGGATAATCAATACCAGCACTGCTGGCCATGTGTATCGACGGAATGTCATTTATTGCGAAACCTCAAAACTTAACGTGGCGGTATGGCGCACATCTTCATATTTTTTTCCCTGATATGTCGCGCTGCCATTGACGCGTGCAGTCACTTCAAGCACATACAAACCTGGGAAAGGTGTTTTTAAAGTCACCGTGCCATCTTCTGCCGGTTTAAGTGCGCGTATCCAGCCCTCGCTGGTACTCACATTCACCTGTGCGGCTGCCACCGCATTGCCTTTCCATATCAATTTAAAAATATTGCCATTGGCTTCTGTAGGCACCAGTTCCAGGTCATTGACAGCTTTAGTCTCACTGCGCCCCAGCTTTGCCTGGTAAAAATTCAGTACATCGCCCTGGCCCACCACTTGCGCCGTCAGCCTGATATCACCATCCGCTGGCGCTAGCAGAAAATGATCCTGTACTTTTTGCAGTGCCAGTTCCTTACCATCTGCGACAAAAGCGCGGCTACTATTAAGCGCACCAATGTCTGTTCTGGTTGCAGTTTCATGCAGGCCAATAAAGGCATGCGTACCTTCCTGTGCTGGCTCCAGCCATAAATAGTCAGCCCTGACAGTGGAACTGCCGATCAAGCATGCAGCAAGCAGTGCCTGCAAACAGGTATTGAACATTGAGGTGTGCATATGAAATGATTCCTGCGATCTTGTGATTGTGAGAAAAATTGATGCTCTTATAGGTAATGACACGCGAGAATGGAAAAGGGGCACCTGTCTATGCAAAAAAATGATGCTTAAGTGCAATTCGTCCAGACCCACACCCTTGTTTACCGCAAAGCACAAAAAAACAGGGCGATGAAGCATATCGCCATCGCCTGTTAATGCCAGCCCGAAAGCTGCTGGCGAATACCTGTCTGAAGATGCCTGATCAGAACTGGTATCTCACGTTAGCCATCATCTTGCGTGGCTCTGCAAAAGTGGTGTAGTTCAAGCTATCAACTGTGGCATAGTAACGGCGGTCAAACAGGTTATTGACGATCAGGTTAAGCTCTGTTTTTTTGTTGATCTGGTATTTAGCGGACAACCCGACCACCGTCAGCCCGCTACGCTTGATGTCATAATCGGTCGCATCATGGTTGTAAATCTGGCTATAGGTGCGGATATTGCCTCCCAGGCTCCAGTCCGTACTCGGGATACGATAGTAGCTGACCAGGCTCAAGCTATGCTTTGGTAGCGTTGTCATGTAGCGGTTGCCCTTTTGTTCACCATTTGCAAACTCGCTATACACATAGGTATAACCTGCTGACACATTCCATCCTTCAGCGATTTCACCATTCACACTGAGGTCAATGCCTTCGCTGACAATCTTGTCTGCCGCCTTGTAACAGCTACCCTGACAAATATTGCTCGGGTCAAAAAGGACTGATGTATCGACCCTGGCAAGATTGGTTTGCTCCAGCCTGAATAGTGCAGCAGCAATATTTAACTGCTTGTTCAGCAACTCGCCTTTGATCCCCGCTTCGTAATTTCTTCCGACCACAGGGTCTACCCGGCCACCACTCGCATTTCGAAAGTCCTGCGGCTTAAAAATATCGGTATAACTGGTATAGATCGAATACTCGTCATCGAGATCATAAACCAGCCCCGCATACGGCGTGACCACGCCACTTTCGCTTTGTCTGGCTGTGCCTGACAAATCGGTATAGCTATACCAGCTGACACGTGACCCTAAAATCATCTTGAGCGTGTCACTCAGGTTGAAACGACCGACTGCGAACATGCCGTGCTGACGCGTCACATCATCACTACCGTATGTGCCGCCAGACGCAGGTGTCACGATGCTGGCAGGATCAAACGCATAAGCATCAGGAATAGTGGCGGCTAGCATATAGTCTGTGCCCTTGGTTGTAGAACGCAACTTGGATCCATTCATACCCACAGTCAGCTCGTGCGTGCGTCCAAAAAATGTGGCCGGGCCGGAGGCGTACACATCGAGCGCATCCGATTGCATATCCCGTGTCAACTTAACGTTTTGAAAAAGACTCAGTCCGGCACCTGTCGCAGGGTTGAGTTGGCCACTCAACCAACTATCCTTTGATTGATAAACATCTGTCATGCCCCGCATATAAGTTGCTTTTAATCGCCAATCATCAAACAATTTTTGCTCAAGCCCCAACGTATACAGTGTGTAACCTTTATCGTTATGGCTATCAGGATTGCCAAAGAATGATGAGCGATTAAGGCCCGCATCTCTGCCATTTGATGCATATGGCACGCCCAGATGGTTACGCCCCTGGTCTTTCTGGTATTGCACACTGGCAGTCAGCAAAGTAGTTGGGGTGATATCGGCTTCAAGCACGCCGTAAATGCCTTGCTTGTTATTAAAGGCATGATCAATAAAGGAATTACTGTCATCTACCAGGGCGACCAAGCGCCCGCGCACATTGCCTGATTCGCTTAGCGACCCTGAAACATCTCCCACCAGTCGGCGCTGATCCCATGAGCCTAACTGCACTTCCGCCCGCGCCTGGAACTCATGTGTGGGTCGCTTGCGAACCAAATTAATCGTACCGCCGGGAGAACCTGCACCATTAAGTAAACCTGTCGCACCTTGCAACACTTCCACTCGATCCAGAAAAGCATTATCAATTAACGGATTGCGGTTCGAATCACTAATCCCGGTTGGATTTAGCATACCGTCATACTGTGACTGCATGGCAAACCCGCGGCTGTAATAGTCATTCCCATTGGCGCCTCTTTCGTAGACAAACACCCCGCTGGCTGTCTTCAGCGCATCATCCACGGATGTCATGCCGAAATCATCCATTTGCTTGCGGCTAACAACGGCAATGGTCTGAGGTGTTTCTCGTGGTGAAAGCGCAAGTTTGGTAGCAGTGCTGGTGTATTTTGCCTGGTACGACCTGGTATCTTCGGTTGTTCCATCCCGATCTGCCCGGGCTGCAATCTTTACTTCAGGCAAGGTATCTACTGACGACTTCTGCAATTGGCTGACAGGGGCTGCTTTTAGGGTGAAGCGCCCGGACTGCACCTCGACTGCCTGCAAGCTAGTCCCTTGCAACAATACCTCAAAGCCTTGTTTTGTTGTGTAATGCCCTTTTAAGCCTTTAGTGATGATATTTTTTGCCTGATCTGCTTCAAATGACAACACCACACCTGCCTCACTTGCAAAGTATCCCAGTGCGCCATCCAGTGGCCCTGCGGGAATATCATAACTGCGCGTCGCTTCGCTTTCAGCGGCTACCGCAAATGACCATGTGGTCGATAAAGGCAGAATAGCCATCCCCAATGCAGTCGCCAGTAATGCATGCAACACGCGTTGCTGCACATTAGCACGCGGACTGCGGGTTGATTTTTCGATACTCATTTCGTCTCCCTGTTTGATAAATGCTTTCATCACATAGGTCGAACGAAAAATGAAAAGGGACAATGCAAAAATGATTTTTTACAGTTTTCTTGAAAAAAACTTATACAGCGGGACGTAAGTTGACCCAGTACCGTGTGAAATATTCCACGCGTACTTGCGGTAAAGCCGTCTGTATCGCTTCTAATGCAACTTCTGGGCGATCCAGCGGAAAAACACCTGAAATCCGCTGCGCTGCCAGTTGTGGATCGCAGCGCAGTACTCCCGGACGATAGCGGCTTAATTCACTGACCAGATCACCCAGACGCCAGTCAGTAATGATCAGCATGCCACGTAGCCAGCTGGCTTCCTGCCCGGTCATTGCTTGTCGCGTGACATTCCCTTGTGCATGCAGTGTAACCTGTTGCCCAGCAGCCACAAGGAACAGGGGGTACCCGTCAGACGGGATCACTTCCACAATATGTTGCTTGACGCCCAGCCAGGTAGCGTCTGTTTGCTGCCTCACCAGGAATTGTGTTCCCAATGGTCGAAAATCCGCCTGTGCCGTGCGCACAATCATGGGTCGCTGTTGTGGATCGGCATGGCCAGTTTCAATATAAATCTCCCCCCTGACCAGATGCACCATGCGTGTGTGTGCGTTGAAAGAAACATTGACTACGCTATTGGTATTGAGCACCAGTCGCGTCCCGTCATCCAGCAACCATTCGCGGCGTTCTCCAGCTGCTGTACTGTAATCAGCCAGCATGGCTTCCCAAGGCTGCGTTTGCCAGCCAACCCAGGCCAGCGGCATGACCAAGCCAACTGCGCCCAACCCTTTCAGCAAAGTACGCCGACGGGCATGCATGGCATCACTGCCCGCCTGCAATACCTGACGCGTGATGTGGGATGGTGCCAACTGTAACTGCTGCTGTAACTGTTCTATCCGTGACCAGGCCCATTGCTGTTCCCAGCCTTGCGCAAGCCAGTGTTGCCAGGCAGCGTTATCCTCTGGCGCAACCTCTCCAGCACATAACTGGCTATACCAGCCCGCTGCTTCATGCAGTACTTGCCGGGCAATATCTGGATGGGGGACTGGCTGTCTCATACCAGAGAAAATAACAGGCAATGTTCTATGGCCTTTGCCATATACTTTTTAACTGAGCTGACAGATAGCTTCATCTCTATGGCAATTTCCGCATAGGTCAGCCCATCCAGCTGCGATAGCAGGAAAATCTTACGCGCCTTTTCACCCAAGGCATCCAGCATGGCATCAATCTCGCACAGGGTTTCAATCAGGATAGTGCGTTGCTCGAGAGATATCTGTAACGACTCAGGCATGACTGCCAGCGCTTCGAGATAGGCGCGCTCCAGTGCAGAGCGGCGGAAATAATCCATCATCACCCGGCGTGCAACCGTCGTTAGATAGGCACGTGGCTCAACGATATGATAGGCATTACGCGCAGCCAGTACACGTAAAAAAGTATCCTGCGTCAGGTCGGCCGCACTTGTGCTGCAACTCAACTGCCGTCGCAACCAGCCTTTTAACCAGGATTGATGATTTAAATAGAGGGTTTCAATTGATTGCTGAAGGGTAATCTCGCTTGCTGACATACTGACCATACCACTTAAAATCATTAATGATAATGATTCTCATTATACAACATAAGTGACAGAATATAAAACAGGCCCTGGCAGGGCCCGTCGATAAAAAAATACAATGCGTCAGAACAGACCGGTTTTAGACCTGTTGCCGCAACTGTTTGGCTGCCGACACCATATTGCGCAAGGCCGGAAGCACCTCAGCCCACTGGCGGGTTTTAAGGCCACAATCCGGGTTCACCCATAAACGCTCGGCCGGGATACGTTCGGCAGCTTTTTGCATCAGCGCCACCATACGATCAGGTTCCGGAATATTCGGCGAGTGAATATCGTAGACGCCAGGCCCGATTGCATTCGGATAATTAAAGTCATCAAAGGCATCCAGCAGCTCCATGTCCGAGCGCGAAGTTTCTATGGTAATGACGTCGGCATCCATGTCGGCAATCTCGGCAATAATGTCATTAAATTCCGAATAGCACATATGGGTATGAATCTGCGTTTCATCCGCCACCCCATTGGCCGTGATGCGGAACGACTCTACGGCCCATTGCAGATACTGCTTCCATTCCGATTTGCGCAACGGCAACCCTTCGCGCAAAGCCGCTTCGTCAATCTGGATAATGCGTACCCCCGCTTTTTCCAGATCGAGTACCTCTTCACGGATCGCCAATGCCAGCTGGTAACAAGACACCGAGCGTGGCTGGTCATCACGTACAAACGACCAGTTCAGAATCGTCACCGGGCCGGTCAGCATGCCTTTCATCGGCTTGCTGGTCAGCGATTGCGCATACTTGATCCACGCCACTGTCATCGCTTGCGGGCGGCTGATATCGCCAAACAGGATAGGCGGTTTCACGCAACGGGAGCCATACGACTGCACCCAGCCAAACTGGCTAAAAGCGTAGCCGTTCAATTGTTCGCCAAAATATTCCACCATATCGTTGCGCTCGGCCTCCCCATGCACCAGCACATCCAGTTCCAGTGCCTCCTGCTCACGTACACTGCGCGCGATTTCGGCTTTCATGGCGGCCTCATAGCTGTCGGCATCCAGCTGCCCGAGCTTGAACTGGCGTCTGGCCTGACGAATCTCGGCGGTTTGCGGGAACGAGCCGATGGTCGTTGTTGGGAATCTGGGCAAGTGAAGCAAGGCGGCCTGTTTGGCTGCGCGTTGTGTATAGAGGCTTTGACGTTGACCCAAAGAGGGCGTTAACTTTTCCACGGCTGCCTTGACTGCGGGATTGTGTACGCGCTGCGAGGTGCGCCTTGCAGACATCGCCTGCCGGTTAGCGGCCAACTGTGTTTTCACGGCATCTCGCCCCAAGCTCAGGGCAATTGCCAGCACTTGTAATTCCTCCAGCTTTTGCCTGGCAAATGCCAGCCACGACTTGACCTCGGCATCCATCCCCTGCTCGCTCTCCAGATCCACCGGCACATGCAACAAGGAGCAAGAAGGCGCCAGCCACAAGCGGTCACCCAGCCGTGCAGCCAACGGCTCCAGCCAGTCCAGTGTCGCATTCAAATCGGTTTTCCAGATATTGCGGCCATTGATCACGCCCAGTGACAGCACCTTGTGCGCAGGCAACATCGCCAGTAAAGGCACAATCTCGTGGCGGGCGTTAATGGCATCGATATGCAAACCGGCCACCGGTAAATTCGCTGCTAGGTACTGGTTATCAACCAAAGGGCCAAAATACGTCGCCAGCAATAGCTTGACGCGGCTGCTCTTGAGTTGGTGATAGGCCAGATTAAACGCGTGCTGCCATTCCGGTGTCAGCTCAGTCACTAACAAGGGTTCGTCAATTTGCACCCATTCAACGCCTTGACCCGCCAGCGTTTCCAGCAACTCGCTATACACTTGCAGCAGCTTTGGCAGCAAAGCCAGCCGGTCAGAATCATCCTTGGCCTTGCCAATCGCCAGGTAAGTCACCGGGCCGATGATCACCGGTTTTGCCTTGACGTTTTGCGCTTGGGCTTCTGCCAGTTGTGCCAGCAAACGGCTGGTATCGAGCTTGAATGTGGTCGTTGCAGTAAACTCCGGCACGATGTAATGGTAGTTGGTATCGAACCATTTGGTCATCTCCCCTGCTGCTACGCCGCCACAACACTGCGCCTGCGCATCGTTAGACGGTGCCGAACGGCCACGTGCCACACGGAAATAGTTATCCAGCTGATCGCCCTGAAAATCCTGCACGCGGGCAGGCAAGTTGCCCAGGGTAAAACTCATGTCCAGCACCTGATCATAAAAGGCAAAGTCACCGACTGGCGCAAAATCCAGATGCGATTGCAATGCCCAGTTGGTCTGGCGCAAGTCTTTACCCACCTGCTGCAAAGCCTCTAATGAAGACTGCCCTTTCCAGTAAGCCTCCAGGGCAAACTTCAGTTCACGTTGTGCGCCTATGCGCGGAAATCCCAGATTGTGTGTGATGGCCATAGCCGCCTCGTGTGTAATCGTTAAAGAACACGCATTCTAGGAAACGCAAACCATGAAGTAAAATGGTATTATTTCAACAATCCATTAATTTAATTCATACACAAACCCAATGATAGAACGCATTCACCTGGCAATCATTCGTGAAGTCGAGCAGCAAGGCTCATTGACGGCTGCCGCTGAAAAGTTATTTCTCACGCAATCGGCCCTCAGTCATTCGATTAAAAAACTGGAGCAGCAACTGGGCACCGAACTCTGGCACCGTGAAGGCCGTAGCCTGCGGCTCACACAAGCCGGGCAATATTTGCTGGCAGTGGCTAACCGCTTAATGCCGCAACTGACACTGGCAGAAGAGCGTCTGCGCCAGTTTGCCCAAGGCGAGCGCGGCACTCTGCGCATCGGCATGGAGTGCCACCCGTGTTACCAATGGCTGCTCAAAGTGGTCTCGCCTTATTTAGCCGACTGGCCGGATGTGGATGTGGACGTGAAACAGAAGTTTCAGTTTGGCGGCATTGGCGCGCTGTTTGGCTACGAGATTGATATGCTGGTCACGCCAGACCCACTGTATAAACCCGGCCTGCTGTTTCAGCCGGTGTTTGATTACGAGCAGGTACTGGTCGTGCATCGCCAGCATGCACTGGCACAAGTCGACTATGTGCGCCCGGAGCAACTGACCAATGAAACGCTGATCACCTATCCGGTAGACATAGACCGCCTCGATATTTACAACCAGTTTCTGCAACCCGCTGGCATCAGCCCGCAAGTGCACAAACCCATTGAAACCACTGACATCATGCTGCAAATGGTTGCCAGTGGGCGTGGTGTCGCGGCCTTACCGCGCTGGCTGGTGGAGGAATATCAAAGCCGGTTTGATGTGGTGCCAATCAGGTTAGGCAAACAAGGCATCGCCAAGCAGATTTACCTTGGCATCCGTGAAACGGATGTGGAGACTGACTACGTACAGGCGTTTATTACACTGGCAAGTGCCCAGCCGTCATCATTCTCAACCGGCAGGAATTAAAGTGTATCGTCGGGAGGTGTTGCTTGCAGTTGGCCCAACTGTTCACGCAGACTATTGATGTCATTTGACTCACCACGCACGGTGAAGAAAGCGCCTTCATCCTCCGAGCGCTCGCCCAATACCTGACAGGTGCTGTAAATTTTGCCGCGGAGTTGTTGCGCTGACCACGGCAGAAAAAGCTCGGCTTCCACCAAATCCTGCTGAAAAAAGTCGACAATCTTCTGCCGCAACATGGCGACTTCATCCGGGCGGCGAGCACTCATCACGATGCAATCCGGATATTTCAGGCGCAACGCCGCCTCACACTCGGCTTGTGCGGCGGCATCACCGACGTAGTCGATCTTATTAAACACGCGAATCCGCGGTACGGTGTCTGCTTCAATCTCTTCCAGCACTTTGTCCGTGACCTCAAGCTGCCGCTCAAAGCCAGGGTCGCTGGCATCAATCACATGCAGCAACAGCGCCGCATCCAGCGCCTCATCCAGCGTGGATTTAAAAGAAGCCACCAGGCCATGCGGCAGGTTTTTGATAAAGCCAACCGTATCGCTGACCAGCACGCGCGGCACGCTTTCCGGGTACAAGGCGCGCACCGTGGTATCCAGCGTGGCAAACAGCTTGTTAGCCACCAGCACCTCGCTACCCGTGAGCGCGCGCATCAAGGTAGATTTACCGGCATTGGTATAACCCACCAGCGCCACACTCGCCATCGTCTGCCGCTCCTGACGCCGCGCACGCTGCGTGCGGCGCTCGCCATCCATGATCACGATCTCTTGTTGCAGTTCAGCAATACGGTCGCGAATCTTGCGTCTATCCAGCTCGGTGTGCGATTCACCGGCACCGCGCCCACCCGCCCCACTACGCTGCCGCCCCTGCGGACCTGCCAGCTTGGCCGCCTCGCGCAAACGAGGCGCCATATAGCCCAACCGCGCAATCTCCACCTGCGCACGCGCAGCACGTGAACGCGCATTGCGGTGAAAAATCTCCAGGATGACCATGGTACGGTCCATCACCTCGCAACCCACTTCAATTTCCAGATTGCGCGCCTGCGACGGCGAGATTTCATGATCCACCAGCACCGCATCAATATTCAAGGCGTCCGGGTTAAACTCCAGCGCGTCAGGGTCTCCAGCCATACTGCGCACATAATCACGAATCTCTTCGCGCTTACCCACGCCCAGATAGCCCGTGATATCAAAGCCTGCGCGTTTCTGCACAAAGGTGTGGACGATTTTGTAGCCCAGCGTTTTTGCCAGTTCACGCAGCTCATTCAGCGAAGCTTCAAACTCCATATCGCTGACATTGGGCAGTTGCACGGCTGCCACAACGGCATGGCTGACGGGCTCTTTGACTTCACTTTGCATGAGGGTACGACGCTTCTTGAATGGTAGAGGGCAGATAGTACCTGCAAATGCAGGAATCACCACTATGGGTGGTGAGATAAAGTGGGCGAATCAAAGGAATCTGACCCTAATTATCTTACCGCCTAAAAAAGCAGTTTTAATTAGATTGTGAGAACTTCAACATCATCAGAGCAGACTTTGCTCCTTCATGCCCCTGCTGTGCCGCTTTATTAAACCAAGCAGTTGCCAGTGGGATGTCTCTTTTAGTACCTTCTCCTTTGGCATACATAATCCCGAGATTGTACTGAGAGTTCGACAAGCCCTGCTCTGCAGCTTTGGTATACCAATTGAAAGCTTGCTGTTCATCTTTCACAACCCCGTTTCCTGTCGAATAGCGCACACCAAGATTATGTTGTGCCATTGCCACCCCGTGTTCAGCGGCTTTACGATAAAGCTCAAATGCCTGCTGCTGGTCGACCTTGACGCCCATTCCAATTTCATACAGATGTGCCAAACCAGCCTGTGCTGATGCATTTCCCTGATCAGCAGATTTTCGATACCAGGTAAATGACTCTACTCCATTTGGCTCAACGCCAATTCCAGCAGAATACATATATCCCAGCGCATCTTGTGCTTGCGCATCCCCTTGTTCGGCAGCTATCTTAAACTCTCGGATTGCAGTCTTAAAATCTTTGTTTTGGAAAGCGATCACGCCCTCATTGACACCGGCAAATGCCAAGTGCGAGTTCAATGATAAAAGAATTAAATATCCAGCGAGTTTGTGCATAAAGATCCCCATTTATTCTTTATTAATTTTAATTTCCAAATATGACTATATTGCATCTACCTTTAGGTCATTAAGTAGTCCATTAATGATTAATATGTTGAGGCGCACCGCCTTGAACCATCCGCTGCATTTAAACGGATAAGGCAACCATATCACTTAGACTTCCTCTACACGAGAAAAGCCCATATCTACTTGGCTTCATTCAGTTAATACCAAATCGTGTTTTTTCAGTAAACATAGAAAACACTGGCAGGTTTAGTATAAATAAATTAAGTAGCGCTTTATGCCATGACGGCATTGCAAAGGTTTGATTGGTGATTGCTATCGTTCGGCGTACCGCAGTCTGGTACGCCCTACGTGGGCTGTAATGGTTATAAATAAGGATACAGATAACTATAGAAGTGATTGAGGCATTTAGTTTCTGGATAGTAATAATGTGGACTGCCCGCCATTAATTGTCTTAATTGAACCGTTGACGCGTGAAATAAACAATTGCCCGAACCGCCAAAAGTAAAATTGCTGGTATCAAGCAATGAAATCCGATAACCCAGAAATAGTTGAATAACGCATTCGCAGGGAGAAACCGGGTTTGGTAGAGCGGATTAAGCGCATAAGCAACTACTGCTGCAAGTGGGCACACCAGTAACGAAAAGATGATTGCTTTGTATGCATTTGCAAAAGTATCAGTGCCAAATGCTGCGGGAATGAGACTAAAAAAGACAAGAAAAGAAGGCGCAAATATGGGCCATGGAAGAGCATCGGCCCACTGCGGCAAATGAACTGCCTTTGAAAAGGTGAACAGATCAACCCAAACGATCATGACTACAGTGAGTGCAACAATACTGATGCCAAGAGCAAGCTTATTACGGTTAAAATTTAGCATGCGCTGGGTCTGTAGGGTGGGCAACTCGTTGCCCACGCATAAATGCTCGTTATCCGTCACCAAACGCTCCTTCCACAAAATCTAGCCCAACACCCCAATGCTCATCATAAACGCCCGCTTTAACATATCGGTGAAATGTTGAATAAGGCCAATCTTTCACATTGCTCACTAAGCCATGCTTAAGCGGGTTGAAATGCAAATAATCCATATGTTTTGCATAATCATTATCATCGCGAATTTGATGCTCCCAATAACGGCGTTGCCAAATGGTCGATTCACGATGTTTTGTTTTGGATGCTGACATCCATTCAGTATGGTTTAAACGCGCACCGCAAGCACGGCTCACATAGCGTTTGATGAGTTGCCAACGAAGCGCAAAGTTTGCATCATTGGGTGGTAGCGTCCATATGGAATGAATATGGTCAGGCAACAAAACCCATGCGTCGATTGTAAAAGGATGGTCAGTGCGGACTTTTTGGATGGCATGTTTTAACGCATCACGCACATCCTCATCACAAAGAAATCTTTGCCTACGGTAAGTCACAACAGTGAAAAAGTAAGTGGCTCCAGCAGTATTGGCGCGACGATAACGTGACATGGTGGAATTGTGCGTGAGTTTTACCGCGTGGGCAACGAGTTCCCCACCCTACTTGGCTGGGGCCTAACGTTCGAGCTAACCGGCCTGCGGAGGCAAGCGCCGTAGCGGGTCCGGTTGAGCGATAGGTTAGGCTTCACTCGTCCTAGGCAGGCGACTTGGATATTCTGCGTTGACCGAGCAGGCCGACCTTGACGAAGATTGACGGCGCCTCGTGCGCATCAATTTGACGCTGTATTTGTGCACGATATCTCTCATAGTGCATGAGCGTGAAGTCGTCGAAAAGCACAACCAAGTAGATGAATCCGCTCGCACCTTGGGCCGTGATTTGGTTCCAGGCCGTCGATATGGTGCTGTCGAGCTTGTTGAGGAACCCAGTAGATAGCTCGCTGTAGATTGAGCCTGAGAATGCGCCGCCCGCTTCCCAGCGTGCGAGTTGCTCCTGTGAGATTCCAATTGTTTTCACTTCGCAGAATGCAGCTTCCCCTCGAGCCATGTACCTGAGGTCAGGCGTCACCTTGCCATTTTCGCGCAAGACCGTGATTCCTGTGTAGCCGCGTCGGCTGAGGTATTGATACGCGAAAGCCTCGTTCAGTTGGTTAAAAAAGCCTTGCTTCAACTGCCCCTTCCTGTGATCCAAGAAGTGCTTCACAGCTTTGCTCTTCAGCTCTGCCCAAGACTGTTCGTCTAATGTTTGCAGCGCTCGGTCGAACGCGGCGTATTGCGCTCGCGCCTGACGGACCGCAGCCCAAGTCTGCTCGATCCTGTCAAAGAACCGATCCTGGGGGTGTGAGACTTGAACTTGCGCTATGAGTTCGCGGATACGCCGCATCTGTGAAGCCTAACGTAAAGTAGGCATCCTAAATGACGCAAAACCTTGCGTCATTAATGCTTTTTTGATTGAAGGTTTAAGAGATTTATTTAACATTTTCATATTGTTATTAAATTTTAGCCCATCCTAAAATACAAACATAAACCCGTCAATCACGCTTTTTGTGAAAATCTAACTCCCACCCAGCGCTTTATACAACCCCACCTGATTCTGCAACGCCTGCTGCTGTATTTGCAACGCCTGCGAATGTGCATCCAATACGCTACGCTGCGCATCGAGCAACTCCAGATACGTCACCAGCCCCTGATCAAGCTTGCGTTTCACCAGTTGCAAGCGGCTGCTTTCCAGTTCGCGCAAACGCGCTCTGGCGGCAGACTCTTCGGCAATCACTGTGCGTGTACTAAGCACATCCATCACTTCTTTAAACGCAGTCTGGATGGTTTTTTCGTAATTGGCCACTTCAATGCGCTCGCGGGTTTGCGCAAGGTTGAGATTGGCTTTGTTGCGACCATAGTTAAAGATCGGGAGCACCAGTTGCGGGCTGAAGGCCCAGTAGTTGCTGCCTGTATCCGAGAACAATTTGGAGAAGTCTGAATTGACCAAACCCACATTGGTGGTGAGTTGCAGGCGCGGGTAAAACGCGGCCCGTGCAGCGCCGATATTGGCGTTGGCGGCTTTGAGCTGATGTTCGGCGGCGCGGATATCGGGGCGACGCGTGAGTAAAGTAGAAGGCAAGCCGGGCGTGACATCGGCCAGTTTTAAGGCCTCTAGCGGCTTGACTGGCAAGGGCGTACGCTGTGTAGGCTCACCCAGCAGCAAATACAGGGCATTTTGCGTGGTGGCGAGTTGGCGCTGCCATTGCGCGAGTTGTGCCTGCACTTGCTCAACCTGGATTTGCGCGGCTTTGACATCCAGCACTTGATCGAGGCCGACTTCAAAGCGGCGTTGAGTGCGTTGCAGGGTTTGCTTGCGGTCATCCAGTGTTTGCTGCGTGAGTTTGATTTGCGCATGCAAGGTCAACAGGTTGACGTACTGCGTGGCAATTTCAGTAATCAGTGTGGCTTGTACGGCTTGCCGGTTTTCAGCTACTGCGAGGTATTGCTCCAGCGCAGATTGCGTCAGACTTTTCACACGGCCAAACACATCGACTTCATAGTCTGAAATACCGACGCCAACGCGGTACAACTCGGCCTCAAATGCCTGGCTGGAACTGAAGACGGTGCGGCTACGGTCATAGTTGAGGTTGCCCTGTATGGTCGGCAGGCGGTCAGCTTTTTGTATGCCGTAGTTGGCTTTGGCTTCGTCCATGCGTAGCACAGCGGTTTTCAGGTCACGGTTATGCGCTAAGCCCACTTGTATCAGTTGCTGCAAATCGGCATCGGGGAAATACGTTTGCCAGGTGAGTGGCGGCGCCTCAGTGACAGGCACATTGGTCACCGTGTCAGCCGCTGGCTGGCCTGGGTAAGCCTCAGGCACTGGCGCGGCGGGACGGAAATACTCAGGCATCAGCGAACAGCTGCTGACAGACAATGCCAGCGTGATAAGCGCTGCCAGGCGGCGTTGGTTACGACTAGACTTCATGGGTCACCCCTTGCTGGGAAGCTGGCTTTTTCATCCAGCGCCCCACCACAATAAAAAACAACGGCACAAAAAAGATCGCCAGCAAGGTGGCTGTGATAATGCCACCGAGCACGCTGGTGCCGATGGCCACTTGCGCACCAGAGGCTGCACCGGTTGAGAATGCCAGCGGAATCACACCGACGCCAAACGCCAGCGAGGTCATCACAATCGGGCGCAAGCGCTCTTTGGCGGCCAGCAGGCTGGCCTGTATCAGCGGCATGCCTTGCAACACGTGTTCGCGGGCAAACTCGACAATCAGGATGGCGTTTTTGGCTGACAAGCCAATCGTCGCAATCAAGCCGACTTTAAAATAAATATCGTTAGGCAAGCCACGGATGGTCACGCCCAGCAACGCACCCAACACCCCCAGCGGCACGACCAGCATCACCGCAAACGGAATCGCCCAGCTTTCATACAAAGCCGCCAGCACCAGAAACACAATCAGGATAGACAGGCCAAATAATATGGTTGCCTGACTGCCCGACTGTTTTTCTTCCAGCGATTGCCCGGCCCATTCAAACCCAATGCCCTTGCCCAGGCCTTGCACCAGTTTTTCCATGGTTTGCATGGCCTCGCCACTGCTAAAGCCTGGGGCAGCTCCCCCGTTGATGTTAAAGGACGGGAAGCCGTTAAACCGCGTGCGTTGCGGCGTGCCCATGCCCCAATCCAGCGTCATAATGGAAGACAGCGGTACCAGACTGCCATCGGCGGCTTTGAGGCGGATTTTCTTGATATCCTCCAGCGTTTGCCGCTGTTTGCCATCGGCCTGCACTATTACACGGCGCACCTGGTTGCCATAGACAAAATCGCCCAGATAATTGGAACCCAGCAGCGTGGCCAGCGAATCGTTGATTTCATCCAGCGATATGCCAAGCGCATTGGCCTTGCTGCGGTTAAGCTGCATATTTACCACCGGCGTATTGTACAAACCGGCAAACAGCACATTCGCAAGCTCCGGATGCTTGGTCGACTCTGCCAGCAACTGGTCACGTGCCTGCATCAACGTCTCTATCCCGACACTGGCTCTATCCACCAAGCGCAGGTCAAAGCCGCCCACGCTGCCCAGCTCGGGCAATGGCGGTGCATTCATGGCAAAGATACTTAAATTGGGGCGACCAAAGAATTTCTGATTGACGCGATCGACAATCGCCTGCACCTGTTGCTCGGCTTTTGGCCGTTCAGCCCAGTTTTTGAGGGTAATGAACAGCATGCCGCTATTGGTGCTGGTGCCATAAAAACTGAAGCCGCTCACTTCAAAGATAATATCCACCGGCTCATGTGCCTGAATGTAGGCACTCATGTCGCCCAGGACTTTGGCCGTTTCTGTCAGCGTAGCGCCTTGCGGCAATGACACCATGACCATGAAGTTACCCTGATCTTCTTCCGGCAAAAATGCACTCGGCAGGCGCATGAATAAAAAGCCGACCAGCGTCACAATCAGGGCGAACACCACCAGCCAGCGCAAGGGCTTGTGCAGCAGGCCAGCAGTCAACTGATTGTATCGCTCGGTGAGCCGCTGAAAGCTACGGTTAAACCAGACAAAAAAGCGGGCTTTGTTGCCTGACTCGTGGCGTAACAACGTGACGCACAAGGCCGGTGTGAGCGAGAGCGCCAGAAAAGCCGAGAAGCTGATGGAGACTGACAGTGCCAACGAAAACTGGCGGTAAATATTGCCCACTGCGCCGCTGAAGAAGGCCATGGGGATAAACACCGAAACCAAGACGGCGGTAATGCCGACCACGGCGCCACTGATCTGCGACATGGCTTTAACCGTGGCATCGTAGGCAGACAAGCCCTCCTCCACAATCAGCCGCTCGACATTTTCGACCACCACAATGGCATCATCTACCAGAATGCCAATCGCCAATACCACGCCAAACATGGTCAGCACGTTAATCGAGTAGCCCAGCCAGTACATGACGGCAAACGTCCCCATCAGGGCAATCGGCACCACAATGGTCGGGATCAGGGTCGCCCGCAAATTCTGCATGAACAGGTACATGACCAGAAATACCAGCACAACGGCTTCGACCAGGGTCTGGATCACCTTTTTGATCGAAATCGAAACGAATGCAGAGGAGTCATACGAGAGTTGAAACGCGACATTGGGCGGAAAATACGGCTGCATCTGCTCCATCGCGACCTTGACCCGCTTGATGGTTTCAACCGCATTGGAGCCCGGTGCCAGCTTGATCGCCATCCCGGCGGCATTCTTGCCGTTGACGCGTGAACTGTAGGTGTAATCACTGCTGCCCAGCTCCACTTTCGCTACATCTTTAACCAGCAATGCCGAACCATCGGCCTGCGTGCGTATCGGCACATTGGCAAAGTCGTCTACGGTTTTCAGCGTGGCTTCGGCTTCAAGTGACACACTCAGGGGCGTGCCTTCCGGCACCCCACCGGCGCCCACCTGGCCTAAAGTGAGGCGGGTATTGTAGCTGCGCAAGGCAGCCACAATTTCACTGACGCCCACATTCAGGCCCGCCATTTTTTGCGGATCGGGCCAGATGCGCATGGCGTATTCCGGGCTGAATGACTGCACTTTACCCACGCCTTGCACACGTTTGAGCGTAGGCATCACCGTGGCCGATGACAGCTCGCCAAGGTCAATCTCGCTGTAACGGTTATCTTCCGAGGTCAGTGACACAATCAGCTGAAAGCTGTCAGCGGATTTTTCCACCATGATGCCACTGCGACGCACGATTTCCGGCAGGCGTACCTCGACACTTTTCAGGCGGTTTTGCACATCGACCGCAGCCAGATCAGGATTGGTGCCCTGGCGGAAGGTCACGCTGATCGAAGCCATGCCCACATTACTGGTAGCTGAGACATACATCAGGCCCGGCATGCCGTTCATCTCGCGCTCAATAATCGAGGTCACGGTTTCTTCAACGACCTTGGCCGAGGCCCCTGGATAAGTCGCGGCAATATTGACGACTGGAGGCGCAATATCGGGATATTGCGCAATCGGTAATTGTTTAATCGCGATCAGGCCAGCCAGCACAATCAGGATGGCAATCACCCAGGCAAAAATGGGGCGATCAATAAAAAAACGGCTCATGGGCCAATGTCCTCATATAAAGGGTTGATGCGTGCCGCCCGGTTTAAGGGGCCACGGCTTTGGTGATGTTGTCTTTGGCATTCACCTGTTTGGGGGTGACTTTGGCGCCCGCTGTTTGCGTCGCGGCGTTGGTCACCACCACTTGCTCACCGGCTTGCAGGCCCTGCTCAATGACCCATTGCTTGTCGATCACGCGGCCGGTCTGTACTTCACGCGACTCCAGTGCATTTTTCGCGTTCACTACCCATACCCGCGTTGAAAACTGGTCACGAATCAGTGCATCTCTGGGAATCAGGATGGCATTCGGATTGGTGGCCTGGCGGATCTTGATCCTGACATAGGCACCTGGCATCAACTCCTGCTGCGGGTTTTCAAAAATGGCGCGCATGACGACAGAATCCGTCGTCTGGTTCACGGAAACATCCGAAAAAGACAGTTTTCCGGCTTTGGCATATTCGGAGCCATCCGGCAGCAGCAAGGCAATCTTGAACTGCCCGTCGTTGCCTTTCAACTGGCCATCACGCAGCGCCTTGCGTAGCGCAAACACCTCAGAGGATGACTGGGAAAAATTGACGTATACAGGATTCACCTGTTCGACCGTGGTCAGGTGGGTCGCTTCATCCTTACCGACCAGCGCCCCTTCGGTGACCAGCGCACGACGGGCCACGCCATCAATCGGCGCCGTGACATTGGCATAGCCTAAGTCCAGCCTGGCGCGATTCAGTTTCGCCTGCGCAGAAGCAAGCTCTGCTTTCGCCAGTTGCGCTTCAGCCTGGGCGGCACGGTAGTCACGTTGGCTCACCGACTGGTCACCCACCAGGGCCTGGTAACGTTGCAGTTTGTCATTGGCATTGGTCAGGTTAGCTTCCATGCGGGCCAACTCCGCTTCGGCCTCCATCCTGGCGGCCTGTAACTGCTCGGGATTAATCTGGAATAGCGGCGTTCCTGCCTTGACGACCTGGCCTTCCTGATACAAGCGCTTGGCAACAATGCCGGATACACGTGCACGTACCTCGGCAATGCGGTAGGCCTCCACCCGGCCTGGTAACTCCGCTTCATCGGGAATATTGGCGGTGCGCACTGTCACCACATCGACCACGGGTAATGCAGCTTCGGCCTGGGCAGGCGCCTCCTGCTTGCTACACGCAGATATTTGCATAAGGAAGAATGCACAAAGTGCGAGCGAAGCTGGTGAAAAACGGGACAAAAAACGGGACATGGACCTGCCTTTAAATCGTATGGATAGCAATATTCTATCTGCGACTTAATAATTAATCAATCATGACTGATTAATTATTTTTTGGTATCATGCTGGCATGCTTAAATCTCATGCTGCCGCGATAAGCCATGGCTAGAAAAACCAAAGAAGATGCACAAAAAACCCGCGACCAGATTCTGGATGCGGCTGAACATGTGTTTTACCGCAAAGGCTTTACGCTGGCGACCATGGCGGATATTGCCGAATCGGCGCACCTCTCCCGAGGTGCCGTTTACGGGCACTACAAAGGCAAACTTGAAGTGGCCACGGCCATGGCAGAGCGCGTGATACAGCAAGTCTCACCGTTTCAGAACCAAGCGGAGTTGACTGCACTAGCCAACCTCAAACAATACTGCTTGTTTGAAATACGCAGCTATATTGAACCCAGTTCCATCCAGCGCGTATTGTTCTTCCTGTATGTCGGAATTGATGATTCTCCCGAACTGCTGCATTTACGGTTTGCCTGGGAGAAGAAGCGTATCGCCCACATTGATCAACTACTCCAACAGGCCCTGTCTCAAGGTGAATTGCCACCAGAGGCTGATTCGAATCTGGTCAATCTTTACTGCCTGTCAATGATAGAAGGGGTATTCAGTGTGGTTTATTTTGGCGACCTGACTGAATCAGAACGCTGGCAACGGGCAGAACAACTGTGTGAGTATGGCTTGCAACGGCTTTCCATGCCCTTCTGAACCTCACTGACAAAGTACACTTGCCTGATACACAGCCAGCGTTGAACGATTGACGACACCCCTGCCTTGCGGCAAGATATGGGCAAATATATTGATCTCAATAAAAATTTCAACTTTTTGGCCTGAACAAGGTCAGTCAACACAGGCTGCGTAGCCAGCCAGCTACTTAACTCGCGCTTTGGCGTATATAAAAACAACTTAAAGAAACCATTGTCATGGACCATAACCTTAGCCTGATTACCACGATTGCAGTTGCGTTTGCACTGGCATTGATCTTTGGACTGATCGCAGAAAAACTCAAATTTCCCGCCCTGATTGGTTACCTGTTTGCAGGGGTGATGATCGGACCGGCCACACCGGGCTTCGTTGCCGACATTGAAATTGCCTCGCAGCTGTCCGAAATCGGCGTCATGCTGCTGATGTTCGGCGTCGGCCTGCACTTTTCGGTGCAGGACTTAATGTCGGTCAAGCGCATCGCGCTGCCCGGCGCGCTGGTACAAATGACGCTGGCCACCCTGCTCGGCATGCTGGTCGCACATTACTGGGGCTGGAATGCGGGTCACGGCCTCGTCTTTGGCCTGTCGCTGTCTTGCGCCAGTACGGTGGTGTTGCTCAAGGCGCTGGAATCCAGACGCATCCTCGAGAGCATGAACGGCAAAATTGCAGTGGGCTGGCTGGTGGTGGAAGACATGGTCACGGTACTGGTACTGGTGCTGATGCCGGCCCTGGCTGGATTACTCGGCGGGCATGCGGTGGATGCTGCGACTGAAGCCACACCCATCTGGCAAACGCTGGCGATTACCTTTGTGGAGCTTACCGGCTTTGTCGCGGTGATGCTGGTGGTCGGTAAGCGTGTATTGCCCTGGCTGCTCTGGTATGTGGCGGGCACCGGCTCACGCGAACTGTTTACGCTGACCGTGATTTCAGTCGCCATCGGCGTTGCATTTTTTGCCTCGGCCCTGTTTCATGTGTCATTTGCACTGGGTGCGTTCTTTGCCGGTATGATCATGCGGGAATCCGAGTTCAGTCACCGCGCCGCTGAAGATTCCCTGCCCTTCCGCGATGCGTTTGCCGTCCTGTTTTTTGTGGCGGTCGGCATGCTGTTTGACCCGTCCATCCTGATCAAGCAGCCGGAACAGGTGCTCGCCGTGGTCGCTATTATCATTATCGGTAAATCACTGGCCGCAGTACTGATCGTGCTTGCGCTGCGTTACCCGCTGAATACCGCGCTGACGGTAGCGGCCAGCCTCGGCCAAATTGGTGAATTTTCCTTTATTCTGGCAGGCTTGGGTGTCTCATTAGGCTTGATGTCACAGGACGGCATGAGCCTGGTGCTGGCGGGTGCACTGATCTCCATTGCCTTAAATCCGGTAGTGTTTGCTTCGATCAAACCGCTTTCAAACTGGCTGATCAACAAGTCTGATTTTGCGCGTAGCCTTTCTTTGCGCATGGACCCCTATGGCGAACTGCCCATGACCACCGAGCGCAAGTTTCTGGAAGGCCAGATCGTGTTGGTCGGCTATGGCCGCGTCGGCAAGCGCATCGCGCAATCACTGCAGGCGCATGGCATTCCATTTGTCGTGGCTGAGCAAAACCGTGAGCTGGTTGAAAAACTGCGCAAAAACGACCAGCCTGCGGTGTCCGGCAATGCGGCTGACCCCATGGTGTTGATACAGGCGCATATTGCTCACGCCGCCATGCTGATCATTGCCACGCCAGACGCCATGGATATCCGCAAGATTGTCGATATTGCCAAACAGTTAAAACCCGATATTGAAGTCGTGATTCGTACCCACCATGAAGAGGAATACCAGCGTCTGCAAAAAGAGTATGGCAGCACGGTATTCTTTGGGGAGGAAGAACTGGCCAAAGGCATGACCAGTCATGTATTGCAACGCTTTGAGAAACATCACGTTTAATATATGACGAGAAATAACAAGCCCGGCAACATGCCGGGCTTGTTATTTTCAAACACGCTGGAGTGGATAGGTCATTCGTGCAGAAAAACAGAGTGCAACTGACCCGCTTTCATGTCCGGCACCAGCAACACTTTGCCATCCTGCGAAATGCTGATATCGGCTGCTGACTGATAGCCCTGAATCATCAGTTGTGGGGTGGCTTTGGGTTCCAGCAGTTGCCAGACCTTACCATTGGCCCAGTCGCTCACATACAGCACACCATTGGCATCCCGCACGAGGCCATCAGCGCCGCCAAAGCCCTGGTTTAACAGACTGACTAGCGCTTTCTTGCCCTGCAGGCTGACTCTGAACAGTTTGCCTGTACCAAAATCTGCCACCAGCATGGCATGCGGGCCATCCATCAGCAGGCCATTCGGGCGCTTGATGCCGGCATTGGCTTTCAACAGCTGCGTCACTTTGCCGTGCACATCAATTTTATAAATGCCAGCCCCTTTGCCGTTGTCATCACCACTGTCAGACACATACACATTGCCCAGCCCGTCAATTTCAATGTCATTCAAAAATACCGGTTTGGCAGGAAAAGCACTGGCTGCCGCAAGCACGGTGACTTTGCCTTGCGCATCGACTTTTACCACCTGGTCCACATCGGCCACCACCAGTTGCCCGTCAAACATGTCCAATCCCTTGGGGTCATTCAAGCCTTGGGCAAATACCGTTTTGCTGCCATCTGCCGCAATTTTGCTGATGATGCCATCGCCATTTTTGCCAAACTCGCCAATTTCAGACACATACAGGCTGCCATCTGGCGCGGCAAATACGGACTCGGGCATTGCGAAGCCTTCAATCACCTGTCCGGCGTTAGTAGTGGCACTGCTCGAAGTGTGTTTTGTATTGGCTTTGCCATCGTAACTCACCCGGTAAATCACACCGTTAAAGTCATCCGACACCAGCAGCGAGCCATCCGGTAATTGCAACACATCATTGGGCCTGCCCCACATTTCACCTTCCGCACTCAGCCAGCCATCAATAAAGACTTGTGTGTCCTTGACCTGATGCTGCTGATCAAAAGTGACGCGCACCAGTTGATAGCCCACCGGCTGCTTGCGGTTCCAGGAGCCATGCTGGGCAATAATTGCATTGCCAGTGTATTCGGCCGGAAACTGTTTGCCGCTGTAAAACTTGAAACCCAGATTGGCACTGTGTGCCTGGAACCGGGCCACCGGAAACGTGACCTTGGCAGGTGGCGTTTTGGCTTGCCAGTCAGCCTGACGTGCATCGCCACCGGCATAAAACGGAAAGCCGAAATGCAACCCGGCGGTAGGCGCGGCGTTCAACTCATCGTTAGGTATATCTGCCCCCATCAGGTCCACGCCATTATCGGTAAAAAACGGCGTGCCTGTGCCAGGCTGAAAATCCAGCCCCACCGAGTTGCGTACACCTTTTGCATAAGTTTCTACCTGCGAACCGTCCGCGTTCATGCGCAAGATGGAGGCTTCATTGCCCTGTGGGTCGCAAATATTGCAAGGCGCACCGACCGTCACATACAGCTTGTTATCCGGCCCGACGGCCAGGTAACGCCAGCCGTGATGGGCTTTGTCTGGCAACTGTTCATAAATGACTTCCCGCATTTGCTTGAAGGGCAAGGTCAGGTCAAAGTCAGGCGCGGCATAGCGCGTAATGCGGTGTTGCTCGGCAACATATAAATGACCATCGACCATGGCGACCCCGTTACCCACCTTGAGGTCATCCAGAATCGCCACCACCTGATCCGCTTTGTGGTCCTTGTTTTTATCGACCACGGCATACACTTTATTGCCACGCGTCCCCACATATACGTTGCCGTTCGTGCCCAGTGCCATCTGGCGGGCGCCCGGCACCTCGGCATACACCTCCACCTGAAAACCGGCGGGCACATGCAGTTTGTGCAAATTGGCGCGCACATCGTTGACATCGGCAACGGCCGATAGCGAAACACTGGCCAGCAAGGCCGCCAGCACAATGCGTGGCGACCCTTGTGTGAATGGATACATGCATCTCTCCTTGTATTGCATCATGCCGACTCAGGCATGATGGTTAAATGATGACGACTACAAATGTCGCAATGAAAGTCTATGCCCCTTATCGGACATATTGAATAGGCATTCATCTTTAATCATTGCCTATTTCTATCAAACCTCTGGAAATTTTTACCAGTTAATTCTATTATTAATGCCTGAATATTATTAAACCTAGTAAAAATGAGCAATCCAGACTGCTGGTATGAGCATGACAGAGTGCGCACCATTGCGCTGCTCGGCAAGCTGGCCCCGACCGAGGGCTTTACGCTGACGGCGCTGGAAGGTGTGAAACTCATGCGCTGGAATCGTTCGATTGCGCGCAGCCCGGTACTCTACGAACCCAGCATTGTGTTTGTCTGCCAGGGCAAAAAAATCGGCTATTTAGGTGACGAGGTCTATCAATACAATCCGCAGCAGTTTCTGGTGCTGTCAGTCCCGCTGCCGTTTGAAAGCGAAACCATCGCCTCGGTGGAAGAGCCACTGCTGGCTATTTCCATCCGCATCAATCCGGCCACGCTGGCCGAACTGCTCATGACACTGGCGCAGGCGCCCGTGGTTGAAAGCCACTGCCGCTGCTGCATCACCGCCACACCGCTCGATGCGCAACTGTCCAATGCGGTCGTGCGCCTGCTGGAGTGCCTCAGCTCGAAAACGGAAACCGCTATTCTCGGGCAAGCCATCCTGCGGGAGATTCATTACCGGGTATTAAAATCGGCGCAGGCCTCGGCCATTCTGGCGGCATTGCACAGCCATCACAGCCTGGGCAAGGTCAGCAAAGCGCTGCGCCTGATCCACAGCGAATATGCCGATGATTTAAATGTTGAAACACTGGCCTCGGAATCCGCCATGAGCGTGCCAGCCTTTTTTGCCGCCTTTAAAGAGGTGACGGCCACCTCGCCCATCCAGTACCTGAAAATGACGCGTCTGCATAAAGCCAGGCTACTCATGATTCAGGATGGCATTTCGGCCACCCTCGCCGCCAGCAAGGTGGGTTACGAAAGCGCCTCGCAATTCAGCCGTGAGTTCAAACGCATGTTTGGCAAGAGCCCGCTCGATGAAGCCAATACCTTGCGCGCTGCGCTGATCACTGCGCCCAGCGCAACGGCTTCCGCCTATGGATACACCGAATAAGTGAGCGAGCGAGATAAAGTGCAAGGCGCACGGAACGCAGCAACCGAGATAGTACGTGGTGTACAGCGAGGTTTCGCGTACCGCGCAACGCCGCAATGTGCTCGCGGAGCCACTTATTCCGTGTATCCTATGTCAATGTTCAGCCATCATGATGTACCCTATCCAGCCAACCCTGAGCCACGCCCATGCACACCATCCTTGAACTGATCCAGCAATTCGGGCTGGTCATCGTATTTGCCAGCGTCTTGCTGGAACAGCTGGGCTTGCCACTCCCGGCCTACCCCACACTGCTGTTTGCCGGAGTACTCATTGGCAATGGCCAATATAGCCTTGGCCTGATGCTGGCGATTGCCGTGCTGGCGGCGCTGATTGCCGATAGCAGCTGGTATTTTGCCGGACGCCGCTATGGCAAACGCATCATGGGCAAGCTCTGTAAAATTTCGCTCTCGCCGGATACCTGCGTCAGGCAAACTGAATCGCTCTACCAGAAGGTTGGTCCACCGGCATTGCTGGTGTGCAAGTTTATTCCGGGCTTCGCCTCTATTTCGAGTGCACTGGCGGGGTCATCCGGCACCCGATTCTGGGTGTTTGTCATGATGGATGGGCTGGGTGCGGCGCTATGGGCAGGTTCCGCGCTATGGCTGGGCATGATATTCAGCTCGGCCATTGATGACGTCCTCAATACCCTGGTCGACATGGGTAAATGGGGCGCATTGCTGGTATTCACCCTGCTGGCCGCCTTTATTGCCGCCAAATGGTGGGACAGGCACCGCTTTATGAAAAGCCTGCATATGGCCCGCATCAGTGTCAACGAACTCAACACGCTACTGACCACCGACAAACCACCCGTGATTATCGATACCCGCGCCAAACACCTAATTGAAGACGGCTGGATTCCCGGGGCACATTTTGTCACGCTGGAAGACAGTGACAGCTTTAATATCGACATTGAAACCGATGACCCGGTCGTGCTGTATTGTTCATGCCCAAACGAAGTGACTGCTGCCAAAGTTGCCAAAAAACTGATAGACCGTGGCTATCGCAATATCCGTCCATTAACGGGTGGCATCGATGCCTGGCGCGATGCGGGCTATATGGTGATGACAGCCGACAAGCCAAGCAGCCAGGGTTAAACAGTCACAGCATGCGGCCCATGGCTGGCGTTTAAACGTCCCGGCCACTTTGGCAATGGTATTAAGAAATACCATATTGACTCTATTGGAAAATCGCCTTGTGACATGCCAGATCACGAATATGATTAACCAGGTAAGTGAGTATTTTCAATACGCACATAACTGAATTACAATGCGTTTAAACGATACCCACAACATGGAGTCATGGTGGAGGCTTATAACAAATTTCATGAGAAACTGTTGTCAGCATTCAGTATCGCCTGCCTGATCGTGCTCATCCTGACCATGGTGGCACTACAACTCTCCAGCAACGCTTCCAATGCCATCACCTGGGTGCAACACAGCTACGAAGTTCTGAATAGCGTTGTCCAGGCGCGGTCCGATACCATTCAAATAGAATTAAGTACACAAAGCTACAGAATGACGGGAGATGAACAGCACATCATCGAACGTGACAAAATCATCCAGCTCAGAGAAAAATCACTGCAACACATCAGGCAGGCGACAATAGACAATCCTCGCCAGCAGCGACGCTGGCAACAACTGCGCGCAGTGATTAATGAACGCCTGGCCATTTCAAGCCATATGGTGATGTTGCGAAGAAATCATGGGGCTGCCGCCGCCAATGCCTATATTGCCAACACGCCATTGCAGGAAACCCGTGAACGTATTTATGGCTTATGGCTGGAGATCGAAAGCGAGGAACGGTATTTGCTGAACCAGCGCCTGATCGCACAGGCACATACCAAGCGATTGAGCATTGCTGCCGTGATTGTTGCCTGTACATTGTTGCTGGCACTGCTTGTTTCCACCTTTTTACTCATCAGAAAGCAACTGAAAGACCTCTACCAAAGCCGTAAAGCGCTGGCGGAGAACGAGAACAGGCTATCCACCACCCTGCATTCCATTGGCGACGCGGTCATGGCGACCGATATTGAGGGGCGCATCACCCGCATGAACCCGATTGCAGAAAAGCTCACCGGATGGCCGTTTGCAGAAGCCGAAGGCCTTTTCATTGAAGAGGTATTCAAGATATACAACGCGTTGACCAGACAGCCCGCTTTCATTCCTGTGCAAAAAGCAATCGAAACCCGGTCAGTCCATGGCCTGGAGAAAAACACTGTACTGGCAGACCGCACAGGCAAGCTGACACCCATTGCAGACAGCGCCGCCCCCATTCTTGATGTCAACGGAGTAGTGGTTGGCGTCGTACTGGTATTCAGGGATGTCAGCCTGGAACGGCAGGCCGAGCGCGAGATTCAGGCCCACAACAGCCGCCTGGAAAAAGAGGTGGAAAAACGTACCGCAGAATTGCGTACCAGCGCAGAAAACTTACGCAAGGTATCCGACAATGTACCTGCCCTGATTGCCTATGTCGATGCAGAGCAACGATATGTCTACGCCAATCAAAGGTATATCGACAGGTTTGCTTCAGGAGCCGCGCAGATTGAAGGCCTCAGCGTTAAGCAGGTGCTGGGCGCCAGGCGCTATAAAAAAGTCGCTGCTTATATCAGGCAGGTACTGTCAGGCCAGTCTATCAGTTATGACTGGGAGCCATTTCCGGATGTATGGCAAATGGTCAACTATGTGCCCACCATGGATTCGGAAGGTGCCATTTGCGGCTATTATGTGTTGATTGCGGATATCACAGACCGCAAACTGGCTGAACTGGCCTTCTACAAACTGACGCATTTTGATGCGCTCACCGGCTTACCGAACGAGGCGCAGTTTACTGACCTGCTGACTGCAAGCATTGAATCAGGAAAGCAGCTTGCACAGTCTTTTGCACTGGTACAAATCAATATAGAAAAGTTAAGCGAGATCAATGATGCGCTTGGCTTTAGCAAAGGTGACCAGGTACTTATAGAATTTGCCGAACGGTTAAAACTGGTCGCGCCAGCCAACAGCCACATAGGCCGTTTACGTGGAGATGAGTTTGCCATTTTATTGTGCAACCACGCCGATAAAAAAGATGCACTCGCCCTGGTCAGTCACCTCGAGACACATTTGGCAGCACCGATTACAGTCTCGGGCATCGCACTGGATATCTCTGCAAAAATCGGGATTGCCATGTTCCCAGAGCATGGACTCACCCCGCATGACCTCTACCGGCATACTGATTTTGCAGTGCGCCAGGCCAAGAAAAAAGGCGTTCGCTACCAGATGTTTGATCACGCACTGGATTCAGACAGGCCACACCGCCTGGCATTGGCCGCAGACCTTCGGCGCAGTATAGACCAAAATGCGTTGACACTTTACCTGCAACCCAAAATAGCCTTCAAGACAGGCAAAGTCTGCGGCGCTGAAGGTCTTGCTCGCTGGCATCATCCTGAACGCGGCTTGATTTCACCTGCCGAGTTTATTCCGCTGGCAGAACAAATTGGACTGATCAAACCCATAACGCAATGGGTACTTAACCATGCCATGGCATTGATACATAGCTGGCAGCAGTCTGGCCTGACATTACCCATTGCGGTCAACCTGTCGGCACGTAATCTACATGAAGAAGACCTGGTAGAAAGAATCCAGGCACTGAAAACCAGCTGGGACATAGGCGCAGACCTGCTTGAAATCGAAGTCACCGAATCTTCTGTGATGGAAGATGCACAGCATGCGTTAGAGGTATTACACCTACTTCGCGCGCAAGGTATCCCCTTGAGTATTGATGATTTTGGAACGGGTTATTCCTCACTGAGTTATCTGCAAAGGTTACCCGTGCAATACATCAAGATTGACCAGTCCTTTGTGCAAAACATGCTATCAAACAAAGAGTCGTTGATGATTGTACGCTCCACGATTGAGCTTGCGCATGCGCTGGATAAACAAGTCGTCGCTGAAGGCGTTGAAACCCAAGCGCAATGGGACAGGCTATCTGAATTAGGTTGTGATATTGCGCAAGGCTATTTGATTGCCAAACCGATGCCTGCAGATGCGTTCACACACTGGATTCACCAGCAAAACATGCGCTGACAAATACATCCCGATATCAAAACACAGGCTATCGCTGATAGCGTTCTGTGGATCAGGATGCCTGCCATTTTCGTTTCAGGTAGTCATGCTATGATTAAAAAAATGTGGAAAAATAAAACGCCATAGCCAAGCCTTTTCAGTCATGTGCTGCGCGAGCGGCAGGCAGCCTTGAGATATAAATCCCGATGGACACAGCAGATCAAACACGCCAGCCTCAACCCAAAGCACCAGAACCGATTACCCTGAAGCAGGCCTTTTTATACTGGCTGAAACTCGGCTTCATCAGCTTTGGTGGCCCGGCCGGTCAAATTGCAATGATGCATCATGACCTGGTTGAGAAAAAACGCTGGATCTCTGAAAAACGCTTTCTGCATGCGTTGAACTACTGCATGGTGTTGCCCGGTCCCGAAGCACAGCAACTGGCGACCTATATCGGCTGGCTCATGCATCGCACCTGGGGCGGCATCATGGCTGGCGTGCTGTTTGTTCTGCCCGCATTTTTCCTGCTGACTGCGCTGGGCTGGCTGTATATGGCCTATGGGAGTGTGCCTGCAGTGGCTGGGGGGTTATATGGCATCAAGCCTGCCATCGTGGCCATTGTCATATTCGCAGCCTATCGTATCGGCCTCCGAGCGCTGAAAAACAAAGTGATGTGGTCGATTGCTGCACTGGCCTTCGTGGCTATTTTTTTGCTCAAACTTCCCTTCCCGCTGATTATTTGCATCGCAGCACTGCTCGGACATGTCGGCGGACGCATGGCACCACAGTACTTTCAGATGGGGGGCAGCCATGGCCCAACCATTCAAAGCCATGTTAAGGCCTTGATCGATGACGACACCCCGCCACCAGCGCATGCGCGGTTCAGTTGGCACAAGCTGCGCATGATTGGCGTGACAGGGCTGCTGATCTGGCTTGTAGCCATGGCAAGCCTGACTGCGCTATACGGCTGGCAGAGCACGTTCAGCCAGATGGGCTGGTTTTTCACCAAAGCCGCCCTGATGACCTTTGGCGGCGCCTACGCAGTCCTGCCTTATGTGTTTCAGGGCGCCGTTGAGCATTATCACTGGCTCACCCCAACGCAAATGATAGACGGCCTGGCGCTGGGTGAAACCACGCCGGGTCCGCTGATCATGGTGGTCACCTTCGTCGGATTCGTCGGTGGCTGGGGCACACCCCTGTTTGGGGCAGAAGCGCCCCTTGCTTCGGCGATACTGGCAGCAGCCATCGTCACCTTTTTCACCTTCCTGCCCAGCTTTGTGTTTATTTTCATGGGCGGACCTTTTATTGAATCCACCCACGGCAACCTGAAATTCACCGCCCCGCTGAGCGCCATCACCGCCGCCGTGGTCGGCGTGATTTTAAATCTTGCCGTGTTTTTTGCTTACCACGTGTTCTGGCAGGCGGAACAACATGGCACCATCGATTTTTACGCCATTGCCCTCTCACTGCTGGCCGCGATTGGGCTCTTTTGGTTAAGGTTGAATATGATGCTGGTGATTCTGGTCAGCGGGGCATTGGGGTTAATGATCAAGCTGCTGATCTAGCTTCGGTCGTCTTACAGGCACAGCGTAGAAACAAAAAAACCTGTTTAACACAGGTTTTTTTCTCGTACGATTGAAAATAAATAATTAAGTCTGTCGAAACAACAGCTCTAAGATATTGATTTTTTGTAAAAATTTTAGTGAATTTGAGGGGAAAGTTTGTCGATAAAAGCGCATTCATCTCAATGTGACTGCCCACATAGCTCCTCCCACAAATCATTCAGCTGATGCACTTGCCATGCATAACCTATTTGATAGTCTGGAATACGCAAAATCCGGCGTTCAAATACATCATCTAAACTTTGTAAGTTCATTACTTTTCAGAGCGTTAAGCTTTATTATTCTTGAAATTCCATATTAATATATTTTCACGAATTAGAATTTTTCATATTCATATCTTTGGAAATGAGTCACCTATGTCAGTCCGCCGTGAAAAACTTTACGAACAAATCTGGGCTGAGCCGATTATAAAAGTATCTGAACAGTATGGAGTCTCTGATAGTTATCTCGTTCGAATTCTTAAGAAACTAAATATTCCAAGGCCCCTAAAGGCTACTGGGCAATTAAATCTGCGGGAATTGAAGCAGAAAAATTAAAACTTCCTGCCCCCAATCCTGGCGATCCTATCACCTGGTCTAGAGATGGTGAAACAGAGTACGCTCCAGAATCTGCAGCAGAGCCAAAAACTAATAAGACACGGTCAAAATTATTGACATATGGCCTAATCAAAGAAGCCAGAGAGCACTTCAGTAATGTTCGAGAGTCGCATGGGGAATATCTCAAACCTTATAAAAAGCTGTGCATTGATCTTCTTGTTTCAAAAGAGGGTTTAGAAAGAGGTCTCGAAGTTGCCAATAATCTGTATTGTGCATTACATCAGTTAGGTCACAGGGTACAAATTGCACCTGATCATAGAGACATACATATGTTGGATGTCGATGAACGAGAAAATCCGAAATCGATAAATCATTACTCGAATATATGGCGGCCATATCGTCCAACGATCACCAAAATTGATGATGTGTCGATTGGACTAACTATTTATGAAATGTCCGAAGAGGTTGAGGTTGGTTAAGTCTCTTTTTCTCATATAGATGTAAAACAAAAAACCTGCCAAATTCATGGCAGGTTTTTTATTGGTTAATCTCCGACAGACTTAATTGTCTTAAATCCGTTTTGCGACAGACTTAATTATCTTAAATCATATTTTGCACTGATACGCTTTAATCCCCAGAAACAGACGGGATTTTATGGATGCTCAAATCCGCACCATCAAACTCTGACTCAGCATCGAGGCGGATACCTACCAGTTTTTTCAATAGGCCGTAGACAATGGTGCCGCCTGCCAAGGCAATGACTACACCCAATGCGGTACCTGCCAGCTGGCTCATCAGGCTGACGCCGCCCATGCCACCCAGGCTGGTTGCGCCAAAAATACCGGCCGCGATTCCGCCCCATGCGCCGCATAAGCCGTGTAACGGCCAGACACCGAGCACGTCATCGATTTTGAGGCGATTTTGTGTGAGGGTAAACGCCCAGACAAACAGACTTCCTGCGATGACGCCTGTCGCGAGTGCGCCCAGTGGGTGCATGACATCAGAACCGGCACAGACGGCCACCAGACCAGCCAGTGGGCCATTATGCACAAAGCCTGGGTCATTTTTACCCAGCAACAGTGCGGCGAGCGTACCGCCCACCAGTGCCATCAAAGAGTTGACTGCCACCAGGCCGGAAATGCCTTGAATGGATTGTGCAGACATAACGTTAAAACCGAACCAGCCGACGGTGAGTATCCATGCACCCAGAGCGAGGAAGGGAATATTGGAAGGCGGATACGCATGCAAACGGCCATCTTTGGTATAGCGGCCATTACGTGCGCCCAGCAGTATTACCGCAGGCAAGGCAATCCAGCCGCCCATGGCATGCACCACTACCGAACCGGCAAAGTCGTGAAAGTTGGCGCCGTAAGTGGCTTTTACCCAATCCTGAAAGCCGAAATGGGCGTTCCAGGCAATGCCTTCAAAAAACGGATAGACAAAGCCGACAAGCAAGAATGTTGCAGCCAGTTGCGGGTTGAACTTGGCGCGTTCGGCAATGCCACCAGAGACAATCGCAGGAATGGCCGCGGCAAAGGTTAACAGGAAAAAGAATTTGACCAGGTCATAGCCATTTTTTGCAGCAAGCACTTCGGCCCCGCTGAAAAAATGGATGCCATAGGCAATGCTATAGCCAATAAAAAAATAGGCAATGGTCGAGACACAGAAATCCACCATGATTTTCACCAGCGCGTTGACCTGGTTTTTTTGACGGACGGTACCCACTTCCAAAAAGGCAAAGCCGGCGTGCATTGCAAGCACCATAATGGCGCCCAGCAATACAAACAGCACATCATTTGCCGAGATTAATGCTTCCATTTCGCTCTCCAAATAATCATTTTTTGTTGAAACTGACGCTTGTGTTTACCAGTTTGACTACTGAAAACGCGCCTTTTTAAAATCCGGAATTTAAAAGCAAAAAATAAGCCAAAATCAAGCAATTGTTTTTAAAGGACTTTTATTTTCGCAGCATTAAAAATTGCACCATTAATGATCACATAAAAGTGCGTCGCACATTTTAGGTGCAAATCAGCATGCGTGTGCGATTGCTATTCCCGATAAACTCTCATATCCCTGGTCTCAGCTGATACCAGAGCTGTACGCGCTGCTCGCCACAAGCGATGGCTGAAATAGTGAATAACAAGCCATCTGCACAAGGTGGAATTGTAGACGTCAAAAAGGGACTGCCAGAAGCAATTGTAAAAAAAGCACCGCTATATTGCCGATGCTTTTTTTACATTACACATTCCCAGAGACTTTATGCACGCATCAAAGTAAATCCTAAAAACGCATCAATTCGTCATCCTCGTGAATGCGGGGATCCATGTAAGGAATTGATTAAAATGGATTCTCGCGTTCGCGGGAATGACGGATGATTGCTGCTTTTGTTAAAAATTGTCTCTTTTTTAGTGCGTGTAAAAGTCTCTTCCAGAGTTCGATTACATGATCTCTGGGGGTTGAATTTGCCTTAACATGGCCGCAGCTTCAGGATGCGCGGCCCAAAAGTAATAAAACTCGCGGACGGCGTTTAAAAACAGATGGCGGGTGTGTTTGAGTGTGAACAATGGCAAGGTCGCATCTGCGGTAATGCGGAATGCATTTTTTTCGGACAAAGGGGCTTCCCGCAGCCGGATCAGCATCAGTTTCGCCATACGGGTACGGACTTCAACGTCCATTTCCAGTTTATGGTCCATCTCTTTGAGTGCTTTGCTGTAACCGTTAAGTGCCCAAAGCTCGGAGGTTGTAAACTTTTCGCTTTGCAAGGTTGGCCATACGGATTGCAAATCGATGACCGCAGGTTGCCAGCCGATCGCATGCAGCTCAAAGCCTACCGTATCGGCGTATTGCATGACGGCTTTGACATCATCACGCCAAAACGGGTAAAACTCGCGGATAATGGTCAGGATTTCGGGCCAGCGTTGTGGTGGTTTATCGCTTAAACAGGTGTCAACCGCCGTGCGATAAGCCGCACTGGTGCACTCCTGGCCTGCCAGCAAGGGAACCAGTTCAGCGAACAGTGCATCGCGCTGCGCCATGATTTCATCATCAGCGCCTTTGCTGTGCAGTAAATTATAATAAGCCTGAATGGCTTCTTTCTCGCGGGCCTGATGGTGGCTGATGTGGTTTTCGCTTGATGGGCTCATGATGGCAACACGTATTGGACAACAGGAACAAGAATGTTAAATAGATTACCTTTGCATCATACTATGAAACCCCGTCTGTGTTCACAGAGGAGCACCCACCATGGCTGAAACGATGTTGTTGGGGTTGTTGATTGCGCTGGCATGGTTCTGGATGGACAGCATTGCCAAACGTGAAATTGCCATCAAGATTGGTCGGCAACTGGCTGAAAGATGTCATTTGCAATTTCTGGATGAAACCGTTGCCTGTTCGCGCCTGCGCTTTGCCCGAGACGGCAATGGCAGGATGCAATTGCAACGTACGTATACTTTTGATGTTTCCAGCCAGGGAGTGGAACGCATGGCGGCACATTTGCAATTGCGGGGCGGCCTGCTGGTTGCGTGGCACATTCCACCCTACGCCACACAATGACCTCAGCGACCGGCGTTGTTGGGCGCTTTGCGCCCTCTCCCACCGGCCCCTTGCACTTTGGGTCTCTGGTGGCCGCAGTGGCCAGTTACTGTGATGCAAAAAGTCGTGGCGGCCAGTGGTTGTTGCGCATTGAAGATGTTGACCTCACACGGAGGGTCGCAGGCGCCAGTGAAGCCATTATTCGCACCTTGCACACTTATGGCTTTCAATGGGATGGTGAAATTGTTTATCAAAGCCAGCGCGATGCGCGCTACCAGCAAGCACTCGACACCCTGATCGCCAGCGACAGCATTTACGCATGCACCTGCTCACGCAGGGAAATTGCAGACTCCAGTACATTGCAGGGCATAGAAGGCGCTATTTACCGGGGCACTTGTCTCACTCACGCCATCAAACCCGGTGTGACACCTGCCTGGCGCATGAAAACCAGCCATGTGCAGATTGGCTTTAAAGACCTGATTCAGGGCCCGGTTGCGCACTGGATGGATAGGGATATTGGTGACTTTGTTTTAAAAAGAGCGGATGGTCTGTTTAGCTACCAGTTGGCGGTAACGGTAGACGATGCTGCGCAAGGCATCACACATGTGGTCCGCGGTGCAGATTTGTTGCACTCCACCCCCCGGCAAATCTGCCTGCAACGCGCATTAGGCTTTACGACACCAATTTATGCGCATATTCCACTGGTGACCAATACTGAGGGGCAAAAACTCAGTAAACAAACACTGGCTCTGGCGCTCCCGACAGACAATGTGATCCCGACTTTGCTGCACGCATTTGAATTTTTACAGCCCGCATCTGGTCCTGCGCCTGTTTTCCAGCATCTGCCAGATTTCTGGCAATGGGCCATTCGCCACTGGCGCCCTTACGGCGCGGCTTAGGCAAAAAAGCAAAATTTATTTCATTCTCGGCCACATCTCCGTATTGATAACTATTCTCATACGTATTATCATCCTGCAATAATTATTCCTGCAACGATTGATTGATACACATGAAAAGACATCCTTTTATTATTAAATCCACCTATACAGCCTTGCTTAAAACATTTGGCTTGCTGTTAGGCTCATCGGTGATGACGCTCAACGTGCAAGCGGCAACAGAGAGCAATACCGTTGAACTACCGGAGGTGCGAGTCACCGATAAAAAAACGAGCGACACCAAACCGGTGAAAGGTTACAACGCCAAGCGTTCCACTGCAGCCACACGTACGGATACCGAACTGGTGAATGTGCCACAGGCAATCACCGTCATTACCCGTGACTTCATTCAAGACCAATCCATGCAAAGCATTGCGGATGCCGTGCGTTATGTGCCTGGCGTGCAGGCTGCTCAGGGCGAAGGCAACCGCGATCAACTGGTGCTACGTGGCAACCAGACCACCGGCGACCTGTTTGTCGATGGCTTGCGTGATGACATTCAAACTTATCGTGACTTATATAACACTGACCGCATCGAAGTGCTCAAAGGTGCTAACGGCATGATTTTCGGGCGTGGCGGTGCAGGTGGCGTGGTTAACCGCGTGACTAAAAAGGCGGGCTGGGACCCGGTACGTGATGTCAGTGTCAGCTATGGCAGTTTTGACCATCGCAGGATTGCCGCTGACTATGGCCAGGGGCTGACCGAAGAAATCGCTTTTCGCCTGAATGCTGTCTACGAAGACTCCAACTCCTATCGGAATGGCGTTGAACTCAAACGTTACGGCTTTACCCCAACATTTACCATCAGGCCCGATGACAAAACGCAGATTGAATTGGGTGCCGAATACTTTAAAGACGAGCGCACCGCCGACCGCGGTGTGCCTGCAATTCGCGGCGCAGGCAATAGCCAGCTTAATTTGCGTCCTTACAAAATCGGCGATTACGACCAGTTTTATGGCAATGCACGCCTCAGCCCCACTGAAACAGAAACCGTTGCCTTCAACTCAGCCATTACGCATGCATTTGATAATGGTGTGCAGGTTAAAAACAGCACACGTCTGGCGTTTTACGACAAGTATTACCAGAATGTCTATGCAAATGGCTCGGTACTCAACAATGGCACGGTTGCCATCGGCGCTTATCGTGATGACACCAAGCGTGAAAATCTGATCAACCAGACCGATATCACTTACACAGCAAAAACAGGAAATATTGAACATAAACTGTTGGCCGGTGCAGAGTTTGCAGTCCAGAATACTGAAAACAAGCGGTTGAGACCCACGGGTGGGGAAGGCGCACCGGGTTCAGTTTCTGCGACTAATCCAACGGTATCCAATGTGGCATTTACGACGGTTTCGAGAAACCAGAAAAGTGACTTTACGGTCTCGGCCTTCTATCTGCAAGACCAGATTGTATTCAACCCACATTGGCAGGCAGTGGTCGGCCTGCGCCATGACCACATTGATACAGATTACACCAACGTGCTTAGCAACAGCCAAATCAACACTTCAGACAACCTTCTTTCGCCGCGTGCTGGCCTGATTTTCAAGCCAACACAAGACAGTTCAGTGTATGTGAATTACAGCACTTCTTACGTGCCGCGGGCAGGCGATCAATTAATCGGCCTGACAGTAGACAATGCGACTTTCAAGCCAGAAAAATTCATCAATAAAGAAGTTGGTGCCAAATGGGATATCACCCCAAGTCTGGCGCTGACAGCAGCCGTGTTTAAACTGGAAAGAGAAAATGTACTGGCCGCTGACCCAAGCAACACCGGCAACTCGATTCTGCTGGACGGTCAGGAAACCACCGGTCTTGAACTCGGCGCTTCCGGCAAAGTGACTGATCAGTGGCAAATCATGGGCGCGTTTACTTTGCAGGATGGCGAAATCACCGAAAGACAGGCCAATGCCACGGCTGCGAACGTGATCAATAAAGGTGCCGCACTGGCTATGACACCCACCCGCACGTTCTCGCTTTGGAACAAATATCAGATTAACGATACCTGGGCAATCGCACTCGGCATGGTCAGCCGCTCTGAAATGTATGCTGCCACACCCACGGTTGGGGCCAGCACTACTCTGCCGGGTTACACCCGCTTTGATGCTGCCATATTTGCCAAAATCAGCCCACAATGGGATGCGCAGATCAATATCGAAAACCTGACCAATAAAGATTACGCACTGTTTGCCCATAACAATAACAACATCACACCTGGTGCACCGTTGAATGCACGTGCAACGCTGAATTACCACTTTTAAGCGCTGCATTTGATGAACATCACGCCCGCGTTGCCATGCACGCGGGCGTGTTTGTTTGGGTAACGCAATCGCGCTTCAATGGTAAAATAGCGGCATGACTACAGACCACACGCAAGACATCCTTCACCCGTTTATTTTTGACAACTCTGCTGTACGCGGTAATTGCGTACATCTTGACCTTAGCCTGCAAAGTGCGCTGGAGCACCAATCGCTGCCGCCTGCACTCAAACAAGTGATCGGTGAATTTACAGCAGCCAGCGTACTGCTCACCTCCACCCTCAAAATGGAAGGCAAGCTGATTTTGCAACTGCAAAGTCAGGGCGCCTTGCAATTACTGGTGGTGGAGTGTACTTCGCAGCTAGATATTCGCACCACGGCCAAGGTGCAGGGAGAGTTGCATGGTCAGCATCTGACCGACTGGCTGCAGCAGGGCCAGCTGGTGATTACGCTGATGCCGGAAAACGGCGAGCCATATCAGGGCATCGTGCCGCTGGAAGGTGACAGCATTGCCACCATGCTGGAAAACTATATGCTACGCTCGCAGCAAATTGACACGCGTCTGTGGCTGTTTGCCGAAAATGGTCAGGCCGCAGGCTTGCTGTTGCAAAAATTGCCACAACAAACGGAACAGGATCTGGACTGCTGGAACCGCGTGCAGCACCTCGCGGGCACAGTCACGGCACATGAACTGTTACACCTGGACACCGCAAGCTTGTTGCAACGCCTGTTTGTGGAAGAGGATGTACGCCTGTTTGCCGGACGTGACATCCGGGCTTTTTGCAGCTGTTCCACTGAAAACGTGGCTAATATGTTGAAAATGCTGGGCATTGCAGAGGTGCGCAGCATTCTGGATGAACAAGGCAGTGTGCAAATCCAGTGTGACTTCTGCAACAAGCATTACCTGATTGACGAACAGGAAGCCATGGCCTTATTTAGCGATGATGACGATCATCCGTTGACCCACTAAATAGAGCTTATTGCAGTCCGTTGGCGACGGCACTCAAACAGGGCAATCGCCGTGGCGGCAGCGGCGTTGAGTGATTCCAGTGCCAGGCTATCGTGATGTGCCATGGGAATGGTCGCCAATAGCGAGACTGCCGCTTGCAAAGCCGGTGACAACCCGGCACCCTCATTACCCACAGCCAGCATCACCGGCTGCGATAAGTTCTGTGCATAGAGTGAGGCGCCCTCCATGGTCAAGGCCAGGGTCTGGCCCGCAAACTGCCGAGCGGTTTCCACGGCATCCACGCCTTCCACTACCGGTAAAATGAGCTGCGCGCCTTGTCCACCGCGCAAGGCCTTGGGCGACCATGCATCAGTGCAGCCTTTGGTCAAATAAGCTACTTGCACGCCTGCTGCGGCCGCCGTGCGCAAGATACTGCCCAAATTACCAGGATCCTGTATTTCTTCGACCAGCAAGGCGAAATCCACCTGTGCAGGCAATGCTAATTCGGGCGTTTCCACCATCGCCATGATGCCGCTGCTGCTGGCCACCGGCGCCAGATCAGCAAACATCAAGGTAGGCAACATCATGGTATCGACATCCGCCAGTTGCTGCATCAGTGCACTGGCTTCTGCGCTACTTTTACCTTCGGGAATAATCAGCAGCTGCGGCTCACCACAGGCTTGCCAGTAGGCTTCGATCAAATGCACGCCCTCCAGCAGGGTGAGCCCCGACTTTTTACGTTCGCGGGCATTGTCTGCCAGTTTGCGCAAATGTTTATAAACAGGATTATCGCGTGAGGTGATGTGTTTGAAAGCCATGCGGCTATTTTACGCCAAGCACTGCCTTGCCCGCTATCAAAAATGTGGCACCGGAATCGCGTATAATCTCGCCATGGCTAAGACACTCGACCTCGAACGCATATTACATAAACAAGGCTTTGGCACGCGCAAAATGTGCCGCATTCTGATTGTGAATGAAGAAGTGACCGTGAATGGCACCTTGTGTGACGACCCCGATGCCAAGTTTCCGCTGGAGAATTTGCATTACACGGTACAGGGTGAAGCTTGGGAATATCGCGAGCACAGCTATTTGATGATGCACAAGCCTGCACATTATGAATGCACCCACAAAACACAATTCCACCCGACCATTTATACGCTATTGCCCGCACCGCTGGTCGAGCGCGATGTGCAATGTATCGGTCGGCTTGACGAGGACACCACCGGATTAATCCTGATCTCGGACGATGGCCAATTTATCCACAAAGTCAGTTCGCCTAAGCACCATGTGCCCAAAGTCTATGAAGTCACTTGCAAGCACCCGCTGGATGACGCGCATATTGCAGCCTTGCTGGCCGGTGTAAAACTGGCGGACGAAGACCAGACGATTGCTGCACTGGAGGTTGTCAGAATCTCGCCACTGGTTTTACATATGACACTGGCAGAAGGCAAATACCATCAGGTAAAACGGATGATCGCGGCTATCAGCAACCGTGTCGAAGCGCTCAAGCGGATTCGTATCGGTGCCATTGCTTTACCCGCAGATTTGCAGCCAGGTGAGTGGCGCTGGTTAAGCAGCGAAGAGTTGGCAAGTTTAAAATAGTGACCTGTACTTTTGGACACACTCGCACATATGGTCAGTGCCTGGCCAGAATGATGATTTAAAATTAAACCATGCATACGGCGTACTACAAATTCGTTATTTAACGCAAGCCGTTCGATTGCCGGATACCGCATAATAGCAACACCAAGCCACTGTTTTGAGTGCGCAGAATGCATGATAAGGACAACGCATGACCTGGTTAGTACTGATTATTGCCGGCCTGTTTGAAACAGCCTGGGCGATTGGACTCAAATATACAGACGGCTTCAGCCGGTTTTGGCCATCATTCTGGACCATCGTCGCCATGGTCATCAGCGTATGGTTGCTCGGGCTGTGTGTGAGAACCCTACCAGTGGGCACCGCTTACGCGGTATGGGTAGGCATAGGGGCTGTAGGCACCGTATTGCTCGGCATGTGGCTGTTTGACGAGTCGACTTCGCCCTTGCGCATTGTCAGCCTGCTATTGATTATCGCTGGCATTATTGGCCTGAAGCTGGCCAGTACGCACTAAGTCAGTCGCTGATTACAAGCGCAACCGACACTTACAGCTTGTCAGGCCTACAGATGCATGACAACAGAAAACCAGAAAAACCGCGTATAATGCAGCCTACCCTGCGTTAAACCAATCACCGCAGCGGCTACTCTTTAATCTATCAATGGCTGGTGCACGATGTCTTACACGCATCCGCCTGCCAGGCGCCTGTTAGTCCCGATTGGTGTTGCCACATGGCCACAGACCAACACCCCATGATCCTAATGCCGTACATACCTGCGCTATCAAAGCCCCTATGTGCGACCGAAAGCTGACCTTATTTTGTCTACAGAAAACACAACACCCGGTATTTCATTTACTGACCTAAACCTGTGCGCACCCTTGTTGCGCGCCATTAGCGAAGCTGGCTACACCACGCCGACCCCCATTCAGGCGCAAGCCATTCCTTACGTATTACGTGGGGGTGATTTGCTGGCCGGAGCCCAAACCGGTACCGGCAAAACTGCAGGCTTTACCCTGCCGATTTTGCACATCCTGTCGGCCTCTCCGCTGGCGAACCAGGCGAAAGGCAAGCCACGCTGCCTGATTCTTTCGCCCACGCGCGAACTGGCAGCACAAATTGGCGAATCAGTCACCACTTATGGCAAATACCTGCCCATCAAAAGCATGGTGGTATTTGGCGGCGTGGGCATCAATCCGCAAATTAACCGCTTAGGCAAACCGATCGATATTCTGGTAGCTACCCCTGGCCGCTTGCTGGATCTGGTGCAACAAAAGGCCCTCGACTTGTCCGGCATTGAGATTCTGGTGCTGGATGAAGCTGACCGCATGCTGGATATGGGCTTTATCCACGATATTAAAAAGATTCTGGCCAAGCTGCCCAAGCAACGCCAGAACCTGCTGTTTTCGGCCACGTTTTCTGATGAAATCAAACAACTGGCAGACACACTGCTCAACAAACCGGATCTGGTTGAAGTGGCACGACGCAACACCTCCAATGCACTGATCGAACAAAGCGTGCATATGGTGTCGCAGTCGCTCAAACGTGACTTGCTTAGCCATTTGATTCGCAGCCGCCAGTGGCAACAAGTGCTGATTTTCACCCGCACCAAACATGGGGCAAACCGCCTGGCAGAAAAACTGGTCAAAGACGGCATCACCGCCATGGCCATTCATGGCAATAAAAGCCAGAATGCACGGACGCAAGCACTGGCCGAATTCAAGGCTGGCAGCATTACTGCGCTGGTAGCGACCGATATTGCCGCACGTGGGCTGGATATTGACCAACTGCCGCAAGTAGTCAATTTTGAACTGCCGAACGTGCCTGAAGACTATGTACACAGGATTGGTCGAACCGGCAGAGCTGGCAGCACTGGCGCTGCCATTTCGCTGGTAGACCGTGAAGAACTCAAGCTGTTGAAAGACATTGAAAAGCTGATCAAGCTGGAAATCAACAAGGTACACGTGGCTGACTTTACCCCACCGACTCATGTTGAAGCGGAACCTGACAGGCCGCCGCGTGCGCCCAACCAGGGCAGACAAGGCAATCATGGCAAAGCGGCACAGGGCAAAGCCGCGAATGCGCACCAGAACAGGCAAGGCAAACCACCCGCTCGTGCAGGGTCACCGGCTGCCACAGGCACGGCATCCGCACCACGCCAGTCGCAGCAAGGGCGGGCACAGCCGAATCAACCGCAATCCAGACAATCCTCGCCGCAACCACCCGCATCGGCCAATCGTACGCCGCCATCCGGCGCGCGTGGAGCACCGGCCAAAGGTGCCTTGTTTAGCCCCAGACCCGCTGCACATCAAAACAAACCACGCGGCCAGGGCTCAGGCAATCGCTGATGCAAATTTGGGTGGATGCCGATGCCTGCCCGGTGGTGATTAAGGAAATTATTTTCAGGGCAGCTCAGCGCACAGCCACCTTAACCACACTGGTGGCCAACCAGCTGATCCGTGTACCGCCGTCACCTTATTTGCGTGCGATACAAGTCGCCCAAGGCCTTGATGTAGCGGACCACACCATCGTCGCCGCACTCACGACTGGCGATCTGGTGATTACTGCGGATATTCCGCTCGCCGCGCAAGTCATCGAAAAAAGTGCCCATGCTTTAAATCCAAGGGGCGAGTTTTACACGGTAGAAAACATTCAGGAACGTTTATCCGTACGAGACTTTATGGCGCAGTTGCGTGCTGTCGGCATTGAAACACCAGGCCCTGACAAGCTTCAGACGGCTGACCGGCAAATGTTTGCTGGTCAGCTGGATCGCTTCCTGGCCCGCCAGCTTTCCCAGAATAAAAAAATAAGCAATTGTGACCCATCCTTATAATGGTGATCCATTCTATAAGGGGCTTCAATATTTCAACATGACGGCAATTTATCCATGAGGATAATCAATCATAGTGTCAGACTATCGTGGTCAAAATGACCAGATCGGCGTGCGTTGTAATCTGATTTAAAATTCCCCATACATTAATTACCAAGATAATTAGTTTCGTGCTAATATTAATTCGTAGTGTTTATTCCCTATGAACACGCAATTTTTGAGGTCCGCCCAGTGCGGCCTTTTTTTTACCCGATGTTTACTTTCATTCCCAGCCATGACTCAACGCTTTTGTAAAGTATGTTGCTAAATTGACATGGATATCGCACCATGATTTAACCAGTACTGGATTAAAGCACTGGTAAACTAAAAACTATTATTGGAGCACCGACAGTGCAAAGACCAGCAATACCTGATAATGAACAAGCGCGTTTAAAAGCACTGCGTTCACTGGAGATTCTGGATACTCACTCAGAAGAGCGCTTTGACCGTGTAACCCGCATTGCCATGCGCATGTTTGATGTCCCTGTCGCATTGATCAGTCTGGTGGATGAAAACCGCCAATGGTTTAAATCCTGCCTGGGAACATCTATTAGAGAAACCCCTCGCGACAACTCGATTTGCGGACATGCCATACTGGGAGATGAAGTTTTCATCATTTCCGACACATTGGCAGATGCGCGTTTTTCAGACAATCCGCTGGTCACTGGCGAGCCTTATATCCGTTTTTATGCGGGCAGACCCATCTCTTCAATGCAAGGCTTTAAAATCGGCACATTGTGCCTGATCGATCACCAGCCACGCACATTTACCAGCAAAGATATACAAGACCTGGATGATCTGGCGCAAATGGTCGAAAGTGAACTCACCGCGATTGAATTGGCCACCATGGACGAGTTGACCCAGCTCAGTAATCGGCGCGGATTCACGATGCTGGCTGACAAATACCTGAATTACTTTGCCCGGCACCAGATACCTGCCACGCTGGTATTTATGGACCTTAACCTGTTCAAAGTCATCAACGACACCTATGGCCATGATGAAGGTGACCGTGCCTTGCAAACATTTGCCCAGGCCATGAAACAAACAGGCCGCAGTTCGGATATTTTCGCCAGGCTGGGTGGGGATGAGTTTGTAGTGTTACTTGCCAACGCCGCGATCAAGGAAGCTGATATTTATATTCAGCGTTTGAGCGAGCGCCTGAAAACAATGAAGGCCACCCAAACGCAGCCTTACGATATTTTATTTGCCCCCGGGGTTGTCCAGTTTAATCCTGCACAGCCGGAAAAAATAGAACAACTCCTGATGACGGGGGATGCCTTGATGTATCAGTTGAAAAAATCAACATCTCCCACATCTATTTAGTCTTCACTTGGCTGCTTGAAAGGCTTTACAGTTGTTTGAAAAGTGAGACTGGCATATTGCAGAAGCCCCGTAATGCAAGCCAGAGCAGACATCATGACTGCCATTTAATTTGTGTTATTTTATACGCTCTGGAGTGGGCAAGCGGTTGCCATGATCTTGCCATGAGAGTACCCAGATTAACCCTACTTAATTTTTGAAATTTTTCGCGATGCGTGACTTGAATACTGTACATCCGTTGATCCGGCATTACTTCTTTACACTACTGACAGGCATGGGGATGCTCGCGGTGTTGAACGCCTGCACCAAACCTATGCCGCCACATGCCGAAAAAAGCATCATCCGTAGTTTTGACCCGCAGCAATATATTGGTACATGGTATGAGATTGCCAGACTGGATAATCGTTTTGAAAAAGGATTGGAACAAGTCACCGCCAATTACAGCATTGAGGCAGACGGCACATTAAAAGTCATTAACCGCGGCTTTAACCCAACCACCGCAAAGTGGAATGAAGCAATAGGCAAAGCCAAATTTGCAGAGGCGCCCAATGCGGATGGCAGCCGTACCGGGCGACTCAAGGTCTCGTTTTTTGGGCCCTTTTACGGCGAATACAATATCCTTGAAATCGATAAACCCTACTATAACTATGCATTAGTCAGCAGCGGTCATGATTACCTGTGGATACTCTCTCGCACGCCGCAACTGACCTATCCGATCAAGCAGCACCTGATGGCCAAAGCCAAGGAACTCGGCTACGCCACTGACCAATTACTCTTCATCAAACAAGCCAACCAGATTGAGTACGAATCCGGTCGACACGTGATGCCGCAATAGCGTTAAATCCGGCCTGGCCGGTTCTGAGGAGGGGCGCGACCCCTCCCGCTCTGTTCAGTTTAACTGTGTGGAGCTTTCTTCTGCCGGAACATTGTCCATCACTGGATCCATACCAGGTGGCACTGCAGGCGCCTCGCTGCTTCCCATCTGCTGGCTGTCATAACGCAAATCACCGAGGACAGCATAGACACCCTCCGCATGCATGGCCAGACGTGTCACAATTTCAGCCTGTTGCTTCGAGGCGACTTCTCCGCTGAGCTTGACCACGCCTTCTGTATCCGCATCAATATTCATATTTGAAGAATCTATCCCGTGACTCTCCAAACTGGTTTTAACGTTGTTGACTACAGTATCGGTCGGTAAGAAGTGATACTGCGCTTCATTGGCGGCCAGCACATCAGTGTTGACCATCATCAGTGCAGTAATCAGCGTAAAGCCAGCCATATAATGATTTATCTTTTTCATGATGCTTCCTTTCAGCTTAACTTTTAGTTTAGTTCTAACAAATTGATGTCCAGTGAATTTCTTTCCAGCCCACATCACGTATCAGAAAGTAATCCTTCATAATGAAGTGGAGCAAGAGTCTGGAAACCTGCTTGCATGACGTTCACGCAATGCACCTCCCTGCAGATTCCCATCCTCCCGGATAATAAAAAAAGCAAGCCACGGTCATGGGAGAAAGTGTGGCTTGCGAGGGGGTGTTCCTGTTAGCCTTTGACTACAATTGCGTTTTTGACTGATTTAACCCCGGCAACAGTGGCTACCAACTGCTCGGCCTTGTTTTTCAGGTCGGAGTCTGCCACAAAGCCACTGATCAGCACTTCACCCTGATGGGTTTCCACACTGATCTTGAGAGATTTCAGTGATTCCTCCTCCATCAGACGGGCTTTGACTTTAGTGGTAATCCAGCTGTCAGACATCGTGGTCTTGAAAGCTTTTTGACCTGTTTGTGTTTTGAGCTCGGCATATTCTTCATAGCTCAGGCTACCATCCTTATCATGATCAAAAGCTTTAAAATCCTGCTGCTTCAATCCTTTGTCGGACTTTGCCTCTGACCAGTTCAAGGTCTTATTGCTATTTTTATCGAGGGTATTAAATTCGCTCAAAAATGGCTTGTCACCGTTTTGGACTTCTTCCAGATCGAATGCAAAGGCATTCAATGTGATGGTTGTGATTAACAGGCCTCCAAAGATTGCCGCTTGTTTGAGTGTTGTCATTGTCATTTGCGTCTCCTTTTTATACGCTTTGGATCACACAACATTATTTAAGATGTTGTATGGGATCCATAGTAACGGAGGGCGAGAAACGGAACAGTCGTCTAATGGCTGAAAGTCGTGTCAGAATATGACTACAAATGGCCAGGCAGTGGCCGATGGCTAGTGGCTGGCCTACAAGGGCTCACTATCATCCTTAAGGTAAGGCAGCAATACGCGCGTACTGGCCCCTTGTTGCAGGGAGCTTGAAATTTCATAGTGACCACCGATAGACTCCACGCGGTTACACATTCCACTGATTCCGGTGCCCGTATTATTCGAGCCAACCGCATCAAAGCCTACGCCATTGTCGGCCACTTCAAGCTTGATATGTTGCTCGTCATGCATCAAATGTACAGACACGGAGGTGGCTTTGGCGTACTTGCTGCAATTATTCAGGCTTTCCTGGACGATACGGTAAATGATCAGGCCCACCGTTTCGTTAATCGCCATCTCCTGCTCAGGCAAGATGATATCCATTTGCCACTGATTGCGCGCAGCCGCCTCATCAATCAAATTTTGTAACGAAGCAATCAGGCCAAAACTTTTAATCAGGGCGGGATGCAGACTTTGGACGATTTCCCGCTTGAAGTTAATACTGCGGTCGACATATTGGTTGGTTTTTTTAAGCTTCTCCGTCACCTGCGGCACTTGCTCTTTCAAATTCTTGATGGCCCAGGACAAGTCCATTTTAATCGCCGTCAACAGCGAACCCAGTTCGTCATGCAATTCCCTGGAAAGTTTATACCGCTCACGTTCTATATTAGTTTGTGCCTGTAAAGCCTGACGCTGTAACTTGGTCGTCAAGCTATAGATATTACGTTCATACTCATTGTTTTCGTCTGACAGTCGCGCATGTAATTTTGCTTTTTCAGCCAGTTCTCTGAGCAAACGGCGTATGACCATGACCACCAGTGTGACAAAAATCAGAGGGCAGGCCATGACACACCAGCGCGTAACCCTCCTAGCAGCATTGCGATTATCGACCAGCTCGACTCTGGTATGCGCAACCTGCTGTTCGAACTTTTTCGACAACGACTCAATATTGCGACTTTCTTTCATGCCAGTGTCCAGCCTGACGACCGCCAATGCCTTATCAAACTGACGCTTTTTAGCTAAATCGATACACACGCTCATTTCCGCAGATTTTTTTGAAATACTGCTGGCGATGTCATTCATGGTGGATTGCATCTCAGGGTATTCCGCCAGACTGGTCTTGGTCAAGAGCGCATCTATGGTGTGCAAATGCCTGGTTATTTGTCTGGTTGCCTCATCATAAGGCTGAAAATACTCATCGGAGCGGGTCAGTAAATAGCCACGCTGTGCACTTTCTGCAATGGCCAGCCTGGCACGCACTTGCCAGGTCTCAACCACCAAGCTATCCAGCGTGGATAATGCATCTGTTTTCTCACGCGTATTGATAATCAGCCTGTCGTTAAGTACCAGCATACTTGCAGCCAGCACCAGGCTCAGGGCCAGCAACACCACCGTATTCCCGCCAAAAGTGTCGGTGATACGCTCCAGCCGGTCAAACAGGTTCAGTAGTGAAATTTTGATTTTTTGCATGCGAGTCAATTTTTATTCAAAGTATGCAACTGTCAGAATGCATTACGCGTTACTATCCAGCATCATAACGGTCTCGCCTGATATCAGCAAATACAACAAGCGCTTTTGATTGATCAGATCCCGGTGCAAGAAAATTAAAGTGTAAGAGGATTCTGACTTGCATATCGGCCCTTGGCTGATACGATGAGAAAAGACTCTGCCTTATGATGGACACATGATGAGAAGATAGTTAACGCTTCAGCATAGTTGCTTTTATGCCGATCACCTGACTAACATTTTTATATACAGTATGCAGGAATATCAAACTCATTTGAATGACACCACTAACCAAGGAGTTGACCATGTTTAATTTTTCAAAAGACAATATCGAACAAACTACTGATTGCCTGGCTCAAAAATCTGACCAAGCCATTCAGGAACTTGCCTCCCAGGTAAAAAGCACTGCAAACGAGTTAATGGATGCCGTGCATGATACGACTGAAGAAACACAGGATAAAGCCAAAACGCTGATTCGCAGCCTGAAAAGCAATATTGACCGCCTAGCCAGCGATGGCGCGCCTGAGTCGATTGTCGCAGACATTTCTTCACGTGCATCACGCGTCAAAGACCAAGTGCAGGAAGAAGTGACAGAAACCTATCAAACCATTAAAAACAAGACCGTGGACACCGTTCAGCAACACCCGCTGGGTACGGTACTAGTAGCCGCTGGCGCGGGTTTACTGATAGGATATCTGTTAGCTAGCAAGCGCCGTGAATAAACAAGGATCGCTATGTGGGTAAATATCCTCAAATTTCTAACACTATTATTCCTGAATCGCAAAGTGCATGCATTTACCAATAATCTGCGGCACTTGCGCAGTCAGGCTGCTGATTATGCAGAAGACCGTGGCGTGTTGTTGAAACAGGATTTTATGGCAGAAATTGAGCGTATGGCCACCAGTGTAGTGGGTATGCTGGTGGTTTTTTCCATGTTTATCTTTACCGGTTTACTTGGGCTCATGTGGTTGTTTTCATTGCTTTGGGAGCATCCGCATCGCACACTGATTCTGGGGCTGGCGATGCTTCTGCCAGCGTTAATTGGGATGGTGATATTTTTTGCAGTGCGCAGATTGTGGAAACAAAAACCACTGTTTGCCGGCTCATTGGATATGATTGGTCATGACTGGCAGCTATTCCGGAATGAACTGGCACCAAAACCAGACCAAGCCGAGGCAGAGGCCTCAAGCTCTGCAAAAGCACCGGGAACCGACGCGCATCACTCTGAAACATCCACCCCAACATAACCACTTATCAATAAACACATGAAAAAAATTCTTTTAGTCGATGATCACCGGATTGTGCGTGATGGCTTGCGTAACCTGATTGAGCTGGAGTCTGATTTACAGGTCACAGGGGAAGCAAGTTCTGGGGCCGAAGCCATCCGCCTGGTACGGGAACACGCGTTCGATGCGATGGTGCTGGACATTTCCATGCCAGATAAAAATGGGGTAGATACACTGCATGAACTGAAACATGTCTCGCCTGATTTACCGGTACTGGTCTTGAGTGGCTATTCGGAAGACCAGTATGCGCTGAATTTAATGCGGAATGGATGTAAGGGCTATTTATCCAAAAATGCTGATTCTGATGAGATTATCAAGGCCATCCGCATCATTGCCAGTGGTAAACGCTATATTTCAGCGGAGCTGGCCGAATTGATGACCCATGAGCTGAGCCACCCTTCAGAAAAGCAGTTGCATGAAACATTGTCTGAACGTGAGTTTCAGGTGTTTGTAAAGCTGGCAGCGGGACAAACCCCTACGGCCATTGCGGATGAACTGTTTATCAGCATAAAAACAGTGAGCACCTACCGTAGCAGGATTCTGGAAAAAATGGCCATGAAATCCAATGCTGATTTAACTTATTATGCGATCAAATATGGCTTGCTCACTTAATGCGCGGTAATACCGATACAAAAAAGGATGAAAACATCCGCGAGGGCAATGTCGGGAACAGGATGAACAGCCAAACCTCGATCGCTTTATAAAAAACTCTCTCGGGAAGTGATTTAATCAACCATGTATAGATTATTGTTAGTTGAAGATTCTGCACTGATACGCGATGTCATCGTGGAAATGCTACATGACTGTGATCAGCTGGCAATCAAAGATATCGCCACCACCAGTGCTGAAGCGATAGATCTGCTCGATCACGCGCAATATGACATGGTCGTGCTGGACATTGAATTGGCTCAAGGCACCGGATTCGATGTGGTGCGCCATACCAAGCAGCAGACCTATCCGTTCAAGGTGCCTGATATCGTGATGCTGACAAACCATGGCAATAGCTATTATCGTAATTTGGCACGCAATATGGGTGTCGAATATTTTTTCGATAAATCGCTGCAGTTTGATGAATGCATTGATGTCATTCAACAACATGCCAACCAGTTAAACTAGTTCTTTTCTGCCGCCCCCTCTCTCCAACAATCATGCTGCGTCTTTTTGTAAACTTATGAATATACAGACATGGGAATGGCTCAGCTACGTGGTGACTGTCGTCGGCCTGCCACTGGCCATTCTTACCTTTGTGCTCGAACAACGCAAAGAACGCGAAAACGAAGATGAAGAGGTGTATCAACTGCTGGCAGATAACTACACCGACTTTCTGAAACTGGTGATGACGAACCCAGACCTGCAGTTGCGCTCACAAGCAACCTCTAAACAATTGACTGAGGAACAGGAGGAGCGCAAGCAAGTGTTGTTTGAAATCCTGATTTCACTGTTTGAACGCGCCTATTTACTGGCTTATGACACAGACATGCGCGGCAAGCGCCTGCGCCGCTGGATGTCTTGGGAAGACTACATGCGCGAATGGTGCAAGCGTGAGGATTTCCGCAATATGTTGCCGCGGCTGCTGCTCGGTGAAGATGCCGATTTTGTGCATTATATTTCAAACATCGCCAGAGAAACCGCAGAAGCTAGCGCTTCAACGGCGTCATCTTGAATCCGGCCTGACGGAATGCATCAATCAGGCCATGCTTGCCTGCCAGATGCGCAGCACCCACCGCCACAAAAATTTTTCCTTCTCTGGCCTTGGCAAGGCTGCGCTCAGCCATTACCAGGTTGCGCTCATCCAGCAGTTTGACCCGCATGCGCTGCCACAGCGCCTTGGGCAACATGCCGCCGGTAATTTTGTCATCCATTCCTGCCACTTTATCGGCATCGCCCGAGAGATAAGCCGCCATGAGCTTTTCATAATCGCCCTCTTTCTGCGCCTGGCTACGCTGCAATACAGCGCGTAACATCACCAGCTGATCCTCTATGCTAAAACTGTCCATCACACCAAAATGTTCTTGTGGTGCCTCCAGGCCGATCACTTCTTTATCCATTTCTTCTGCCTTGGTTTTAAGCAGATTGTCCTGGGCAAAAGGGGTTTGCGGTTTGGGTAGATCAAATATCACCGCCAGCAACCATGGTTTCATTTGCATGGCAGCCCCCAGGTGCATGACGTGGAAATCTGCCAGATCACGCACTTTTTCAAACTCCTGATTGGTCAAATACTGTGCAAGATTACCGCTCGGCAGCATGAATAAGCCGGGATCGCGGCTTTCAGTCACCTCCATCATAAAAGTATCCGAGCTTTTCAAAGCCTCAATCACTTGTGGTGAAAATTCAGTGACACGATTGTCATCGGTATGCATGGTACCAAACAAGTAGCTGACCACACCCTCGGGAGACTCCGCTTGCCAAAAGAGGCTTTTCTCCGCTGCCTGGGCACCCGCCACCCATACAAAGAGACTCAACATCCAGACTAAGGTCGCACGCATAAAATAGGTTCCATCCAGGTTATAAGAGTTGATCGTTGCAACACACAGACCATGCATCATGACTATTTGTTCATCAGGGTGTTGAAAACGCTTGTTGCGTTTTAGCACTGCGTGGCCTTTTCTTATTAAAAATTAACAAAAATGCTGTCAGCCTATCCGCCATCTGCGTAAGATACCTTATCACAGATTGTCACTGTCCCGCCCGTGCTGCGGACAGCGTTTGCCACTGCTTAATAAAAATAACCAGGGAGGCTGCCATGAGTTTCAAACTGTTTACCAATGATGTGTTGTTTTTTCAACGCGTCTTGCGCGCGGAAGGTTTTTATTTAGGAAAGCTGGACGGAGATTGGGGGCCGAAGACAGAAAAGTCGGTCAACCAGTTTCTTGAAAAGAGTGACCACATTAAACAGCAATTTGGCATGTTTGACGTACGCACCGAAGCCTGCATTGCCACGCTGGCAACCCCCGCGCAACAACAGGCAAGAGTCTGCATCCGGCACATACTCAATAGCGGGCTGATCGCAAGAATCATTTCAGGCACCCGCACCTATGAAGAACAGAACACCCTTTATCGCAAAGGCCGCTTTAACAACCCGGGACCTCGCGTAACCAATGCGCGAGGCGGGGAAAGCAACCATAACTTTGGCGTCGCATGGGATATTGGCATTTTTACAACGGGGGGCGGCTACCTGACAGACGGGATCCAGTACACGCAGGCCGGCCAGGCAGGAAAGTCAACGTTGGTTGAATGGGGTGGCGAATGGATAAAATTTGTCGACAAACCACACTATCAGCTACGCATGCCGATACCAGTATCTGAATTGCGCAGGCGCTTTGAAGAAGGCAGCTTACGCTATCAGGATTTGCTGCGGAGATAACAGATGACATTACCGCTCACAGATCAAATAAGAACTGACAATTTTAATGTCGTCCTCGACGATGAACTGCAGGGCATGGCTCATTTACGAGGACATGCTCGCCGTGACAATCTGGTGGGGCTCGCATTTTCAGGAGGTGGCATCCGCAGTGCCACTCTCAACCTAGGCATCTTGCAGGGACTCGCCAAGAAGGGATTACTCAATAAATTTGACTATTTATCAACAGTATCCGGTGGAGGATACATTGGCGCATGGTTTTCGAGCCTGATCAAGCATAGTAACCATATCAATACGGTGCAGGCAGAACTTATCGCCTCTACACAGCCCCACTCTGCCGAAACCCGCAAATTAACCGCAGCTGAACATGCGCTCCAGTGGCTGCGCAGTTACAGTAATTACCTGACGCCAAAAACTGGTCTGTTTACAGCCGACACGCTGGCAGCCATTGCCCAATGGATGACCAACACCCTGCTTAATCAGGTGTTGCTGGCCAGCTTACTGGTTTGCCTGATGATGACAGTGATATTCCTTAGTCACTCTGAAATTCACAGCGCTCTGACACCGGCCTTCAGCCTGAATGTAGAACTCCTTGTGCACCTGCTTGATAATGCATGGCAAACGTCTTTCGGCAAAGCTGGCGCAGCACTCATCACTATCAGTCTGGCTGTTTCCTTTCACCTAAGCCGACAGCCCTGCCTGAGTACTGCGCATGCCACGTATCCCATCCTTGCATTTTTGTGCGGCATCTGCGGAATAGCCCTCCTGTTCTGGGTCATGCCTATTCAAGCCTGGCAACAGATCATTGTCAATTATCCTGAGTCGTCACAACAGGCCGTGGTAACACCCAACTTATGGGTTGGCTTAGGGGTACCGGTCTGCTCGTTGCTGGTCTCCGCCCTGCTGATTGCCCTGATGGGCATCAGCGGCCGTCAGATTGGCGTCAGTACAAGAGAGTGGTGGCATCGCATTGGCGGCATTAATATCGGCTTTTGTACCCTGTGGCTGGCATTGTTCGGGTTTGCGCTCTACCTGCCCTACTGGATCAATCACTGGCTGGGGATGCTGGATACTACTGAAAAAAGTATGGCTGGGATAGCGTCATGGCTGCTTGCGTTCATGACATCGAGGCTGGGCAAAAGCAAAGCCACAGGTAATGAACCTGCCAATAGCGCCAAAGGCCGCCTGACCAGACTCCTGCCCTACATTGTTGTCACACTGATTTTGCTGTTTTCCGGCTACCTCAGTTACAGCTTGTACCTGTCGCCGCATCGTGGCTTATGGTTTATGATCGCACTGAGCATCGTCATAGTGGGTAGCTGGCGTATCGACATCAATGTATTTTCATTACATAATTTTTATCGTAATCGCCTGACTCGCTGTTTTCTGGGTGCCACCAACCCCTCGCGCAAACCTAACAGCTTTACCGGTTTTGACAGTCATGATGATCTTGCCATGTCGGCGCTACGCGGCCAGCGCCCGACGCATATTGTCAATACTGCACTGAATATCAGTGATGGTTCACAACTGGCCTGGCAGGAGCGCAAGGCAGCCTCATTCATGTTCAGTCCATACTATTGCGGATTCAAATTACCGGATAGCGAGGTCTGGTATGACACGCATTACTATACCGGTGAAGGCGGCCCGGAACTGGGCAGTCTGATGGCTACAAGCGGTGCGGCGGCCAGTCCTAATATGGGATACCATACCAATCCGGTCATGGGGTTCATCATGACCATCTTCAATGCACGACTGGGGCGCTGGTTTGGCAACCCGCTCCATGAAAACTACTTTAACCGCATACTGATCAAACTCGGAAAAACGCGCTGGCTTAAAAACCCGCCGGAACGCCAGTCGCCTTTCTGGAACCTGTTTTACCTGATCAAAGAATTAATTACCAATACTGGCCTGACTTCAGGCTACCTGTATTTGTCTGACGGTGGTCACTTTGAAAACCTGGGCATTTATGAGCTGGTACGCCGTCGCTGCAAACTGATCATCGCCGTAGATGTTGGCGCAGATGGCAATTACGAATTTGAGGACCTAGGCAATGCCATTCGTAAATGCAAGGTGGATTTTGGCATTACGATCAACATCAATATTGATGACCTGTTGCCAAGCAGGGACTGCAAATACGGTGCGTTCAAATGTGGCAGCAGGCATTTTGCGATTGGTACGATTGATTACCTGGGAGATGGCAATCCGGACAATATGGGTTATCTGGTCTACATTAAAAGTTCGCTGACGGGTGACGAACCAGCAGACCTGATCAACTTCAAGCTACAGGAACCCAGCTTCCCGCACCACACGACGGTTGACCAGTTTTTTAGTGAATCGCAATTTGAGAGTTACCGGCGCCTGGGTGAGCATATCGCACAACACCTTAACCTGGCCGCCGACACTGCAGACAAACCTGTTATTGAAAGAATTCAGCAATTAATACCGGGCCTGATTACCCTGCAACTTGGCCGCCAATAACCCAACTTTTTATACACCCTGCCATCTCATACGGGAGCGCTAGACATGTCATCTGCCAATATTGTACTGGGCCCCTTGCTGGGGTTGGAGGGTGAAGCAGATGGCGGTACCCGTTACAGTATCTGCTTTTTGTCTGAAGATTTGGTGACTTCGCCATTGCTGGAATACACGTTGTCAGGCCAAACATGGCAAGTCCCCTTCCATCTGTTGAGCTCACTCAGTCACGGTAAATTCTGGCGGGCTGAACTCACATTACCGCTCAGCGATCATGACCAGTCGTGTGTTTACCGTATCCTGCTTGACCAGCAGGCAGGCTACTATCAAGCGGACCGCACACATACGCACTCAAGCTGGACATTTTTCTACCCGTCGAGAAACAGCCGGATACAACTTGCATTTGCCTCCTGCAATGGCTTTTCATCCGACAAGGTACGCACCCAACACCCGGCGCCAGCAGACTTCATGTGGCAACGCATGCTGCAGGAGCAGACAACCCGCATGGATGCATTGCCTTACAAGGAAGTCGTGGATGCGCCCTATGCGGCGCTGCTCATGGGCGGCGACCAGGTTTATGCCGACAGCATCTTTAATGATAAACAGCCTTTATACGCCTGGTCCAAGAAGTCATTGGAGGCGCAAAGAAACGCGCCTGTTTCAGAGACACTCAAACAGAAAATCGATTCCTTCTATCTGGAGACATACCTCAGAAGCTGGACTGAATCTGCGGCCCTGCGTGCGTGCCTGGCCAGTATTCCCAACGTCATGATGTGGGATGACCATGACATTATTGATGGCTGGGGTTCACAACCCTACCGACTGGAAAGCTGCCCAAGCTATCGGGCATTGTTTGAAAGTGCAAAGAAATACTTCACACTGTTTCAGCTCAGGGGACACGCCAATCATGCACTGCAGGACGCCGGTCCTGATTCGGCACATTTCGGCATGACCTTGCGCTTTCGGGATTATGCCATGCTGGTCATGGACAATCGCAGTCAACGCAGCCTGACCAATATCATGGGAACAGGCAAACAGGCATTTGTGCAAGCTCTGGCCACGCTGGCTACAGACTGGAAGCCAGGACAAAAGCTGCTAGTGCTCAGTGGGGTGCCCTTTTTATACCGTCACTTTTCCGAAAGTGATACCAACATCAGGCTCAGCATCCAGTTTGATGCCTACGATGACATGGCCGATCACTGGCGGTTTAGCTCGCACTACGATGAAATGTGCAGTATTTTGCACCACCTGCTGGCATTCCAGGCTGACACACAACACACTGCGCCTACGCAAATTTTTATTATTTCCGGTGATGTACATGTTGCAGGCAGTGGAACCTTCCGGGAAAAATCTGGCACCGGCACCATCACCCAGCTGATTTCTTCAGGCATTGTGCATCCACCACCTGTCAGTGCCGAGCAGTCAGTGATCAGGCTGGCATCCAGCATGCACCTACCGGATATAGACCTGGGTGGGGGCAAAGTCCTGGCTGCAACCATACGCAGAGATGCTGCGCAAAATACTTTCTTATTTCACCGCAACTACGCCTGCATGCACGAAGGCAGTGATCACAAAGTCTGGGTGAACTGGCATTTTGAAACGATAACGTTTGCAAACCCCAACACACTGACCGATCCTGCAGCACGCTGGGTACCGCCCAAGCTGGGCTACAAGGTACTGGCCCTGCCATACTGAGGAGAAAAACCTGGCCAGCCATACGGGCAGACGCGGTGTCTTTAGTGCCTATCACCCTCTCAGCAAGCCTTGCATACACACGGCCCGCAAGGCAGGTACTTCATGCGGCAATACCCTACTTACCCCTGCGTGACGAAGGAAAAGCAGCATTCTTCATCTGGTTAAAGCCTTTGGGTAGCGCTTTGGGTACAAAGCGGCTACCGTCAGATTGCACAATTTTGGGCAATACCGCCGGTTGATAGGCAGGAATCAAATGCTTTTTGCCATTGCCGATCAAGTCAGCACGGCCCATTTTTTTCAAGGCCTCGCGCAACATCGGCCAATTGGCCGGATCATGGTAGCGAATAAACGCCTTATGCAGTTTACGCACACCCCCTGCCTTGGGGATAGGCACAGAATCTGAATCTGGCGTGACTTTACGCAGCGGATTTTTGCCACTGTGGTACATCGCGGTGGCCATCGCCATCGGGGTCGGGGTGAAGGTTTGTACCTGGTCCAGCCTGAAATCATTTTTCTTCAGCCAGAGCGCGAGATTCAGCATATCCTCATCGGTGGTACCAGGATGGGCGGCGATAAAATAGGGAATCAGGTATTGTTTTTTACCTGCCTCAGCGCTGAACTTTTCAAACATGCGCTTGAATTCGTCATAGGCGCCCATACCGGGTTTCATCATCTTGCTGAGCACATTGTCTTCAGAGTGCTCTGGCGCAATTTTCAGGTATCCGCCGACATGATGCTGTACAAGCTCTTTCACGTATTCGGGTGATTTCACTGCCAGGTCATAGCGCAAGCCAGAGCCGATCAGGATTTTTTTAACGCCTTTGATATTACGTGCCTTGCGGTAAAGCTGAATCAGGGACGAATGGTCGGTGTTGAGGTTTTCGCAGACACCGGGATAAACGCAGGACAATTTGCGGCAATTGGTTTCTATCGTCTCGGACTTGCAGGCCAGACGGTACATATTGGCGGTGGGGCCACCCAGGTCTGAAATCACACCAGTAAACCCATCGACCTTGTCGCGTATATCTTCAATTTCGCGCAGAATGGACTCTTCAGAACGGCTTTGAATAATACGGCCCTCATGCTCGGTAATCGAACAGAAGGTACAGCCGCCAAAGCAGCCACGCATGATATTGACCGAGAACCGTATCATCTCCCAGGCTGGGATTTTGGCATTGCCGTAAGCCGGATGCGGCTTGCGTGCATAGGGCAAATCGTAGACGTAATCCATCTCTTTGGTCGTCAACGGAATCGGGGGCGGATTGAGCCAAACCTCACGATCGGCGTGACGCTGCACCAGTGCGCGTGCATTGCCAGGGTTGGCCTCGAGGTGCAACACGCGTGAAGCGTGCGCATACATCACCGGGTCGCTCGCCACTTCTTCATAAGATGGCATACGAATGACCTGGCGGTCACGTGGCACTTTGGCGGCCTTGAGGGGTAATGGCAAGCTGATCGTGGGTGCAGCCGAGTCTGTGGTGGCATCATCGGTGGCGCAACTGGCATCACCCTTGCCCATTTTCATCTCGTAAGGGTCCACATGCTTGTCGACAGTCCCGGGACGGTCCAGGCGGGTGGAGGCCACCTCGACGAACGCTTCAGGCACTTTTTTCAAGACAAACGCAGTGCCACGAATATCACGAATCTCGCTCAATGATTCGCCTCGCGCCAGGCGGTGCGAGAGTTCAATAATGGCACGCTCGGCATTCCCGTACAGCAGAATATCAGCCTTGGAATCAATCAGGATCGAACGACGCACTTTGTCCGACCAGTAATCATAATGCGCAATCCGGCGCAAACTGGCTTCAATACTGCCAATCACCAGCGGCACATCAGCATAGGCCTCGCGGCAGCGCTGCGAGTAAACCAGCACAGCGCGGTCTGGCCTGCGGTTCGCGGCAGCATCAGGGGTATACGCATCATCGGAGCGGATTTTACGGTCTGCCGTGTAGCGGTTGACCATGCTATCCATATTACCAGCAGTGATGCCAAAGTATAGATTGGGTTTACCCAGCACTTTAAAGGGTTCGGCCGTTTGCCAGTCAGGCTGTGCAATAATACCGACACGAAACCCTTGTGCTTCCAGCAGCCGGCCAATCAGTGCAATGCCAAAGCTCGGGTGGTCTACATAGGCATCACCGCTCACTAGGATAATGTCGCAACTGTCCCACCCCAATGCATCCATTTCTGCCCGGCTCATGGGCAGCACTGACGCAGTGCCAAAGCGTTTTGCCCAATAGGGACGATAGCTTTGAACCGGTTTGGCTAAGAGAGAGGTGTAGGTTTCCACGCGAATGACCAACGATGCTTAAGGATTGCGCATTTTACGCGTTAATCAATTGATTTGAAATAAGTTTTCTCTAAAACCAGTGATTTTTATGCACGCCAACTTGAAAAGAGCGTTTGGCCTGGTGACTCTGGTTTCTGGCAAATACTGGCCAATTCAGGGGATTTGTCACAAAACAGACTGATATACGCACGAAACCACGTAAAAACCCTTATCACAATAGCTATATATTGCGACATCAGCCAAAGCAAGGTATAACATTTCCTTACCAAGCTTGACCGTCAAAAACGCTTGTTAACACGTCTATCGGTTGATAAAGGCAAAGTAACACGTGTATTGTGCGGCAGTCAAAGCACTAACATCTGTCTGGTCAGGGGAGTCATGCCGGCAGGTGTAGATAAATCATAATTAAAAATGACATTGCGGATCATGAAACATTACACGCTGTTCAAGAAAATACTCTTACCTTTGGTCGCACTGGGGCTACTGATTGGCTTATTATCTTTTGCTTACACCTTTCACCAGCATCTTCTGAATATTGAAACAAAAGCCCGGGAAGAAACGTTCAAACTATCCAATCTGCTGACCACTGCCAGAACACTGGTCGGGGAACATGTACTGTCGAGCATGACGCTGCTCAAACAATATTCATCATCACAAGGCTATCCAACCATACAAGGTAGCACGCAGGTACTGAATATGAACGTTCCCAATCTGGTGTTTGGGCAAACGCCACAAACAGGGGATACGCGCCTGGTCAATTTTGTCACCCAGATCGGCAATGGTACGGCCACTGTGTTTGTCAAATACGGACAACAATTTATCCGGGTGGCAACCAATGTTAAAAAAGCGGATGGCAGCAATGCGTTTGGCACTGAACTGGATCCCAAAGGCAAAGCCATCCAGAACCTGTTAGCTGGCCGTACCTTTTATGGCGTGGTCGATATTCTTGGCGAGTCCTACCTCTCACGCTATGAGCCTATGTACAACGCGCAAGGAACACTGATTGGCGCCTGGTATGTGGGTTACAAGCTGGATTTTAATGCGCTTGACCAGGCCATCCGGCAATGGGGATTCCTGGAAAAGGGGTTTGTTGCCGTCACAGACCATCACGGTCGCATTCGCTTTATGACACAGGGCATTAGCCAGGCCACCGCTGAAAATGCATTAAATTCCAAAGAGGGCTGGAAAATAGTCTCGCAAAAAGTGCCGGAATGGGACTTTCAAATCAATATTTTATATCCGGCCAGCGAGGCCTACTGGTCTGGGTTGGGCGCACTCTCACCACTCATTATTATTTTGCTGATTGTCAGCCTCGTCGTGTTGCTGGCCATTTACAGTGGTCTGCGCCGTTTTGTGCTCAACCCGATAGGCGGTGAACCGGAAACAGCCAAGCAACTGCTCATGCGCATTGAGCGCGGCGATTTTGGCGAGGATAGCACCGAGGCAGAAGCCGATACGCTGATTGCCAATATGCTGAAAATGCGTCACCGCCTGCGTGAAATGGTCACTGAAATTCAGGGCAACGCCAACCGCTTAAAAGTCTCAGCCAGTGTGTTTGAGCATGCCCACGATGCGATTTTTATTACTGATGTACAAGGCAATATCGTACAGTGCAACCCGTCATTCAGTGTCATCACCGGCTATTCGCAAGCCGAGTGCATCGGGCAACCACCGCAAGCACTGGGGTTGGCCTGTCGTGAACCCGACTTTTTCACACCTTTTTTTGGCCAGCCGTCCACCCGTTCCGAATGGAGAGGAGAACTGTGGAATCGTCATGGCAAAGGCTTTGAGTACCTGGCTGAAATGGAACTGTCACCCGTCATGAATCAAGCCGGTGAGTTTGAACATTATGTAGGATTATTTTCAGACATCACGCGTGCCAAAGAGCAGCAGAATATGCTCGAGCATATGGCCTACCATGACGCATTGACACAACTGCCTAACCGCGTTCTGTTTTCCAGTCGGCTGCAACAGGCGCTGATACAGGCAGAGCAACAGCAGTCACTGGCTGCCATTTGCTATATTGATCTGGATGAGTTCAAAATCGTGAATGACCAACACGGGCATGAATATGGTGACAAGCTGCTGGTCATGCTTTCCCAGCGCATTGTTGCCATGCTGAGTGAAAACGATACCCTGGCACGCTTGGGTGGGGATGAATTTGCACTGTTGCTGTGTGGCTATCGCAGCCGGAATGAATACACCCGTCTGCTGAAGAAACTGCTGGCGGCCATCGAAAAGCCATTTATTATCAATACATTGAAGTTTTCCATTTCTGCCAGCATAGGCTACACGCTATACCCGACAGACCGCAACCCACCCGACACCCTGTTGCGTCACGCCGACCATGCCATGTACCACGCAAAAACCCACGGCGGCCACCAGTACCATATGTTTGACCTCGCCTCTGCCCAGCAATCCCAGCAACAGCAAGTCTTGCTGAAAGACCTGCTTAATGCAATCCAGCAAAACCAGATCAAACTGGTCTACCAGCCACAAATCTGTGTCAATTCGGGCAAAGTGTTCTGTTTTGAAGCATTGCTACGCTGGCAGCACCCCACACGCGGCCTGCTGTTTCCGCACGACTTCTTGGGCGTGATTGAGCATACCAGCCTGATTATTGACGTTGGAAACTGGGTGATGGAGGAAAGCCTGCGCCAGCTTGCCGAATGGCAGACACAGGGCCTTGAAACACAAGTTTCAGTGAATATTGCAGCACATCATTTGATGCAAAAAAACTTTGCACGGCAATTGGCCAGCCTGTTTAAAAGACACCCTGCCATTCACCCACAGCAGTTGCATCTTGAAATCACCGAGAGTGCAGCCATCAACGATTTTGCACGTGTGAATCGTGTGATTCAGCAATCTCACGCATTGGGCGTCTCTTTTTCAATCGATGACTTTGGCTCGGGCTACTCCTCGCTGATTTATCTGCGCCGCCTGCCCGTGGATATTATTAAGATTGATCAGTCATTTGTACATAATATGCTCACCAATCAGGAGGACATGGCCGTGGTCAGGAGCGTCATTACCTTGTGCCGTGAGTTTGATCGCAAGGTGGTGGCCGAAGGCGTTGAGAAAGCCGAACAAGCCCGCATTCTGCGTGAACTGGGTTGTGATTTTGCACAGGGCTTTGGGATCGCGCGTGGCTTACCCGGCCACAAGGTTGTAGAATGGATGCAGAAAAACAATCCCTACACATTTGATTAAGCACATGCAAGAAAGCTATTACCCGCTGCCAGGCGGCAATGTATTGATACTGGACAGGCACACGCCATTCCCGCCATTGCAACAGGCGCTTGCGGAACCGAATGGTCTGATTGCGATTGGCGGCGACCTGTCGGCATCACGCCTTATCAGTGCTTACCGTCAAGGCATCTTCCCATGGTTCAGCCCTGGCGAACCTGTGCTGTGGTGGAGCCCGAATCCACGTATGGTGCTCTTTCCAGAACACGTCGTCATCAACCGCTCATTACGTAAAATCATCCAGCAGCAACGCTTCGAATTGCGTATCAACACCGCGTTTGAACAAGTGATGCAAGCCTGTGCGCATACGCCAAGACATGGTCAGCCCGGCACCTGGATTGTGCCGGAAATGATCGCCGCCTATACGCAATTGCATGCCATGGGCTACGCGCACAGCGTAGAAGCCTGGCAGCACAACACATTGGTGGGGGGGTGCTATGGCATCAAAATTGGCCGGATGTTTTATGGTGAAAGTATGTTTCACCATGTGAGCAATGCCTCAAAAGTAGCCTTTGCGCATATGGTGCAATGGCTGCAAATGCAACAAGTCGGTATGATAGATTGTCAGATGCATACACCTCTGCTTGCCAGTTTTGGCGCATACGAAATTCCACGAGAACTTTTTATTGAACGCCTGCTCTGTTTAATACAAGATGACGCTACCGAATGATGCCCAGCTGCATAAACTGCAGTTCTATGTGACTACCGCCTACGCCTGCGGCTACCTGCCGAAAAAGCTGGCGCAAAGCCTGATTGCCACCCCGCAAAATCTGGTCGATGCGCAAGTGTATAGCGGGTTGATCCAGCAAGGGTTCAGACGCAGTGGCAAATTCGCCTATCGTCCGCACTGTGAACTGTGCAACGCCTGCATCTCGGTGCGTCTGCCAGTCAGTCAATTCAGTCCAAGCCGCAGTCAGCAGCGCGCGTTTAAAAAGCATGCCGAGTTAACAAGCAGTATTGTCGAGGTGGGCTACCAGGAAGAGCATTTCGCCCTGTATCGCACGTATCAGCACCAACGGCACAGCGATGGTCCCGACCATCTTGGTGACCTTGAGGATGAAGCGTCGCAATATCGCCAGTTTCTGTGCCAGAGCAATGTTGAAAGCATGATGGTCGAATTTAGAGACCTGCAAGGCTCACTCAAAATGGTGAGTGTGATTGATGTTGTCGCGGATGGTTTGTCTGCGGTGTATACCTTCTACGATACACACGACAAAGCCAGCTATGGCACGGCCAGCATTATGTGGCAGATTGCGTGGGCCAGACAACTCGGCCTGCCATATGTGTATTTGGGCTACTGGATCGCAGACAGCCATAAAATGGCTTATAAACAGCAATTCCAGCCACAGGAAAGGTTGGTGGATGGAGAATGGGTACGCATTTAAAGTCATGCGCTGGCAATGATGCATAGACACACCATACCTTTCATCCGCAGCTGACATCACATATGAACCACACGCCGCAATCTCTTGCCAGGCAGTTTTGCCTGGGGGTGTATGTCAACGAGGTCAGTCCACGCTTGTGGCAGCAGACGTTCGAGTATCTGGCTGGCGCAGTTGAAGCAGCGGCTTTTCAGCCACAGAAAATTCAGGTGCTGTGGACAATCTATGGCGGCGATGTTCGCGCCAGGGTGCGAAACGACAGTTTGTTGCTGAACGTGCTGAAAAAAGCATTGCCCGGCCATGATGGAAATGGCGTGACCTTGTATCGAGGAGAAAGCTGGTTTCTGTTTGACCAGAATCAGGTGGGCTTTTGCTGGTCAGCTTCAGAAGAGGTGGCGACCAGATACGCCAAAGGACTCAATGCCGTTGAATCAGGAGGCGTATTATTAAAATGCCATGCCCCGCCGGAAGCGATTCTGGCTGCCCCGCAGGACACAAGCCTGACGCCCCATGCAGATGTGTATATTTGCGACCCAACCAGCTTACTCAGGCTAACCACACTCGCCCTATTTCCAAAGTTATAACGCGCCGGACAAGGGGGCTGAAAGAGGCTTGGCTGATTGCCGCTTCATTGATGCCCTTACTCTTATTGCGCGTATTATTTACCGCACTGTCATTTACCCCACTGACCGTAGCCTTTAAACTGCGCCTGCACTTCTTCCATCTGCTGAGTATTCAGCACCTTGACATCGCCCAACTGCAGCAAGCGCCAATACTGTTCACACAGGTTTTCCACTTCGACGGCAATCGCCAGCGTCTGCCTGAGGTCTTTGCCCACAGCAATCATGCCATGGTGTGCAAGCAAACAGGCTTTGCGATCCTGCAGGGCGGCCAATGCGGCTTCTGAAAGGGCCTGTGTGCCAAACAAAGCATATGGCGCGCAACGGATATTGTCGCCGCCAGCGGTCGCGATCATATAGTGAAATGGCGGGATATCTTTACCCATACAGGCAATGGTCGTAGCAAACATGCTGTGGGTGTGGACGACGGCATTCACATCAGGCCTGGCCATTAAAATATCCCGGTGAAAGTGCCACTCGCTGGAAGGCTTTTTGCCCGCTTCAGCGTGACCATCCCACTGCAAGTACACCATGCTGTTTTCGCCGAGGTCATCGGCGGGCACACCGGAAGGCGTGACCAGAAACCCGTCATCAAGACGTACACTGGCATTGCCGGAAGTGCCTTTGTTTAGGCCCAGCGCGGCCATTTGTTGTGCCGCATGCAATAACTGTTGAGCAGGCGTGGCATTTTTCATATGGCATCCTCTCATATGGAACCCTTAAGTGCAGCGAGCTGGTCCGGCGCAAACACCCCTCTTTCGGTGAGGATGCCAGTCACCAGTCTGGCCGGTGTGACATCAAAAGCCGGGTTCAGGGCTTCGCTCTCGTGGGGGATCACTCGCACTGACTGCACACGGCCATCTTGCGCTTGCCCTTGCATATAAGCCACTTCATCCGCATCGCGCATTTCGATTTCAATATCGGCGCCACGTGCCAGTTGCCAGTCTATGGTGGGCGTAGGCACCGCCGCATAAAAGGGGATTTGATTATCAAACGCAGCCAGTGCCTTAAGGTAGGTACCGATCTTGTTGCAGACATCGCCATTTCTGGTCACGCGATCAGCGCCGACAATGACCATATCCACCTGTCCATGCTGCATTAAATGCCCACCGGCATTATCGGCAATCACGGTATGCGGCACACCGTGTTGTGCCAGCTCCCACGCGGTCAGACTGGCTCCCTGGTTGCGCGGACGGGTTTCATCCACCCACACATGCACCTTGAGCCCCGCATCATGCGCGGCGTAAATGGGTGCCAGCGCAGTGCCACCATCCACGGTTGCCAGCCAACCGGCATTGCAATGGGTGAGAATATTCAGCACCTGTTGCGGATTGACCGTGCCGCGTGCCGACATCAGCGCCTTGCCGTGCTGCCCAATAGCCAGATTCTGCATTACGTCCTCATCGGCAATCTGCTGTGCAAACTGCCATGCGGCCTCCGCGCGTGCAGTTGCAGGCAACGCCAGCAACTGCTGTTGCACGCGCAAAGCGGCCCAGGCGAGATTGACTGCGGTTGGACGCGTCGCAATCAATTGTTGCACCACGGCTTGCAGCTGTGTATCCGATGTCCCTGCCTGCAAGCCGAGCGCCACACCAAACGCGGCTGCGGCACCGATCAGCGGTGCGCCACGCACCTGCATATGACGGATCGCATGGCACATCTCGTCCAAGCGCTGTAGTCGCAAGACCTGAAATACAAACGGTAGCTTGGTCTGATCTATGATGGCAACGCAAGGTGCACCTGACGCAGTGCGCTCTTGCCAGATGGTACGGTAATGCTGGTCTCTGATTTTCATAAAATGTAAAGCACTATCGCTTGTTTTTTTATTAAAAAAATATGTAAATGCCCTTGCTTTTTTTGTAGGACAAACTCTGTATTTTACTATCCACAAAATCTGTGGATAACTTTGTGGATTGCTGTGTCTTAAAAGCGTAACTTACCAATTTATAAGGGTTTTTTCTGAAAGTTCATTTTTTAATCTATTTTTTTATTCAATAAAATCAATGACTTAAATATACTCACTATAATAGCGACACTTTGGACTGTTTCTTAAAGTGTCACTTTAAGTCATGTGCATAAATGCGCTATTTTTGGCAAAACCTGCAAAGAATTTTTGCCTGTAATTTCAATGATTTGCGAAATTTCAATGCGCCGAATTGAGGACATTTCCTCGGCTATCTTTTTTAATTGATCGGGACTGTTTCGACCTTGATGCCCTAGCCACACAGGGGGAATATCTGGCGCATCGGTTTCCAAAACCAGATGTTCCAACCCGATTTCGGCCGCCAGTTGCCGAATTTTCAAAGCGCGCGGCCAGGTCATCGCGCCACCAAATCCCAGTTTAAATCCCAAACCACTAAAAATACCGGCTTGTTGTAAACTGCCGTTAAAGGCATGGGCAATGCCGCCGCGCAATTGATGTTTGCGCAAGTATTTAAGAATAGTATCGATGGCACCCCGTACATGCAGAATCACTGGCAAGTCAAACTGTTTGGCAATCTGTAACTGCCCCTCAAACAATGCAAGCTGTTTGGCTTCATGCTCCCGGGACAGGTAAAAATCCAGACCTATTTCACCAATCGCCAATAACTGATGGGCTTGTGGCCCGGCTAATACAGTCTGAATGGTTTGTTCTAACGCTTGCAGAGCATCCTCAGGGGCGTGTTCGACATACATCGGATGCCAACCGAGAGCAAAGCCTGCCTGCGGGTGCTGTGCGCACCACTGCATAATAGGTTGAAAAGTCTCGGCGGTGACGGCGGGAATCACAACCGCCCGCACGCCAGACTGCAAGGCTGCCTGCCAGACCGCCTCGCGGTCAATAGCAAACTCGGCAGCATCAAGATGGCAATGGGTGTCAATCAGCATAGATGTGATGCAATCAAGCGCGCTTGCAGACGAATATCCTGCCCAAATTGGCGAATGTCTGTCACATTCAAATCACGCACATCTGCCATTTGCGTAAGCGCTGGTAAAGCAAACATGCCAAGCGCAGCACTCCCCATCAGTTTGGGGGCGAAATATAGCAATAACTCATCGATCAAGCCGGTTTGCAAGAAAGCACCATTGAGTGTCGCGCCGGCTTCAACCAGCACTTCGTTACACGGCAAACCAGCCAGTGCCTGTATCAGTGCAGACAGGTCCACTTGACCTTGCTGGTTGGGCGCATGTAAAGTGCGCACCCCCATCTGCTGCAAGCTTTCCAGTTTTGCCATATCAGGCTCGGCATAGGCGACCATCGCATTCCCTCCTGCCAATACCTTGGCATCCAGCGGAATACGCAAACGACTATCCACGATGACACGCAAGGGTTGACGTGGGGTGTCCACGTCTCTCAAGGTCAGCGAAGAGTCATCTTGCAAAATGCTGCCAATACCAGTGATGATGACGCAGCTCTGTGCACGCCAGTGGTGTACATCCTTGCGGGCATCGGCTGAAGTGATCCATTGGCTGACGCCATTGGACAGGGCGGTACGCCCATCCAGACTGGCCGCCACTTTCAGTCGCACATAAGGGCGTTGAAGCGTCATGCGCTGGATAAACCCGGGATTGAGCGCCTGGGCCTGCGCTTCACATACCCCGACTGTCACGGCAATGCCCTGCGCCTGCAGACGCGCAATGCCTTGACCCGCCACCAGAGGGTTAGGGTCTTGCATGGCCACGACCACTCGACCGATACCGGCACGCACCAGCGCATCTGCACACGGCGGGGTACGGCCAAAATGGCTGCACGGCTCCAGCGTCACATAGGCAGTGGCACCCTGCGCCTGCGCACCGGCGGCGCGCAAGGCATGCACTTCGGCATGTGGCTCGCCCGCTTTCAGGTGCGCGCCCTCACCCACGCATTGCCCGTTCTTGACAATCACGCACCCCACCCGCGGATTCGGTGTCGTGGTATACAGGCCGCGCGCGGCCACCCGCAATGCGCGGGTCATCCATTCAATATCGTGTGTACTTGCTTGCATAGAGTGTCATGATACAAAAAAACCCGCACTTACGGTTTTTTTGTACGGATTCCTTGTACATTGCCCCGCGTCTTACCCTTGCAATAGCCAATTCAGGCATTTTCCAGCCACACTTCAATTTAGCAGTCAAAACAATGCTGAATAGTTTGCCAAATGCAGAATACAGCGGCTTTTGCCAGTTTTTTTACCACTAACGTGCACGCGCGAGAACGCTACACTAAGGCATGATTTATATTGCCGATCCCAACCCATGGCTGGCCATGTATGCACATCCCTTGCATACACGCGTCATTCCTCCAACTGCTGACTTGCAAAACTTTCTGGCCGAATATGGCGCGTCACGCACCTTACAATCACCCATCACGGTTGAAGGTGACCTGTCCCTGCAGACCTTGCTTGCACAGGCGTTGACGACCCTCCCTGACTGTCTGCTCAACACCCTCAACAAATCCGTACTGGGTATATTCTTTGCACGTGGCATTGGTGCTTCAGGCCTGACAGACATGGTGGCACTGGGCGATGGCAGCAACAATATCGGGTTTGTCATTGTGCTGGATAGCGAAGCCTTTGAGCAGCCTTCTGCCAACGGCTGGGCCAGTTGGAAAGAAAACTCGGCATTTAGCCCTGCCCCCAATATACAGATTGAAGTCAGGATTGCCGAAGATGCGCAAGACCAGCGTGTACAGGCACTCAGATTTTTGTTATTGCACGAGTTTGGCCACGTGCTGGCAACCATGACTGACCTGTGTCCTGCTGACTGGTCATTTCCACTGCCCAAGCTGGCGGGGCACTTCGCAACACTGTGCTGGCAAGCCGAACATGGCATGCATATTCGTCCTGAACAGGATTTTCCCCACCATGAAAAAGTCGCTTTTTACAGCCAGCCGCACCTGTCTGCAACCCAGGCATTAGATCTTTACAGGGATCTGGCGCGCACCGCATTTCCTACCCTGTATGCCAGCCTGGATGTGCAGGAAGACTTTGCCGAAAGTTTTGCTACTTTTATACACACGCAAGTCCTTGGCCTGCCCTACCACGTCAGCATCCGCATGGATGGCAATACCGTGTTTAGCAGTGAAGACTTCTGGTCTTCTGCACGCGCAGCAGAGAAACGCGCCTACTTGCAACACTTGCTAGAACATCTCGAAAATGCGGACGCCAATCACCACTTTCAGGGCCTGGCGCCATTCCTGCGTATGAGTCTGAACGGTGCAGATCTGCGTGCGCATACCCAGTCTTTGCTGGTTCAAGCCAATCAGGATCAGGACAATGCGGTGTTATGGATGAATCTGGCAACAGGATTTTTATGCCTGAAAATGCGTGATATGGGCCTCGCGATTCAAGCGCAGGCACTGGGCTTGCAACGCCTGTTCACTCGCGCCGCCAATTGTCAGCCACCACGCGCTCGTCTGCTCATGATCCTGACGCCCGGCGACTTGTCAGAGAATACGCCGATTGATTGCCTGCTGGAAAACAGCCCAGTCGAATTACTCTATTACTACGCAACGGTTGAACAGCCATTGCCCTCGCCCATGCCGGACCATGACGCGGTGATGGTAGCGTTATCGGACAGCCAGACCAACCGTGCATTACTGCTGGCGGTACAGGCCAGCCTGGCCAGCCATAGGCAGCCCGTGATTAACCCAGCGCATTTGTTGCCTCATGTGAATCGTGACCAGTTAAGTGAACTCTTGCAGGGCATCACAGACCTGGATATGCCACGTACGCATAAACTGACCCGCAGCCAGGTGGTCACACGTTTAAGCATGCAAGCCCAGGCAGACCCGACCGACCCAAACACCCTGCCAGGTTTGCCCTTGATTATTCGCCCGGTGGGCTCGCAAGCCGGTAACGACCTGGCCAGAATCACGCAGGCGACCGAACTGGCGGACTATTTAAGGCAAGTTGAAAGTACATCGTTTTTTGTATCGCGCTTTGTCGATTACAGTAGCGGGGACGGCCAGTTCCGCAAGTACCGCATTGCCATGCTACGCGGCCAGCCGTTTATCTGCCACATGGCGATTTCAAGCGACTGGATGGTGCATTACGTCAATGCAGGCATGTATGACGCTGCCGAAAAACGTGCCGAAGAAGACCTGTTTATGCAAAACTTTTCAGTATTTGCCGAACGCCATCAGGTAGCACTGGCCGCCATCTACCAGCGCCTGCAGCTCGACTATTTATGCATAGACTGCGCAGAAACCAGAGACGGCAAATTACTGGTATTTGAGATCGATCACATTATGGCAGTGCACGCCATGGATTCGCCCCGCCTGTTCCCGTTTAAAGCCGGTCAAATTGCCAAATTACAGCACGCCTTTGAACAATATTTATATGCATTGCAGCCGCAACCTTTACTGGAGAGCGCATGATGAAACTGAATGCCAATCAACTGAATTTTTCCGGCGGTCCGGGCGCATTGCCTGAAAGTGTGTTGCAACAGTTGCACACCGCCATGCTGTGTGTGCCAGAAGTCGGCTTGTCCATTCTGGGCATCAGTCACCGCTCAGCATGGTTTGCGCAAGTGGTGCACGAACTGGAAGACAATATCCGTCAACTCATGGGCTTACCCGCGACAACCCGGGTGCTGATGATGCAAGGTGGTGCTACACAGCAATTCTCCATGCTGCCGATGAACCTGCTACGCAACGGACAGTCTGCTGATTACATCCACAGCGGATACTGGAGTGGCAAGGCCATTCATGAAGCCGAAAAGTCTGGACAACTCAATCTAGCATGGAGCGGCAAAGCGGACCAGTTTGGCCGTTTGCCCACCGATGCCGAGTTACAGTTATCGAAAGACGCTGCGTACTTTCACTACATCTCCAATGAAACAGTAGAGGGCCTGCAATTTCATCGGGTGCCTGGCCGCGAAGATGTGCCGCGCATCTGCGATATGTCATCCGATCTGCTATCTGCGCCGGGGGAATTCAACCGCTACGCCATGATTTATGCCCATGCCCAGAAAAACATTGGCCCGGCGGGTGTGACACTGGTCATTTTGCGCGATGACTTTATGCAGAGCCTGCCCAGCGACTTGCCCGGCTTTATCAACTACCATGCACAGGCCGATGCACACTCAATCTACAACACGCCGCCCGTGTTTGCCATTTACAGTGTGCTATTGGTCACACGCTGGCTGCGTGACGAAATCGGTGGCTTGCACACTATTGCCGTGCGCAATCAGGCCAAGGCAGACTGCCTGTATCAGGTACTGGACGACCACGCAGACTTTTACCGTGGCCGTGCAGCCGTGGCTGATCGCTCAAAAATGAATGTGGTGTTTAATTTGCCAAATGCAGAGATTGAACAGGCATTCTTGCAACAAGCCGCACTGGCCGGGTTTTCCGGCCTGAATGGTCATCGCAGTATTGGCGGCATACGCGCTTCAATTTATAACGGGCTGGAATTCGCAGCCGCTGAACAGCTGGCTGCCTTTATGCAGACATTCCGCAAGCGTCATCAGCTAACGCAAAAGAAAAGTGCCAGACGATCTCCAGCCTATGCCTGAATACAGGTGGGGCAGCACTTAGTGGGAAGATATCTGGCTATGCGTTAAACGCCCGTCATGGTCAAAGTAAATGCGCAAAGCATGATAGACATGCATGCATTTACCAAGATCATACTCCAGCGCGTCAGCGTCTTCGAGACTGGGACGACCGAGCAAAGCCATGACCGCCTCTTTTCTGGCACCACGAATGAGGATATTGGCTTTCAGATCATATGCCATATCTCCACGGCGGCAATCATGCTGCACACTACTGGAAAGCTCCATCCAGCGCGTCTGGTCAAACTTCTCACTGCCAAATACGGCTTGATCCTTAAACGCCCACCAGGTAAAAAATACGATGGTTAACAACACGGTAAACGCTGCCAACACCAGCGCCGACATTTTAATCAGCTTCATACTTCCCCCTGTTTAGATGTGTTTTTTAGTGCGTTTCCTGTTAGCTGTCCAGATCACGGATGGCGTTATGAAAGTCATCCACATCCGAGAAACTGCGATACACCGAGGCAAAGCGAATATAGGCTACCTGGTCCATCTGCTTGAGCTCCTGCATCACGGTTTCACCCAGCAGCCTGGCCGGTACTTCACGCGCACCCAAACTCAGCACTTTCTGCACAATCCTCTCGAGTGCTTTGTCCACATACTCGGTAGGGACTGGCCGTTTGTGCAGTGCGCGCGTGAATGACAAGCGCAATTTCTCGCGCTTGAACTCCTCACGCGTACCGTTTTGCTTGACCACCTGCGGCAGATGCAACTCTGCTGTTTCATAAGTGGTAAAACGTTTGTCACAGGCAGGACAACGCCGACGACGACGGATGGAATTACCTTCGTCATTGATTCTGGAATCAATGACCTGGGTGTCATCGGCACCGCAAAACGGACATTTCAAGAATCAGGCCCCGTACACAGGAAACTGGTCAGTCAAGGCATGCACCTTGGCTTTCACCGCAGCAATCACCTCGGCACTTTCAGGGTTGTCCAGTACATCAGCAATCAGGTTGGCCACTTGCTCGGCTTCAGCCTCTTTAAATCCACGTGTGGTAATGGCAGGCGAACCGATACGGATACCGGAAGTGACAAATGGACTTTCAGGATCGTTAGGGATCGCATTCTTGTTCACGGTGATATGCGCCTGACCCAAGAAGGCGTCAGCGGCTTTACCTGTCAGGCCTTTTGGACGCAAATCCACCAGGAACACGTGTGACTCGGTACGGCCGGAGATAATGCGTAAACCACGGGCAGCCAGTGTTTTAGCCATGACGCTGGCATTTTTCAGCACTTGCTCCTGATAGGCTTTAAAATCAGGCTGCGCAGCTTCCAGAAATGCCGTTGCTTTACCGGCAATCACATGCATCAACGGGCCACCTTGCAAGCTGGGGAACACATTGGAGTTGATGGATTTTTCAAACTCGGCTTTGGCCATGATGATACCGCCACGTGGCCCACGCAAGGTTTTGTGGGTAGTCGAAGTGACAAAGTCAGCATGTGGCACCGGGTTAGGATAGACACCACCGGCAATCAGGCCAGAGTAATGCGCCATATCGACCATGAAATACGCACCGACTTTTTTGGCGATTTCGGCCATGCGGGCCCAGTCAAAACGCAATGCATACGCAGAGGCCCCGCCAATCAGCAGCTTTGGTTTGCACTCGATGGCAATACGCTCCATCTCGTCGTAGTCGATTTCTTCTTTCTCGTTCAAGCCATAAGGCACAATGTTAAACAGCTTGCCAGACAGGTTGGCTGGTGAACCGTGTGTCAGATGACCGCCGTGGCCGAGATTCATCCCCATGACGGTATCGCCTGGTTTGAGAATGGAAAAGTACACGGCCTGGTTAGCTTGTGAACCTGAATGTGGCTGCACATTGGCATATTCAGCACCGTACAACGCTTTCAGCCGGTCAATTGCCAACTGCTCCACCTGATCTACAAACTCACAGCCACCGTAAAAACGCTTGCCTGGATAGCCTTCAGCATACTTGTTGGTCAGCTGGGAACCTTGTGCTTCCATGACTGCCGGGCTGGTGTAGTTTTCTGAGGCGATCAGTTCAATATGCTGATGCTGGCGTTCCACTTCAGCAGCAATCATTTTGGCTAATGCGGGATCGGCAACGTTTAAGTGACGAGAAGTGCTAAACATGACAATAAGTTTCCGTATTTACTGAAAAATTTAAATGGCGATTTTAACATGTTGTGCCCTTGGCTGGCACCTATAACATGTAGCGTATAGGGCTAGACACTCAACTCAAGCAATCGATGCCACAAAGGGATACATATTGAGAACGGCCATAACGCTTGCCTTGATGCGCCAGCATGATCCATGCATGCACTTTTTTGGGGCATTTATTCGGCGGCTTGCGCTTGATATCAACGCATTCAAATGGCTGACATCGGCCAAATCATTGATTAAATCAGGCATTCAAAATATGGCACAGCTTATGCTTATATAAAACCGTAAGCGTATATCTCCAAAATCGCTCCCTCAGCCCAACTTCGGTTGGGCTCTTTTTTTGGCAAGCATGCAATTGACCACCGTCGCGCAATACAGTTTCAATCTAATACGTCCATACATCCACTTTTCTAAATAGCGATCTTTCCAAGTCGCTACCTGACTTTACCCTTCAGGCGCATCAATGTTTCCCGACATCCGGCATTGCCATTGACCGAACCCGCATTGGTACCATGACTTTCACCCGGATCCAGAAACGGCAAAATGGCTGCAAACGGATTGATCAATGCCAGCAACACCCCACCGGCAACGCGGGCGGCAATCGGTCCCGGACTGACTGACACATTGGGGTCGACAAATGGGCCGGTAATGCGAATGGGCGAACGCACGGTGAAAGGGGAAAAATTTTTCGGGCTGGCCTGTAGTTTCAGATTCAGTAACTCCTTGCCCACATCGACATCGCCGCTCACCAGCACAGTGGTGACCGGGGTATCTATCAGCGCAGCTTCCGGTGTCAGCACCCCCTGTCTGGCATGCCAGCCCATGGCCGCGCACTGCATGGGCACCGGCTGGTCACCCTTGATCAACAGTCCTACACTTTGCGCAATATCCAAACCGGCAGCTTCTACCACCAGATGCGAAATTTCGCCTTCACGCACCATCATGGCCAGCTGTCCGTCCAGCGATCGTAACAATTCGGCTGTTGAACGACCACGCCCCGTGAGCGCTGCCTTGCCGGTTAACTGCCCGCTGATATAAGCCGGCGGCGGTGCAGGCGACTGCTCTTGGGGCTTGCTTGCAGAGGGTTTGCTGGCAGGCGTGACTTTCAACCAGTGTTCAATACGGATATCACGTACAGCCAGTTGCAATGTCCAGTCTGGCGCAGCCTGTGTATTGGCGGCGTCATGCGCATCAATCGTCAGCTCGCCCGCGATACGCCCTTGTGCGGTGCGTGCATCCAGGTCGCTCAAGCGCAATGTGTGATCAAGCAGGCGCACGTGCATCTGCAAGGGTGCAATGGGCTGGTTAAACGCACGGCCCAACTCGACCCTCTGCAGACGCACGTCAATCTCTGCATTCATACGGTCATAAGTGCCGAAATCCAAGGGGGTATCCGGGAACACTTTGCCTGGTCTTGCCTTCACCGAGGCATCTTTGGCACCACTTTCAGCTGCGCCACTTTCAGCTGCGCCAAAGGCGGGTGCCAAATCGGCGAGCACCAACAAGTCGCCCTGCAGCTTGCCGCGCAACATGGGCTTTGCAGCCTTATCCGGTTCTGTTGCTGATGTGTACATGAACGCTCCAGACAGGCGACTGCGCCCAATCTCGGCCGCGGGAATATTGACCTGCCATTGACCAACCCCCTTTTCAATCTCGGCAGTCATTTTAAATGCTGGCGTACGTGGAAAAGCCAAATTCAGCAAATCGCCTGCATCCGCCAGTGAGGGGCCACTGACATTGACATGGCCTTTCACACGCTGCACGCCAAACAAGTCATAGACGGCCCCGCGAAAGCGCGCTTCTATGGCGCCATATTTCAACCAGCCTTGGGAATTCATCGGTGCCGCCTGCCGGCCCTGGGTCGCCACGGGTAAAAACCCTTGCGTGATCAGTTCGCCTTGCAGCGCGCGCTGGCGAAACTGACCTTTGAATTTCACACTGGATTCGGGCGTGGCCAAATGGCTGCCTTCTTCGGTAAAAAAAGTGACAGCCAATTGCGCCCTGTTCATGGCATCCGCCACTTCCGCCTGTCCCTGATTCACCGCCAACACCTCAATCACGGGGAAAGGCCGGGGCGGACTGGCGTCATCCAGTGCAAAATCCCAGCTGGCGCGACCATCCGCATGCCGCACCAGATGCGCGTCAAGATGCTCAGCACGCAGGGCTTCAATCCGATAAGGCTGCCCGTCTTTCAACTGCCATAAGTCTCGATAGCGTAAAGACAAGTCCACCCCTTGCGCATCCACCAGATGCGGCAGTGCAAACCCCTCAGGGGCAGAGAGTTTCAGCTCGCCGACCTGCAAGCGGATACCGCCTAACAGCTGCAAACGAAACGGCCGTTTGATCTGTACGGTCCGGTCAAGCTTTGCCTGCATCAACTGTTGCAATGGCTTACGCAAAAATGGCCAGCCAGCCATTTCACAACACACGACCAATAGTGCCAGCACCAGCAACAGGCCGCCTGCCCATTTGAGGTTTGATTCAAATTTCTTTGTAGTGACATGATGATCCATAGCCTGACATGATGACGATACTCTCTCAATCTCGCCAGCCGCCCGTGTCTGACACAGATGTAGGTCGATTCTGTCAAACCGGCGAACGGCTGTCAGTTATAATATGCGGGATCATTAACCCTTAAAAATTTGGAGCTTACCGCCATGAAATGGACCGACAGCCAGCGTATTGCCGAAGAACTGTATGACAAATTCCCGGAAACAGATCCTAAAACTGTCCGCTTCACCGACCTGATGCAATGGGTGATGGCACTCGATGGCTTTGAAGATGATCCGGCACATTGCGGCGAGAAAATTTTAGAGGCCATTCAACTGGCCTGGATAGAAGAAGCGGAATAAATGGTTTGCCCGCTGCCCGCGTCTATTTTCAAGGCCTATGACATTCGGGGCATTGTCGGTGAAACGCTGACGGATGAGATTGTGCACCAGATTGGCCTCGCGCTTGGCTCACAGGCACAAGCACAAGGGGAGTATAGCGTTTGCGTGGGCTACGATGGACGCTTATCGAGCCCGGCACTGGCAGCAGCCCTGACCGAGGGCATTGTGCAAAGCGGCGCAGAGGTGATCGCGCTGGGTATGGTCACCACCCCCATGCTGTACTTTGCAGCACACCACTTGGCGCAAACCAGCAGTGGCATCATGATTACCGGCAGCCACAACCCGCCGCAGTACAACGGCCTGAAAATGGTGATTGCCGGAGAAACCCTGAGCAGTGCAGCCATACAGGCGCTCCGGCAGCGGGTTATTCAACAGCAATTCCACCATCCATCTCAACCGGGAAAAGTCACTTCTTACGATATTTATCCCAATTACCAGCAAACGATAGTGTCAGATATTCACCTCGCCCGGCCAATGCGTATCGTCATTGATTGCGGCAACGGTGTGGCCGGGGCTTATGCACAAACCTTATTTGAAGCGCTGGGCTGCGCGGTTGAACCGCTATTTTGTGAGGTGGACGGGCATTTTCCCAACCATCACCCAGACCCCGTAGAAGCCAAAAACCTGCAAGACGTGATTGCCAGAGTGCAGGCTGGTGATACCGAACTCGGACTGGCATTTGATGGTGACGGCGACCGTCTGGGAGTGGTCACCAAATCCGGCCAGATCATCCGCAGCGATCGGCAACTCATGCTGTTTGTGCAAGATATACTGGCAAACCAGCCAGGCAGCCACGTCGTCTTCGATGTGAAATCTACCCGCCATTTAGCCCCCTGGATCCTGCAACATGGCGGCCACCCCGTCATCTGGAAAACCGGCCACTCACTGATGAAAGCCAAAATCAGGGAAACTGGCGCCGCAATGGGTGGTGAACTCTCCGGCCATCTGTTTTTTAACGACTGTCAGCAAGGCCGCCAACGCTGGTTTGGTTTTGATGACGGTCTTTACAGTGCCGCCCGCTTGCTCGAAATTGTCAGCCGCAGCCCGGATGCCAGCGCCGTGCTGGAAGCCCTGCCAGACAGCGTCAACACCCCTGAATTACAAATAGCCATGCAGGAGGGCGAACCGCATGCCCTGATTGCATCACTGCAACACTCTGCACACTTTGAGCATGCAATAGATGTGATTACCATTGATGGCCTGCGCGTGGAATATGCCGACGGCTTTGGCCTGATGCGTGCTTCAAACACCACACCAGTACTGACCCTGCGCTTTGAAGCCGATCATGCAGCCGCATTAGCCCGTATTCAGCAAACATTCAAACACCTGTTGCATCGCGCACGCCCTGACTTGAAAATCCCCTTCTAAGCCTCCATACACTCAGCATGCGCAATGCTTCTCAACGATTATTCTCACGCGGCTTCAGCATTCTTTATCTATGCATCTGGCTGCTTCTGGTGGCCGTGGTCTGGTATCTGGTGGATCGCGTGCAACATCCCAACACGCTCGAACAAATTGGCCAGCAACAAGTCGTCAACCTCAAACGCGGCCCGGATGGCCATTACAGTGCTGAAGCGCTGATTAACGGCGAACGTGTGCGGGTACTGGTTGATACCGGCGCCACCGGAGTGGCTATTTCGCAAAGTGTGGCCGACAGGCTAGGGTTGCGCAGCCAAGATGCCATCAATACACGCACCGCCAACGGCAACGCCGTTTCTTACCTTGTACGTCTAAAAACCGTACAACTAGGTGGCATCGTGGCGCATGACGTGGCCGCCACCATCACGCCTGGCCTGGAGGGTGACGCGTTGTTGGGGATGAGCTTTTTGGGGAGGATGGATGTACGGTTATATCAAGGGACAATGACGATTAAGGATGATAAATTCGATTAATATCAAAGCTTAATCATGAGGAAAATATGCTAGCGTCAAAGTGATGGGTATGGCATGACCACCACACCATATCATCCAAGGGGCAAGGCCATACGGCCGAAACTCTTGAGCGTCTTGGCATGGTGAGAGATATGCAAATTGAAGTGCTTGAAGAGTAGGACAAGCTGACACTAACCCACAAATACCCGAAGAGCATGCCAAAAATAACGCCTGCGCAGGAATGGTCTCCTCACCTAAAACTGGACACACGCGAGGACTGGCAAAACTTGATGCGGTCATAAATAAACTGGTAGGCAAGCGGCCATTGATAATATGATTGGGAAGAGTAGGATTGCTGGCATATTTACTGGCAGCGCATTTGAGAGTTGGGAAACCTGCGCTAAACTGGATTCCCATATCAATTCGAGCAGAATCATTATCATTAGTATTAATAAACCGCCGTTTACACAAAATTTAGCCCCCCCTGCCATGCAGTAAAATAAAAACTGCCGGGCTTTAAGGTTTACGCTGTATTTCGCTCTCCGTTATCTGCTCCCTCTTATACTCTATCTCTGCCATCTGGCGTTTTGCCAAGATGGCTTCCTGCAACGCCTATATACTCACCCCACCGCAACCTGGCCTCCTACGTTGTTTAACGTATTAATAAACAGCGCTTGTGGTGCGAGCATGATAAGCATTAACAATGCTCGGCAATGCCTAACTAGGATGATGAAAGTCCAGTGTTTTTGTGACCTGATCAATGCATTTGACACAACCGTTTGCTATTGAAAATCATCTATCTGGCATGTAAAAGACCGTTTTCATTCAGGCTGTATTCATCGCAGCGTGGAAGCAAATATCGTCTTTAATATTGACCAGACACCCGCCATCAGAGATTGCCACTGAGCCAGCTTACAACCATTCGAAATCGACCACGATTTTGGAATATTTGTTACACGCTTTTCAACACAGTGGAGTCTCTCAATATGTCCGAACATACTTGTAGTCCCGGTTGCACCCATGGTATCGCCCCAGAAAATGAAGCCTTGGTCAAAGAGGAGTTTCATGAGGCCAGACGATCCTTTCTGAAAGATGCGTTTGCTGTTGGCAGCACCACGGCCGCCCTGGGCGCATTGGGCATTACCATGTCACCCGGCGCCTTTGCACAGAGTGCAAAAGTGGGGACCGGGCGTGCCAGCCATTATTACGTCCCGGCGAATGATAAAACCGTGCACTGGGGATTTTTCAGCAAATCGCTCAAACCGTTGATTGAAGTGGAATCTGGTGACTACGTGACGCTGGAAACACTGACACACCATGCCAATGATGATGCCGAGCGCATGGTGCGTGGCGACCCGGGCGCAGAAAGTGTGTTTTACTGGGACAGCAAACGTAAGGGTGTAGACCGCCGGGGCATTGGAGACATGAAGGCCAAAGTGGGCGCAGGTGGCGGGCTGGGTGTACATATCTGTACTGGCCCGATTGCCGTTAAAGGCGCTGAGCCAGGCGATATACTGGAAGTGCGTATCGTGGATGTGACGCCAAGAGCCAGTGCCAACCCTTTATACAAAGGCAAAGCGTTTGGTAGTAACGCAGCTGCATGGTGGGGGTTTCACTATGGCGATACGGTTGAAGAGCCGAAAAAACGTGAGGTGATCACGATTTATGAAGTGGATGCCACAGGTGAAAGAAACTATGCCAGTGCCGTCTATAACTTCCGTTGGACGCCACAAACAGACCCCTTCGGTGTGGTCCACCCAATCATTGACTATCCCGGGGTGCCGGTAGACCATAAAACCATTCAGGAAAACCATAACGTACTTAAAAACGTGCGCGTGCCTATCCGTCCGCATTTTGGCACCATGGGCCTCGCGCCGGGTGAGGCAGATATGGTGAACTCCATTCCGCCAAGCTATACAGGCGGCAATATTGATAACTGGCGGATTGGCAAAGGCGCCACCTTGTACTACCCGGTTTCAGTAGCGGGCGGCTTGCTCTCAGTGGGCGACCCGCATGCATCACAGGGTGATTCTGAATTGTGCGGCACCGCGATTGAATGCTCGCTCACCGGCACATTTCAGCTGATTTTACATAAAAAGGCCAGCTTGCCGGGTACGCCATTAGAAAGCCTCAAATACCCGCTGCTAGAAACACAGGATGAATGGTTGTTGCATGGCTTCAGTTACCCCAACTATCTGGCCGAGCTTGGCCCAGACGCGCAAAACGCCATTTTCGCCAAATCATCGGTAGACTTGGCATTGCGCGATGCCTATCGCAAAATGCGCGACTTTTTGATGCGCACACAGGGCTTGAGCGAGGATGAGGCCATCTCGTTGATGTCAATTGCGGTGGACTTTGGCATTACCCAGGTGGTAGATGGAAACTGGGGCGTGCATGCCTTGGTTAAAAAAAGTATTTTCCCGCCCCGCAAAACGTAAAGGCTGTTTTCACACAAGGAAATTGCACGGCTGGCTGACAGTGGCTGCGAATGATGCCGCTGTCAGCTGCGAGGCTTAGAATGAATGATGCCGCTTTTATACCTGCAAGGCGCGAATTTCTGGCAGGTTACGCCACCAGCCATACACATCCATGCCACAACCGAATACATAGCGATCCGGCACAACCAGCCCCACAAAATCGGCACGCAGCGGTTTTTGCAAACCATTGTCTTTTTCGGTTAACACGGCAGTGAATACCTGTTTGGCACCGGCCTGCTTGCAATAGTTAACTACCTCAGCAAGCGTCACACCTTCATCCAGAATATCGTCTACCACCAGCACAATGCGGCCTTGTAAATCAGTTTCGGGATGTTTGGACCAGTCTATCTGGCTGCCACTCAGGCCATGATAGCGATTGGCTTGCAAATAATCGAGTTGTAACGGGTGGCGCAGCCCGGCCATCAGTTTGGCCGAGAGATACAATCCGCCACGCATCACGCACATCATCACAATAGGCTCTTCAGGCAATGTGGATTGCATGCGCTGCATGATGTCATCAATGGCCGCATCGACTTGGGAGGCGGTAAACACCACGTCTGACTGTTGCAGCCAGTGCGCGGGCGGTTGCAGGTATTGTGTGTCGTTCATCGTTTTCGGCAGCCCCGAGATTAAATACTCAGGGTTTTCAAATAAGCTTTAAAGCTGTCTGCAATTTCAGGGTGTTGCAATGCCAGCTCCACATTCGCCTGCATAAAGCCGAGCTTGCTGCCGCAATCATAACGCTTGCCATGGTAGCGATAGGCCATGACTTTTTCAAACTGCATGAGTGCCGAAATACCGTCTGTGAGTTGAATTTCCCCGCCTTTGCCCGGCTTCACATGCTCCAGACAATCAAAAATACGTGGAGTAAGTACATAGCGCCCTACGACTGCCAGGTTAGAGGGGGCCTCTTCCGGTTTTGGTTTTTCAACCATCCCTTTCACTTCGAGCAGATCTTCCGTCAGCGGCGTGGCATCCACCACACCGTAACTGCTGGTTTCTTCTGGCGCAACGGTTTCAATCCCCAGCACTGAGCACTGCTGCTCGGCAAATACATCCACCATTTGCTTGGTAATAGACACATCACCACATAGCAGGTCATCTGCCAGTAACACGGCGAAAGGCTCGTTGCCAACAACCGGTTTGGCGCACAATACTGCATGCCCCAACCCTAACGCCTGCGACTGACGGATAAACACGCAGCTCACACCTTTAGGCAGGATACTGCGCACAATATCCAGCAGCTTCTGTTTGTTGGCAGCTTCCAGTTCGGCTTCCAGCTCGTAGGCTTTGTCGAAATGGTCGGCGATCGAGCGCTTGTTGCGTCCGGTAATAAAAATCAGCTCGGTGGCGCCCGCAGCAATAGCCTCTTCGGCAGCGTATTGAATCAGCGGTTTATCCACAACGGGCAGCATCTCTTTCGGGCTGGCCTTGGTTGCCGGCAGAAAACGCGTACCCAAACCCGCCACCGGAAACACAGCTTTTGTAATTTTTTTCATGGTATATCCTAGTAAATTTTATTTAATGTTAATTCAATATAGATTGTAATTTTAACAAAAGAACCACACCCGCTAACACTACGGTGACTGCATTGGCAATAATAATGGGCCAGTCATGGTTTAGCAGACCATACACCAGCCACAATGCGACACCTGTTGTAAATATCGTATACATGGGCAACGAAATGCCACTTAAATCACGTGTTCGCCACGAATGAATCACTTGCGGAATAAATGCTACCGTAGTACACATGGCTGCAATCGAGCCAATACACATGCTTATTTCAATCATTTTAAATCTTCAACTTCGGCACCAAACGCCTGTAACTTGAGTTTTTTCAACTGATCACGCAATTGGGCTGCTTTCTCGAACTCAAGATTTTTAGCCGCATCATGCATGGCCTTTTCAACACGCTTCAACTCTTTGGTGACTTCTTTTTCGCTCATGCTGGCATAACTGGCTTGCTCCTGTGCTGCCTTGCGCTCGCGATGCGCTTCGTCTTTGTCATACACACCTTCAATAATATCCTTGATGCGTTTAGTCACGCCCTTGGGCGTAATGCCATTGGCGGTGTTAAAGGCTGTCTGAATCTTGCGCCTGCGCTCGGTTTCATCCATGGCCAGTTTCATGCTGCGCGTGATTTTATTCGCATAAAAAATCACTTTACCATTCAGGTTACGCGCAGCCCGCCCGGAGGTTTGGATTAACGAGCGTTCCGAACGCAGGAAGCCTTCTTTATCGGCATCCAGCACGGCCACCAGTGAGACTTCCGGAATATCCAGGCCTTCACGCAACAGGTTGATCCCGATCAACACATCAAATTCGCCCAGGCGTAAATCACGGATAATTTCCACGCGCTCTACCGTCTCAATATCGCTGTGCAGATAGCGCACCTTGACACCATGTTCAGATAAATAATCTGTCAGGTCTTCTGCCATGCGCTTGGTCAGCGTGGTGGCCAGCACCCGCTCACCAACCGCCACCCTGAGCTTGATTTCCCCCAACAAATCATCCACTTGCGTATCCGCAGGTTTGACAATGATTTCCGGGTCGATCAGCCCGGTGGGGCGCGCAATCATTTCCACCACTTGCTGCTGGTGATTTTTTTCATATTCTGAAGGCGTCGCCGATACAAATACGCACTGGCGCATAATGTGCTCAAACTCTTCAAACTTGAGCGGACGGTTATCCATGGCCGAGGGCAAGCGCCAGCCATAATCGACCAGATTGGCTTTGCGTGACCGGTCACCCAGATACATGCCACCAATTTGCGGCACGGTCACATGGCTTTCATCAATAATCATCAAAGCGTCTTGCGGCAAATAATCAATCAGCGTAGGCGGAGGCGAGCCTGGAGGACGACCCGTGAGGTGGCGGCTATAGTTTTCAATGCCTTTGCAAAAGCCGATTTCGTTGAGCATTTCCAGATCAAAACGGGTGCGCTGCTCGATACGTTGCGCCTCGACCAGCTTGTTCTCACCCAGGTAAAACTTCACCCGATCACGCAATTCCTGCTTGATGGTTTCCATGGCACGCACGGTGGCCTCACGCGCGGTCACATAATGGCTGGACGGAAAAATCCTGAAATTATGGATTTTGTTGAAGACCTGACCCGTCAGCGGATCAAATAACTGGATGGTATCGATTTCATCATCAAACAGGCTGATACGTACCGCTGTCTCGCTGTTTTCAGAAGGGAACACATCAATGATGTCGCCGCGCACACGAAAGCAGCCCCTGCCAAAGTCGAAATCATTGCGGTCGTACTGCATCGCAATCAAATGCGCCACAATATCTTTTTGCGGGATTTTCTTGCCTTGATGGATATGCAGTACCATGCCATGGTATTCGCCCGGGTCACCGATACCGTAGATGGCTGATACCGTGGCCACAATCACCGCATCTTCACGCTCGAGCAAGGCCTTGGTGGCAGACAAGCGCATCTGCTCGATATGGTCATTAATGCTGGAATCTTTTTCGATAAACAAATCGCGGGAGGGCACGTAGGCTTCCGGTTGGTAGTAATCGTAATAACTGACGAAATACTCCACCGCATTATTGGGGAAAAACTCCCTGAACTCGCTATACAACTGCGCAGCCAGGGTTTTGTTGGGGGCCATGACAATCGCCGGTTTGCCGGTGCGCGCAATCACATTGGCCATGGTGTAGGTTTTACCCGAACCGGTCACGCCCAGCAGCGTTTGAAATTTAAGGCCGGACTCAATGCCGGCAGTCAGTTTCTCGATCGCTTGCGGCTGATCGCCTGCAGGCGGAAAAGGCTGATGCAACTCGTATTTACTATTGGGAAACGTAACAATCACAACCGGAATCAATCGTAGGCAATATTTAATTATTTTAACTGCTTTATGACAGTTAGTCGCGGACAATCTAGTCCAGAGATTAAAAATGTTTACACTGAACTTTAGTGACTAAAGTATAGTCATTTGAACATTATTAATACACAATTAATTAGGGGTTGGTGATGAAATATTTTTTGGCGGCAATATTGATCCTGTTTTCAACACTGACACAAGCCTATAACCAGCAAGCGCTGATGAGTTCTTACTTTGGGGTGGTGCTGATTCGTGGCTACAACCAGGAGGGTGGCATGGCCTATGGCTCCGGCGTGGTCGTGGCAGAAAACGAGGTGGTGACCAACTGTCACGTCTTGCGCGCCACTAAGCAACCCTGGGTTTCCCGTGGAGAAGACAGCTATCCGATTACCAGCGTACGCGCAGATACCTGGCACGACCTCTGCCTGGTCACGACCCATGCCATGCCCTTCCAGCCAGTCCCACTCGGCAACAGCAGCAGTCTGCAGCGCGGGCAGGAAATTACCGCTATCGGCCACTCTAATGGCGTGCCAGCACCGATTACTTCCGTCGGCGAAATTCAGGGACTTTATCCGACTGAAACCGGGTTCATGATACGCAGCAGCGCCAAGTTTCTGATGGGTGCCAGTGGTAGCGGCCTGTTTGACATGGATGGGAAACTGGTCGGCATCAATACATTTAAAACCGCAGGCAATGGTGGCAGTATTCACTTTGCCTTACCCGTAGAATGGTTAAATACACTCGCCAGCTTGCCAGTTTCGCAAACCTTCCCTGTCAGTGGCAAAGCCTTGTGGGAAGAAGACGAAGACAAAAAACCTTACTACATGCGTGCAGCCGTACCTGAATCACGGCAAGACTGGGCAGCACTGGAAACCATTGCACAAGCCTGGACCACCAGTGAAAAAAACAGTCCGGATGCGTGGTTTAGCCTGGGCATTGCAGAGCAGCAACTGCTGCATTTCAACGAAGCGGCCCAGGCCTATCAGCACTCAGTGGCACTGGATCCCAACTTTGTTGAAGCACTGTTCAAACGCGGCCAAATGGCCCAAAAACTGGGAGATGTTGAAACCGTGAATGCAGTAGAGACGCGTCTGCGCGAGATTGACCCGCAACTGGTGCCGGTTTACCAGGCGTTCATGGGGTGCGAAGGCAGCTGTCACTAAAGTTTACAGCGCAATTTTCATTTTAAAAACCTCGGGTTATGCTTCCACACCTGAGGTTTTTTGCGTAAAATAATGCGTTTTTAATTTTTTTACGCAGGCTCAGGCTTGCTTTACGCAACACACAAGGATTCCATCTTGAGCGACGCCGCCAACGTGCTGTCAGCACGCGTTTTATCTATTAAAGAATCTCCAACTTTGGCCATCACAGCCAAAGCCGCCAAATATAAAGCAGAAGGCCGTCCCATTATCGGGCTGGCCGCAGGCGAACCTGACTTTGATACACCGCAACATATCAAAGACGCGGCCAAAGCTGCGATTGACGCCGGTTACACCAAATATACGCCGGTGAGTGGCATTCCCGCACTGAAAAAAGCGATTGTGAACAAGTTCAAAACGGAAAACGGTTTTGATTACGCGCTGAACGAAGTCATTGTTGGCGTGGGTGGCAAACAAACCATATTCAACCTCTGCCTGGCTGTATTGAACGCAGGTGATGAAGTGATCATCCCGGCCCCATACTGGGTCAGCTATGCCGATATCGCCATGGTGGCCGAGGCCAGACCGGTGATTATCGAATGCGGTATTGAACAGGGCTTTAAACTGCTGCCAGCCCAACTGGAAGCCGCCATCAACGCCAAGACCAAGCTGGTGATGTTTAACTCCCCCTCCAACCCGACAGGCGCGGTATATACACTGGATGAACTCAAGGCGCTGGGCGAAGTATTATTGAAACACCCGCACGTACTGGTCGCCACCGATGATATGTATGAACACGTCAACCTGACTGGCGAAAAATTCCATAACATCCTGAATGCGGCACCGGAGCTCAAAGACCGTTGCATCGTCTTAAATGGTGTTTCCAAAGCCTACTCCATGACAGGCTGGCGTATCGGCTACGCGGCCGGACCAGCCAACATCATCAAGGCGATGGAAATCCTGCAAAGCCAATCGACCAGCAACCCGACTTCTATTTCGCAATATGCAGCCGAAGCCGCGCTGAGTGGCTCACAAGAATGCATCAAACCGATGGTGGCTGCTTTCCGTGAACGCCACACCTACGTGGTGAATCGTTTCAATGCCATGCCGGGCTTAAGCTGCCTGATGGCCGGGGGAGCATTTTATGCGTTCCCCGATGCCAGACAGGCCATCAGCAACCTCTACCAGGCTGGAAAGATCAAAGAAACCTCAGATATGGCCCTGGCAGAGTACCTGCTGGAGCAACACAATGTTGCGGTAGTGCCAGGTTCAGCCTTTGGCGCAGAAGGTTATTTCAGGATTTCGTTTGCAACCAGCATGGACAACCTGCGTGAAGCGCTGGATCGCATCGAAAAAGCACTCAGCTGAAAAACGACAGCGGGCATGCGCTCAAGAGAGCATCCAACCCACTGCAAATAAAAAGCGCCGGAAGGCGCTTTTTATTTGCATCTAATCTCAGGTAAAGGCGTTGATCAGGTGTAGACGGCTCAATCGCTGCCAAACAGTTTTTTAAGCCGGCTCCCGGCCTTGATGCCCAAACTGGTACCAACCCCCGGCATGAGTGCGGTGCCCACCGCAGCGCCCAAAGTGGCGGCCTTGTCCGGGAGTACAGTCGGGGCATCCACTGTCCCGCTGATATCCAGAGGCACTTCCAGCATGCCCGCTGTCGCTTTGACTGCCACAGTAACCTCCCCTTGAAGTTGCTTGCCATCCTGTACATCCAGATTGCCTTTGGCTGTCATCAGGCCGGACTCCAACTCCAGTTGCCTGAACTGGGCATGCTTCCCCTGCACCTTTAATTGCGTTCGCAAGGTATCGAATGCAGTCTCGCCCCCCTGCCCGCCCTGCTTGAGCAGTAATTTTGCGATTTTGACAAGGTCAATGCCGTGCAGCACACCCTCTTTCACTTCCAGGCGCGCTTCCACCCACAAACGGTCCAACAAGTCTCCAGGCTGCGCAGCCTCTGCCCCCAGTGACCCGTTACCGGACAAACTCCCACTGAGATATGGGCCGCGCCCCGTGCGAGTCAAGGCCTGCATGGCCAACCCCTGTAACTGAAACTTGCCGCTGGCTTTCGCGTTAGATTTCCAGCCAAATTCACCTTGCCCGGTTACTTTACCATCCAGCATGTGCAACTCCAGCTGCGCAATATGCAGCGCCTTGGCTTGCAAGCTTGCCCGCACCTCCCCCTCATCTACTTTAAACGGATGCCCAGGCAGCACGAAGTCATGCAGTTTGACATGAAGCGCCTGTGCTTCGCCCTGGGGGAGCAAGTCAGCGACCAGGGTACGATCATGCGTCTCCAGCCTTAGGCTTTGCAGTGCGTTATCTACCATCTCGGCACTTGCCCGCATCACCGGCAACCCGAGCAAAGCACGGATATCCAGATGATCGACCTGTACCTGCCTGACCAACACAGGCGCGCTTGCATCTGACTGGCTAGCCGACAACCTGGATTGCACGATGTCATACGCCCCGAGCGCGGTCTCTTTCACCAGCACGCCATCCAGCATCACGCTGATGACACGCTGCGCTGAGAATATGCTCGTCAGTTCAGGAACTACTGACAGTGCCTCAATAGTCACGTCACTGGAGGCGCCCACATGTACACCATGGGCCACGACCCGCGGACTGGGCAGCAGCATGATTTTTGCACTGGTCACCGTGACTGGAATACCGAGTGCATCACTCGCCTGTTGCTCAGCCTGCCGGATATAGGGGTCGAGCGGGATCAGCAGCGGCAATAACCATATCGCAGCAACAAATACAAGCAGCGCAATCCACTTTTTCATCGACCTCACCCGTTTTTTTGGAGATTTCATAGTAGCATCAAAAAATATAAAAAATTTGTGAAAAAGAGGTTGACCAAGGACAGCCCTCTCAGTATTATAGCGCCTTCAAACGACGTACCGATTCCTCAATAGCTCAGTCGGTAGAGCGCCGGACTGTTAATCCGTAGGTCCCTGGTTCGAGCCCAGGTTGAGGAGCCAAATAAATAAAGGCCTCACAGCGATGTGAGGCCTTTTGATTTTTTCGGTGCCCATCATTTCAATAGTTTCTTTTTTCAGTTCGAATTGACATACGAGGGTGTTAGCCAAGAGTGCGTCGTATATTATTTGGCAAGCTCTGCGCCTTCTACAATCACTTTAAAGTTTTGCAGTGCCTGCTGATCCAGAATGCGAAAACCGGAAGCGACCATGCCGCGTTTACCGGGCGCAATGCCGCCAGTGATCAACATGGAGCGGGTTTGGTTGATCACCACACCACGGCCATCGTATTGCAGCATGCGCACTTGTACGCGGCCCACAGGCACGCTGCTGTTATTTTGGACGGCAGCATAGACCAGCCCTGAATTATCTGCAACAGGCCCCGAGGGCAGATAGCGTGCCGGATTGCGTGGCAGGTCGATGCGCATGGCACGCGCGGCAGATTCTTTGCCGATATCGGAATCGGAACTGGCGGCCAGTTGGTAATGCTGCAAAGCCAATGTGGTTTCGCCGCGCCCTTCGGCAATCTGGCCAAGCAAGGCATAGCCGGGCGCCGTCGGTAACAAAGCATTGGCTTTTTTCAGGAAAGGTTCTGCCTGTGTTTTTTTGCCGTCATTAAACAGGGCAATGCCACTTTGTACATAAGGTTTGAAGTAGTCAGGTTGCAGTTGGATGGCTTTGTCATAAAACGCTAGGGCTTCGGTGGTGTTTTTATTGGTCAGGGCTACGTCGCCCAGCAGTTCCTGAAATCTGGCTTCGCGTGGTTCTATACTCAGGGCCTTTTTAGCCAGCGTTTTGGCTTTTTCGGCATCGCCTTTTTGCAGGGCTGCCTTGCCTTCATCATAAGCTTTATAGGCTTCACGCGTCGCCATCAGCTTGGCCATTTTTTCGGCATAGATTTCTTTGCCCATCTCGCCACCCGCACCCAGTTCAACCAGCGTTTTCTTGTTTTCATCCACCCGTTCCTGCGAGGGCGGATGGCTGGCAAACAAACCGCTGATAAAATCTTGCCGTTTGCCTTCGCTCAGGCGCACAAAGGTTTCCTGCAGAGTGACCGCAGCGGAGGGGTCATAACCTGCCAGCTTCATGTATTTCATGCCGTAGGTGTCAGCCTCGGATTCGGCATCGCGGCCATATTTGCTGGTGATCAACTGGCCGCCCAACTGTGCGCCGCCCACCACCAGGTTGGCATAATTGGAATCACGCGTCGCCAGGCCCACAGCCAGCATGGCACCTTGCATAAAAATACCACGTTCCATACCTTTGGCACCGTGCCGTGCTGCCGCATGCACAATTTCATGGCCAAGTACCGCGGCCAGTTCGGCCTCGCTGTGCAGTTCATACAGCAAACCGCGGTTAAAGGCGATTTTGCCGCCCGGCATGGCCCAGGCATTGGGCACCGAGTCATTGAGCACGACAAACTCATAGGGCAGATCCGGCCGGTCAGACACCGCTGCCAGTTTTTGCCCAACCTGCTGCACATAGCGTGTCAGCTCCGGGTCCAGCGTGTAGTCACCGCCTTGTGATTGACGGGCAGGGTTGTAATTCTGCTGGCCAATCTGGATCTCCTTGTCTTGCGAAACAAACTGGAACTCACGCTGCTTGGTCACAGGATTGACGCCACAAGACAGTAAAGTCGAGGCAAGCGTGATGGCAATGGCTTTTTTATGAAACTTCAACATGGTCGTCATTCGTATGCGAATCAGGTAATCACGGTAGGTTGCTGTCTGCCAGTCAATTCTGGCAATTGCGAAATCTGGTGCGAAACAGTAATCAACTCGGCCAGCGCTTCCTGCGCATCCAGTTGCTGCTGTGCGGCATCCTCGGTAAACGCCTCCAGATAAATGCGGATAGTCGCGCCTTCGGTGCCAGTGCCGGAGAGGCGGATCACAATGCGCGAACCGCAGGTAAACAGAATGCGCAAGCCCTGACCGCTACTGATTGAACCATCCACCGGGTCGGTATAGCTGAAGTCATCCACAGTATGCACCGTATAACTGCCAAACACTTGCCCTGGCAGGCTGTTGAACTGGGCTTTGACATGCGCCATGACGGCATTGGCCTGCTCTGTAGGCACGCCTTCATAATCATGGCGTGAATAGACATTGCGGCCATACGCCTGCCAGTGCTTGCGTACCAGTGATTCGACGCTTTCCCCTGTTGCCGCCAGCAAGTTGAGCCAACACAGCACGGCCCACAAGCCATCCTTTTCACGCACATGGTCACTGCCCGTGCCAAAGCTTTCCTCGCCACACAGAGTGACTTTACCGGCATCCATCAGGTTGCCAAAAAACTTCCAGCCGGTGGGGGTTTCAAAGCAGGCGATGCCCAGCTTGGCCGCCACGCGGTCAACCGCACCGCTGGTCGGCATGGAGCGCGCCACGCCGCTCAACCCTTTGGCATAGGCCGGAATCAGTTTGGCATTGGCGGCAATCAGTGCCAGGCTGTCAGAAGGCGTGACAAAAAAGTGGTTACCCAGAATCATATTACGGTCACCATCACCGTCAGAAGCGGCCGCAAAATCAGGCGCCAGTGTGCCATAGGCCACCTTGACCAGATCTTCGGCATAGGTCAGGTTCGGGTCAGGGTGCCCTCCGCCAAAGTTTTCCGAGACTTCGCAATTCATCAAACTGTCTGCCGGGGCGCCCAGGCGATGAATAAAAATCTCTTTGGCATAGGGGCCAGTCACGGCATGCATGGCATCAAACTTGATGCGATAGCCGCTGGCCAACCAGCGTTGAATGGCAGGAAAGTCAAACATGCTGGCCATCAAATCCGCATAGTCCGTGACCGCATCAATCACTTCAACCACAAAACCATCCTGCGTCGTGCTGCCAATGGTCGTTAAATCTACATCTGGCAATGCTGCTACTTTGTACTGCTGAACCTGTTTGCTATTGGCAAAGATGGCGTCTGTGATTTTTTCAGGCGCCGGGCCACCATTATCCGTATTGTATTTAATGCCGAAATCGTCGTCTGGGCCGCCGGGATTATGGCTGGCCGACAGGATAATGCCGCCAAAGGTTTGATACTTGCGGATGATATTGGAGGCAGCAGGCGTAGACAGGATGCCGTGCTGGCCAACCATTACCTTGGCAAAGCCGTTGGCCGCCGCCATTTTGATGATGATCTGGATCGCTTCCTTGTTAAAAAAACGGCCATCGCCACCGACAGTCAACGTGGCATTGGCCGGAATATCCAGAATATCAAAAATGCTTTGTACAAAGTTTTGCAAGTAGTGTGGCTGCTGAAAAACACGTACTTTTTTACGCAAACCCGAAGTCCCGGGTTTTTGATCAGCAAACGGCTGGGTAACGACAGTTTGAATCTGCATGGCAATACTCTTATTGTGAAAATGACTGGAGTTGATTGTATTACAAATTGATGACAGTTTTTTGTCTCTCAGGACGAGACGTCTTGACTTTTATGCCTTCAGCCATGGCCTGCACCCATTCAGGCACGACGGCTGAGCCCGTGATAACACACGGACAAGCCAATCACATGCAAGGCGGGTAACAACAGGGCATTGAAATGCCAGTGCAGGTAGCTCCAGGCGCCCAGCACGCCGCCAGTGATAAACCCGGCAATCAGCAGTGCGTACAGCAGCAGTCGACGGCGGTCGAACGCCTGTCCGCGCAAACGCAAACCGAGTGCAATGCCGATATCGGTAAACAGCCCGGACACATGGGTGGTACGCACCACCGCCCCACTAAAGGTGCTGGTCATTGCATTTTGCAAGCCACACGCGGCCGAGGCCAGCCATTGACCACTTTGCCAGTCATGATTCAGCAGCCAGACGGCAGCCGCCAGAAATCCGGCTTCTATCCACAATGCTACATGATAACGGCGCCCGATTTTCAGGGCTTCATTACCGATCAACACACCGCTCAGGATGGCGCCGAGGACAAAAAACACGATCACCCACAGCAAGTGCAATACCTGCCAGAGGTCCTGATTTACCAGTTCAATCGAGAAGTAAGTCGAAATGCCGGTCAAGTGCGATACCGCCTGATGACGAAAGCCCAGCACACCCACGGCGTTCACAAATCCTGCATTCATCGCCAGTAAAAATCCGCCCCACTCTACCCAGCGAGGCAAGCGCTGCATCATGTCACACCCTCATTTCGTGATGATTTTCTAAAGACTATTCTACGCCGCCAGCGCCTGACCACAACAGAAACCGCATCATCAGGCTTCATCGCATCAGATGGCCGTGATCAAACTACGTAAAATCATGAGTGGATTTTACGCAAAGGCCTCAGGGTGAAATTGAAACACCGGCGTATAGTGAAAGTCATACAAGCACATCAAACACGATGTACTTCCAAACAACCCAAAGGAGATCATTATGTGGACTAAACCAGCTGCTACCGAAATGCGTTTTGGCTTTGAAGTGACTATGTACGTCATGAACAAATAATCAGACTTTGTATTTATTACAA
>CALRJH020000005.1:0-254106 GCA_943367475.1 Paenacidovorax caeni | reverse complement strand
TTTGCGATCAATATTCTGAATATCAAAGAAATTATTGAGTACGGCAATTTAACTGAAGTGCCGAAGATGCCTGGATTTATCCGCGGTGTGATTAACCTGCGTGGTGCAGTGGTGCCAGTGATTGATATGGCTGCGCGTTTTGACAAGCCATCTGCGGATATTACGCGCAAGACCTGCATCGTGATTATTGAAGTGGCGCATGAAGATGCGCAGCAGGTGGTGGGTGTGATGGTGGACGCTGTGAATGAGGTGCTGGATATTGAGACGAGTGAAATTGAGCCTTCTCCAAACTTTGGCGCCAACATCCGTGCAGATTTTATTGAAGGCATGGGCAAGATTGCAGGCAAGTTTGTGATTATTTTGAACGTGAATAAAGTGCTTTCTGTCGGTGAAATTGCCGAGCTTGCAGGCTCGGCTCGAAGCACTTCCCATTTGTGATAGCGAGTGTGTAGAAAAAGGAGATTTTTGATGAGTTTCGCCGCAGCAAGAAAATTAGACTTTATTTTTGGAACACGTGTTGATCCAAACAAAATTGATGCCCTGGTTAGCTTAATGACCAAAATCCGGCAAGGGGATTGGGATTCGTCTGTTCAGGTAGAGCATGATGACCCGCTTAATCAGGTATTTGCCGGGGTTGTGTTATTGCAGGATCAATTGCGTAAGCAGGCGGAGACATTAAAAGACTTCATGGACAATATGCATCACATGTCAAAAGAGCATGAAGCCGGTGATATTGACGTGATGATGAATGTTGAAAAGTTTCAAGGTGAGTTTAAGACCATGGCATCTGGTGTGAATACGATGGTGTCCGGGCATATTGCGGTGAAGAAAAAAGCCATGGCGGTGATTAAAGCGTTTGGCGAAGGCGACTTTGATGCACCCATGGAACAGTTGCCTGGCAAAAAGGCATTTATTAACGACACCATTGAGCAAATGCGCGGTAACTTGAAAGGCTTTATTGTGGATATGAACCACATGTCAAAAGAGCATGATGCAGGTGACATTGACGTGATGATGAGCGTAGACAAGTTTCAAGGCGAGTTTAAGACCATGGCATCAGGTGTGAATGCGATGGTGTCTGGGCATATTGCGGTGAAGAAAAAAGCCATGGCGGTGATTAAAGCGTTTGGCGAAGGTGATTTTGATGCACCCATGGAACAGTTGCCTGGCAAAAAAGCATTTATTAACGACACCATTGAGCAAATGCGCGGTAACTTGAAAGGCTTTATTGTGGATATGAACTACATGTCAAAAGAGCATGATGCAGGTGACATTGACGTGATGATGAGCGTAGACAAGTTTCAAGGCGAGTTTAAGACCATGGCATCTGGTGTGAATACGATGGTGTCCGGGCATATTGCCGTGAAGAAAAAAGCCATGGCGGTGATTAAAGCGTTTGGCGACGGTGATTTTGATGCACCCATGGAGCAGTTACCTGGCAAAAAAGCATTTATCAATGACACGATTGAGCAAGTGCGGGCAAATTTAAAATCAGTTGCCAAAGATACTGTCATGCTGATTGAGGCTGCCAATAATGGGGCACTTGATGTGCGTGCTGACTCAAGCAAGTACCAAGGTGAGTATTTGAAAATCGTGAAGGGCATCAACGATATGCTCGATAAGATTGTAATGCCAATTAATGATGTGATGGCGGTGCTTAAACTTGTGGAAGCAGGGGATTTGACTGCTCCTGTCGTCAACCAATACGAGGGCCAACTGGAAGAACTAAAACAGACTGTGAATAACACGATTGCTAAACTGCTCATGGTCATTAACGAGGTGAGTCAGTCTGCAGACAACATTGCCAGCGCCTCCGAGCAAGTCAATGCCACTGCGCAAAGCATCAGCCAGGCAACTAACGAGCAGGCAGCTTCTGTTGAGGAAACCTCTGCATCCGTTGAGCAAATGAGTGCTTCGATCAATCAAAACACAGAAAACTCTAAAGTCACTGATGGGATTGCCAGTAAAGCAGCTAAAGATGCCAATGAAGGCGGTGGCGCTGTTAAAGAAACCGTGGCAGCCATGAAGAGCATTGCGGACAAGATCAGCATTATCGATGACATTGCCTACCAGACCAACTTGCTGGCACTGAATGCTGCGATTGAAGCAGCCCGAGCTGGCGAACATGGCAAAGGCTTTGCCGTGGTAGCGGCTGAAGTGCGCAAGCTGGCCGAGCGTAGCCAGGTCGCCGCTCAGGAGATTGGTGAAGTCGCCAAGAACTCAGTAGGGCTGGCCGAACGTGCCGGTAGCTTGCTGGATGAAATCGTACCTAGCATCAATAAGACCAGTGATCTGGTGCAAGAAATCTATGCGGCCAGTGATGAGCAAAGTAGTGGCGCCACACAAATCACCGCTGCCATGAATCAGCTCAGTCAGGCCACGCAAGAAAATGCCAGCTCAAGTGAAGAGTTAGCGGCAACTGCGGAAGAAATGAGCAGCCAGGCAGAACAGCTGCAACAACTGATAGGGTTCTTTAACGTGGGCACACAACAGGCTTCGAGTGTTACTGCGATTAGAAAACAATCAAAACCCAGCAGGCCTCCCATGGTTAAAGCCAGCAAACAAAAACTGGCCCCAGTTTTTGGGGGAGATATTGATGAGGCGCAATTCGTTAAATTTTAGTGGTGATTGATGATGGCGCTGATCAGCATTTCGCGTGTGTCCCGGTGGATAAGCTACTCGACTAATAACAGCTGTCAATCATCAACCGAAGGATAGAGTAAATGGAAAATGAACTGATGATGGCATCTATCTTGAAGGGGAAAACTGCTGGTTCGAGCATTCTCACTCAGCAGTACTTGACCTTTAACCTTGGCCATGAAGTGTTTGCGATCAATATTCTGAATATCAAAGAAATTATTGAGTACGGCAATTTAACTGAAGTGCCGAAGATGCCTGGATTTATCCGTGGTGTGATTAACCTGCGTGGCGCAGTGGTGCCAGTGATTGATATGGCTGCGCGTTTTGACAAGCCATCTGCGGATATTACGCGCAAGACCTGCATCGTGATTATTGAAGTGGCGCATGAAGATGCGCAGCAGGTGGTGGGCGTGATGGTGGATGCTGTGAATGAGGTGCTGGATATTGAGGCGAGTGAAATTGAGCCAGCGCCTACTTTTGGAGCAAATATCCGTGCAGATTTTATTGAAGGCATGGGCAAGATTGCAGGCAAGTTTGTGATTATTTTGAACGTGAATAAAGTGCTGTCTGTCGGTGAAATTGCCGAGCTTGCCGGGTCAGCAATGCATTAGCCACCGGGTTTATTGATCTTCAGGAGTCTTTGAAAAAAGATGGTAAACATGAAAAAGCAAGCTTATATGATACACGCCCCCAAAAACAGAAATATCCGTCTGGCAACGTTGGCCTTTGTATGCGGATTGTATGTCCCCGGTCTCATGGCTGAGCCCGGCAAGCAAGCTGACTCTTTTTATGATGCCATTGTTGGTGGGCAACCTACCTTGCAGTTTAGAACGCGTTTTGAGCATGTGAATCAGGATGGTAAAGACCGCAATGCCAATGCCTGGACGTTTCGTACACTGGCCGGGTGGCAAACGCTTCCTTTCCATGAAGTCTCGGTCACCGCCGAAATCATTAATCTGGCACATCTAACTAACGATTTTTATGACAACAAAAACAGCTTGGGCAAATCCTCACCCTACCCAACTGTTGCTGATCCTGAAATTACCGATATTAACCAGCTGTACATCGATTACACGGGGCTTCGCCATACACGTGTTAGATATGGCCGCCAGATTGTTAGACTGGACAATTTCAGATTCATTGGCGATGTGATTTTCAGACAAAACTCCCAGGTGTTTGATGGCTTGAATATTGTCAATAACAGTGTAGAGAATGTGGAATTGATGGCAGCCTATTTTACCAAACTGCGGCAAGTGACCGACCGTGTACGTGATACTGATCTTGGTATTGTGCATGCGGCTTGGAAATTTTTACCCAAGGAAAGCCTGACCGGCTATGGATATTTTCAAAACCAGCCCGCAACAGGTCAAAACACAGGCTTTAGCGATAACTCAAACCAGATTATTGGCCTGCGTGCCAACGGCTTGCATGCACTTAATGCGGATTGGGGTCTGCTCTATACGGCCGAATATGCCAAACAAACCCCCTACGCAGACGGTAATGCATTGATTGATGCCCATTATTCAAGAATGGGCATAGGCGCAGACTGGCATGGTTTTTACGTGCGGCTTGATCAGGAGGTGTTATCCAGCAACGATAGCCGATATGCGTTTCAAACCCCGCTGGCGACTTTGCACCCTTTTCAAGGCTGGACAGATATTTTAACCACCACACCCAGGCAGGGCATACGCGACACCTTTTTGGGCATGGGCGGCAAATGGCAACAGTTTGATTTTATCGCCGAATGGCATCAAATGAACGCCGAGCATGCTTTTGCCAGTTTGAATGGTGGACAAGGCAATCGATACGGACAAGAGTTGGATGCGGCCATCGGCTACACCCAATCAAAACATTTTTCAGGCAGGCTTGAATATGCACGATTTAATGAGCAGGATATTTATGGCACCTCGTTGAGTGTCACGAGTCGCAAGCGAGATAAGGAAATTGTGTGGGTGACTGCGACGTATACCTATTGAGCGGCCTAATTGAAAGTAAAGGCAAGATTAGAAGCAGGTTTGTGATTATTTTTAATGTGAACAAGGTGCTTTCAGTGGTTGAAATTATAGGGCTGGCAGGCTCGACACATATGACGCATGCAGGTTAGAACAGGGGTTTAAAGTGAACAGTGTTGCATCCATATCCAGTAAAGAATTCGGGTTGTTCAGGGATTTTATCTATGCGCAGGCAGGGATCACCCTCTCAGACGTTAAAAAGCCATTAGTCAGCGGACGCTTGGCCAAACGGGTGCATTTTCATCAACTGACCAGCTTTAATGAGTATTTCAAGCTGATCAGTGACCCGGCCAATATTGGCGAAAAGCAGATAGCAATTGATTTGCTGACGACCAATGAAACCCATTTTTTTAGAGAGCCCAAGCATTTTGATTTTCTGAAAAATGTGATTCTGCAGAAAAGAGCCAAAGGTCGGCCATTTCGGGTATGGAGTGCCGCCAGTTCCTCTGGTGAAGAGCCGTATACGATTGCCATGTTGTTAGCGGAATGTATGGGCAATGATCCCTGGGAAGTCATCGCTTCTGATTTAAGTACCAAGGTACTTAAGCAGGCCCAAAGCGGCTGCTACAACATGCAGCGTGCTTCAGAAATCCCCAAGCCCTATTTGACTAAGTATTGTCTTAGAGGCACGGGTGACCATGATGGCGAGTTGCTGATTGCACGCGAGCTTAGACAGCGGGTCAGGTTTATGCAGGTAAACCTCACAAAACCTTATCCAGAACTTGGGCAGTTTGATGTCATTTTTCTGCGTAATGTCATGATTTATTTTGATGTGCAGACAAAAAAACAAATCACCGACCAAATGTACCCGTTGTTACGTGAGGATGGTTATTTCATCATCAGCCACTCTGAAAGTTTGAACGGCGTGTCCGATAAGTATTCAGCTGAGGCTCCTTCGATTTACAAGAAAAAGTAATGCTGGTTTGACCAGCCGCTTGAATAATAGTGACTCAGGAAGTGGGTGAAGTAGATGAAGCTTCCAAAAAATGCGTTTGAAATATTTTTACAACCTGGTGAGTTTTATTGGGGCGATGCTGAAACAAGAATTCGCACCATATTGGGATCGTGTGTGGCGGTCACGGTGTGGCATCCCGGACAAAAGGTTGGCGGTATGTGCCATATTATGTTGCCAAGTCGTGCGCGTAACTCAAAAAAAACGGATGGCGTACTGAATGGTAAATATGCTGATGAGGCCATGGCCATGATCATTAACGAACTGAACAGTTGCGGAATTGCGCCTGAGTCTTGTCACGTAAAGGTTTTTGGGGGCAGTAATATGTTTAAAGGGTTGGCTAATATCACTGACCCAATTGGAGACCGCAATCTGGAGGCTGTCATGGACCAGTTAGGTCGTTTTGGGTTTACCGTGCATTCCCATCACCATGGTGGTGAGCTACCCAGATACATCATTTTTGATGTCTGGAGTGGTTGGGTCTGGTTACGCAAGAGTTGAGCTGTTGAGGACACATATGAAAAAAATTAAAGTCATGATCGTGGATGACTCGGCAGTGGTGAGAAAAGTATTGACCGAGAAAATGGAAAAGTCGCTGGAAATCGAAGTGATAGGCTCCGCTTCTGACCCCATTTTTGCCATGGACAAAATGATGAAAGAGTGGCCGGATGTAGTGGTGCTCGATGTGGAAATGCCCAGAATGGATGGCATTACCTTCCTGAAGAAAATCATGGCACAAAGGCCAACGCCCGTCATTATTTGTTCTACGCTGACTGAAAAAGGCGCGGAAACCACCATTCAGGCATTATCCGCCGGTGCCGTGAGTATTGTCACCAAGCCTAAAGCAGGCTTGAAGGACTTCCTGGAGGATGAGGCGAACGATATCATTAACGTGATTAAAGTGGCGGCCAGAGCCAACCTTAAGCGGATTGTGAATACAGACCCCGTTACTAAAGTGGCTCCCAAGCTGACTGCTGATGCAGTGCTATCACCGCCTTCAGCCAGGGCAATGGCGCAGACGACTGAACGCATCGTGGCGATTGGCACCTCAACCGGAGGCACACAAGCATTAGAGGCCGTTCTGGCCGCTTTACCCAGGGTCAGCCCTGGCATCGTGATTGTGCAGCATATGCCTGAAAACTTTACGGCTGCCTTTGCCAAGCGGCTGAATGATCTGTGCGAAATTGAAGTGAAGGAAGCGGTTCAGGGCGACAGGGTGATTGCGGGGCGTGCGCTGATTGCCCCTGGCGGTAAACACATGCTACTTAAACGCAGTGGCGCACAATATCACGTCGATGTGATTGACGGCCCCTTGGTCAGTCGGCACCGTCCTTCTGTGAACGTATTGTTTCGCTCGGTTGCTCAACAAGCAGGTAAAAATGCGCTCGGCATTATTATGACTGGCATGGGAGATGATGGCGCCCAGGGCTTGAAAGAAATGCGGGATGCCGGTGCGACCACGCTGGGTCAAGACGAGCGTAGTTGTGTGGTATACGGCATGCCCAAAGAAGCGAACAAACTGGGGGCGGTACAGCGCGAGTTGCCCTTATCAAAAATACCGCAGGAAATCGTGAATTACGGGGGCAGCAGATAACCCATGAGAGTGCTTACCGTCGATCCATCTAAAGCGGCCACCAGTATGTATGCGCTGATGCTGGAAAAACACCCCATCGAAGTGCAGCATGCGGTAAGTGCGAAACAGGCGTTGGCGATGATCAATGAAAGTTATTTTGATTTGATTATTTTTGCCTACGAGCTCCCGGATTCGGATGGCATCAGCTTTTACCAGAAAATCTCAAGCAACAATCTATCCCCTGCGCAGGTGTACTTGCTGGTGACGTCAAACACTGACGATGCGGTGAAGCAAGCGGCGATTGAGCAGGGCGTCACTGCCTGCTTTTCCAAGTATCAAATTTCTGCTTTAGAGACTTTTGTGGCGAGTTTTACCAAATCAAGTGCTTTGAAGCTGCAAGGGCATGTGTTACTGGTCGAGGATAGTCATGCCTCTGTAGTTATTTATGGCGGCGCGCTCAAAAAAATGGGCCTGACGTTCGACCATTGTGCAGATGCCGAGACTGCAAAAGCCTATATAAAAACGCGCAGTTATGATCTGGTAGTGTCTGACTTTTACTTGGAAGGGGTCGGTGACGGTTTTTCAGTGGTCAGTGCTGTGCGCGACTCCGGGAAACAAAACAGAAAAACACCGGTGCTGGTGATCTCTCACATGAGTACCCCGGCCAGACGATTTCAATTATTACTTAATGACGCCAATGATTTTTTTTCAAAGGACGGCTTGATTGAAGAGTTTGAAGTGCGCGTCGCACACCTGATTGCCAATCATGCGGCACTGAATAAAATTGAACAGCAATATGAGGCCATGCAAACGCTGGCAACCAAAGACTCACTGACCAAGCTTTATAACAGGCATTATCTGGAGTCTGCTAAAGATGAGGTGATGACCGCTGCACGTAAGACAAACGCCCCGCTTTCATTGTTGCTGGTGGATATTGATTACTTTAAAAAAGTGAATGATACCTATGGGCATATTTTTGGCGATCAATTGCTGGAACAACTCGCCGATGAGTTGAAGCGCTTTTTTAAAGATCACCCATTGATTTTTCGTATGGGCGGTGAAGAGTTTTTAGTGATGCTGCCCAATGTGAGCTATGGCGAGTCGATTGATAAGGCGACCCAGTTTTGCAAACATGTCAGCTCAAGTCAGTTATCCGGCATATATGTGACTGTCAGCATTGGCGTGGCTTCTGAAACTGCGTTGCAGCCAGACTCGTTTGAGCGCTTATGTCTTGAAGCGGACGCAGCCCTTTATCAGGCGAAGCACTTGGGCAGAAACCAGGTGTGTGCGGCCTCGTCTGTTGTTGCATAAAGCGCGCAAGCATTCATTCCAGACTTTATGCGCATGGTCCAATTTAAATTGATGGGTTCTATGAAACGATTACAAGCAGTCACTTTAGGGTTATGTGCGATTGCAGATTTGGCATTTTCGCCATCATGCATGGCCGCCGAGCCACTCTCCGATAGCCCCCTGAGTGTGAGTGGCTATCTGGAAGCTTATTATGTGCATGATTTTAATCATCCGGATAATCACCAACGACCATTTTTTACTTATAGCCACAATCGTGCCAATACCCCGAGTATCAATTTAGCGATGGTGAAAGCGAGTTTTAATCAGCCTTCTTTTCGGGCCAATCTGGCGCTGGGCTCAGGCACCTATATGCGCGCAAATTATGCCGCTGAACCACGCGACTTGCAGAAGATTTATGAAGCCAATGCAGGTCTCAGGTTGTCGGAAAATGCAGAGGTATGGCTGGATGTGGGCGTCATGCCCTCGCATCTCGGCTTTGAAAGTGCGGTGGGTGTGGAGAACTGGACCATGACCCGCAGCCTGTTGGCTGAAAACTCGCCTTATTATGAGACGGGCGCAAGACTTTCCTATACGACCGATGATGGTAAGTGGTACATGAGCGGCCTGGTACTGAATGGCTGGCAGCGCATTACCCGTGCCGAAGGCAACACGACCCCTTCATTCGGGCATCAGCTGACCTATAAACCCAATGACCGCGTGACCCTGAACAGCAGTTCGTTTGTGGGTAACGATAAGTCAGACCAAGACCGCAGAATGCGGTATTTCCATAACTTTTATGGGCAATTCAAGCTGGATGAGGCATGGAGCCTGATCGCCGCACTGGATGTCGGTGCCGAGCAGAAGTTTCGTAATAGCAGTGATTACAACGTCTGGTTTACACCGATTGTGATTGCCAGATATCGCTACACCGACGCGTTGAGTTTTTCAGCCAGAGCCGAGTATTATCAAGATAAAGAGGGCGTGATTATAGCCACCGATACGCCGCATGGATTCAGGACAACGGGTTACTCTGTCAATATGGATTACAAGCTTCACCCCAAAGTGATGTTGCGGACGGAGGTGCGGAAATTTATCAGTAAAGATGCTATTTTCGATGAAGATGGTGAGCGTTTAAAGAAAACCAATCTGATGATCGGTAGTGCTTTGGCTATCAGCTTTTGATCAATACATGCTTGTTTCAGGCTATCGCTTTGGTCAGCGTGGGTTCTTGCGCTGTTGAATAGATGTGCAGGCTGCCTTTGTTTTTACGCTTCGCATGATAAAGTGCCAGATCCGCATGTTCGTAGAGTTTCTGGGCCGTATCATCCTCACCTGCGTATACGCAGGCGCCGATAGAGGCCTGAATGGTCACAATCTCGTTTTTGATATGCATGGGTTTTGAAATGCGCTGATTAATTTCTTCCCCGAATTGCATCAGGCTGGCCTGTGCGTCGTTTGCCCTCAGCAGGAACGCAAATTCATCCCCGCCCAAACGGTAAAACTCGATATTGTCTTTTATCATGTTTAACAGGCGGTGGCCGATTTCCTGCAACACCAGGTCGCCTGCATGGTGCCCATATAAGTCATTGATCGGTTTAAAGTTATCCAGATCCACAATGCCGAGGGCAAAGCATTCCCCCCTGTTTTTTGCGCGGACCAGAAGCTGATCCACATTCATAAAGAAATGCCGTCGGTTTGGCAGGTGCGTCAAGGTATCCTGGTTGGCCAACCGCCGGTTTTCTTCCAGCAATATATTGGATTCATGTGTTGCACTGACCATGCGGTCAAATACCTGGTTACTTGCACGCATCGCCATTAGCATGCCTATCTCAAACATCAGAATCAAGGCCGTGAGCGTGTGCTGATATTCAATATTACCCAGAAATACACAAACGAGTGCGGATGAAATCAGGATGAGGTTATAGAGGTAGGCCGCCGGGCCCATTTTGCTCAGAATCAGCGCGAAACATAATCCATACATAGTGGTATGAAAAATTAGAAAGTAATGACCAAAGCTGTCGGTCAGATCCAGTAAATACAGGTTACGGTTAAAGGTCAGCAAGCCGGAAATCATCATGATGATCCCTGCAATCTGCAGTCGTCTGCGGATGGTATTTAAATCGGCATGACGACTTCTGTAAGAAAACCAGAACACAAAAATACCAGTCGCCACCACCATTCGGATGCCAGGAAGGAGGATCGACAATTTCCAGTCAACCGCATCTTTAAACGCAATCATCTGAATAATGATTGCACTGAGCGCAGTGAGTATCGCCACAGGCACATCGTTTAACAAACTGTTATAACGTGCCCTAAGCAATTCGTCTCTGGTGGGTTTAAAAATCAGCATGCGTCGCAGGTATCAACAGATAGATTAATAATGGGTTACCACATCTTAAATGCGTGGGCAGTTTTTTAATCCCGAGGAAATAAGCTGATTTTTCGCTCTGTTCTTCAGGTGCCTTGATGCAGGGAGACTATTAAAGACATTGGTCATGGCAACCGCAATCGCGGAAGGTAGATTATCAAGCATTTTTTTAAGGCTGCAAAGTGCCTAACTTTAAACAAGATGCAGGCATCTTCGGCCAAATGCATGACAGGGTCGCGTTCCGGCCAGTTTTGATGACACAATGAGCCAAGTGTCAACTCAGGACTATGGTAAAACTACTTGAGATACCTTAATGGCTATCCAGCATTTCATAATCAGGTGAGAAGATCATCATGAAGCACATCGGTTTATATTTGTTTTTTGTGATTGCATTCACTGCATCCGTTTCTGCGGCTAATGATGATATTGAGCAATTACTGGCGCATGCCCTTTGGAAACAACGCGTTATTTTATTGTTTGATCATCCAGGCAAGCCAGCAGTCAGGCAGCTTGAATTATGGAGCAACGTTGATTTTAAGGAATGGGACATTTTGCCTATTCAGGTCGATATCAATCAAACGGCATTGCGAGCAAAATATCTCGCTGATCAAACAAAAACAACCATCGTTCTGATAGGTAAAGATGGGATGGAAAAGTGGCGTGCGCAAACGTGGGTGGGGTTTGAAGAAATCACGGATCTGATTGATAACATGCCGATGCGACAATTTGAAAAGCGCACAAAATAGTATGTACTTACGAGACTATTTTTCTGGTCTGTAGCTCCACTTGGGGATCAGCAGCAATGCAATCAGCGAGCATAGCGCAACAATGAGGGTGATCCAGAGCACCAGTGGATTTTCAGTCATCCGTTCCGGATAAATTTTAATGACAGCCCCTACACCAATAGCGTTGCCGCCTGCTACCAAAACCGCAGCCGCAAAATCATGAAAGCGACGGGCTTTATTCGCCCCCATTGCCCATTTGGGGTCGGTGTTATAACTGGGTAATGATTCATTTGCCTGGCCGAGTCGTTCCAGTTCAGACAAAAAGAATCGCAGATTGGTAATTGCCCGCTCAGCCTTATAGTTAAGAAAAGCCAGACAAGTCGATGCGACCGGGAAGCCAAGCACTAACCATTCAATCGGCAGTGTGCCACTTCCTTCACCTGGCTTAAGCGCAACCAGTGCCGCAAGCAGGCTGACAGTCAGCGTCACATAGAGTGTGAGTGCCTGCTGTCTTTGAGTGATGCGCGCATTCACTTCTTGATATGCGGCAATAAAACGATAATTTGCATCGACGATATATTTTGTCATGTTCTGGGTAAGTACGCTGGCTAAAAATCTGTTTAGAAGCGGCTCTATTTTTGGGGAGGAAATGCATACTCCCCGCCAAGCGCCGCCATCAGTGCGACACTGGCGGTGAGGCGTCTGCTGGTAATCGACAGCAGGTTACGTTCGGCGGTGAGCAGCGTGGATTGCGTATTCACCACATTCAGGTATTCGCTGATACCTGCGCGGTAGCGGTTCTCGGTTTGTTCCACCGCTTCACGCGCAAACTTCACGGCAGTTGCCTGTTCTATTGATTCTGCTTCCAGTATGCGTAGTAATGCCAGGTTATCTTCCACCTCACGAATGCCGTTGATGACGGTTTGCCGGTAGGTAGAAACGGCAGCATCGTAGCGCGCAATCGCCGCTTCGGTGTTGGACTTGCGCAACTGGTTATCAAAAATGGGGCCTGCCAGTGCCGGGCCCAGTGACCATAGCCGACTGGGGAGTGAGAGCAAGTCGCCAATCGTGCTGCTGTTGTAGCCCAGCGTAGCCCCCAGCGTCAGTGTGGGGAACAGGGCGGCTCTGGCGATGCCTATTTGCGCATTGGCCACCGCTACCCGGCGCTCGGCCGCCGATATATCTGGCCGGCGTTCGAGCAGGCTGGCGGGCAGGCTGGCTTCAACCGGCGGTAGGGTGATGTTGGCGACCTGTGGATAGGGGCTGCTGGCGAGGGTCAGGTCGCTCGGCGGTTTGCCGATAAGTACGGCAATGGCATGTTCGAGTTGCGCGCGCGAGGCGGTGATGTCGATGGCTTGTGCGCGTGTATTGCGCAGTTGCGTTTCGGCCTGGGCGATTTCGGTGCGTGAGGCCAGGCCTACGTTGTAACGATTGGTGGTTAGTTGCAGTGAACGCTCAAAGCTCTGGGCGGTGCGGTCCAGTAACTGTTTTTGCGAGTCGAGGATGCGTAGCTGAAAATAGGTTTGTGCCAGCGTGGACTGAATGGAGAGTTTGACCGCAGCGAGGTCAGCGGCGGTGGCTTGCGCATTGGCTTCTCCGGACAACACGCTGTTGCGGATTCTGCCCCATAAGTCGATTTCCCAGCTTGCGCTAACGCCCAATGCGTAGGCGGTGCCGGAGTCGTCACGCCCGGATTGCGCGCGCGTGACGGAGGATTGTCCATTCACGGCCGGCAGTTGCGGCGCGCGGCTGGCCCTGGCCAGTGCCAGGCCTTGCCGGTAATTGGCTTCGGCGACCAGGATGCTGTAATTGGCCTGGTTGGCCTGCGCGAGCAGGGTGGATAGCTGTGTATCCTGATAGCGTTGCCACCACACCGCCGAAATTTCCGGGTTGCCGGGCGTGGCCGTTTTCCAGCCCTGGTATTGTGCGGATTCCTTGTACTGGTCTGGCAGGGCGAGGGTGGGCCGGGTATAGGCCTCCCAGACGCTGCAACTGCTCAGGGACACACTGAAAATGATCAGCGAAACCGGTTTTATCATGCGCATGATGAATAAGTTTTCATAAAAGCCATATGAGTTTAAAGCCATGTTACGGGGGTGGCAGGTTGGCCTGCAGGGACAAAGGCAAGCGATGCAACACTTTGCGGGTGGCATGGCTCAGTTTGTCCAGGTAAATATAGACCACAGGCGTGGTAAACAGGGTCAGCACCTGACCGACCAGCAAGCCACCCACGATGGAAATGCCCAGCGGCTGGCGAATCTCGGCGCCGTCACCCACCCCGAGCAACAGGGGTAGCGCGCCCAGCACAGCCGCAAAAGTGGTCATCAATATCGGGCGAAAGCGCTGGATGCAGGCTTCTACAATCGCCAGTTCTGGTGCGGTGCCATGCTCACGCTCGATGTAGCGGGCGGCGTCAATCATCATAATCGCGTTTTTCATCACAATGCCAATCAGCAGAATAATGCCGATCATGGCGATAATGGTCAGCTCGCTGTCAAACCAGAGCAGGGCCAGCAGGGCGCCTATGCCCGCGGAAGGCAGCGTGGACAGGATGGTCAGTGGGTGCACCAGGCTCTCATAGAGCATGCCCAGTACGATATAAATGGTGACCAGTGCCGTCAGAATCAGCCAGGGCTGGCTGTCCATAGATGCCTGGAAAGCCTTGGCCTTGCCAGAAAAAGAGCCATGAATGGATGCGGGCGGGTTGATGCTGTTAAAGGCATTTTCAATCGCCTTGCTGGCGGCATCCAGCGCAACACCATTGGCCAGGTTAAACGAGATGGTGGCCGCTGCAAACTGCCCCTCATGGTTCACCGCGAGCGGGGTGTTTTGCAATTCCCAGCGTGCAATGCTTGAAAGCGGGATACGTTGGGCATTGCCGCCGGTGACATAAATCTGGTCCAGTGATTCCGGGCCTTGCGCAAACTGGGCCGCTACACTGAGCACCACATAATACTGGTTGAGTGGTTCGTAAATGGTGGAGATCAGGCGCTGACCAAAGGCATCATTCAACACCGTATCAATTTGTTGCTGGGTGACGCCGTATCTGGCCGCAGCGTCGCGGTCTACCGTGAGGTTGACTTGCAGACCCTTGTCCTGCGCGTCGCTTGCAACATCCGTTAGTTGCGGCAATTTTGCCATGGCATCGCGCAACTTGGGTGAAAAGGTGCGCAAATCATCCACGCTGGTGGAGAGCAGGGTGTATTGAAACTCTGCAGCACCCGGGCGCAAGCCGATATTGAATTCTTGCTGCGGCCGCAGCCGGAGCACTGCCCCGGGCACGCGTTCCAGCTTGGGACGCAAGCGGTCCACCACCTCCTGCGCTGAAGCCTGCCGCTCGGCCCGTGGCTTGAGCCGTGCATTCGCCATGCCGGTATTGGATTGGCCGCCACCAAAGCCGCCAGTAAATTCATAGTAGGTTTCGATGTCGGGGTCTTGGGCAATGATGCGCATGAACTGATCGACTTTGGCACGCATGGCCCAGAACGACAGGTTCTGATCGCCCTCAAAATAGCCTTGCAGGCGGCCGGTATCCTGTAATGGAAAAAAGCCTTTGGGCACGATGGCGTACAGATACACATTGCAGCCGACGGCGGCCAGAAACAGCAGCAGGACCACACGCCGGTGCCGTAGCGCGACATGCAGGGCACGGTGGTAATGTTGCTGCGGCCAGGCAAACAGCCCGGCCAGCCAGGCGTTGATGCCTGTGGGCGGGTGATAGGCGGTGAGCAGGCGCGAAGACAGCATGGGTGTCAATGTCAGCGTGATGAACAGCGAAATCAGTACCGCAGAGGCTAGGGTGATGGAAAACTCGGAGAACATGCGGCCGACCACACCATCCATAAACAGCAGCGGGATAAATACCGCGATCAGCGACACACTCATGGCGATCACGGTAAACGAGACCTCACGCATGGCCTGCATCGCGGCATGCAGCGGGGCCAGGCCTTCCTCAATGTGGCGACTGGTATTCTCGACAATCACAATCGCATCATCCACTACAAAGCCGGTGGAGATGATCAGGGCCATCAGCGTCAGGTTATTGAGGCTGAAACCGCACAGATAAATGACCGCCAGCGTTCCCAGCAGTGAAATCGGGATGGTGATGGAAGGGATGAGCGTCGCCCGGCCACTGCGCAGGAAAATATAGGTGACCAGCACCACCAGCCCAATCGAAATCAGCAAGGTGTGCTCGACTTCCTGCAATGACTTTCTGACAATGGTACTGCGGTCGATCAGCACTTCCATCTCAATGCCATCGGGTAACAGTGGCTGCAGCCTGGGTAGCAGGGCGTTGACGCCATCCACCGTGGCCACAATATTGGCACCGGGAATATTGTTGACGGAAATCACCACCCCCGGCTTGCCTTTCACTGTGCCTGCACTGCGCAGCTCCTGCACCGAATCCTTCACTTCGGCAACATCGTGCAGGCGGATGGGGGCGCCATTGCGCCAGGCCACAATCAGGTCCTTGAAGTCGACGGCCCGGTTGCCGGAGTCATTCACATCAATCTGCCAGCGCTTGTTCTCGTTTTCAATAAAGCCTTTGGGCAAATGCGCATTGGTGTTGGCAATCACCGTGCGAATCTGCTCCATGGTGACGTTGTATTGATTCGCCATTTGCGGGTTGACTTCTACCCGCACTGCGCGCAGTGAACTGCCATTGACGTTGACCTGGCCGACGCCGTCAACCTGCGAAATGCGCTGCCCGATCAGCGTAAAGGCGACGTCATACAGTTCCTGCTGGCTGTATCGGCTGGAGGTCAGCGCGATATGCATGATCATGGTCGGGCCGGTTTTGCGCCAGGTGGGGTTGCCCTGCATGCCGGCAGGCAGCAGCGGACGGGCGGCATTGATGGCGGCCTGTACATCGCGCGCGGCGCCATCGGCATTGCGGTTGAGGTCAAACTGCAGGCTGATGCGGGTTTGCCCCTTGCTGCTGCTGGAGGTCATTTCATTCACACCGGCAATGGTGCCCAGTGAACGCTCCAGCGGAGAGGCTACCGAGGATGCCATGGTTTCGGCGCTGGCGCCTGGCAGGCGCGCATTCACATCAATGCTGGGCATTTCCACCTGGGGCAAAGATGCAATCGGCAACGCAAAATAGGCGCCAATGCCTGGCAGCGCAATCGCGAGTGCCAGCAGCGAAGTGGCGACCGGCCTGCGGATAAATACCGAATGCCAGGCCATTAACGCACGGTTCCAGTGATGTTGGTGGAAGCGGATATCGCCGGACGGCGCCAGTGGGCCAGCCGGTCAAACGCCAGATAAATCACTGGCGTGGTAAACAGCGTGAGCAATTGGCTGAGCAGCAAGCCGCCTATCATGGCAATGCCCAGCGGGGCGCGCAGCTCAGAGCCTGGCCCGTCCCCGGTCACCAGCGGGACTGCACTCAGCAAGGCGGCCAGTGTGGTCATCAATATCGGGCGGAAGCGCAGCAGGCAGGCCTGGTAAATCGCTTCCTGCGCGCTGAGCCCGCGTGTGCGTTCGGCCTCCAGCGCAAAGTCGATCATCATGATGGCATTTTTCTGCACAATGCCAATCAGCAGGATAATGCCGATAATGGCAATCACACTCAGCGGATGCTGGGTCACCATCAACGCGAGCAAGGCGCCCACGCCTGCAGACGGCAGCGTGGATAAAATGGTCAGCGGGTGAATGTAGCTCTCATACAGAATGCCCAGTACGATATACATGGTCAAAATGGCGGCCAGCATTAAAAATAGCTCATTATTGAGGGCAGACTGAAAGGCCGAGGCCGCCCCCTGGAAGCGGCTGATGATGGTAGGTGGCCACTGCATGTCCTGTTTGACGGCTTCAATGGCGGTCACGGCATCGCCCAGTGCATAGCCGGGCGCCAGGTTGAAACCAATTTCAATGGAAGGAAGCTGGTCTTCACGATGCACCACCAGTGAGGCCTGTTTTTCAGTGATGGTGGCAATACTGGCCAGCGGCACCTGTTTGCCATTACTGCTGCTGACATACACCTGTTGCAATGCCGCCAGGCCGGAAGTGCCGGCCAGCTTGGCTTCAAGAATCACCCGGTACTGGTTGGCCTGGGTGAAAATGGTCGAAATCATGCGCTGGCCAAAGGCGCTGTACAGCGCATTGTCCACATCGGCCATGGTGATGCCCAAACGTCCGGCATTGTCGCGGTCTACCATGATGGACGCCCGCAGGCCTGCATCATGCTGGTTGCTTTTGACATCGACCAGTTGCGGCAGCACCTGTAATTTTTCCAGAAACAGGGGCAGCGCGGCATCGAGCGCGTCCAGATCGGTGCCGGTCAGCAAATACTGATACTGGGTACTGCTGATGCGGTCTGACAGTGTCAGATCCTGCACCGGCTGCATATAGAGGTCTATCGTGGCCCTTTTTTGCAGTGCCGGTTGCAGGCGCGCAATCACTTCTGAGGCGGTGCTTGTACGCTGCGGGTAGGGCTTCAGGTTGATCAGCAAACGGCCACTGTTGTGTGTGGTGTTCACGCCATCTATGCCTGCCACAGAAGACACGCTGGCAACATCGGCATCCTGCAAAGCAGCCTCGACCACTGCTTGCTGGGCCAGGCTGATCTGTTGAAACGAGGCGGTGTCAGAGGCCTCGGTGATCACCTGTATCAAGCCGGTATCCTGCGTCGGAAACAGACTTTTGGGAATGACGAAAGCCAATGCCAGTGTGCACACCAGGGAAAGCACCGCAATCAGCAACACCAGCGGCTGGTGCTGGAGCGCGCGCGTCAAGCCGAGACTGTACGCATGTACGACCTTGTCCATGAAGTCAGGCTTTTTATCCCCGGCGGGGTGTGGTGCCGGGGCTCGCAGCAATCGGGCACATAACATCGGCGTCAGCGTGAGCGATACAAACGCGGAAATTAAAATGGCCACCGCCAGCGTCACGGCAAACTCGCGAAACAGGCGGCCAATCACATCGCCCATAAACAGCAGTGGAATCAGCACTGCAATCAGTGAAAACGTCAGCGAAATAATGGTGAAGCCGATTTGGCGCGCACCTTTGAGCGCCGCATTTAACGGCGTTTCGCCTTCTTCAATATGGCGCGCAATATTTTCAATCATCACAATGGCATCATCCACCACAAAGCCGGTGGCAATGGTGAGGGCCATCAAGGTCAGGTTGTTGATGCTGAACCCGGCAGCCACCATCACTGTGAAGGTGCCTACCAGTGACAACGGCACGGTCAGGCTGGGGATAATTGTGCCCGCGGCCGTGCGCAAAAACAGAAATATCACCATAACTACCAGTGCAATCGCCAGCATCAGCTCAAACTGTACATCATGCAGGGCGCTACGGATGGTGTGTGTACGATTGGTCAGTTCGCTGACCTCGACATCGGCAGGCAAGCCCGCCGTTAGCGCAGGCAAACGTTCACGAATCTGCTCTACCACCTCGATCACATTTGCGCCTGGCTGGCGTTTGATATTGACCAGAATGGCCGGGCTACGGTTGGCCCAGGCCGCCAGGTATTTGTCTTCCTGCGATTCACTGACTTCGGCCACATCGCGCAAGCGCAGGGGCCGGTCCGCCACATTGGCAATGATCAGGTTGCGATACTCTTCAGGCGAGGTCAACTGGCTGTTGGCCTCCAGTTCATAGGCGAGCAGAGGGCCATCAATATTGCCCTTGGCCTGGTTGGAATTGGCACTGTCAATCACGGTGCGTATCGTGTCAAAGCCGAGTCCGTAGGAGGCCAGCACGGCCGGGTTCACCTGGATGCGGATGGCCGGTTTTTGCCCACCATCGACGCTGACTTGCCCCACGCCGCTGACCTGTGCAATTTTTTGCGCCATGCGCGTATCCACCAGATCCCGCAGCTTGGGCAAGGTCAGGCTGGGTGAGGTCACGGCCAGAGTCAGAATGGGCGCATCTCCCGGATTCACCTTGTTATAGACCGGCGGCGTGGGCAGATCCACCGGCAGGAAACTGCTGGCAGCATTGATGGCGGCCTGTACCGATTGTACCGCCACATCCAGACTGTTCTTGAGCGTGAATTGCAAGGTAATCACCGACACGCCGCCTGAGCTGGCCGACGACATGTGTGCCAGCCCGGACATGGAGCCAAACTGTCGCTCTAGGGGGGAGGTCACATTCATGGCCATGACTTCGGCACTGGCGCCCGGGTAGAGTGTGACCACTTGAATAATCGGATAGTCGACCTGTGGCAAGGCAGACTTCGGCAACAGCGTATACGCCAGTATGCCTGCCAGGAAAATGGCAATCATCAGCAGCGAAGTTGCCACCGGACGCAGAATAAAAATGCGTGAAGGATTCATATCAATCCGTGCGTCCTGATTTATGCACCGCCAGAGGCCTGGCGATGTTTACGTCTCTGCTGATCTGGCTTGCCTGCCTGCGTCTGATGGTCGTTGCTTGCCGCGCCGCGACGGGGGTCTTTCACCATCACTTTGGCCTGGTCTTTCAGTTTGTCTACGCCGCTGCTCACCACGCGGTCTCCGGCTTGTAGGCCACTGGTAATGGCAGCGCGCTCGCCGTCGTTATACCCCACCGTGACAGGTTGCAGGCTGACGATCTCGCCTTGTGCTGCCGCCTTGATCAGGTAAACAAATGCGCCCTGATTGTTGTGCTGAACCGCATTGACCGGCACCACACTGGCATTACGCAGGGTTTCACTGTGCAGACGAATATTCACAAACTGATTGGGAAACAGATTGTTATCCAGATTGGTAAATTCGGCTTTGAGTTTAATGGTGCCAGACGTGGTATCGATCTGGTTGTCGATGCTTTTCAGCACGCCTTTCGCCAGCAATTGGGTGTTGGATTTGTCCCAGGCTTCCACTACCGGCGCATGTGCCCCGGCCTGGCTTTGGGTTTGTTTGACCAGTCGGGTGATTTTGTCTTCCGGCAGGGTGAACACCACATGAATCGGATGCACGGCATTGATCACCGCAATCGGGTTGACAGCCGTGATGTTGTTGCCAGAATCCACCTGACGCAAGCCAATGCGGCCACTGATGGGCGCGGTGATATTGGTGAAGGCCAGTTGCAGTTTTGCACTTTCAACCAGTGCGCGGTCAGCCTGTACGGTGCCCTGATACTGCTGCACCAGCGAGGCTTGTGAGTCTACCTGTTGTGAGGCAATCGAATCCTGGGATTGCAGGGTTTTGAAGCGCTCCAGATCAATCTGGCTGTTCTTGAGCAATGCCTGATTGCGTGCGGCCTGGCCCTGAATCTGGCCGAGGGCAGTTTCAAACGGTCTTGGGTCTATCTTGGCGAGCAATTGCCCCTGCTTGACCAGTTGTCCCTCCTGAAACTGTACCTGGATGAGCTGACCATCGACACGGCTGGTGACTGTCACTACGGCTGACGGGGTCGCCGTGCCCAGTGCGGTCAGTACCACTGGAATGTCTGCCTTGGTGACTGTCGCAGCCAGTACCGGGGTTGGCCGGTCGCCTTGCCCGTGAAAGCCACCGCCTTTTCCGTGTCTCTTTTTACCCTGTTCTCCGTCAGGTGCCTGCTGCTCGTCAGCGCCTGCTTTGCCTTCCTGCTTGGCCTGAGTGGCCTGGGCGTTGCGGGCATGCAATGCTTTCCATCCCCAGATGGCGCCTCCGGCAAGTGCCAACACAAGCAGGGCTTTGATCAGGTTATTTTTGTCAGGCATGGTTTCAGCTATATTTTCAACAAGAGTGTGTGAGACCAGCGCAGTGAACATGATGTTCACCACGCGGGTGGTTATCCGCTATTTTGCATCTTTTTCGCGGAAGCTATCGTGGCAAGCCTTGCACGATTGTGCCAGTTTGCCAAACTTTGCTTTAATCTGCACCGGGTCGCCGCTGGCGGCCACCTTGGCAAACTCGTTAGCTTCCAGATTGAATTGTAATGCAACTTTCTTTGCTTCTTCCGGTTTCTCGAAAAACTCGGATTTCAGTCGGGTTTTATGCCAGCCTTCTCCTTTGTCAGTGCCCGGTCCATACAGTGCACCCAGGCCCGAGTTGGCAGCTGCAGCAATTGCATTGGCCGCCGCAATCACCTCCTCTTTGGAGAATGTCTCCGGGTTGTCCAGCTGTGTCTTGATTTTGTTGGTATTCCAGCCAATAAACGAATAAGCCGACTGGCGGAATTTAATTTGATCTTCAATCGGTCCAGCAGTGGCGATGGTAGCTTGAGCAAGCAATACGGCGCACAGTAATACTTTTAGATGCATGGTGGGTTTCCTTAAAAGTTTAATAATAAAAAAGCCTGCGGCCTACCATGCATGCTGTGATGCAGGCACGACAGGTGCAGGCGGCGGTTTGAACATAAAATGGTGGACTTGCGGGCTGAACATGGCTGTTGCAATCAGGGCTGCCAAACACAGGCTCAGCAGCAGCTTCAGCCCATAATGTGCTGGCTTTAACTGGCTTTCAACGAGGGTAGTCAGGTGCTCAAGCTGCTTGTGGCCGGTGATCATCGGCACCAGCAGATTATCCTTTTTGACCAGTCTGTAATACACAATGGCTGCAATGTGCAGCGCGACAAGCGCCAGCAGGCCATTAAAAAGCAGGCTGTGCCAGTCAGACATGCGGTCGCTTGACGCTTCGCTGATATAGCCTGCAAAAGGCCCTTGCAGACTGATGTCATCATTCGCAAACAAGCCGGTCACCATCATGCCAGTCAGCACACACAACATGGCAATCACAGACAGTCCTGCGGTGGGCGTGTGCCCGATGCCCGTCCATGGCTGGCGAAAGTAACGCAGCAGGCGCGCAGGGGTGGGAAAGAACTGGCTGAATCTTGCCGTCCGGTAACCGATCAGCCCCCAAATCATGCGAAACAACAGTAAAAACGTGACACTGTATCCAGTGACCAGATGCCACGAGGCATCCAGCCAGTCTGTTTTCACTGACAGATACGCGACCATCAGGGTGATTACCAGCAGCCAGTGAAATAGCCTGAGCGGCAAGTCCCATACTTTAATAGTTGTTTTGATCATACCTTGATTCTTTAACCTGTTTCGCTGACAGCAGTCCCGTTGCTGCCAGTCTCCCAACGGTGGCAATTAGCAGAAAGCATGCCACGCATCTGCAGTCACTGTTTAGCTGGCTGGCGGACATGAATTTTTCTGTAATCCTATGTTTTATATGGATTAATACAAAGCCTTGAGATGTATCGCTTTTGATACGGCGTAAAGCTGGCAGGGTGAATCAGGGGTGATCTGTTGCTATTTCAGCAATTTTTAAACAGATTGTTTCCATGGCAGCAGCCAGTGCGTACCCGAACGGATGTGTTGCTTTGGCAGCACTCTTTTATAGCCTGTTGCCATCGCAACACGCTGCTGCAAAAGCTGTTTGTAAGGAAACATTTGCTGGCTTGCATGTGGTCTGTTGATGCTTGCCTTTTCAGGGAAATATCGTTTTCATGGCCTTATAACTGACTGTTTATAAAATGGAAATTCCTGTTTCTTGAAATGTTACTGGTGCTGCAGGCAAGGTTGGCACATGAATTGCCATTGACTTCCCTAAATTGAGTTACGTATCAATTTGTATCAATCAATTCGGGGAAAATACACATGACATATTTATCAACACGTGGGAAAGGTGTTGCCAGCGGCAATCAAGCTCGACCGCGTTTTAAACGTAAGTTACTGGAATCGGCAGTGGGCATTGCCATTGGCGCCACTTTGCTGGCACCAGGTCTGGCTTTTGCAGAACCCAGTGTGGCTGATTTGCAGGCCGAAAACGAAAAGCTTAAACAAGAGCTCGAAGCGTTAAAGAAAAGCCTGAAAACGCCCTCAGCCAATGCCGGGAATGATCAATCGCCAGAAGCAGCAGAGGCCAATGCACAAGCTGCCGAGCCCACCAAAAAACAGGCGGAATCAAAACCAAAAGAAGAGGAACGCATTACCCAGAATGTACTGGATTCCCTGGTAGTCACCGCACGTGCGAAAGAAGAAATTGCCCAAGATGTGCCACTGCCGGTCGAGGTGATTGGTGGCAAACGCCTGGACCGCGACAATATTGTCACCATTAACGAACTGGTTAAAGCGGTGCCTAACCTGGGTGTATTCGGTAGTAATCCGCGCCAGACCAGTATTTCGATTCGCGGGCTGGGTAAAAACAGTGCAAACGATACACTTGAGCCAGGCGTAGGCGTGATTGTAGATGGCGTCGTGAGCTCTTATGTGGGGCAGTCATGGAATGACTTTATTGATTTGGACCGGATTGAGGTACTAAGAGGCCCACAGGGGACTTTGCTCGGTAAAAACACCACGCTGGGTGCGATTAATATCACCACAAAGCTGCCAAGCTTTACCCCCGGTTACACCGTTGAGGGGCGTGTCGGTGAGTATGACCAGATGATAGGCAAATTCTCCGCCACCGGTCCCCTGGTGGATGACTTGCTGGCCTATCGCGCATCATTCTTTTTCAATAAGCAGAATGGTGTGCTGGACAATATGTGGCAAACCAATGGTCCTTCCAGTAATGAAACCTGGAATGAGACCAACCGTGTCGGTGGACGGATTCAGTTCCTGCTGACCCCGCGTGAAGATTTGACGATTCGCACGATTCTGGACAGAACGCAGACCGTGGAAAACAGTAACAAGTCGCTACTGGTGGCCGACCCATCGACTTATGCAGATGGATCGCCAAGGCTGGATACTTCTGCCGCAGGCGGATTGCTGACATTCAGCAGTCGCTTGCAACGCAGTTATTTTAATAATGCCGATGGTAGCGCTTACCAGCCCAAGTTCGGTAAAAATGCGATTGAGGATTCACAGGCGCGCCCACAGCGGACAGATCAGGGCGGGGCGTCCGTGCAGGTCGGCTGGAACATCAATGATGCTTATTCGCTCACCTCCATTACCGCGTATCGCGGGCAGGAGTTTGATATCAAGAACGGTGGCTCCACCAAGTTTGATATTGGCAATGGCGGCCAGCAGCTTTCCAATCACCAGTTCTCGCAAGAACTGCGCCTCAACTTTGCCGGTGATAAAGCGTATGACTATCAGGTGGGCTTGTACTACCTGAATGCAGAAGTGTTTTCTGATGACCCGACCTCTTATGGCGCAGATGCAGGCGCCTTTAATGCCAACAACTTGCAGTACCAGCAGTTAAGCGATCCCAAGTACCGTGGCTTGCTGCGTGACTCACAAGATGGGGTTTACCGCTCGTATGTCTTGAATCCAAAAACAGAAAGTTATGCCGCTTTTGGGCAGGTTAACTGGCATCTGACGGACAAAGCCACCCTGACACTGGGGCTCAGAAATACGCTGGAGTTCAAGGATGGACGCAATAAGCGTGAACTGGATAGAGCAGGCAAGGCGATCACCAATGCGACAGGCACCGATAACTCCAAAGCGGCAAGTTATGGCCTGAACCTGGCGGATGCCAATGACCTGGCGGCATGGAATGCGGCCAAGGCCTTGTATCGTCAGGCGATTGGCACCAATCGTGCGGGGGCAAATGGTATTTATGACTGGCGTGAGGGGGAGAGTCTGCGTGATAACTCACTGGGCTGGTTAATCAACCCGAGTTATAAACTCGATGAGAGTACGCTGGTGTATGCCTCGGTGGCACGAGGTGAGAAATCCGGCGCTGTCGAGTTTAATGCCGATGCTTCCAGCGCTGACTATGGCAAACCTTTAAATGTGAAGCCAGAAAAGGCGCTGGACTTTGAAGTGGGTTTCAAAACATTGCTGCTGGACAATCGGCTGTTGTTTAACGCCAACGCATACTATACCCAGGTTAAGGATTACCAGGGGTCGGTAGTCGTGCCGGATCCAACCAATGCCAACCCTGCGGCAACCAGAAGCTATCTGGGTAATATTCCTGAAGTGATTGCGCGTGGTGTGGAGTTTACGACTGCGTTCGCGGCCACGCCTGAGCTGCGCCTGACCTTTGGCGGTGCCTACAATGATTCTTTCTACAAAGAATATAACAGTGTCACCACGGACGTTGCGAACCCGACGCTGGTGGATTACTCAGGCCGTCGGTTGCATGGTGCACCACGCATCACACTCAGCTACGGGGCTGATTACAATTATTTCTTTGGTGCAGGCTACCGCGCGCACTTTTTCGTCAACAACGCCTTCCGTTCGGGCACTTACCTGAATGCAAACCAGGCTGAGAGCACCTATCAGGATGCTTACACCATCACGGATGGTGGTGTCGGTATTGGCAGCGCGTCAGACAAATGGGAGTTCAGCCTGATTGCCAGAAACCTGTTTGATAAAGACTACCGTACGGGTGCCTCAACCTACGGTTCGACAGGCGCAATCAGTGAACAGCCTGGCTATGGCCGTACCTTTGGTTTAGCCTTCCGCGCAAAAATTTAAGTGAACCGGGCGAGGGGCAATCTCTCCTTGTCCCGACGATACGTCACCCTGATGCACGGGGTGGCGTTTTCGCGTTTTAACCCTAAAGGAAATAAATGATGAAAAAATCACAACGATTGTTAAGCACTGCTTTGCTGGCCATCCTGACAGTGAGCGGCCATGTGTGGGCTGAAGATCCGCCTGCACCGCCAGCGAATAATGCCGCACGGGTGCCAGCCGCCAAAGGGCCCGCCCTGGCATTGGCGATAGAGGCAGCCCGCGTGGCCAATGAAACGTGTGCTGCAGATGGCGGACAGAAGGTGGCCACCAGTGTGGTGGATGCGGCCGGAGTATTAAAAGTGTTGCTGGCGGCTGACGGCACTTCGCCACGCGGTGTCAGCTCCAGCACGATCAAGGCACAAACGGCATTGCAATACAAAAAAAGCACCAGCGAGCTATTTGAGCAAGCCAAAACCGACAAGGCCTTTGCCGAGGCGATTGCAGCCAACCCAGCCGTGAATGGCCGCCCGGGCGGCATTTTAATCAAAGTGGGCGATGAAATTATCGGCGCGATTGGCGTGGGTGGCGGGCGCACGGATGAGCCCTGCGCACTGGCCGGGTTGCAAAAAATCCAGGCCCGATTGGCGCCATGACGCAAGGGTTGGTGTAGAGTTGGCGTGCACCACCGGGACACCGTGTCCCGGTGAGAATTGAAAGGGGTGTCATGTCGCATATTGTGGAGGGCCAGAAAAAACTCGGCCTGCGTATTACGCGTATTAAAGGCCAGATCGATGCCTTGGAAAAATCGTTGTTGGCTGGTGCTGAATGCGCGAGCTTTTTACACCAGGTGGCCTCTATCCGGGGCGCCGTAGATGGGCTGATGTCAGAGGCCCTCGAAGGCCATATTCGCGAGCATTTGGGATATTTTCAAGCGAATGACCCGCATGCAGAGCATCGGCAGCAGGATCTGGAAGAAGTCATCAATGTATTAAAAACATACCTGAAGTAAGGCATTCCGGTATCCGAGGTGCTGAGGCAGTCGAGTAGGGGGCAACTTGTTGCCCACGTAACACCATCATATATTTTAAACACCGCGTGGGCATGTATGCCCACCCTACTAAACTGGGTCAAATTCTTTCATGTGCTTAACGCTTGATGGGTGGGTTGGCCATGTGTGGTTTCACTTTTTTGCGCCAAACAAATATCCAATTATCGCACCTGCCAGTGGCGACATAGATGTGAGCGCTTTCTCGAATATTTTTTCACCTGGGCCAGTTGGCTCTGAGAAATAGAGAATAGCTGTGAAGATAAAAAGTGTGAGGATTCCAGTAAAGGTTACAGCAGCGAATCTTATCTTTCGAGCTTCCGGGTCGTCGGTATCTGGGGTAGTTCTGATGACGAATGCAGACGTAACAAAAGCTAATATGACCATAATTAAACCTAAGTAAACAAGTGCATCATGTTTGAATGTCATAACAACCTCCCACATAAATTAAGCATTATAGAAGCCCAACGTTTGAATTCACCTGCCTGCGCGGCATTTCGCGCAGGTCCGGTGGAATGATGGGTTGGGTCGCAGGACATTCATGGCCTACCACTAACCCAAAGCACCATATCGATCTTACGTGGCGTCCATTCCATTGAGCCAAGCAGGCGATTCAATTCCTTAGCCTTTCGAGCATAGATGTCGATTAGGCGAGTAGGGTGGGCAACTCGTTGCCCACGTAAGACCATCAATATATTTCACACACCGCGTGGGCATATATGCCCACCCTACTGAACTGTCGATGTAATTGAGGCGACAAAGCTCATCAATGATTTCCCACGCATTCGTCGCCAACGAGTACACCGAGATTGGATCACCACATGCAAAGTGAAGATTAATGGCCGTTGCAAGCTGCCGTCGTGCGGCATCAATTTTTGAGATTTCAGTCATGATTCACTCAAAAGCATAACGTAGAAGTGAGCGGCCTGCGCGGCTTTTCGCGCAGGTCCGCTCGACTGCCGGGTTAGCCCGCAGGTTTTCCAGTCCAGGCGTGTAGTGCATGTGGAATATCCTTTTCTGAGACACCTGCAAGGCGAAATATTTCAGCAACGAAGTTCTCGGCCGTGTGAAGTGCCCAAGTAGCCTGTTCAGAGGACAGGGCGTCATAGTGGGTTGTGTCCGCGAGGCCATGAATGGAAACGTTGTCGAGTTCAATGCTCTCGTGGGAACTTGTGAAGTGGACGATTGAGTTACGGAGCGCTTTCAGCAATGAGAACTCAAGGCCCGCACCTGATGAGAGAGAAAGGGGTGCCGACAGATACCGGGCGGGCCAATGCTTCAACTTGCTCTCCAATGACGCGCGGGACTGTAGGTCTTTGAGAAATGATTCGCGTTGGCCCGCGATGCCCTTCTCCTCGACGCGAACCCTGAACCATAGATTCAAGAACACCTCTCCAACAGTTACAGCCATTACAACGGCAAGCGCGGCCGCCTGACGAGCCAGCTCTGGGCTTTGAGCATTTCGGGCGTTCTGCGCTAGCAAGCGCAGGGACAGAAAATACTCCCATACGATTCGATTCGGAGACGAGTACGTCGGCATAGCTGGCTAACGTAAAGTAGGTATCCTAAATGACGTGAAACTTTGCGTCATGGATGCTTTTTTAGTTGATAAATGGATATTTATTTTTAACATTTTCAATGTCTTGTCTGTTTTTAGAGCATCCTAAAATTTAATTGCTTAAACGTCAAACTTTCATCCAAAAGCACAGCATCTCTCTTGCAAAGTGTGTTGATGAGGGCATGGCGTGAATGCCAACTTATGCACTTGCCTTCCCCATTTTTTGATTTTTCCCATCACTGTTGTGCAATCAGCAGTTGTTGCTAGTAGCTGTTGCTATGGCAACAGCTGCCAAACTGATCTCTTTTGATTGTTTGGTAGAGTTCTCTCGCATCTCAAATTAATCCTATGTAAATCAAGGTGTTAAATTTATTGATTAGCTTGTGTGGTGGCGCAGGAATCTTGGCACAGCCATTGCAATACACAAGCAGATTTGTCGTGCGGTGCATGCCGTGCAGAAGACATTTGTTTGAACTCGATAAAATTTAAAAGGATTTAAGATGAAAAGAATTCACTTTCTGGTGGCTGCATTGCTGCTTTCGGCAACGAGTGCTTATGCGGGTGGTGTGACCACTGCGGCTGCTACGCCAGCAGCAGCCCCGGCGCAAGAAGCCAAAAAACCGCCCATTTCCAAAAAACTCAACCGCGAAGAGGTGGATGCAATTTTGGCCAGGCCAGCGGAATATGTGCTGATTGATCTGCGTCGTCCGGATGAGTTGATTAGTATTGGGGGCTTTCCGGTTTACCTGAATATTCAGGCCAAGGAGCTGGAAAAGTATCTGGATTACATCCCTAAAGACAAGCAGATTGCGACGGTTTCTAACCATGCGGGCCGTGCACATGCAGGGGCGGATTTGCTGATTAACAAAGGCTTTAAAGTGGTGGGTGCGATTGGCGTACAGGACTACGAAGCACAGGGCGGCGTGTTAACCAAGCTTGCGCCGCCTGCACCCAAATATGAGGTGAATGCGGAGATTCCTGGTGTAGTGACCAAGGGCACCAAGTACGAGTTTTTGTATGAAGGCTTTGAGGGGACTGAAGGCCCGATTGCCTTGCCGGATGGTTCGGCGATTTTTACCGAAACCCGTGCCAACCGGATTACGCAACTGAAAGATGACCGTGGTGTTTCGATTTTTCTGCAAAACAGCAATGGTTCCAATGGCCTGGCGTTTAACCCTAAAGGTGAGCTGATTTCAGTGCAAAACCTCAAGCCACAGGTGGGTATTATTTACCCGGCTGGCAAAGAAAAAGTGTTGTCTAACAACTATGACGGTAAACCGTTCCAGCGCCCGAATGATCTGGTGCTCGATAAAAAAGGCGGTATTTACTTTACGGATATCGGCATTGTGCCAAAACCGGATGACAAGGTGCAGGAAGCCGCCAGACCGGCGGTGTACTACATCACGCCTGAGGGCAAAACCACGCAAGTGGTCAATGACCTGAAGCGCCCAAATGGCGTACAGTTGAGCACCGATGAGAAAACCCTGTATGTGGCGGATACGGCCAACCAGTATTTGATTGCCTACGATATCAAAGCCGATGGTAGCCTCTCGGGCAAACGTAACTTCGCCAAGCTGGATGGCTATGTGAAAAATGCCAATGGTGAATTTGCCAGCGGCGCAGATGGCATTGCCGTGGATGCGGAGAACCGTTTGTATGTAGCCACCAATGCGGGCGTTGAAGTGTTCAACGTAAAAGGTGAGAAACTGGGCACTATTACCTTGCCTAACAAACCGCAGAACCTGGCATTTGCCGGTAAAGACAAGAAAACCTTGTATGTGGTGGGGCGTGGCGCGGCGTATCGCATCCCGCTGCTGGCACAGGGCTTTACAGGGCGGGCCAAGTAATTGTTGGCCGCGACTGTTGTCCAGTGATTTTTAAGTGACATGAACCGGAGTATTTGAATGACGCAAAAAACAGCGAAGGATTTTCACCCGGCAGTCTTGGGGTTGTTTGACAAATTTGTCCACGGCGATATCAGCCGCCGCGATTTTTTGAATCAGGCGGCAAAGTATACGGTGGCCGGGGTCACCGCCAGCAGCCTGCTGGCTTCCCTTACCCCACGTTTTGCACAGGCCAAGCAGATTGAAGAAGCCGATGTGCGCATCAAGGCGGAATATATTGAAATTGATTCGCCCAAGGGCTATGGCAAAGTACGCGGCTATCTGGTGGTGCCAGCCAATGCCAAAGGCAAGTTGCCGACAGTGTTGGTGGTACATGAAAACCGTGGCTTGAACCCGCATATTGAAGACATTGCGCGCCGTCTGGCCGTGGATGGGTTTATTGCTTTTGCGCCGGATGCCTTGTTCCCGCTGGGGGGCTATCCGGGCGATGAAGACAAGGCACGGGAGTTGTTTCCCAAGCTGGATCAGGCCAAAACGCGCGAAGACTTTGTGGCGGCCACAGCGGCACTCAAGACCTTGCCACAAGGCAATGGCAAGGTCGGTGTCGTGGGCTTTTGCTATGGCGGCGGCATTGCCAACTTTTTAGCCACCAGAGTGGTTGATTTGGCCGCGGCTGTGCCGTTTTACGGCGGGCAGCCCGCAGACGAAGAGGCTGCCAAAATCAAGGCAGCGCTGTTGCTGCAGTATGCAGGTCAAGATGAGCGGATTAACGCTGGCTGGCCAAAATATGAAGCAGCGCTTAAAGCGGCCAAGGTGGATTACCAGGCCTATGTTTACCCGAATGTGCAACATGGTTTTAACAATGATACGACGCCACGTTATGACGCGGAGTCTGCAAGGCTGGCCTGGGCGAGAACGGTACAATTTTTCCGTCAGCGCCTGGCCTGATCACTTCCCTGTGGTCATCTCCCTGTAGCCATGTAGCCGACATCGGCATCTGGCTGCATCTCGGTATGTGATGCCCTGAATCGATTGACTCCGGTGGAGCCAGGTCAGGACATCACATACTCTTTTTTTAGCTGCTTGCAATTTCCTGTTGCATACCCTCTCTTCACTGCTCCACTGTTTCCTCTGCAACACCCCACCCGTGCACTGTTGCCATGGCAACACGCTAGCGGCCAGGATCGTCCACGCTTTCTGAGTGATTTTTATTTTTATTTATAAAAATCATATGGTTATGTTTAATCGGGTGCTCGTGGGCGAGATGGCACAAAGGATGCTATATCCATAGGGGGGCGACCTATCAGGCGAATTGTGCTGTCCTGATGTTGCATCGATCGTAGACCGTATTAGGAATTTTTAAATGACGATAATTCAAATTTTACAAACCTTGCATGACTCCGAGTTTGGCACTGCCTTGCGTGAGTCGTTGTATATGTTCCCGCTGCTGGAGGGGATTCATCTGATCGGCCTGGCGCTGTCTGTCGGCCTGATTATTGCGACCGATTTGCGCCTGATCGGGATGTTTTTAACGCGGGTGCCCGTGGCCGATGTGTTGCGTCAGCTCAGACCTTATGTGTTGACCGGGTTTGTCATCACCTTTATCACCGGTATTTTGCTGCTATGGGCAGAAGGGCCGCGTATCTGGGAGATTCCCGTGTTTCCGCTCAAATTGGCACTCATTGTGGTTGCCGGGCTGAATGCCTTGTGGTTTGAGTTCAAGTTTGGCCGTCAGGCACATGTGTGGGGTGCGCAAAGCCAGTTTCCGGCAGGTGCCAGGCTGGCTGGCTGGGTCTCATTGACTTCATGGAGCGCCGTGGTGATTTGCGGACGCCTGATTCCCTACCTTGAAGCCACACAACATTAATTTTAGAAAGACTACCCATCATGACGACAGAAGCGGTTTTTAATGCGTTGCAGGCCAGTGGCTTGAGTGTATATATTTCACATCTGAGTGCCTATGCGGGTGCCGTGGCACAGCTGTTCCATATCACCGGTTTTTTGCTGATTTTGACCGCAGTATTGCTGGTCAATCTGCGCCTGATCGGCCTGGGATTGCGCAGCCAGCCGGTGCCATATCTTGCAAAAGTGGTCAGGCCACTGATTAACTATGGCCTGCTACTGGTGTTAGTGTCCGGGCTGTTTATTTTTCTGCCCAGCGCCGCCTTGTATTTCCCCAACCCGGCATTCTGGCTCAAATTTATTTTATTGGGGGCCGCACTGATTATTCAGTGGACGCTCTACCGCGCAGTGACCCGCGTTGAAAATCCGCATCCTGCACTGGCATGGTTCACCGCTATCCTTTCAATCACGCTCTGGTTTGGTGTGGCGTTTGCCGGACGTGCCATAGGTTTTTTGAATTAAATGGCATTTTTAAATTAAATGGTGTTCTTGAATTAAACAGCATTCTTAAATTAAATACAGGTGAATGTGCATGCACTTTAAACAGAAATTGATCTGGCTTTTGACCGCTTTTGCGCTGGCATCATGCCAGCCAGAGGCGACCACCGAGCAAGGGATTGCCGCTGCGCAAACCCCGTTTGCCACGGTGCAGGAAATCATGCTTAGCGTGATTGACCCCCATGTAGACCCGATCTGGAATGCGGTGACGACGACGGTGACTAAGGAGGGGGTGGTAGAAAAAGCACCCGCCAGCGACGAAGAATGGGCAGCATTACGCAAGCATGCCATTGCCTTGATTGAAGCGGGCAACCTGCTGCTGATTCCTGACCGGCAGGTGGCGGTGGTGGGCGCCAGCACTTCGATACATCCGGTAGAGGAGGACCCCAAAGTGATTGCCGCACTGATTAAAGCGAAGCAGGCAGATTTCGCGCAAAAGGCCGTCGGGTTGCAGGAGGCGACCAAGCTGGCTTTGGTGGCCATTGATCAGAAAAGTGCCGAGGGCCTGCTAAAGGCTGGCGAGGGTATTGAAAAAGCCTGCGAGGCCTGCCATTCGGCTTACTGGTATCCTAACGACAAACGCCCGGTGTCTTTTCAGTCTTTGGGTCAGGCTTATGCCGGGTTTTTTGCACCGCTGGTTTCTTCTCGGTTGGCGTTGTCACATGCATGACCGATCTGGAAAATTTAGATTTTTGCCATAGGAAATTTCTGAATAGTTCCGCGCTTGTAGTATTCGCAAACGCTCCGATCAAAGCCTGTTGTCGGCACCTGTAGCGATGGCCGTGGATTTAATCGCTACAGGTGAGCTCCCGCTCCATTATTGGCTTTACTTACCTTGTGCCATCCGTCAGATAGCCAGAAAAAATAACAGACTCAATACAGCTTCAATCAGCACTGCGCCTAAAATGTTTTTGTTCGCATTTCCTTTAAACAACTCATAAAGGCCCAGCAATGCCAGCAGCAAGCAGGTCGTGATCAGTCCATAGACGAGTGCTGCGCGTGTTGCAGAGTACTCAGCATTTCTCGCGATAAAAAACATGATGGCGATCCCTGCATAAAGCGCTGCCGCTCTTCTGCCAACGAGTCTCGTCGAAGTTGAAGCGTCCACGCGCCATGCATTAAGAAGTCTGGTTGGGGCAAACATCCAGAGTGCGGCCAATAATGCAAATAAGACTGAGGTGATCACCGCCAGCATGTGAAAAGATAAATGCATGCGCATGTCCTTTCAATCAGCCGGCAATCTTGTCGAGCATGTCTAGTTTCATCTCTTGGCGTATCCCTTTGTCCACCAAGGCGGCCGGGGCGAATCTCCTCAAGAAGCTTAATCGACAGGCTAACTTGCCAGCGGTATACCGCATTTTGGGGTGCTTGGCATTCGCTGCCTTCAATACGACGCTAGCGACCACCTTGGGATCGTCTCCGCTCTCCACCGCTGCTTTCAATATCTTGGCCAGGGCTTTTCGTGCGATGGCGTATTCCTCTATTTTTGCGTCCAGTTCTGGTGCATTGGCTTCAAAGTTGGTGTTGGTGTAAGCGGGTTCAATCACCGATACCCGGATGCCTTTGGTACGCAGTTCATGGTCTAACGATTCTGAATAGCCTTCAATCGCGTGTTTGGTCGCAGCATAAGTCGCCATGTATGGCGCGGGGATCAAGCCGAGAATGGAGCCGATATTGATGATGCGTCCTTGACCTTGTTTGCGCATATAAGGCAGCACTGCGCGAATCATACGTACCACGCCAAAGAAATTCGTATCAAAAATCTTTTGCGTTTGTGCCATGGAGCTTTCTTCTGCACCGCCAGCCTCCACACCGAAGCCGGCATTATTCACGACGAGATCAATACGCCCTTCAATTTGAATCACTTCTTTGAGGGCTGCCTGTACCGATTCTTCACTATTCACGTCCAATGCAATCATCTTGTACGCAGTGTGGGCGGACTGCGCACCTTTGCGGCTGGTGCCATAGACGGTATAGCCAGCGTTGGCCAATAACGCAGCGGTAGCCTGTCCTATCCCGGATGAAGCGCCCGTTACAATTGCAATTTTATTTTTCATGTGATGTCTCCTTTGTTGATTACTGAAAATGAGTGGAATGATGCTTTTAAATGAGCCTGACAACGACTTTGCCCTTGGCTCGCCCCGCCTCCAGGTAGGCGAGCGCCTGGAGGGTGTGATCAAATGAAAACACTTGATCGACGACCGCTTGAATATGCCCTGCATCTATCAGCTTGCCGATTTCTGATAGCTGCTGGCCATCGGGATGTACGAACATGAATGCGTATTCAATGTCGCGTTGCTTGGCGCGCTTGATGATTCTGCTGCTGATTAAGCTGAACACGAATTGCATGAAAACATTCATGCCTCTTCTGCGAGCGAAAGCCGCATCCGGAGGGCCCACTAAAGAAACGACATGGCTGTTGGGTTTGAGAATCTGCAGTGACTTTTCAATGCCATCACCGCGCACCGTGCCCAGCACAACATCGTAGCCGCTAAGTAATTGCTCAAAAGCCTGTGTTTTGTAATCAATCACCTCATCCGCACCCAGACCTTGTACCAGCCCAATATTCTGGGTACTGGTGGTGGTTGCCACTTTCGCGCCCAGGTATTTAGCGAGTTGAATGGCGAATGTGCCTATGCCGCCAGAACCTGCGGGGATAAATATCTTTTGACCCGGCTGGATATGTGCATGCTCCTTGAGCGCTTGCCAAGAGGTCAGCCCAACCATGGGGATAGAGGCCGCCTGTGCGAAGTCTAATTTTTCTGGCTTGAGGGCCGCTGCACTTTCTGGCACAACGGCATATTCAGCGAGTGCGCCTGTCCCGGAATCGAAAATGCTGGCGTATACCGCATCACCAGCTTTGAATCTTGTGACGCGGCTACCCACTTCCAGCACCGTGCCAGCCAGATCGCTACCCATTATGGCGGGTAGTTGAAACTTGAGGATGGGCTTGAAGCTACCTTTCGGAATCATGGTGTCAATCGGGTTGAGCCCAACCGCATGCACCTGAACCAGTAGTTCATCCGGCTGGATGGTGGGCCGGGGAATGTCGGCAAATGCCAGTTGATTGGATTTGCCGTAACGTTTCAAAAGTAATGCTTTCATTATGTATCCCTGGTTGATTGTTGATCATAAATATGATGATCGTCATATTTATGATCAAAAAAAACGAATGCCTTTCATTTCAAAAAATAAATATCCTGCGGACCATGGGTTTTTTGTGGATCATGGTTATTCTGTGGAGAATGGTTATTCTGGTGCCCAGTGTTGAAGTGCCGCTTGTCTAAAAGCATCGGAAAGTTCTGGATCGTCCACTGCGCGCGCTAACATCAGCGTGCCCACCATTGTTGATATCATCAGAAGTGCCGCATCATGGGCTGTTGACTGACTTTGATCAGGGAGCTGGTCTTGAACGAGACGGATCATTTCCTTGATGCGTCGGGTAGAGGCGGCTCTCACCTCAGGGGCTTGTCTGTGCATTTCAGATCCAAGCGCAGCCAAGGCGCAGCCCATCTCTATATTGGCAGTATGTTCACTGGATAAATAGGCATTCATCAACGCCCACAAGCGTTGCTCTTTCGGCGCTTTCGCGAACACCTGCTCGACGATTGCGATCGTCTCAGCCCCGGCAAGGCTGGCAGCTTCAGCCAGCATTTCATCCCTGGACGCAAAGTGCGCATAAAAGCCCCCATGCGTGAGGCCGGCTTCTTTCATAATATCAGCCACACCGGTGCCACTATAACCGCTTCTGCGTATTGCCCTGGCGGCAGTTTCTAAAATGCGGGCGTGGGTGGCTTCTTTACGATTGGCGCCAGGTTTTTTTGCAGATGCATTTTTCATGACGACCATAATATATGATGATCGTCATATAAACAAGGTGGTCTGTTAAAAATATTTCTGATGGCGCGCTTGCGGTCTGCGCGAAATCAAAAGGCCTGATAGTTGTCAGGCCTATTTTAGGGGGGGCTGGCAAGGGCACAGTGTTTATTGAAGGTGTCTCTTGATGCCCATGCGCAATCCGGTGATGCTGATGACAAGTCCACACAGCGAGAGCAGGATGACGAGAAATTTGCGCCAGAATTCAGGATCTATCCACGGGAAGTCCCAGGTATGCAAGGCGGTAAATAGCCATCGGTAATACCGGCTACGCGTATCCTGGCTGGCAACGATGGTCGCGTTTGTTGCATTGAGATAGTAGGTGACCGAATCATTGCCTGCAAAGCTGGCGCGCGCAATCTGCTCGGCAGTCGCCGATACCCGGTAATAAGCGTCGCCAGGGGCGGCAAGCCATGTGATGGCATGGAGTTTGTGACCGGGTTGAAGGCGAGTAATGGCGGCTTGCAGTTGTACCAGAGTGAGCGCTGGCAGAGGCTTGCCGCTTTGCGGGTGCAAGCCCTGGGTGATGCCCGCTTGCTCGGCCATCACCAGTACTTGCCCGGCAAACGGTTGCCATTCCAGTTGCCGGGTGTTCGTCGGAAACTGTGCAGGCAGGGTATACGCAGCGATGTCAGCGGCTTTACCGGTATGGTTGCTTTGCCAGGCCTGGCGCTCCTGTGCCGATAAACTGCGGTCGGATAACCAGTTCATCGGTGTCATCGACAGCCAGCCGCTCAAGAGCCAGGTGACCAGCACCGCGCCGAACCCATAGCCAGCCAGATGGTGCCAGCGCATCCATCCCCGATAAGGCGTGTGGCGATTTTGGCTGTAGCGGGTAGTCACACGCATGCGCATGAGGCCTGCCCAGATGCCAAGTGCGGCCAACACAATGCCTGCTGCCGATGGCCACAGCACCACCTGTCGCCAGACCTCGCGATGGGCACGCAACTCGGTAAAGTATATCCAGTGCGTAACCGATCCCAGCCAGTTCCAGAACCGTGCCTGTTGTGTGGAGGTGAGCACCACTTGCCCGGTGCGGCTGGAAACGTACAGCTCTGATTGTTCTGCATCGTCCAGCGAGACCTTGAACAAGGGACGGTGGGGGTTCAGTTTGCTGGAGAACGACCATTGATCCAGAGCAATCAGGGCAATGCGGCGTACCCCGCTTGCCGGTTGAAACTGCAGTGCCTGCGCTGCTGCAAGCTGACGGATCACGGACACGGGTTTGGCAGTGTCTGCCCACACGGCCTGCCAGTGCTGGTCGGTTAAAAAGTAATACACCGGGCGCCCCTGTTGCATAGCCAGTTGCACGCGTTGCGGAGCTTGGCTGGCGTGCTGCGTTTGCCAGGCCTCTGCGGGAGAAACATGCACCAGGCTGCGTTGCAGCGGTGGCGCATGTGCCAGTTGCGCTGCCTCGTCCAATGATGGGTACTTCACGAACAGCATGACCAGACCAGACAGCAGCCAGAGAATGACCAGGGGCCCTAATACGAGCCCCAGCCAGCGATGGGTCAGATATGCGTAACGCATTGAAAATAGAAGAAGTATCGCTAGTAATTAATCTCGGCGCGGATTTCTGCCCGTCTGGATTCGCCGATAATAAATTGCTGTGTATCGTACGAGACTGGTGCATAGACCTTATCAGACAGGTTGCGCAAGCTGGCACGCAGTGTCAGGTGCGCATTTGCACGCCAGGCGATATTGGCATCATAGACGGTATAGCCAGGCATTCTTGAGGTATTGGCATTATCGGCATAGCGTGCCCCCACCAGCCGGGCACCGATCCCTGCCTGCCAATCTGGCTGTTGGTAATACAGCCAGGCGTTTGCCACCCGTTCGGGGACATCTGACGGCGTATTGCCTGCCCGTGAAACATTCACACCGCCAGCACTTTCCAGTAGTTTGTCAAACCTGGCGTCCAGAATCGCCAGGTTGAAATCCGTACGCCAATGTTCGGCAGGTAACAGCGAGGCAGAAAACTCAACCCCTCTGGAAGACTGCTGACCTCCCTGTACACGCAGGGTTGCATTGTTCGGGTCACGCGTAATGATGTCATCCTTGGTAATGTCATAGATCGCCAAAGTGAACTCCCCTTTGCGGTTATCTAGAACATGTTTCAGGCCGATTTCTGCCTGTTGCGCAGAGGTGAGTTTAAATGCCCCGTTACTTGGACGTAAGGTCACAATGGAAGACACGGGATCGGAGCCCCGACTCCATTGACCGTACACCGATGTGTTGTCATCCAGCGAATAAGTGGTGCCGAATCTGTAGGAAAAAGGGGCGAAGTCGGTGCTGTAATCGTTAGACGTGAGTTTGCTATCGTGGTCTATCTTGATCCAGTCCTGACGCAAGCCAGCACTGAGTGTCCATTGCGGTGTCACTTTATATGCTTCCTCAGCAAACAGTGATTGCTGTACTGTTTCTGATGAAAAATCTTTGACTGTCGGGTCTATTGTTTGAAAGCTGCCCGGATTGCTGTTGTTCAAATCAACCGTAGAGCTTGGGTCATTGCCATTATAAAAATTGTCGAAATACTGAAAATTCACCTTTGCCACTTCATAGCCAATGGACCATTTGTTATCACGGTCCCACAGTGTGTCAGCGCCATTCAGTATCAACTGATCGCCCAGTTGTTTTTGTTTGTGGCGAATTTCAGTATACCCACTGCGATTCACTGACTGGGTAACAGTATTCAGCGAAAAGTATTCCACATTGCGCCAGTGTCTGTCAGAGATAAACCAGTAAGCTGTATTTGTCAGCTGCAAGGTGTCGCTGATCTCCCATGCCAGCTTGGCCTTGAGTCTGTCATCCACAAAATGCTGGATGCCATCCCCGACGTTATAGTTCTCATCGCGCAAATGTTTGTCGATCCTCCCGTCCCTTAATGGAATACCGGTGTAACGGGTAGGATTTTCATCGCCATGGTCATAGATCAGGTTGAGCTTGAGTTTTTCACCCGGGTTGATTTCCAGGTTGGTCATCAGTTTCTGGCTGTTGTAGCGCCCCATATCCACATAGCCCTGACCGCCAACGGCTGAGGCATCAATACGCAAGGCCGCCACTTCGCCCACCGGCGCTGTGCCGCCCACGCCGAGACGGTAAGCGCCTTGCGTACCAGCACTCACCAACGCGTCGAGGGTGTAGTCGCGTTTGGGCGCTTTACGAATGCTGTTGATAATGCCGCCAACGGACGCATCTCCAAACAAAACTGAAGCAGAGCCACGCAAGACTTCAAAACGGTCATAGCCCCAGGTGTCTGAAGGGTAGGTGATGGTGCTGGCTGCAGTCAGCAGGCGGATGCCATCTTCTGCCTGCGCGACCGAGTTGTTACCGGTAAAGCCACGTACCGAAAACGCATTGCCCGTGCCAAGGTTGCTGATATCCGTAAAGCCGGTAGTGCGGGAGACAGCTTCGCGGATGCTCACATCGCCACGCAGTTTGACGGTCTCGGCATCCAGTGTTTCAACGCTGGCAGGCGTCTCAAGCGCGGTGAGTCCTAGTCGGCTGGCTGTTGTGGTTTTGGCATTTAATTGAATGGCCGATTCTTTTTTTGCTTTAACGACGACGGTGGGTAATTCATTGTCTTCAGCGGCGATTGTCAGCCCGTGATGGGTCAGGGATGACAGTGCGATGAACAGTCCGGGTAAATAGGCGGGCTGTTTTTTGTTGTGTGTGACCATGTGTCTCTGTCTCTCGATATCTTTTTTAATAGTGATGCGCTGCCGCTGCCGATACATCCATACCGACTAGCGTCCGCGCGACATTATATAGGGGGGTGCCCTATACTGGGAGGGATATAGCAGAATATATGCCAGCCATATAATTTATTTTAAAATCAATATGTTGAGTAATTTTCATGCCGCTGAGCAGGCACAGGTTTGTTGCTGGCTAAACAGTTTTTTACCAGTTGCTGTAATTTCAACACGTGGTGCTTGTGAGAGCGGTCAGGGGTCAGGCCAAGAAAAAATGCCAGCTGATTGAGGCTGGCATTTTTCGGTATGTCTGTTCAGTGTGCAGCCGTCCTTAGGTGGCGGTACTCAAACCCTGAGCATCAAACACACCTTCGAACAATATCGAGCTTAAATAACGCTCACCGGAGTCAGGCAAAATCACCACGATAGTTTTGCCTGCGTGTTCGGGTTTGGCCGCATAACGGACAGCAACCGCCACGGCTGCTCCGCAAGAAATACCCGCCAGAATACCTTCTTCCAGTGCTAAGCGTCGCGCGTATTCTACGGCCTCTTCGTTACTGACTTGCTCAATGGCATCCACCAGACTCAGGTCCAGGATGTCTGGCACAAACCCTGCGCCTATGCCCTGAATCTTGTGGGGTGCGGGTGCCAATTCCTGCCCGGCCCGGAATTGCGTCAATACCGGGCTGGCCGCTGGTTCTACCGCCACAGACAGGATGTTCTTTTGCTGTGTCTGCTTAAAGTAGCGGGTGACGCCAGTGATGGTGCCGCCGGTGCCAACGCCCGAGACGAAAATATCGACCTTGCCATCCGTATCGCGCCATATTTCCGGCCCGGTGGTTTGTTCATGGATGGCCGGGTTGGCCGGGTTTTTAAATTGCTGCAACAGGACATAGCGTGACGGGTCAGACGCAGCAATTTCTTCCGCTTTGGCAATGGCACCTTTCATGCCCTTGGCGCCCTCGGTGAGCACCAGTTTTGCACCATAAGCCAGTAACAGCTTGCGGCGCTCTACACTCATGGTTTCCGGCATGGTCAGCGTGATAGGAATGCCACGCGCGGCTGCTACAAAAGCCAGCGCAATGCCGGTATTGCCGCTGGTGGGCTCAATAATTTCTTTGCCGGGCCCGAGTAAGCCCTGCTTTTCGGCCTCCCAGATCATGGCCGCGCCAATCCGGCACTTGACCGAATAGGCCGGGTTGCGACCTTCAATTTTGGCGAGAATTGTTGCCTGTCCTGGCGCTGTCAGCCGATTCAGGCGTACCAGCGGCGTGTTGCCTATGCTTTGTGCATTGTCTGAAAACCAGTGTGCCATCTTTTTGCCAATTTTCGAGTTAAAAGCTTATCTTAAAGCAAATCTCTAAAGATGTATAAATAACAATTTATGATGTTTATATAGATGAAAGTTATAAATGCTGTGCATGTTGCAAGGTGTGACGATAAGAGAATTGTTTCTGGAAAGTGCGTTTCATATGCGACGCTTATGCATATTTTTAATCGAAAAGTCATTGCAAATAACAAAAAACAATATATTAATAACAAACTATTCTAGATGGCAGGCTTTGCATTTGGCCCTGTTTACACTATAGTTTGCACATATTGATAACGCTGACCAGACACCTGGAAGCCAGACGCTTGACCGCGGCTGGCTTTTTTTTCGCCTGTTGAAGCCACGTCATCGAGGCTATGGATTGATTTTATTGGATAGATTGACGATGGAAGAGTTTGCCATTGAACATATCGTGCAGCAGTTGGCGAGCATACGCGAAAGTGCGTTGCAACAACGGCAACGATTGCAGAAACCGCCCAAGCTGCCAGCGCGTAAAGCACTGGGCAAGCTGGTGGAGTGGCTGGCGGCTGCGCTGTTCCCCAATCGCCTGGGCGATCCTGATATTCAGGCGCATGCGATTAACTTCTATGTGGGTACGACGCTGGATAAGGCCTTGCGTGAGTTGCAGCAGCAAATCCGCCTCGAGCTGGCATTCAAGGCGCCAGGCCAGCCGGCCAGTCAGTTTCACGGCCAGGCCCACCATTTGGCCGAGCGCTTTGCTGCCGAGCTGACCGTGATCCGCAAGCAGCTGGATACTGACCTCGAAGCGGCTTACAACGGTGACCCGGCTGCCGACAGTGTGGATGAAATCCTGGTGTGTTACCCCGGGATCCTCGCATTGATTCACTACCGGATTGCCCATGTGTTGCATGGCCTGGGCCTCACCATTATTGCGCGGCTGATCACTGAAATTGCCCATTCGCAGACTGGCATTGATATTCATCCCGGGGCACGGATCGGGGAATATTTTTTCATTGACCACGGCACGGGCGTTGTCATCGGTGAAACGGCGATTATTGGCAACCATGTGCGCTTGTATCAGGCGGTCACCCTGGGGGCCAAAAACTTCCCCAAAGATGCCAATGGGCATCTGGTCAAAAAGTTTGAACGTCATCCCATTCTGGAGGATCACGTCGTCGTCTACGCCGGAGCGACCATTCTGGGCCGCATTACCATCGGTAAACATTCCATTATTGGCGGCAACGTCTGGGTCACCCGCAGCGTGCCCGCCAATAGTCACGTCACACAAGCGCATTCGGATGCCAAACCCATCCCGGCGGCGGCTTGATTTTTAGTTATAACGATAAGGAGAACACCATGTCAGAACAACCTACACAAAGTGCGCTAGGCGACGTCGCCGCACGAACGCTTGCCAATGCCACCAAATCGGTGCCCATGCTCAGCACCATCAGCCCGCGCTGGTTGGTACATTTGCTGAACTGGGTGCCCGTTGAAGCCGGTATTTACCGCGTCAACAAGGCAAAAGACCCGAATGCCATTACCGTCGATTGTTCCAACAAGGACGAAAAAGATCTGCCAGCCACCTTTGTTGATTACGAAGAGTGGGGCCGTGAGTATGTACTGAATGCGGTCAACACTGTGGTGGATGTGCATACGCGCGTATCAGACTTGTACAGCAGCCCGCACAACCAGATTAAAGAGCAGTTGCGCCTGACCATCGAGGTTGTAAAAGAGCGTCAGGAAAGCGAGCTGATTAACAATAAAGAGTATGGTTTGCTCAACAATGTAGCGAAGTCGCAAACGGTGAAAACGCGCAATGGTTACCCGACCCCGGATGACCTCGATGAGCTGCTCAGCAAAGTCTGGAAAGAACCAGCCTTTTTCCTGGCACACCCGAAAGCGATTGCTGCCTTTGGCCGTGAATGCACCCGCCGTGGCGTGCCTCCACCAACAGTCTCACTGTTTGGCTCACAGTTCATTACATGGCGTGGTATCCCATTGATTCCAAGCGACAAGCTGCCTATCGTCAACGGCAAATCCAAAATCCTGTTGCTGCGTGTGGGTGAAAGCAAACAAGGGGTGATTGGCTTGTATCAGCCTAATCTGCCAGGCCAGCAAACGATGGGCTTGTCAGTGCGTTTCATGGGTATCAACCATAAAGCGATCGCGTCTTACCTGGTTTCTCTGTATTGCTCGCTGGCCGTATTGACTGAAGATGCGATTGCCGTGCTGGAAGATGTCGGAGTTGACCATTACTATGACTACAAGTAATTTTATAGACTTGGCGAGCTTTGAGCCGGAGGCCATTCTGGCCTCGCTGCCGGGCGAGCACCCCAAAATGACGGCCGCGCTGGGTGTGGGACGTGCGCTCGAGAACACCGGCGTGCTGGATACGGCTACCCTGACCCAGTTGGTCAATGATCTGTACGCCGAAGGGTTTCCGGCGACGGCCCCTTTTGCTGCGGCAGACTTTGCGCAGTCACTGGCAAGTTCACACACGCCACAAACGGCAGTGCCTGCCACAGACTCGTTGACCACTCAACTTGGTAATGCAGGAGGCAACTCTGTCGGTGCAAACTCGCCAACTTATGTGCAATCGCAAGCGCAACCACTCACACAGGAAGTGCAAGCACAGCAGCTTACCTATGCGCCAGGGGTGGAAGCGCTGGCGGGTGATCCACTGCATAACCATCCGGCGCACCTGAATGTATTACAACCGGAAGCCGCTTACCTGACACCGTCAGTATTTGCCGGACTCGGGATCGAGATCCCTTACCAGCAGGAACTGGATCGCTGGTTGGGGACAGGCACAGTCCAGTCTGCGCCGTCGGCAGTATCAGCGCAACCAGCCAGGACAACGACTGCAGGCAACGCACAATCGTTTTACTTTTTGCAAGCAGACCCTGCATTAAAAGGCAGCTTGCCAGCTTCTGCGCATCCTGCGTTTGATGTGCATGCCGTGCGTCGGGATTTTCCGATCCTCAATGAGCGGGTGAATGGTCGCCAGCTGGTCTGGTTTGATAATGCCGCCACCACGCACAAGCCACAGGCAGTGATTGATCGCATCAGTTATTTTTACCAGCATGAAAACTCCAATATCCACCGCGCTGCGCATGCCCTGGCGGCACGGGCCACCGATGCCTATGAAGATGCGCGCGAAACCGTGCGTCGTTTTATCAATGCGCCGTCGGTGAAACAGGTGATTTTTGTGCGCGGAACCACGGAAGCGATCAACCTTGTTGCCAAAACCTGGGGTAAAAAGCACCTCGGTGCCGGTGACGAAATCGTGGTTTCGCATCTGGAACATCACGCCAATATCGTGCCCTGGCAGCAATTGTGTCAGGAGACCGGGGCCGTATTGAAAGTGATCCCGGTAGATGATAGCGGGCAGGTTCTGCTCGATGAATACCAGAAACTGCTGACTTCAAAAACCAGGCTGGTTTCGTTTACACAGGTATCCAATGCACTGGGGACAGTCACGCCTGCCGCGGAAATGATTGCCATGGCACATCGTGCTGGTGCCAGGGTATTGCTGGATGGGGCACAGTCAGTCTCGCATATGCGCACCGATGTGCAGGCGCTGGATGCAGACTTCTTTGTGTTCTCTGGCCACAAAGTGTTTGGGCCGACAGGCATAGGTGCTTTGTATGGCAAGGCCGAGGTGTTGCAGGACATGCCAGCCTGGCAAGGTGGCGGCAATATGATTCAGGACGTGACGTTTGAAAAAACGGTGTATCACGCGGCGCCAGCCAAGTTTGAGGCAGGTACCGGCAATATTGCCGATGCCGTGGGCTTGGGCGCGGCACTCAAGTATGTCGAGCGCATCGGCATTGAAAATATTGCTGCCTATGAGCATGCCTTGCTCGAATACGCAACGGCTGCCATGTGCCAGATTCCGCATCTGCGACTGATCGGCACGGCCAAACACAAGGCCAGCGTATTGTCATTTTCGCTCAAAGGTTACCAAAGTGAAGAAGTCGGCGCGGCTCTGAACGAAGAGGGCATTGCTGTGCGCTCGGGGCACCATTGTGCGCAGCCGATTTTGCGCAGGTTTGGGGTGGAAACCACGGTCAGGCCTTCTCTGGCGTTTTATAACACCTATGAGGAGATCGACCGCATGGTCGCAGTGATTACCCGTTTGTCATCTTATCAGTCTTAAATCAAAAGCCGGGTTGAAATCCGGCTTTTTTGATTGCGTGATTGATCATTCATTAAAGCTGAAGAAGAAACTTCAGACTCTTATATAACTTATAGTGATAAGCATTAAATAAATTGTTATTGGAGGGCATTTAAAAATCCCTGTATCTTTCTGGTTTTAAAGCAGTAAGCAAAAGGGTGGCGAGATGCATGACGCTTTGCAGAGTGAGACACATAAACACTTAGAGTTACCAATATTGAAAGCTGGGCAACTTGATCATAAAGACAAGATTGTCAGTTACCCCGAACCTCAACGGCTCAGTCTGTCTGTGCGTGCCAGCGCTTTGATTTTTGCCGATGAGAAATCACAGCAACTACTCTCTTTGATTGAAAAGGTGGCGCCCAGCGATGCGACCGCCTTGGTAAAAGGCGAAACTGGCACCGGCAAAGAACTGGTCGCGCGCCATATCCATAACCTGAGTCCGCGCAGGGGCGGGCCGTTCGCGGCGATCAATTGTGGCGCTTTTTCTGAGACGCTGGTTGAGAGCGAATTGTTTGGCTATGAGCGGGGCGCGTTTACCGGCGCGGTCGGCTCCAAAAAAGGCTGGTTCGAGACGGCCAATGGCGGCACCCTGTTTCTGGATGAAATCGGCGATCTGCCACTGTCTACGCAAGTCAAGCTGCTGCGCGTATTGCAGGAGCGTGAAGTCATTCCGATTGGTTCTCGCAAAGCCGTGCCTATTGATGTGCGTCTGATTGCCGCCACCAATGTCAATCTGGTGGAGGCGGTGAATGCGGGCCGGTTCCGAGAGGATCTATATTACCGGATCAAAGTGGTGCCCATTGAGATTCCGCCATTGCGCGAGCGCACAGGGGATATTTTGCCGCTGGTGGAACACTTTCTTGAGGTCTACCGCAATCGCCTGCATACCAGTAAACCGCAACTGGCGGCGGACACCATCAAAGTGCTCAATGACTACCCGTGGCCGGGGAACATTCGCGAACTGGAGAATGTGATACACCGCGCCTTGCTGGTATGCGATGGCAAGGTGTTGAAACCGGCCGATTTGAATCTGCCACAACTGCAACAGCTTACCCATGTTGAGCTTAATCACAGGGTGCCCGCAGATGAGCAGCTCAGTGCGGTGCTGGATGCATTTATCCGGCAGGAGCCAGAACGTTTGTTTGACCAGTGCGTGGAAAAAGTCGTGTTGCAGACGTATCGGCATTGCAACCAGAATCAGGTGCAGACTTCACGTGTGCTTGGCATCAGTCGCAATGTATTGCGTGCTTACCTCAAGCAGTTTGGCGTGATTCAATAAAGTTTTACCACAGGTGGAAACAGCCTTTGTTGCCTGGAGGCACAGGCTGTTTCCGCATTCACCATTTAAACCATCCGGTGCAAGTGTCCGGGTGGTTTTTTTATGCGTGTATGCCACAGCAACAGCCCTGTTCATGCAGCAACAATAGGCTGTTGCTGTGGCAGCAGCGGCAGGGGCGCCTCCCGCATCATTATTAATTAAGTGTATGAATTTAATGGATATTTTATGTTGGCACGAATATTGATATGTCATACAGGTAGATTTGAGGATAGGCAAAAGCGCCGGGTGCCAGCCAGCACCGAGCGTGTTAAGGAAAAAAATAAATGGCGAGTTCACTCAGTAGTTATGTAGTCAATGCATTTGATGATAAAACCTTTAGCCAGCAAGCCAAGCCGGGTGCGCAGTTGGCTGCGCGCCTAGAGCAGGTGGAAGTCAGGCGTGGCATTGTGTTTGATGATGATTTCAAGAAGGGCGTGTACCTGTGGGCAGGGGCTGGCATTGTATTGCTGCACTTGGCCGCAGTATGGGCTTATCTGAATTATGAAGCGCCGCCACTGCATATCCCGGCCAAGCATGAAGTGGCGATTGAGTTCATCAAGCCTGAAACGCCGCCGCCAGTGATAGAGCCGCCCCCTCCGCCGCCACCCCCACCCAAGGTGCAGAAGGTGGCGCCCCCTCCGCAGCCGATTGCTGCACTTAAAACGGCCCCGGCTGTGGAGAAGGTTGCTCCCACCGACTTGACGGTCCAGGAAAATACCAAGGCTGAATCGACCAGCGCACCGGTGATGGCCGCGAGTGGGCCACTGGATAAGAATGCAGCCATGCCGGAGACCATCACCCCTCCGGCACCGCCCGCGCCGCCAGCACCCAAGGTGGAAGAGCCTGTGACCGAGGCTACGGCCAATGCCGGGCATCTGAATAATCCGCTGCCCAAGTATCCGAAAATCGCCGAGCGCAACGGATGGTATGGCACCGTGATTGTGCGTGTTCGCGTGCTGGCCAGCGGACAGCCGGAAAGTGCCACCGTGCAGAAATCCAGTGGCAAGAAGGTGCTGGATGACGCAGCGATCGAAACGATTTTGCAGTCCTGGAAGTTTGTACCCGCCAAACGTGGCAATACGCCCATCGATGGCTGGGCAACACAACCGATTACTTTTAAACCTGAATAACGAGGTATTTTGATTATGTTAGAAGTTTCTTCATCCACATCCACTGTCGTGCAAGGCGTGCTGATTGCACTGATTGTCGGCTCTATCTTCACCTGGGTTCTGATTTTGATTAAAGCCTACCAGGTCTGGCTGATTCGTCGGCAAAACGTCAAGTTCAGAGGCGCCTTCTGGTCAGCCACTGACCTCAACGCGGCATCCAAACTCGAAGGTCATGGCGGCCCGGCCTACCGTGTGGCACAAGTCGGTTTTCATGCCCTGAAAGAGTTTGATTCGGCGGCCGCCAATGATTTGCAACACTCGGGGGACCGCCAGGATGTGCTGGAGCGGGCACTCAAGCAGCAGATTAAAAAAGAGCGTGTGATCCGTGAAGCGGGTCTGGTGGTGCTGGCCAGTATTGGCAGCACGGCACCGTTTGTTGGCCTGTTCGGGACGGTGTGGGGCATCATGCACGCGCTGACCGATATCAGTCGCTTGGGTTCCGCCAGCCTCGAAGTGGTGGCCGGCCCGATTGGTGAGGCCCTGATCGCCACGGCAATCGGGATTGCAGTGGCAGTCCCGGCTGTGCTTGCCTATAACTTTTTCCTGCGTCGTCTGAAAACCAGCAGCGATAACCTGGATGATTTTGCTGCAGACCTGATTAAAGTGTCGCGTCGTGTCACCTTCCAGCCCAAGGTTGAAGCTGGCCACGCAGACAGTAACCCAAATGTCGTGCGTACCCTGAAAGGAGCGTTAGCGTAATGGCTTTCAGTTCATCAAGCGAGGGCGATGACGTCCTGAGTGAAATTAACGTCACACCACTGGTGGATGTGATGCTGGTGTTGCTGGTGGCTTTTATTGTGACGGCGCCAGTGATGACCAATGCGATATCCGTCAACTTGCCAAAAACGGTGGCCACCAAACCTACCGAGCAACTCAAGCCGGTGACCCTGAGCGTTGACGACAAAGGCAATGTTTACGTGGATAAAGAGCAAGTGCCTCTGGATGCGCTGGAAGGCAAACTGAAAGGCATTGTCCAGCAGCGTCCGGAGCAGGTGTTTCACCTGAGCTCGGATGATGCCGTGAATTATGGATCCGTCGCCAAGGTGATGGCCATCGTCGAGCGCGTAGGCATCTCCAAGCTGGCCGTATTGACCAAAGCCGATTAATCAACACAAGCAATAAGGAAGTCTACATGCACAAGTTTTTTCGCCATTTTAATCTGAATAGCCTGTACGCCCTGTTAGGCGCCGGCCTGTTATTCAGCGCACAGAACGTGACAGCACACCATGCGTTTTCAGCCGAGTTTGATGCACTCAAGCCGGTTGAGATTAAAGGTGTGGTGACCAAAGCCGAGTGGGTGAATCCGCATAGCTGGGTCTATGTGGACGTGAAGGAAGCCGACGGCACCGTCAGCAACTGGGGTTTCGAGTTTGGTGCACCTTTCAGCCTCAAGCAGAAAGGCCTGACCAAAGCCGTGCTGCCCGCCGGGACAGAGGTGGTGATTAATGGCTACTTGTCAAAAAACGGTAAAAAGTTTGCCTATTCGACCTCGATCAAACTGGCAGATGGCCGCGTGTTTCAAACCGGTGGTGCGCAGGATGCACCCACTACCCCAGCCGCCAACTAGCTGGCTGGCAACATTATCAAAAAATAAACGGAGTGACACGTGTTACACACCCCTAATTTCGCGGGTTCGCGACTCAAACTGGCGGCGACCTTGCTGACCCTGATGCTGGTGGCCTTTTTTCTGCCAGTGGATAGTGTTCTGGCGCACGATGCCAAAATCCCGCGCGGCGTTGACAAAAAACCGGATTTTTCCGGTATTTGGGAAACGACCAGCGCGGCCGATGATGATCTGGAACCACATACGGCACGGCGGGATGCACCGCCCAGTGCCGGTGTGGTGGATGGTGGCGAGATTCCCTACCTGCCACAAGCGCTGGCGCAACGTCAAAAGAATTTTGAAAACCGCCATACCGCCGATCCACGCCTGAAGGGCTGGTCATTAGGCGTGCCGCGCGGCATTTACTACCGCGAACCGATTCAAATCCTGCAACGCCCGCGTGACCTCACGATCTTGCATCAGTTTGGCCATTCGGTGCGCACGATACACACCAACCATACCGAGCATCCGGAAGACCCGAACGACTGGTGGCTGGGCGATTCGCGCGCGCACTGGGAGGGGGATACGCTGGTGGTGGATGTCAAACACTTCAACGATAAAACCTGGCTGGACCGTTCAGGCAATTACCACAGCGACGCACTACATGTGGTCGAGCGCTGGAAGCTGGTGGATGCCAATACCATTGAATACAAGGCCACCCTGGAGGATGAAAAGGTATTCAGTCGTCCGTGGAGCATGACCGTCTACCTGCATCGGCACCCGGAAAAAAACTTCCAGCTGATCGAAGACTATCGCTATACGCTGGATTACGATCAGTACTATCCGCCCAAGCGCGATAAACAATAATCACGGCGTATATTAACCCGCACACCGGAAAAATCGGGTCATCACACATCCGGATCATCAAACATTAAGGTTACGAAACATCAAGGTTACGTATGAAACAAACGTCACATATTCTCTATTTATCCTGCATTCTGCTTGGCTGGTCAGCCATTGTGTTGCCGCAGTTCACCCAGGCGGCTGAGGAGGATAAAAACAAAACGGAGGTCAAAACGGCTACAACTGCAACGCCTCCGGCCCAGGCCAGAAGAGTGCGAGAAACCAGTTTTCCAACAATCGCCTCCGGAAAATGGTCAGGTCCGCGCCTGCCTGATGGTCAGCCGGATATCAGCGGTTTATGGTCCAACACCATCGGCAACCATGGAAACCTCGAAGATCCGCAAGGCGGCGTCATTGGCGAGGCCCGCAGAACACCGCTCGGCCCGCGTGAACAGCGCGCGCCCAGTCGCGTCAGTGATCCTGCCGATGGCAGGTTTCCTTTTCAGCCATGGGCGCAGGAAAAGGTCAACGCATTCCGCATTGGTTTTCACAACCCGACGGACCCCTCTCACGTAGAGCCCAATGCCCGTTGTGCACCGGGCGGCGTACCGAAATCACTGTACTGGCATGGCTACGATATCCAGCAATACCCAGGCTATGTGCTATTTGTGTTTGATAACGGCAGTCGCCTGATCCATCTCGATAACAAACCGCACCTGCCTGCCAAACTCAAGCTCTGGAACGGCGATTCCAGAGGACACTGGGAAGGCAATACACTGGTGGTCGATGTCAGTAATCATAACGGCAAGGCACTGTTTGGTCGCTCAGGCGAGTTTGTCAGCGAAAACGCTACGATCAGGGAAAAATACATTTTTTCAGCGGATGGCAAACGCTTCAACTACGAAGGTACGTTTGACGACCCCACGGTGTACACCCGGCCATTCACTATCACCATCCCGGCCATCAAGTACACGCAGGCAGAAGAAAGCGACGGCTGGAACCTGGAAGCGCGCTGGGCCAAGCATCCGGGCAACGCACAGATTCTTGAACACGATGAGCGCATCTGCCATGAAAATAATGGCGGGTTTGGTCTGGGAGCCACCGAAAGTGCAGCACCCGCCAAATAAAACATGTCGGAATCGATGATTCAACGATGCCTAAGAATTGGACGATTGGTTGATGTGTTTTCAATCGTCAGTACTGAAGTCAACATATACAGACTTATCAAGCCAGAACGAATGACGATGACTGGTTCAGGTATCTTTTGTATACAGCACCCAGCTGTTTTTGCCTTTGGCTTTCGCGGCATACATGGCTGTATCGGAGTTGCGCAATAAGTCATCCACCTCGGTGCCGTGTTGCGGGTAACAGGCCAGGCCGATGCTGGCAGAGATCTGCACGGTCACCGCATCCAGCTGAAATGGCTGTTCGGCTGCCTGTACGATTTTTTCTGCAAAAGTGGTCATGTCTGCCTGCGATTGCATATTGCCAAGGATCATTGCAAACTCGTCACCGGCAAATCTGGCAAAAGTGTCCGACTGCCTGAAAAACGTCTGGATCCGTTGGCTAAACGCGACCAGTAACTGGTCACCCACCAGATGGCCGTGTGCGTCATTGACCGCTTTGAATCCGTCCAGATCAATGAAAAGCACGGCAAATTGCTTTTCCTCCCGCTGGCTGACACTGCGTTCGTGCTCCAGCCTGTCCAGAAACAGGCGGCGGTTGGGTAAGCCCGTCAGGTTATCAAAATGCGCTTGTTGCCAGATGGATTGCTCCAGCATTTTGGCTTGTGAAATATCGGTATGGGTGCCTACCACGCGTTTGGACTGACTGTTTTCATCGTGCTCTACAATCATCCCGCGCGATAATACCCACTTGTAATCGCCGTTTTTGCAACGAATCCGGTATTCAATTTTGTATTCATCGGCTTGTCCGCTTAAGTACGCATGCATATGCGCTTCAAAACGCGGTTTGTCTTCTTCATGCAGCAAGTCATACAGCGTGACAAAGTGGGGAACCAGGTCGTCCTGATCGTACCCCAGCATTTTCCGCCAGCTATATCCAAAAAAATAGTGACCGCTGACCAGGTCACAGTCCCATACGCCGTCACCCACAGCGTCGATGGCCTGTTTCCATAACTCCTGGGCTTTGCTTTGCGAGTCATAAATACGCCTGAGCTGATCACTGAACTCAATCCTTTGAATAATTTCCTTGCGCAGTTCCAGCAGTTTCGTCGTCTGGTTCGCCAGTATGTTCAGCAGGCCGAGCTCGGCTTCGGAAAAAGTCCGCGGTTGATGGTCCATCACGCAAAACGTACCGATGGCATAGCCGTCAGTATTGATGAGTGGAATGCCAGTATAGGCACGGATATACGGTGGATGCACGACGAGTGGATTCAGCATGAAGCGGGCATCCCGCTCGGCATCTTCCACCATCAGCGGGGAGTGGTTACGAATCGGATACTGGCAAAACGAAACATCCCGCGCAATTTGGCTCATATCCAGCCCTAGGGCGGATTTAAACCACTGGCGGTGCCGGTCCATAATACTGACAGCAGCAATCGGCACTGCAAATAACTGGCAGGCCAGTGCAACCAGCTGGTCAAAATCGGATTCTGTAACCGAGTCCAGTATCTGGTAACTGAGTACGGCAGCTAGGCGCGCGCGCTCATTGTGATTTTTTGTCAACGATCAATTTCCTGTGATCAATCCGTTACATAAGGGGGCTAACTGCCATACTGGTTTGACATGACGATAGCATTATCTGTCTGGCGATCATAGTATTTGTATCAATGTAAGTATCACTCTTACTGATATTTTCCTTAATTAGCACGGAACGGGATGTCGCGCTTTTGCGCTTGCGACTGTAAAGCCGTGATTTTATGGGGGGATACAAAAAATACCCGGCTTGAACTATCTTTTTCGGGTGGCTTTTAGTAACTTAATGCTGTACATATATGATTAAATTAATGCAGAAAGTCGTGACAGTATGCAGCCCAAGACCATACAGCAGATCAATTTGTCTTATGACACGCAGCAGGACCGTTTTATGCTCCGTGCCGGGATGAGTGATGGCAGTGAAATTCAGGTATGGATTACCTACCGCATTGCCCGCCAAATGTTTGCGGTACTCAACCGTGAAGCCAATCTGCCCGTGGCGCCCCTGGGGGCCTCGGAAAGCACTTATACACAGTCGGCACCGCCTGCTCCGGCCGAGGCGACGCGGCAGTTTGCCCAGGAAGCTGCGGCCATGCAGTCACTGGAATCACTGGATTTTAATACCGCCTATCAGGAAAGAACCCCGGTTGTTGAACAGGGCCCTCTATTAGCCGTGGGGTCGCAGTTCCAGGCAGTCAACGCGCAATTGCGGAGCATGACGCTGCATTGCCTCAATCAGATGAATGTGAATATCAACCTGACCAAAGAGCTGGTGCTGGCGCTTGCGCGGATGTTACTGATTGCTGCCAAGGACGCAGGTTGGACATTACATAGTAGCGGGGAACCTGGCACCGTTTCTGCCATCGTAGTACAAGGCACCACAGAAAAACAGGTATTACATTAATGGATAGTATTTTCTTGGGAGACAGCGCACTGCGCGTCTCCAGAATCACACTCGGCACCATGACCTATGGTGACCAGAACACCCAGCAGGATGCGAACGCGCAACTGGATTATGCGCTGGCGCAGGGCATCAATTTTATTGATACGGCTGAAATGTATCCGGTGCCGCCACGGGCAGAGACCGTCACCCGCACGGAAACCATGCTGGGGCACTGGATCAAAACACAGGCGCGCGACCGCTTTGTGCTTGCCAGCAAAGTTGCCGGTCCGCGTCGCGGCATGCACTGGATACGCGGTGGCCCCAGCGGGCATGACCGCAATAATATTCGCGAAGCGGTGCACCAGAGCTTACAACGCCTGCAAACCGATTATCTCGATGTGCTGTATTTGCACTGGCCCGAGCGTAATGTGCCCATGTTCGGCCAGTATCAGTTTGATCCCAATGCCGAGCTGGATAAAGACGGTAACCCGATGGCCTGGATCTCCGTTCAAACCCAGCTCGAAGTGCTGGATGAGCTGGTTCGCGAAGGCAAGGTGCGCGCCATTGGCCTAAGTAACGAGCAGCCTTGGGGATTGATGGAGTTTTTGCGGGTGGCGCATGAACAGGGTCTGCCACGGGTGGCTGTGCTGCAAAACTGCTATAACCTGATGAACCGTGGCATGGAGTTCGGCATGACCGAGGTGCTCTACCGCGAGGGTGTGAGTCTGGCCGCTTATTCGCCGCTGGCCTTTGGGCACCTGACGGGCAAGTATGTGGATGATCCTGCCACACCGGGTCGGGTCACCCTGTTTCTGGGCTATGCCCAACGCTATAAAAAACCGGGCGTGCCTGCGGCTACCCGGGCGTATGCCGAGCTGGCAATGGCGCATGGCCTGACGCCTACGCAGCTTGCCTTGAGTTTTGTATACCATCGCTGGTTTGTCGGCACCACCATTGTTGGGGCTACCAGCCTGTCGCAATTGCAGGAGAATATCGCCGCTTATCAGGTAAAACTCAGCGAGGCCACATTGGCTGACATTGAGCAATTGCACCTGACTATGATGAATCCTGCGCCTTAAAGGAAGTCACGATGCCCCATCGCTTTAACCCACGCAGTCTGTTGCGCCTGAATCGTGTGTGTGTGCCGATAGCCGCGCAGCTGTTTTCTGTTTCTGTATTGGCTGCCCCCGCGAGTGAAATGCAACAAGCGCTGCATACCTGCCAAACCGAGTTCGCGGATGATGCCAGCCGTCGACTGGTGTGCTTTGACAAGGTTGCCGGCCAGTATGCCACCACACAGATCATCGCGCCCGTGCGCTCTCCCTCACAATCTGAACTGGTGGCCAAAGTCAGTGCGGATACTGGCTACCTTGCGCGCAAATGGCATCTCAACAGTCAGGATGAGTTGCATTTTACCGACCTCGAAACGTATCAGCAGAATTACATTGTCACGTCCTACTCCAGCAACCCCAATCAAGTCCCGGATTCGCCGTCCCGTCCAAATACACAAGACCGGGCGCTGGATCATAACGACCTGCACTTCCAGATCAGCCTGAAAACCCAGTTAATGAATCTGTCAGACTGGTTGCCTAAAAATAACTGGATACAGAGTGCCCGTTTATGGGGCGCGTATACGCAGCAGTCCTACTGGCAGGTGTATGATGAATCGCAATCCCGTCCGGTGCGCGACCACAATTACTCGCCTGAACTGATTTTGTCCCTGGGGTTAAACAGTGCTGAAGCACCCAAGCGCTGGGCAGTGATCCCTGATATGCTGAATCTGGGGGTTGTGCATGAATCCAATGGGCGCTCCCTGCCATTATCGCGTAGCTGGAACCGGATTTACCTGCAAGGTGGCTGGCAACTGAATGACCGCTATAGCCTGTTGTTCAAACCCTGGTGGCGGATTCCTGAAAGCAAGGCTGATGACGATAACCCGGATATCAGCAAATACATGGGCTATGGGGACGTGGCTCTGCGCTGGGATAACGAAGCCAATACGACGGCTGCCAGCCTATTGTTCCGTAACAACCTGCGCAGCGACAACCGTGGCTACGTCAAAATGGATGTGCAGTACAAACCTTTCAAGAATGAAAGCGCACGTTTTTATGCCATGCTGGCGAGCGGTTATGGTGTGTCATTGCTCGATTACAATCAGGCGCAAACCATGTTTGGGATCGGCTTTGCCATCGGAGAATAGACCGAATTGCTGGCCAAATCATTGCAGTGAGTCCCTACTTACTTATTGCGTAAATATTCATGTGCGGCAGATTGTGGTCTAATCATGCGCTTTCAAAACTGCCGGAGTCTCTGCAATGTCCACTTTGCCTGCTTGTCCAAAATGTAATTCTGAATACACTTATCAGGATGGCGATATGCTGATGTGTCCGGAATGCGCGCATGAGTGGAATCCGCAACAGGCAGTGGAAGCCGGGGCCACAGAAAAGGTCGTGCGCGATGCCAATGGTAACGTGTTGCAGGATGGCGATACCATCACGGTGATCAAGGACCTGAAAGTCAAAGGGTCCTCGTCTGTGGTCAAGGTGGGGACTAAAGTGAAAAACATCCGTCTGGTCGAGGGCGACCATGATATTGATTGCAAAATAGAAGGCTTTGGTGCGATGAAGCTTAAGTCAGAGTTTGTTAAAAAAGCCTGATCTGCAAAAGCGCCCTCTGTGTTTTGTCTGGGGGCGCCCAGCATCGTCGGCCTGTCAATCACATTTCACTTGTCTGCAATTCGCGAACGTGCCATAGTATGGGGGTGCGATATGCAAGCATTGTTGTCGTTGTTGGATTTTGTACCTGTTGTTCAAGATGTCCCTTTAATGCAGTTGATAGAGGTGTCTGAGGGTATTTTTTCATCACCCATTTAGCTTCAGTCTCGCTCATGGGAGCATTCCCTTATTTTTCATCTCAATTTACTTTAAAGGAAATACTATGGCATTAGGTACCGTCAAATGGTTTAACGATTCTAAAGGTTTTGGCTTCATCACCCCTGATGATGGCGGCCAAGATCTGTTTGCACACTTCTCTGCGATTCAAGGTCAAGGCTTTAAAACCTTGCGTGAAAATCAGCGCGTGAGCTTTGAAGTGACGACTGGCCCTAAAGGTGCGCAAGCGTCTAACATCCAGCCACAAGAATAAGGCCATGCTGATCTGGCTGTACAGGCCAGCAGTGCCGAAAAAACCCGCCAAGGCGGGTTTTTTTGTGGCCAGCATTTAGGAGCAGTCATAAGACAGTTTAGGGGTTGTGACGCATGGCCCATGGTCACTGGCGGCGAACAGTGATGGTTAACCAAGGGTATCTGTGATGATTTTTTAACACCTCCAAGGAGAGTGCGGCGCGGACTCCACCAGCCGCTACAGAAATGCGTTTTGGCTCTTTGAAGTGAGGATGTACGGCATGAACAAGTGATTGTTTCGTATCTTGAGTACAGAAACCCCGACCCAGCGTCGGTTTTTTTATTGTCATGACGCCCCCTACATACATACTTGCATGCATATCCGGCGTAAGCTGTTGATGCATTGGCTAAGTAGCCATTCCAGGCTGGTCATTCCATGGCTTACACTTTAGAATGAAAGCAATTAGTTTTATATCCATGTGTTATGGATCAGGTAAGGTGTGTCCCATGTCGAGCAAGCAGCAAAACAGCAAAAACAATGAAGTCGTGAACTATGCGCCATGGGAACGTACTTTTAAAAAAGTCCTGACGCCTTTTGAGCAGTTTATTCACCAGCAAACGACCAGCGGTTTTGTACTGATGGCGACGGCGGTGGTGGCGCTGCTTCTGGCTAACAGTAGTTTCTCAGCGTTGTATCAGCATGCCCTGCATATTCCTTTTGCTATCAGCTTTGGTACCTGGCAGTTTCAGATGAGTCTGCATCATTGGGTTAACGATGGCCTGATGGCATTATTCTTTTTTGTAGTAGGGCTGGAGCTGAAAAGAGAGTTCATGGTTGGTGAGCTTTCCGATGTGCGACAGGCTGCTTTGCCCATTATTGCTGCGGTGGGGGGGATGGTGGCACCGGCACTTATCTATCTGGCATTTAATATGGGTACAGATCGCGCGAGTGGTTGGGGTATCCCCATGGCCACGGATATTGCTTTTGCCGTCGGTGTACTGGTGTTGCTGGCCAGCCGGGTGCCCAAAGCACTGATTACCTTTCTGGTGGCGCTGGCGATTGCCGATGATCTGGGTGCGGTGCTGGTGATTGCCGTGTTTTACACGCAGCAACTGGACTTGACCTGGCTTGCGATTGCTGCTGCGCTGGTGGGGGTGCTGGTGACCTTTAATTTTGCCGGTATCCGGCATGTGCTGCCTTACTTTCTCACCGCCATCCTGTTGTGGTACGCCATGTATGCCTCTGGCGTGCATGCCACACTGGCGGGGGTGCTCGGCGCATTTACGGTCCCTGCCCGATCCAAATACAACCCAGCTACATTTGTGGCCATGATAGAGCGCCAGGTGTCTGATTTTTCCGCCAGCAAGAAGACCAACGACAGTGTCATGACCAATGACAGGTTGTATGCGATTGCCGAGCATATGGAGGAGAGCGCCAAAGGGGTGCAAACGCCGTTACAACGGCTGGAGCATGCCTGGCATCTGCCGGTGGCCTTTCTGGTGATTCCAGTATTTGCCCTGTTTAATGCAGGTATTCCCGTGGATACGAGTACTTTATCGGCGACGGTTTCACACTCGGTGTTTCTGGGAGTGCTGTTCGGATTGTTGCTGGGTAAATTTTTAGGCATTACCGGCGCATGCTGGCTGGCATTGCGCTTGAATATCGGACAACTGCCCTCCGGCACCCGTTTCAGTCAGGTGGCGGCGGTGTCCATACTGGGGGGCATCGGTTTCACCATGTCTATTTTTATCTCGGAACTTGGATTTAGCGGGCAGCCTGAATATTTGCTGATGGCTAAATCTGGCGTGCTTGCCGCCTCCGTGCTTGCTGGCGTGGCCGGGTATCTGATCTTGCGTCGGCTGGGCGCATCGACGGTTGCGCCAGCGATGAACCAAGCGCCGCATTAGGCTGGGCAGCGCATTACCCCAGGCCTAATGCGTGGAGGGGCTGATGCTGGCCGTAAGCAGCGTCAGAAGACCTCTGTCGCCGCGTCGACCACCACTGCATACAGGTCGCGCGTCATGGCGAGTGCTGCAGTCTGTATCTGGTTGGCCGAAAGCAGTGAACCATCTGGCAGGCTCAGGGTTCTGGTGGCGGTTGCGCTGCTCACAATCGTAGGCGCAAAGCCCAGATTAAATGCGCCATGGGCCGTTGAGTTAATGCACATATGGGTCATAAATCCGGCCAGCACAATATTCTGCACGCCTTTGCTTTTTAGCGCCTCTTCCAGCCCTGTTTGCACAAAGGCATTCGGATAGTGTTTGGTAATGACCAGCTCATCTCCCTGTGGCGCCACAATATCGGCAATTTGACCAATTTCTGCTTGGATATCATAGGGACTGCCTGCGCCTGCATCATGCTGCACATGAATGACGGGCACGCCGAGTTTGCGCGCCTCATCGAGCAAGGCTTTGGCTTCCAGCAAGGCTGGCTCAACCCCCTCCAGTTGCAACAGTCCCTCACGGTATGTATTTTGGCAATCAATCAAAACCAGCGCTGCATTCGCAAGCGTGGCGGGGGTGTGGCCGATGCCAACCAGATCGCGCAATGTGGTGATATTGTTCATGATTCAAATGTCCCCTGAAAAATAGTGCATTATTGTGTCGGCAGCCTGCGGTAAAGAACACTCACACATCATTTGCCGGCAGTGCTGTTATGACTATGCGCTGTCTGTAAAGTTTGTGCAGCCGCAATGCCGGCAGCCTTTCATCATGAGGCACTGTTGCCTTTACAGGCCATCCTCGTGATTATTTATATTGATAGCCATGGAGTATTCAAAATCAGGATACAATTCTGTTATACGATGTGGCTGCCAACCTTATTAATAGCACATCTTTTATTTGATTGTCTGCAAAATTCTCATGCGCCATTTCACATTGTTAGCACAGCTTAAACCAGTGATCATGCGCGTTCTGGATGTGGTGCGCTTAAACCGCGATGAGTGGATCGGGCGCTGTCTGGTGTGGCTGGCCGCCTTGTCTGCCGGGCTGGTGGTGGTGCTCTACGCCAAAATTTCCGAATGGGCGATCAATCTGTTTTTCGGCATGCAGCGCACGTACTGGTGGTTGCCTCTTATACTCACGCCGCTGGCCGGCATGCTGATCACCTGGCTGACCTTGCGCTGGTTTACCGGGGTGAATGGCAGCGGAATCCCGCAAACCATGGCCGCCCTGAACAAGCATCATGGTGAAGCCATGATGCACCGGCTGGTCTCGCTGAAAATTGCCTTTGCCAAAATCGTGCTCGGGACCGGGGCGTTGGCTGCCGGGTTTTCTGCCGGACGCGAAGGGCCGTCAGTGCAGGTCGGTGCCAGTGTCATGATTGCCTTCAAGCGTTATTTGCCTGCTTCCTTTGCAATAGAACCGCGCCATCTGTTGCTCGCAGGGGGCGCCTCCGGTATTTCTGCTGCATTTAATACGCCGCTGGCCGGAATCGTGTTTGCCATCGAAGAGCTTGGCCGTAGCTATGAAGAAAAAACCAATGGCGTGTTGATCACGGCGATTGTGTTGTCCGGGCTGGTTTCGATTTCCTTGCTGGGTAACTACACTTATTTTGGCAATATTGAAGTGGGTGAAATCGGCGCCAGTATTGTGTTGCCTGTGATTGTCACCGGCTTCTTTTGCGGGGTTGCAGGCGGCGTGTTTAGTCGGGTACTCATCGAGTCCAGCCGTTTTACGCCCGGCCGGGTCGATAGGTTCCGCAAACACAATCCGGTGTGGTGGGCAGGTTTTTGTGGTCTGATGGTGGCCCTGCTCGGTGCGGTCAGTTTGGGGGCTGCGCATGGCAGTGGTTATGCCTATACCCACCAGCTGCTGGGGGATGACATCGCGGGCACCTGGTACTATGCGCCGGTGAAATATCTGGCTACCCTGTTTACTTACCTGAGCGGGGTGCCCGGCGGTATTTTTGCGCCATCCTTATCCATAGGTGCAGGCTTTGGCTATGAGCTCAATATGCTGTTTCAAGACACCGAAATCGCCATTGCCGTCAATGCGCTGGCGATGACCGCTTTTCTGGCTGCGGTGACGCAAGCCCCATTGACTTCATTTATTATTGTGATGGAAATGATCAATGGTCATGCCATGGTGATCAGTCTGATCGCGGTATCGTTTATTGCGCGCGTAGTGGCCCGCCTGATCAGTCCGCCGCTGTATGCCACTCTCGCCGCCAATTACGTGTCGAAACCAGGCTAATTTGCCGCGCTATTTAATCAAAGGCAGACCTTGCTTGCTGTCGCGGGCGCACGTCACAGCACATCGCCACACGGCAAGCGGCTTGATATGCATGTGTTCTCCGCCATCGTCCAGATCTAATGCCTTGCTCAGGCGTCACCCGCAAACGCAAAGCCGCCAGCTTTGCGCGTGCCGTTGACCGCCTATAAATAGCTATCGTACTAGCGGGCGCTGCCGCACGCCTGATCGGCGTGCTGAAAAATGCTGTTTGGAGGGGGTGTATGCCCGGCCATCAGGACGCTGACAGGCTTTGCAGGTAGGCGCGCCAGCCGCCGAACGCAGAAATATCCAGGCCGTGTTCGGCGGCATAGCTTTCGCATAAAAATCCCTGTACCTGGCTGCCATTGCTCAGTGTCAGTGTGCCAAAACAGAGCGGTGGTGGCACCAGTGCCACCAGTTTGCCATAGGCTTCGAGCGGGAGTTGCCAGATTTCCACTGCGATCGCATAGCCTTCCTGGGCGACTCTGACCAAGCCGGGGCGGGGTGGATCGAATGCAGGCAGTTTGAATAAGCGGTAATGGGCGGCAGTCTGTGCCTCGCAGACGAAGATGGCGTCCAATGCCAGCAATTGCGGATTCAGTGGCAAGCCCTGCATATGACCGCCACATACGGCAATCATGATCATATTCGAAGATGCGGTTATTGACGGGGTCATGGTAAGCGCTCCCATTGTTTTGCCAGCTGGAGCAGGGCATGGTCATGAAATGCCGGGGCACAGAGCGTGATGCCGAATGGCAGTCCGTTTTGCTGAAATCCCGCAGGTATCGCGATCGCAGATAAGTCGAGCAGGTTCATAAAGTTGGTGTAGTAACCGAGCTGGCTGTTAGTGTTGACCGGGTCCTGTTCGACCTCGGCGATGGTGAATATAGTCCCTGCGGTCGGGGTAAGCAGCACGTCCAGCTGTTGCCAGGTGTCGGCTGCCCGTACACGATTGGCTTGCAGTTGGTAAAGAGTGTCGTAGGCATCTGCTGCACTGAACTGCCGGGCCCCCTCAATAATGGTGCGCGTGACCGGGTGCAGCGATTGCGGCTGCTGCTCGATGAACGGGCGGATAGCCGCATACCTTTCGGCGACAATGGCGCCTTCATACAGCAGGCGCGCCGTCTCCAGAAACACCGAAAAATCGATCTCTACTTTTGTACCGCCCAATGCCTCCAGTGTTTCGATGGCTTTTTCAAATAATAACGGTGTCTCGCGGTTGCCGAAAAATGCGCGCTGATGTGGCATCGGGACACCAAAACGGAATGTGGACGGAAATGTGCTGCATGCACTTGCCGGGGCGGCTCGAGAATAGGGGGCCTGGGGGTCCTTGCCTTGCGCAACCTGCAACACCACCCCGGCATCGTCCGTGTTGAGGGCAAAAATGGACATGCAATCCAGTGAGCGGCAGGCCGGAACCATGCCCTGCGAACTCAGCAAGCCGCAGCTCGGTTTGATGCCCACCAGATTGTTGAAGGCGGCAGGGATGCGTCCTGAGCCTGCCGTATCGGTGCCCAGACTGAAGCTGACCAGACCCAGCGCGACTGCGACGGCTGAGCCGGAGCTGGAGCCGCCTGAAATGTAATCGGGATCAATGCTGTTTTTACAGGCACCGTATGGCGAGCGCGTGCCCACCAGCCCGGTGGCAAACTGGTCCATATTGGTTTTACCTACCGGAATGGCGCCCGCCGCAATCAGCTTGCTGACGACGGTGGCATGCTGGTCAGGAGTGTAGGCATAGGCAGGGCACGCCGCGGTAGTCGGGCAATTCGCGAGGTCAATATTGTCCTTGATGGCAAACGGGATGCCGTATAGCGGCAGGCTGGCAGGGTCCTGCGCTTCCAGTTTTTCTGCATACGCCAGCATCTCTTCCAGATTGAGGCGGTGTATCCAAATATGATGGTCATCTTCCACGTGTATCCTGGGGGCGAGTGTCCGCATAAGCTGAACCGGGGTCAGTGCCCTGTTCAGATAGGCCGCACGTAAACTAGCAATATCTAGATGCATAGGATGTTTCTCTGCTAAAGGGGCTGTGTTAGCAGGCCGCTGCAATGCCGTGCGCCCTGGCTTGCGGATGAAAGCTGGCATATTTGCTGGCCAGCCACAGCATGGCGGCTACCACCAGATAGCTGCTGGCCACCGGCAGCGACTGGGCGATGCCGATGGCTTCGCCATGCATCAGGCCAAAGAAGGTGAATACCGCGCCGGCCAGTGCAAACAGGGCTGCCTTGTCCAGGGTGCGCTCAATCACCAGTGCGGCAATGGCGCCCAGCATCAATCCGCCGAGAATGGCGCCGCCGCCCAGGACTTCCAGCCCATGGTAGAGCACGCCGACCCGGCCGAGCTTGTCCATGCCAAGGGTGGCGGCGCTGGTGCCGGCGACGCTCAGTGCATTGTCAATTTGCAGCTTGCCCCAGGCGGCCACATGCGGCATAAAGGCCAGCATGATGGCTGGGGCGTGGCTTTTGGGGGTTTCCTGAAAAGCCTGAGCGCCAATCAACATGCCGATATAGAGCAGGATGGGGGAGATGGCGACGACCGGGATCAATGATGCGATCAGCGCAATAATGCCCAGCCACGACAGCAGCAATACCATGACGCCGGTCGCGGCCGAGTAACCAATGCGCCCACCCATGGCCTTCCAGCCGGGATGGCCAATATAGACGGCGTTGATAAACGGGTTGCCCATCATGCAGCCGATCAGGCTGATGACGCCATCGGCAGACAGCACTTTGGTGGTGGGAAAGCTGTCGCCACCGGCAGCGGCACTTTCGACGTTGTCCATGGCTTCAACCAGGTCATAAATGCCGAAGGGGATGGCGGTGACCAGGATGACGCCCAAAAACTCAAAGCCGGAGAATACGTGACCAAAGGCTGGTAGCGGCACCGAGAAGCCAAAGTTGGATACGGCAGCAGTGACGTTATCCAGGCTCATGTGCGCATAGTTGAGGCCAAACAGGTTGGAGCCCCATGCAATCAGCGTACCCACCGCAATCGCCACCAGACCGGCCGGGATGCCTTTAAAGTAGCGTACGCCGCCAAACCAGCTGGCGAGGATAATGGCAAAACAGACCACGCCTACCATGGGCGTCATGAACATTTCCAGCGCCGGACGCAGGCTGATAAAAGCCACGGACACCCCGGCCAGCGTCCCCAGCAGGGCGGCCCGCGGGGTGATTTTACGTATCACTGGCGCAATAAAACCGCCCAGCATCAGCACAAAGCTTTGGATAAACACCCAAGCAAGACCGGCCTCCCAGCCTTTGACCGGGTCGCCGCTGCTCAGCGAGATTGGCAGCATAATCACAAACACGACCACAAACATATGCGGTACGCTGACCCCGCTGGGCAGGGCGCAGACATCGGTCCGGCCGGTTTCCCTGGCGAGTTTGTAGGCCAGCCAGGCGTAGTACATCGTGCTTAGGAATAGCATGAGGCCGGTGGCGGGCAGAATGCGGCCAAACACGATTTCGTCCGGCATTTTCAACACAAACCTGAGTAAACCGGTGAGTACCAGTAAGTTCACCAGGATGTTGGTGCCAAAGCCAAAGAAAGCGTTCCAGTCGCCCGGCGACCATAACTTAGGACCTGAAGTGCTTGCCATGATAATGATTCTCCTCGGGGTAATGAATATTTGTTCAGGATGCCAGAGCGGCCAACAGTGGTGGGCTCTCGGTGACCCAGCCAAAAATGGCGCTTTGTGCTGCAAACATCCGTAGGCTGACAGCATGGAATTCGGGGCTGTAGGATGCACAGCAATCGCCCGGAATCAGGCAGCGGAAGCCGCGGTCATTGGCTTCGCGCACGGTCGTGTGTACACAGACTTCGGTGGTGACACCGCAGACAATCAGTGTTTCTATCTTGCGCTTGCGCAAGATCAGTTCCAGGTCGGTGGCGTAGAACGAGCCTTTGCCGGGTTTGTCGATGACCGGTTCGCCGTCTATGGGCGTGAGCTCCGGGATAATGTCATGTCCGGCCTCGCCGCGTATCAGAATGCGCCCCATGGGCCCCATGTCACCAATACGCACACTGGGGGAGCCACGCTCGACTTTGGCCTGGTAGGCATCGGTCATGTCTGGTCTATGTCCCTCGCGTGTGTGTATCACCAGCATGCCCTCAGCGCGCGCTGCCTGCAGCAGGGCCTGGCAGGGCGGGATGGCGGCGCGCAGCAGGCTGACATCATTGCCCAGGCTCTGGCCAAAACCGCCTTCAAGGATAAAGTCGCGTTGCATGTCGATGACCAGCAAGGCTGTGCTGTGCGTGTCAAAGATAAAGGCTTCGGGTGTGGCGGGGACGGTAACAGTTTTCATGGATAGGCTGTGCTTAAGCGTTTTTAAAATGCATCAATGTATACAACAAAGCAAATCATATGCCCGCCATGGCTGCTGCGGAAATTTAACTGAAAGTGCGGGTATCCCGCAGGAAATCAGGCTTGAACAGTGTGCGGCGCGCGCGTGAGCGGGCGTATGCGTGCGGCAGCTTTAACCAAAATGGTGCGGATTGCACCATCGCTGCGCATCAGTCTTTAAAGAAAGAGATATGGGCGGCAGCAATTTTCCATCCGGCTGCGGTGCGTATCCAGCTCTGGCTCTGGCGGCCTGTACCATCGGCACGGCGAAACTCGGTACTGGCATTGGCGTAGTCGTTGCCATAGGTGGTGATCACGGTGTTAAACAGCGTGCGCGGTGGTGGTGGGGTGCGCTGTTTTCTGAAGGCGACAATCTGCTCCCAGCCGTAAAGATTTTCGTTGGCGCCAAAGCGCACGGCATGCGGACTTTGCCAGAAAAACTGTATCAGTGCGTCGACATCGTTAGCCAGCAGTGCCTGCTCGTAGTCGGCAAACACCGCTTGTATTTCGGCCAGGGTGTGGGGATGATTGATTTGCATGGGGGGCCTCGATAATGCGCTTAATCTCTAGACGGCTTAGTTTCTGACGCTTTAATTTCTAACAGTGGGCGCGCTGCACACCGATAGCGTTTGCAGGTGATGGGCCAGTTGCAACAAACGGCTTTCCTGACCTGGCGGGCCTATCAATTGTACGGCGATGGGTAACTGGCCAGGCAGGTGTAGCGGCACAGCCACCACTGGCAACCCTATAAATGAAATAGGTTGCGTGAACATGCCCATATTGGGGCGCAAAGGCATGTGGGTACCCTGGATGACCATCCCGGTTTGCCCCAGCGGCTGCGCACAACAGGGCGTGGCCGGTGCGATGAGCACATCGGTGTGTGCAAACAGTTGCATGGCCTGTGCATAAAACCAGGCACGCAGACGCTGCGCCTGGATATACCAGGCGGCTGGCAGGGTGGTGCCTGCCGCCAGCCTGGGGCGGGTCAGCGGGTCGAAGTCGGCGGCCTGAGTACGCAAGCGTGCCAGATGACGATTGCCACCTTCACTGGCCGTAATCAGGTAAGCGGCCGAGCGGGCGCGCGCCACTTCTGGCAGTTCGAACACCTGCGTGACCTGCAAGGCCTGACAGACCAAATCCACGGCGGTTTGTGCCTGTGCATCACCCCGTTCAAAATAGCCGCCCAGCCTGGCCATGCGACAGAGGGGCTTGTCCTTATAAGTTGAGGCCACTGTGTTCCCGCGCAACACATCAAAGCATACGGCCAAATCCTCTGCCGAACGGGCAAAAATACCGGCATGGTCAAAGCTGTGTACAAACGGAAACATGCCTTGCAGGGAGAGCGCGCCATAGGTGGGCTTGAGTCCGAACAACCCGCACATGGAGGAGGGTACGCGCACCGAGCCATTGGTGTCTGAGCCCAGACTCAGTGCCACCAGTCCGGCAGCTACTGCTGCCGCCGAGCCGCCCGAGGAGCCACCGGCACTGCGCGCAGGGTCATGCGGGTTGCGGCTGGGACCGTAGTGATGATTCTCGGTAGTAAACCCGTAGGCGTACTCATCCATATTAAGGGCGCCCAGCAGGAGGGCGCCCGCCTGTTGCATGGCACGTACCAGTTGCGCATCTGCGCTGGCGGGGGGCAGCTGCTGGTTGATTTTAGACCCGGCCAATGTCGGCAGCCCGCTAATATCAAACAGGTTTTTCACCGCATAAGGCACTCCGGCCAGTGGTGGCAGTGTTTCGCCACGCGCCCGCGCGGCATCGACAGCAGCGGCTTCCTCTAAGGCGCGCTCGGCGGTCACGGCAGTAAAGCTGTTGTATCGGCTATCGTATTGCGCAATATTGTCGAGGGCGGCCAGGGTGACGGCACGCGCACTGACTTCGCCCTGACGCACTGCGCTGGCAATTGCGCTTGCGCTGTAACTTCCATCCATAAGTTCAGCCTTTCTGCTTACGGGCGAAATTCAGGGGCAGGCTCGATATGCTCCTCGAGTGACCATGCCATCACGCGCCCGGCATGGGTGTGCAGTAACTGGACATGTTCTGTGGTTTGCAGCAGGTCAGCTTCATTGAGGGTGATGTCTTGCAGCTGCAATTGGCGGGCAACAAATGCCGGTGTAATCTCGGCGTCTGGCAGGGGGGAATGGGACAAAGCAAACTCCTTTGATGAACTGTTTTTTTAATGTGCAATATTGTATACATCAAAACCAAGCAATCGTTATACCAACTACGCTTTTTTAGCGGCTTGATGCAGTTCAGGTGCTTGGGTTGGATAAAAACTTCTGCCGCGCCAGCGCAGTCAGCGTCAGGGTTTTGGCAAACTCACGGCTGCGCTGTATATGTCGCTTGATGGCATTCTTGGCTTTGCTGGTGTCGCGCTCTTTAATGTGCTGCAAAATCTCGTAATGCTCTTTATAGGTGCGTTTGCTGCGATTGTCAGTGTTCAGGTCCAGGCGGCGAATCACGCGAATGCGCTGATTGATGTTTTGCAGAATAGCCGCCAGCACCGGCTTGTCACTGGCCAGGGCCAGGCCGACATGAAACGATTCGTCTTTTTCGCCCAGATCGATGCCGGAAGCCTGTTCGGCATCATGTACATCGGCCTGCCACAGGGCCATCATGTGCTCTATCTGTTTGTCGCTCATGTTGTTGATCGCACATTCCACGATCAGTTGCTCAATCGCGATGCGCGCTTCGTAGTACTCCATCAGCTCGTTAACATCGAGTGCACGGATAAAGCAGCCCTGTTTGGGCCGAATATTTAAAAACCCCTCAATTTCCAGACGCTGCAATGCCTGCCGTATCGGCGTACGACTGACGCCAAACAATTCAGCCAGCTCCTGCTCGGTAACACGCGTGCCGGGATACAGTTCAAACGAAATGATTTTTTGTTTGAGCCGGGTATATAAATCATCGACATTGGAGCGCTTGGCCGGTCTTTGTTGCGTGGTCATGAAGGAAAGCATTGATATCAGGTTTTACTAAGATACTTGGATAATGCTGTTTCATCAACACAATGCCATTGCGGCGTAGTGATTAGTTGGCCAGGGGGAGGTTTGACGGTTATTTGTTAAAGCCCTCGAAGCGCGATCTCTGTCCGCTGCTGATGAAAATCATGAGTCTTATTCAGGTAAAAACGCGCTCAACAATCCTTCTGGCAAGGCATAACATAGCAACACTTTTGAAAAACAAACGACAATCACTAAAGGAGATCATCATGTGGACTAAACCAGCGGCTACAGAAATGCGTTTTGGCTTTGAAGTCACAATGTATGTGATGAACAAATAATTCGCACATTGTGTGAATAAAGAAACCCCGGTCATGTGCCGGGGTTTTTGTTGTGAACGTCGGCGACGCACATTTTTTATGCGCACAGGCGTGTCTGTGATTGTGTCAGCCTAAATGATTTAACTTGGCATGCTCACCGAGCCCGACCGGTTTGGCGGCAACAATCGATGCCGCCATCGCAAACAGCCTGATGACTTTGCTGTGCGGAGCCTCCCAATATTCTGCGGTGTGGGGCATGAATTTAAGCAGGGCCAGTGAAGGTGATTCAGGCCCGTCCGGAAACCAGGGGCTGACGAAAGGTGACCAAAGCTTTTTTTTAAGCGCTTCATCCAAGTGCATTTCACCATGGCCCGAAAGCGAGACATACACTCCATCGGGTGCGCCATTGAAGGCGAGATTCAGTGCCTCCAGATGCTGCATTTTTTCTGCTGTACGCGCAATAAAAAACCAGACCGCACCATCGGTATCCATTTCTAGCGGACACATGGGCTGGCTGATTAAGGCGCCATTGCCATCCAGAAATGTCAGCATGGCAACATCAAAGTCTTCAAGCAGTTCGCCCAGTTTGCTACGCTCTTCTGAATATTGAGGACGGATTTTCATAGCTATTCTCCTTGAAAGGGTAATATTTTGCGGGAATGCAATAGAGGCACTGCGACTGCCGATGCTCATATTAAGCCGATGGTCAGGTTAAGCCGCGGGTTAAATCCAGAGAGTTAACCCCAGAGAGTTCAGTTAATCGGGGCTTACATTAAGTCGCGATGGCATTAAGTCGTGATGGATTTTTCCACATCGTCACCTGTCGCGATAAGGGTGTAATCATCGCTGTTCAGGGTCGGATTTTCTGTTTCAAACTGCGCTTTCCCAATCAGGTAACTTTCCTCCATGGTGTTCGCAACCACACTCGTTTTCCAGAATGGGGCGCCCTGTTGTTTACCCTTCCATGCACTGATATAAAACAAAGCCACTCCTTGATTAACCGTCGATAAGCGTGCGCGCGGTGAGAAAACCGTTAAAAAATTGGGAAGCTTCCAGCCTGTACGCAGTATTTACCCTTGAATGATAGTCAGCCTGCAATTTGAAAGCCGTAGGACGGCGGATGATTTGCTTGTCAGATAACCATCACAAGAAAAGGACCAGGGATCAATATTGAGAATAAGCGCTTGTCCGACCATTCCTACATGGAATTCAGCGAAAGTTGCATAGCGGGGTGGATGCCAAGCCTGCATGATAAGGTCTCCATTCATTCGTTAACCACATCATTCGTTAATTACAGCGCTCAACACAGTCAGGACAGCGGGCAATGCTGGTGGCGATTATTGAATTCATTGTCAGGAGAACACCATGCTTAGAACTCTTCTTCTTGTGATTATCGTACTTGCCTTGATCGGTTCATTGCCCACCTGGCCTTACAGTTCAGGATGGGGTTACTACCCAAGTGGTGGCTTCGGTCTGATTGTGTTGATCGTGCTGATTCTGGCACTCACTGGAAGATTGTAAAGTCGCTGGCGTGGTTGTGTCTGGCAGCATGGGGGCATCAAATACGACCCCATGCTGGTGAGCGTGCGCCTGCTTATGAGCTTTTAAAAATATTAACCATGATAAAAGGATGATCCATATGATTGAAGCAAAAGAAATCAAATCAGGCATGCCGGTGACCACTGCACAGGCCGAGCAATTTGCTGTGGTTGAAGCCGTTGTGGATGCTGATACCATCAAGCTTGAAGGTGACGCATCAGGTCAGGCGCATCTTATCCCGGTCAGTTGGGTCATCTCGACGCAGGGCGGGATTGTAAAAATTAACCGCACATTAGCGCAGGTTAAAGAGGATTGGGCAAATGCCTGACCGTGTATCAATTTTTAAGGTGTAAGTTATTAGTCGAGCGGTCTGGCTGCTGCCAGCTTTTATTCCTGGCTTGCACATGCGATACCCATAAACTTTTAGCCTGCTACAACACTGCTGCAGTGAACGGCATGTGCACCCATATCAATATGTAATCTTAAGTTGCAGTCCCCCACATTTCCCTGAGCGGCATCAGCAGCATACGCACTGAGTGATAGAAGAGTACCCATTCTGAAAATGTATCACTTCAAATATGCTCTTGACCTTTCCATGATGGTAATGTTTATAGTGCCTAACTATCAAAATAAAAGTTGGGAAACCCGAGATGGGCATACACACAAAAAATGGTGTTCACAATACCAGTCCGTTAATGAGTTTACGTGTTAACGGAATGCGCTGTGCGAGCTGCGTGGGTCGTGTCGAGGCGGCTTTATCTAAGGTGCCAGGTGTCGGTTCGGTGACTGTGAACCTCGCTACCGAGCGGGCCAGTATCCGCCCTGTGGGCGCAGTTGATCGTCAGGCTTTAATACAGGCGGTAGAAAAAGCCGGTTACGAAGTGCCAGCCATCGCGACCGAACTCAGTATCCAGGGCATGACTTGCGCGTCTTGTGTAGGCCGGGTGGAGAAAGCATTACAGGCAGTACCTGGCGTCATTGATGCCACTGTCAATCTCGCTACAGAACGGGCGACTGTCAGGGGTGCCGCAGATGTGAACTCTTTGATATTGGCGGTTGAGAAAGCTGGCTATGATGCCACCGCTATCCATGCAGCCAGTCAGGATGAAGAGGATGCCAGTCTCAGGAAAGAGGCTGAACGCGTACAACTTCAGAGAGATTTGTTGCTCGCGACTGTGCTTGCCTTGCCTGTGTTTATGCTCGAAATGGGCGCGCACATGATTCCCGCAGTGCATGCGTTCATCATGAATACCATAGGCATGCAGAATAGCTGGTATCTCCAGTTCGCCTTGACCACTTTGGCACTCGCAATGCCCGGCAGACGGTTTTACCTGAAGGGTTTTCCTGCACTATTCCGTCTAGCACCTGATATGAACTCCTTAGTGGCAGTGGGCACGGTTGCGGCTTTTGGCTACTCGGTGGTGGCGACGTTTGCCGCTGAGCTACTGCCTGAGGGCACGGTGCACGTTTACTTTGAAGCGGCTGCTGTCATTATTGTATTGATATTGCTGGGCCGTTTCCTCGAGGCCCGCGCAAAAGGACGCACCTCTGAAGCAATTAAGCGCCTGGCAAAGATGCAGGTCAAAGTAGCACATGTCATGCGGGATGGTGGTTTTCTGGATATTCCGGTCAATGAAGTGCAGCTTGAAGATGCGCTCGAAGTCAGGCCAGGTGAGCGACTCCCTGTAGATGGCGAAATCACTAGCGGTCACAGCTTTGTGGATGAAGCCATGATCACTGGTGAACCTATCCCGGTTGAGAAAGGGCCTGGGAGTGCTGTGGTTGGCGGCACCGTTAATCAAAAAGGCGTCTTCACCATGCGTGCGACCGCCGTGGGCGATCAAACCATGCTGGCGCAAATCATCCGTATGGTAGCGCAGGCGCAAGGCTCGAAATTACCGATACAGGCGGTCGTTGATAAAGTGACCATGTTGTTTGTGCCTGCGGTCATGGTCGCTGCATTGCTCACCTTTATCGTCTGGATGATGTTTGGACCTTCACCTGCATTGACCTTTGCGCTGGTGAATGCGGTTTCTGTGTTGATCATTGCGTGTCCATGTGCCATGGGGCTGGCGACGCCCACTTCCATCATGGTCGGCACAGGGCGAGGGGCAGAGCTGGGGATATTATTCAGAAAAGTCGAAGCGCTGCAATCGCTTAAAGACGCCCAAGTCGTCGCTGTAGACAAGACCGGAACGCTGACTGAAGGAAGACCGGTGCTGACCGACTTTGAGGTGATGCCGGGGTTTGACCGCCATCAGTTGCTGGCCAGGATAGGCGCCGTGGAGTCCAAGTCTGAGCACCCGATAGCACGGGCCATTGTGGCAGCGGCTACTGAAGGTGGGCAGGCATTACCGTCTATAACGGGCTTTGAGTCTGTGACTGGAATGGGGGTGCGAGCCAACATTGAAGGCGCGCTTGTTGAAGTCGGTGCTGACCGGTTTATGCGTCAGCTAGGGTTGGATGTAAGCCCTTTTTTGCCAACGGCAGAGCGCCTGGGCAAAGAGGGGAAATTCCCTTTATATGCCGCCATTGATGGCCGCCTGGCTGGCATTGTTGCGGTCGCTGACCCCATCAAAACTTCGACCCCCGGTGCCATTGCCGCCCTGCACCAACTGGGCCTGAAAGTGGTCATGATCACGGGTGACAATGCCGGCACCGCACAGGCCATCGCGCGGCAGCTTAATATTGATGAAGTGATTGCCGAAGTGATGCCAGACGGTAAAGTCGATGCCGTGCGCCGGTTAAAAGCGGCTTATGGGCAGCTCGCATTTGTGGGAGATGGCATCAATGATGCGCCTGCGCTGGCAGAAGCGGATGTCGGTCTGGCTATCGGCACCGGTACCGATATCGCCGTAGAGTCTGCAGATGTGGTTCTGGTGTCTGGCAATTTGCAAGGCGTGCCGAATGCGATTGCCTTATCCAGGGCCACGATCGGCAATATTCACCAGAACCTGTTCTGGGCTTTTGCCTATAACACGGCTTTGATCCCGGTTGCCGCTGGCGCACTTTACCCTGCCTGGGGCATATTACTCTCACCGATATTCGCGGCGGGTGCCATGGCTTTATCCAGCGTATTTGTGCTGGGAAATGCCTTACGCTTACGCGGATTCAAACCGCCGCTGGTCGAATCGGCATGATTTGAATGAATAATGCTTGACCTTACCACCATGGGAAGCTTTAAGCTGATCTCTCTGGCAATGAATGTTGAAGGAGCTGTTTATGCAATTTCATATTGAAAATATGACCTGCGGCGGATGCGCAAGAGGCGTGACTAGCGCGATTAAAGCGGTTGATCCGGAAGCGACCATTACCACTGACCCTCCTACTAGAACGGTCAACGTTGAAACCAGTGCAGCACAAGACGCAATCATTTCAGCACTCAATAATGCTGGTTTTTCTCCTGCCGCTCAATAAAAAAGCAGGTGCCTGCCGGGCTAAGGCAGGCTTTTTTAGCTATCACTTTGGAGGGATGAACGATGCGTCAATTCACTATTGGGCAAGCTGCCAAGGCGTCGGGTATCTCCACCAAAATGATCCGCCATTATGAAAGCGTTGGTTTGTTGCCGGTGGCTGCCAGAACTTTCTCTGGGTACCGCCAATATTCTGAAAAAGACATCCATACGCTGAGCTTCATCAGGCATTCGCGTGAGTTAGGCTTTTCCATCAGGCAAATCGAGGAGTTATTAAGCTTATGGCACGACCCGCATCGGCCAAGTAGCCGGGTGAAAGAATTGGCCAATGCCCATGTCGAAGCCTTGAACCAGAAAATCCAGAGCCTGATCTCGATAAAAGCAGAGTTACAAAAGCTGGTGCATTGCTGTCATGGCGATGATCGCCCGGACTGTCCGATACTGGACCAGCTTGCGCTGAATCAATAGATCGTGAATGTTCGTATCGGGAATTTCAGTTTGAAACTAAATAATATTCAATTCAGGGTTATCATTACTTCATCGTGAAAAAGTTAATGCACATCCTGGCTATTTGGCTCATCGCAATTATTTTGCCGGTGCAGGGCTTTGCTGCGACCACCATGATGCATTGTGAAAAGCCACACAGCCAACATAGCCACGAAAGTGTGAGTGGTGGTCATCACCATGAGCACCAGCAGGGTGCTGTGGATAGTCATGCGCACCAACATCCAGACACCACCAAGCATGCCTGTCAACATTGTTCCAAATGTTCAGCATGCTGCTCAGGGTTCACTTTTTCTGCTTCAGGTGATGCGCTGATGCATCATTTGAATGTGACAGAGGCAGTCATTGGTTTTACCGCATCCGTGTTCACTAGCCACATCTCCTCCGGTCCTGAACGACCTCCGCGCTTTACCCTCATTTAGCAGTGATTGGCTAAAGTCCTCGACTTTAGCCGCCATCATACTTGTGCGTTTCCAGTCTGGTATTGGAAATTCTGAATGAGAGGTTTATATGAAATTCTTCACACCTGAGAGAGGCTGGTTTGCTTCTCTCCATCGATACTTACTGTGCCTTGCGGTGATATCAGTATGCAATATCGGTACATCGCTTGCGGAAGAAAGCTCCGCGCTTTATCAATCTACGTTTGATGATTACAAGTCAACAATCACAGACACCCAGGCGGATGCGACCAGGGAGAAGGCAGGGCATCAAATGTCCGGTATGCAGCACGCTTCTGAGACACCCATGCATCATGAATGCATGCAACACCCTATGTCCCACGGGGATGCGCATGCTACCCATGATTTGAAGGCTGAAACATCTTCTATGGATCACACCAGGATGCAGGGGATGGATCATCGCCATATGCATGAAGCCGAACAATCTGCGCCCATGACGCCTGGCAGTCATCACCATGCAGCACAGCAAGGCGCCGCAACTGAAACTGAAAATCCTCCTGAATCCACGCATTCAGAATCCCAACATCAAACACCCGCGGGAGGTTTACATGCGCACTGATATCCAGGCTGCCAAGGCACGCAGCGTCAAACTGATTGCGGTCAGTGTGTTATTGGGCGGCTGTGCGACTTTCTCCAAAGATGGCGGAATGGAGGCAGTGCAAACCCAAACCCAACCGCATCTCAAACAAGCATTTGAATGGGCTAAAACAGAAGCAGCTACGAAATCTCTTCAGGACAGAACGCAAGAGCTATTAGCGCAACCTCTGGATGTTGAAAAAGCAGTCCAGGTCGCTTTGTACAACAACAAAGGGTTACAGGCGGCATTCTATGAACTGGGCATCTCCGAGTCTGATCTTGTTCAGGCGGGGCGTTTGCCTAACCCAAGATTCTCCATGCTATATGTACGTAATGGCGGCGACTACAAAATCGAACAGGCATTCACCTTCAATCTCTTCTCGTTAATCACCCTGCCGAAAGCAGTTGAGGTCGAAAAAAGACGCTTTGCCCAGGCACAGACGTCCACCGCGATTGAAGTGCTGAAACTGGCCTATCAAACCCGGGCCGCTTATTTCAATGCAGTGGCAGCCACCGAGCTGGCCAGATACAGCGCGCAAGTGAAAGAGTCTGCTGAGGCCAGCGCCGAGTTGGCAAGAAGACTGCATGAAACAGGTAATTGGAATCGTCTGGAGCAAACGCGGGAACAAAGCTTTTATGCGGACGCAGCGCTGGAATACGCCAATGCAAAAAATAGCGAAGTGCGCGCTTATGAAGCCCTGGCGAGGCAATTAGGGGTTCCCGTCTCAAAGATTAAAATCCAGTCCCGTCTGCCGGATCTGCCCAAGTATCTTGCCGAATTGCAGGCTTTTGAGCAAAACGCCTACGAGCAACGATTGGATTTACTGATGAAACGCGCTGAAATAGATGCGCTGGCAAAACAACTGGGGCTGACCAAAATGACTCGTTTCATTAATGTGATCGAGTTAGGTCCTGCACGTGTATTGGAAGGCAGAAGAAGCGAGCCGTACAAGAAGGGTATCGATATCTCGTTTGAAGTACCTCTGTTTGACTGGGGGCAGGCCAAGGTTCCCCGGGCCGAATCCATTTACATGCAATCGGTACAGCAGACAGCGCAGCTGGTCATCAATGCACAGTCTGAAATCCGCGAGCGGTATAACACCTACCGCACCAGACATGATGTCACGCGGCATATCCGTGATGAAATCGTGCCGCTACGCAAACGCATTTTGTATGAAGATCAATTGCGCTACAACGGCATGCTCACCAGCCCTTTTGAACTGTTTGGTGATGCCAGGGCACAAGTGCAAAGCGTTAAAGGGTATATCGAATCATTACGCGACTTCTGGTTGGCTGATGCTGAACTGCAAGCCACTTTAGTCGCCAGTCCCCGTTTGATGGAAGGTCAATAAGATGACAACTATGGATAGAAGACACTTTTTTAAATATGCCGGACTGGGCATGGCTGGCGTTGCAATGAGCGCTGTCAGCAAGGTTGCCTTGGCTGCCCTCCCTGAAATCATCACCGCTGAGAGTGCAAATACCCAGCAACCATTATTCCCCGGAACAGGGCGCCCCTATCAGCCGGTCGTCACCTTGAATGGCTGGAGCCTTCCCTGGAAGATGAATAACGGGGTCAAAGAGTTCCACTTGGTTGCGGAGCCGGTGGTACGGGAAATTGCACCCGGCATGAAAGCCAATCTGTGGGGGTATAACGGCCAAAGTCCCGGGCCGACCATTGAAGTGGTCGAGGGCGATCGCGTCCGCATCTTTGTCACCAATCGTCTGCCAGAAAAAACCAGTGTGCACTGGCATGGGCAGCGTTTGCCCAATGGCATGGATGGCGTCAGTGGTTTAACGCAACCGGCGATTGAGCCAGGCAAAACCTTTGTCTATGAATTCGAAGCCAAGCGTGCTGGCACATTCATGTACCATCCGCACGCGGATGAAATGCTGCAAATGGCCATGGGCATGATGGGGAGTTGGATCACGCATCCCAAGAACCCGAAATTCATGCCGGTGGACCGTGATTTCGTGTTTTTGCTGAATGCCTATGACATAGAGCCTGGCAGTTATACCCCCAAGGTGAATACCATGCTCGACTTCAACTTATGGACCTGGAATAGCCGGGCATTCCCGGGCATTGATCCTATTGTCGTTCGCAAAGACGATAGAGTGCGTATCCGGGTAGGCAATCTGACAATGACGAATCATCCTATCCATTTACACGGTCATGAGTTTGAAGTCACAGGGACAGATGGCGGTTGGGTACCAAAAACGGCAAGATGGCCCGAAGTTACTACTGACATTGCCGTAGGCCAGATGCGTGCGATCGAATTTGTGGCGAACGAACCGGGCGATTGGGCACTTCACTGCCACAAGAGCCATCACACGATGAATGCAATGGGGCATAGTTTTCCGACCATGATAGGGGTGAAGCAGGACGATCTGATGAAGAAAATCACCAATCTCGTCCCAGATTACATGCCTATGGGCGAGACCGGGATGTCGGAAATGACAGATATGTCCCAAATGATGGAAATGCCTTTGCCCAGGAATACCCTGCCGATGATGACGGGCACTGGACAATATGGTTCGCTTGAAATGGGCGGCATGTTCACGACTGTCAAAGTCAGGGAGGGACTGGCCAGGAATGACTATAAAAATCCTGGTGATTACACACATCCCAATGGCACAGTTGCACATGTGGTTGAGGCTGACCTCACTAAAATTGAGCGTCAAAAACCGCATGGTGAAGGTGAGGTGGAAGTGAATGTCAGAAAGCCAGGTAACCATGCTGGTCATTAGTCAGGTGTGATGACCAGAACTCGGGTTTATGGTCTGAATTATCAAAAAACGGCTTGCAAACACGCAAGCCGTTTTACTCTTTACTTCAATGTCCCTAACTCCATTCCTATTGATGCGTTCCGTTGTCCTCAGCCAGCCATGAGCAACGCCATGAAAATGGGTCGGTAAAAAGGGAGTGTGCGCCTATGAAAAGGCACATCATAAAAAACCCCGGCTGAAGTGCCGGGCTTTTGAACGTTGAGGGTCTCTGCTTATTCAACAGTCGCCCGTGCCAAATCACGCAGGCGCTTTACTTCGTCATGATTACGCTTTGCACCTTCAAGCTGGCGCAACACCACAAGCCTGACCTGGGCTGGCAGATCCATTTCAGCGGCTTCACGGTAAGCTTTCAACGCCACATCTTCCCCACGCTCGGTTTCGTTCAGTACGGCCACTGTGTCATTGCTGGTAATGGCTGTTTTCAAGTCAATCCAGCGTCTGTGCAATGCACCGCCGATCGTGGTTGAGGTGGCAGGCTCTCCGCCCAGCGAGCGCACCAGATCCTGCAGTTCACGAACACTATTGCTGACCTCTTGCGAGCGGCGGATAAAGAACGCTTTGAGTTGCGGATCATCCACATTTTCAGCGGAAGAACGAAAGCCTTCTTCGCCATCTCTGGATGTTTCAATTAAATCGTTGAGGGTTGAAATAATATCTTCAGAATCGGTCATCGTCATTCTCCAAAATTAAAAGTTTTTAGGTGGAAATTTGAGTATGCGCGGGATAGCAAGGGTGTTACATCAGAGGAATCCGCAAATGCTTGTCAGAGATACTTTACAGAACAGACGCTATTCGCCATTGATTGAAAGTTATTCAACGGACTGTTTGGCCTTGGCCTGCTGATTACGCTTGGCCGGCGGCTGACTGGCATCGTTAGCGGCAGTTTCACGCGCCGGGGCCGGATGGTCAGGGATGTTCAGCGTCATGGTCGGGAAGGCAAATGCGACGTTTTGTGCCTGTAAGGCGCGCATCAGGAACAGGTTAATTGACTGCTGGATATCCATATAAAGATTAAAGTCGGTCGTGGTAATGAAGTAGATGGTTTCAAAGTTCAGGGCACTGGGCCCGAAGTCCTTGAAGTGAGAACGATCAAAACGTGTGTTGTCTGAAGACTCAACGGCCTCGCGCACGATGTGCGGAATACGCGCGATGGTGTCGGGGGGCGTGGCATAGTTGATGCCGAAATTAAACACGACCCGCCGCTCTTCCATGCGTTTGTAGTTATGAATCGTGTTTTTGAGCAGCTCTGTATTGCTGCAAATAATCTGCTCACCACTGATGCTCCTGATGCGGGTTGTTTTCAGGCCGACGCGTTCAATCGCACCGGCAACCTCCCCGAAAACAATAAAGTCACCCACTTCAAATGGTTTGTCCAGGCCAATCGCCAGCGAAGCAAACAGGTCACTCAGTATGTTTTGAACGGCCAGCGCGACCGCCACGCCGCCGACGCCTAAGCTGGCGATAAATGCCGTGATGTTGACGCCCACATTATCCAGCACCGTGAGTAATACCACGGACCAGATCACTACCCGGAAAATCCAGGAAAGCACTGTGGTCATCACCGGGTTGACCGAAGGTGCAGGACCATCGACGGACCGCAAATGTTCACGTGCCCAGAGGCCGACCCCTGTGTTAAGCCAGACGGCTAGCTGAAGCCCAATGGTGATAAATAACACATGGTCCAGCCGGGTTACCCATTTTTCCGGGAGGTCGAGCACATGCAGACCGATCAACACCGCGAGCAAAAAAATCGTCAACTGCCGGGTGCTTTGCAGTACCTCTATCGCAATATCATCCAGGCGGGTGTTTGTGCGCTGGGCCACGGAATACATCTTTTTGATGCCGGTTTGCCAGAGGTGAAACAACCCGAAATAAATCACTGCTGAAATAAGCGCTGCGTACAGCCATTCGTCTATGGTTAAACCGAACAAGGTATTAAGTGTTAGCCACTGGTTCATGAGTACATGCCTTCCTGTCAATTTCCAATTAATGGATTCTAAGGAGCGCACTGGCCGCAGGCTGTAGGAATCTGCCGATTTACCTGTCGGCATCAAGCTAAATCAAGCGGTTTCTCTGCTTTTTACGCCTGCATTCCGCATGCAAGCCTGGCCTTTCCTCATAAAAAGAGCGTATAGGCAGCATACGATTTTTCCTACAGATGAATCGGACATTGCCGGGTGGTTTTCAAGGAGCGATTACGCATAATCAATACAATGCTTTTGGCCGGTTGGCGAGAGCAGTCCGGTCATCTGCCGATGGCTATTTTGCTACTTCACTAGTTCACTCTCTATTTAGAGGTGCTGAATCGAGATACTGACCAAGGAGCCATCATGAATCCCATGCGATTGTTCTACTTTCTGACGCCCAAGAGTAAAAATGCCAAATTGTTCACGATCGATAAGCCCAATTCGACACAGTTAGTATTGTGGTACGTGTTGCCATTGTCTTTCATATCGAGTGTGATGGTGTATTTACGCCTCTACCACCAATACCCCCAACTCTTTATGGATAACTTGCCTGGCAACCGTTTATTCATGATCGGCGGTGAAGTGTTGCTGTTACAAGTCACTGCCATTCTGGCAGTTGCCTGGGTCACCCAGAATCTGGTTGAAATGGTCAATATAAAAACCACTTTTCGCGATGCTTTATTGGTGATTACGATTGCCACCATTCCCCTATGGTTGGCCTCATTTGTCTATCTGGTACCCAGTTTTAATTTTAATGTGGTCGTGCATGTCTTTGCTGTTTTGGGGTCGGTTATGCTGATTTACCGCGGCGTGTATTATATCTTTGGCCTGCGTGAGCGCGGCGCGACAGCGATGCTGACCATGGCCATCGCCGGTACTGCCAGCCTGGGCTTGGGCATCGTGCTGATCAGTACATTGATTTCATGGGATGGGATTGAACAATTGCAGTTTGCCGTGACCAACTAAGCCTATTTTCTCTCGCTCCATGACGACACTGCTGTGCCTTGCTCGGCCAGCAGTGCAACTTAATGCTGTTGATGCGGCGTCAAATAGTGATCCAGCGCGTAATGAATCAGGGCTGCATTATTGCTGACATGCATTTTTTTAAGTATTTTTGAACGAAACACACTGACCGAACTGGGGGCAATAGAGAGTTCTTCCGCCACCGCGTTAACCGGCTGTCCTTTAATCAGCTTCAATAATATCTGCAACTCCCGCATAGACAGGCATTCATGTGGCATGTGTCGGCTTTTTTCGGCGAGGTCGCCAATATTCAGCATGGCATAGTGCTGACCGCGGGACAGTGCCCTGATTGCCGGAATCACTTGTTCGCTGGTCGCGGTATAAGGCAGGTAGGCATCGCAGCCTAAACGGATGAAATTGACAATACGCTCTATTTGATCACTGCCATTGATGACCAGCACGGGCGTGCCGGGAGATGCCTGCTTGAAATCACAAAAAATCTCCAGTCCATTTTTCTCTGGTCCGGAGATGTCCAGCACCACCACATCAAACTTGCGTTGCCGGGTTTTAGTAATCGCTTCATTCACGCTGGCCGCTTCATCGGCCAAACACATGGCCCGTTCTGCCTGAATCAGATCACTGACCATGTGGCGACTCAGCGCGTGACCATACACCAACAATATATCTTTCATTTTTAACGCTCCAGTTATATTGCAGGAAATACGTAATGGCCTGTGGCGGGGCAGTGTTTTATTGATCGCTTTGTCAGTTTTATTGCACCTGCCTGTCTGTATCAGGCAGTCAAGACTCCCTGGTTACGTTCAGCCATCCTATTGAACCGCTTGCTGTCGATCAGCCTGTACATTCCAGATGACATTGCCTACATCATCGGCAACCAGCAGGTGGCCTTTCTTGTCTACCAGTACGCCTACCGGACGGCCCTTGGCTTCCCCCTCTTTATTGAGGAAATCGCTCAGCACATCCAGCGGCTCGCCTGCCGGTTTGCCATTTTCGAATGGCACAAAAATTACTTTATAACCACTATAAGGCATGCGGTTCCATGAGCCATGCTGGCCGATAAACATGCCGTTGCGGAATTTTTCAGGCAGTGTGTTGCCTCTGGCGACGGCCAGGCCCAGGGAGGCGGTGTGTGCGCCCAGTGCGTAATCCGGGGGGATGGCTTTGGCCACCAGTTCAGGCTTCGCTGGCTGGATGCGGTCATCCACATGCTGGCCGTAATAGCTGTAAGGCCAGCCATAAAAACCGTCCTTTTTGACCGAGGTCATATAGTCCGGCACCAGATCACTGCCCAATTCGTCGCGCTCATTGACCACCACCCATAATGCGCCGCTATCCGGCTCCCATACCATGCCATTGGGGTTGCGCAAGCCTGTGGCAAACAATACACGCTCGCCGGTATTGGGGTCGACCTCGAGAATGGCCGCACGTTCTTTTTCACTCTCCATGCCGTTTTCACCGACATTACTGTTCGAGCCCACCGCGACGTAAATTTTGCTGCCATCTTGACTGGCAAGAATGTTTTTGGTCCAGTGATGGTTAAGCCCGGCAGGCAAGTCAGTCACTTTGGTGGCTTCTGCTGTAATTTCTGTCTGCCCTTCCTGATAAGGAAATTTAACCAAGGCGTCCGCATTGCCGACATAAAAGGTATTGCCGACTAGCGCCATGCCGAAGGGAGAGTGCAGATTCCTGATAAAGGTATGCCGTTCGTCGGCGGTGCCATCGCCATCGGTATCTCGTAACAGGATAATCCGGTCAGGGCTTTCGGCTGCGGCGCCACCATCCGCCATAAATTTGCTGGCAATCCACCTTTTCAGGCTGAATTTATCGCTCTTTTCAGTATGGTTGGTTTCCGCGACGAGAATATCGCCATTGGGCAATTCGTATAGCCAGCGAGGATGCTGCAGGCCACTGGCAAATGCGGTGACATGGGTGCCGGGCGCGGCCAACGGCTTTTCACCATCGGGCCAGCCCACGGCTTTTGCTACCTGAACGGTTGGAAGCCAGCCAGGATGATAGGAAGACAAATCCGGGTTAGGACCAAAGCCGGCCGCCTCTGGTAATTTGGCCGGTTGTGCACACCCTGCCAGGCCGATGGTCAGCAGTGCGCACCCCATCCACACCTGCACCTCGCGCGGCGGTATTGTGATCGAGGACTGACTATTCATATGCATGCTTTCTGATAAGGGGGGTGTCATTCAACAGTGTAGAAATGGCGCGGGTATCCACCCATAGGGTAACCACTGATTGTGCTGTCAGCATTGTCTTACACCCCACCCGTCCTGAAGGGCAGGACTTTGCATACAAGCCATGATTCAAGCTTTGAATAGGGGGCTGAGCAGCCCGCTATAGTCTGCATATTCTTACAGCCAAATCAGATGTTTCCTGATAACTGGTTGCGTTGCATTGCTCTAGAGTTGAATGGAAATCCCTTCATGGAAGTCTATTAAGGGGACTAGGGCTATCCCATTATTGCCAAGGAGCAAAAGTCATGCATAAATTATTCAGTCTTCTATTGTTTTGCTTGATTGCCAGCACTGCTTTTATTGCCCGGGTGAGTTTGGCCGATACGCCGCCAGTCAACAATGCCGTGCCCCCTTGTGACAATTCTGTAACCACCCGCAAACCGCCATGCAATATGGATTCCGATAGCATCAAGGCACCGCCTGAAACCCCTCACCAGAAGAGCGTGCGCGAGAAGGGCATCGTCGTGCCGCCCGAAATTCCTGCAGAGGGCCTGCCAAACCGTGAGCATCAGCGTGAGCCAAATCGCAAAGAGGATGCCATCCATCCCAATCCTAACCTGGAAAAGAATATGACGAACTGAGTTTGACCAATGACAGGTGGCGGGTGGCTATGCATCGTCATCACCCTCGTACGCAATGACCAGAATGTAATGACTGGAAATCGAATGCATCTAGTGTAAAGAAATCGGGAGCCAAGCCATGCAAACCGCAGAAAAAACGATTAATCCTCCCCAGCATCAGGATACGCAACCGGGATCAGAAGCCGAAATGGTGCCCGCACCCTGCTATATGGATCCCCACTATCTGGGGAGCGGTAAACTCAAAACCAAGGTCGCCATGATTACCGGTGGTGACAGTGGCATCGGGCGGGCGGTGGCTGTCCATTTTGCTGCAGAAGAAGCAGATGTAGCCATTGTCTACCTTGACGAGCATGACGATGCGCTCAAAACCCAGCAACTGGTCGAATCATGGGGGCGACGTTGCCTGTTGATTCCGGGGGATATTGCCGACGAAGCCTTTTGCAAGAAGGCAGTACAGGACACCCTCCAGACGTTTGGCCAGCTCGATATTGTGGTCAACAATGCGGCCCAGCAATATCCCCAGTCCAGCATTCTGGACATCAGCCAGGCACAGCTGGAACATACCTTCAGAACCAATATTTTTTCGATGTTCTATTTAGTCAAGGCGGCATTGCCGCATTTGAAAGCCCACAGTCATATTATCAATACGGCCTCGGTCACTGCCTACCGTGGCAGTCCCGAGTTACTGGACTATTCGGCCACCAAGGGGGCTGTGGTTTCCTTTACGCGTTCGCTCTCCAAACAACTGGTGGCGCAGGGGATTTACGTGAATGCGGTGGCCCCCGGGCCGGTGTGGACACCACTGATCCCTGCCAGCTTTGATGCCGAGAAAGTCAGCAATTTTGGCCACCAGGTGCCGCTCAACCGGCCTGCACAGCCGAGCGAAATTGCCCCTGCCTATGTATTCCTGGCCGGACAGGAATCGTCATACATGACGGGTCAGGTCATTCACCCGAATGGGGGTGAAATTATCAATGGATAGGCAAGTACGGTCTTTACGTATTACTTATTCTGACAACAGAATGGATGATAACCGCCGGTTTAAAAGTCACTTAAGATAACTCGGGGTTACAAGTTTCAAAGAAGGATTCAGACCTTTTGCTAACCCTCTGGCTGAATCTATTTATTTTAGGAGATTACAACATGGCAAATCCACAACACAATCAAGTAGGTCAAGATCAGAAAAACTCTGGTCAACATAACCAGACTCAGCCAGGCCAGGATCAGAAAAACCAGGCCCAGCAGAATCAGGACCAGCGCAATCAAGTTCAGCCTAAGCAAGATCAGCCTAAGCAAGATCAACAGCAGCAAGGCCAGGATGCTGGCGTTGAGCAACTGGATCCTGCCCAAAAGCAGTCACATGTTGATAAAGATCAGGCGCCCGGTAGCCAGCCTTTGCCTGGTGTAAATGAGCAGCATGGTGGTGAAGGCAATCGCAGAAACTCATGAATGCGATGGTCGATTTCAAAAATCTGGAGTATTCCAGGTTTTTTTGTATTCAAAGTGTCCTTTTTACACTAAATGCACTAAATTTTAGGGCCAAAAATGGTGGGATATTTTTCATGATGAATCATATTCGATTGCAAGCTGCACACGACTAAAGCGCCAATTAGAATGAGTTGGCGGAGAGAGTGAAGGACATTTTAAAAGCAGACATTCTGTTTCACAAACCCAATAATCTGCAGGAGGCCAGGAAAATGGTGAGAGAGGCTGTGTATGAGAGGCCACCTCTGTCAGTAAAATAAAAACGCCCGATGAAGTTCACTGGGCGTTCATTCAGTCTTGAGTTTTATGTCAACTTATTTCAGGACGGGACACAGATTAATAAAATCAAGAAAGAAACATTTGTTAAATCAAATGAATTAAACGCCTATCCCTTGCTTAATCATCGAAACAAATTAACGCGATATTATTTATTGTTATGAGCTGCATAAGAAGCTTTTTATAACAAACATTGATTCAGCTTTAAACGGGGAAAAAGGATGAGCATGTTGAGTAAATTACTGAATGGGTCTGGGGAACAGACAGAGCAGCGTTTGAATGAATTGACAGCTCAGATAACGGCATTGAACCGGGTATTAGCTGTGATCGAGTTTTCTCATGAGGGCATCATTCTTGATGCGAATGACAACTTCCTCAATGCGGTGGGTTATACCAAGCAAGAGGTTGTCGGGCAACATCACAAAATATTTATGCCTGAAGAAGAAATCAATAGCAATGCATATCGAGAATTTTGGACAGAACTTGCTGCTGGACGTTTTCAGGCCGGCCAATTTAAGCGGATCAACAAACAGAAAAAGGATCTCTGGCTAGAAGCAAGTTACAACCCGATGTTTGATCAAAACAACCGGGTGTATAAAGTGATCAAGTATGCGACCAATATCACGGCTGCCAAAATCAAAGAAATGGATTATGCCGGGCAAATCAGCGCGATCAATAAACTGCAGGCAGTCATTGAGTTTGACTTGCAAGGAAACATCTTAAATGTAAACGATGTGTTTGCCGAAGCAACCGGATACAGCAAGTCAGAGATAGTCGGTCAACATCATAGTATGTTTGTTGATGCGGAATACAAAAACAGTGATGAATACCGTCAGTTCTGGCAAAAGCTCTCAGGTGGCATAGCCGACGCCGGACGGTACATGCGGTTAGGTCGAGGAGGCAAGGAGATTTGGTTGCAAGCCTCGTACAACCCCATTTTTGATATCAATGGCAAACCTTACAAAGTCGTTAAGTATGCTTCTGACATTACTGCACAAGTGGCAATGGAAGCGCAAGCCAAAACACTCTCGTTAGTGGCTAACGAAACCGATAACTCGGTGGTGATTAGCGATGCAAAAGGCATGATTGAATATGTCAATCAAGGGTTTACCCGTCTTACAGGCTATAGTTTTGCAGAGGCGATAGGCAAAAATCCTGGACAGTTGCTGCAAGGCAAAAATACCGATCCTGAGACTAAAAAAAGAATTCGTGAGAAATTAAATTCCAACAAACCGTTTTATGAAGAAATTTTAAATTACAACAAAAGCGGTGAGTCTTACTGGATCTCGTTGGCCATCAACCCGGTGTTCGATGCAAAAGGCAACCTGGAAAAATTCGTCTCTATCCAAACCAATATTAATCAAACCAAGCTCAACACCCTGGAATTTTTAGCCAAGTTAGAAGCCATTTCTAAAGTGAATGGGATTATTGAGTTCACGGCGGACGGGACTGTGACCGATGCAAATGATAACTTCTGCAAGGTAGTGGGCTACAGTCTGAATGAAATCAAAGGCAAGCCTCATGACGTCTTTGTCGAGTCATCCTACAGAAATAGTGCAGAATATAAGGCATTCTGGACAGCACTGAATCGCAATGAACCACAAGTGGGGCAGTTTAAACGTATCGGTAAAGCCGGAAACGAAATCTGGCTAGAAGCCAGCTACAACCCGATTGTTGATGAAGAAGGCAAAGTCATCAAGGTGGTGAAATTTGCCACGGATATTACAGCGCAATATCAGGCTGCTCGTGCGCTGGAAGATGCGGTGGCTGAGTCACAACAAGTGATTGAAGATGCCAAGGCTGGAAATTTGGTAAGCCGAATTCCCCTGGACGGAAAATCAGGTGCTATTGGTAGCCTTTGTTCTGGGATCAATGCTTTGCTGGATAATATGACAGAGGTGCTTTTGTCGATACGTGACGCTGGCAAGACGATTAATACCGCTGCCGGGGAAATCTCTTCAGGGAACAATGACCTCTCCTCACGCACTGAACAGCAAGCATCCAGTTTAGAGGAAACGGCGTCAAGCATGGAAGAGTTGTCCTCAACTGTGAAACAAAATGCAGAGAATGCCAAGCAGGCTAACCAATTAGCCGCTGCAGCTTCAAGTGTTGCAATTAAAGGCGGACAAGTGGTTGGTGAAGTGGTGAATACCATGAGCGCAATCAATGAGAGTGCGCATAAAATTGAAGACATTATTGCGGTGATTGATGGCATTGCTTTCCAAACCAACATCCTGGCCTTGAATGCAGCAGTAGAAGCAGCCAGAGCAGGCGAACAGGGGCGTGGTTTTGCTGTGGTGGCAGGTGAAGTGCGAAACCTGGCCCAGCGCTCAGCCAGCGCAGCGAAAGAGATTAAAGAATTGATTACGGACTCCGTGAATAAAACAGCAGAGGGGACTAATCTGGTCGAGAATGCCGGTAGAACGATGGACGAAATTGTCAGTTCGGTGCAACGTGTAACCGACATCATGAGCGAAATTGCTGCGGCGTCCAATGAGCAAAGTTCTGGTATTGAGCAAGTTAACCAAGCGATTGGCAATATGGACGAAGTGACGCAACAAAATGCAGCCTTGGTTGAAGAGGCGGCAGCGGCGGCTGAATCGCTCGTTGAGCAAGCTGAGAACTTGATGAACACGGTGAGTGCTTTCCGCTTAAAAGGAGAAACGGGCGTTTTTACTAAATCAGAAAGACGCGCTACGAGTAGTCAAATGCGAAGCGCCAAACCCATGACAAACACATCGCACATATCAAATCACGCGCTGTCTTCCAAAGCGCCCTTAAGGACAGGTACCTATTAACGGGGAATAGAAGGAGGTTTAACAAAAAAACGCTCTCAGACCTTGCTTCAAGAGCGGGAATCCTGCCGTGACGGATGCTGTTTTAGGCAACCAAGGTCTGTTAACTCTATTTCATATAAGACGGTGATGGAGCTCAGTGAAACTGAATAAGCCCAAATAGAGCACTGCTTGCCGCGATAGCGCGGCAATGTCAGCCTTTCTAATCTGCTCCTCGTGGTTTTCCACAAAAGTGGGCACAATCAATGTGAGCCACATCTATTAAATGAAGCATTTGCCTTTAAATATCAATCAAGTTAACAAACCACCTTAATCATGTGAAAGTTTGTGCATTTGCTGAAAAAGGGCGATTCAAAGCACAGTTTTACAGCATCTTGATTAAGAAAGTCTGACAGTAGATTAGGCGCTTTGACGATAAAGCTACGCCCTAAACACTTTTATCATGAACTCACGTTACTTCATTTTCTAAACGAAACAATTCAGGTAACGGTTTGGCCGAAAAGTATTCCGAAGGAGATTTAACTATGGCAAATTTACAAAACAACAAAAATCAGCAGCAGGACAAATCTGGTTCCAAGATTAAAGACCAGCAACAGCAACAGCAACAGCAACATGCGCAGGGCGGCAAGCAGCAAGCGCCCGGCAGCCAGCAAGGCAAATCCCAGCAAAGTAACAAGCAACAAGGTTAATTAGCAGAGGATGAAAAACCTGGAGAAATCCAGGTTTTTTTACGTCATGAATGCCTGCATGGTGAGGTTTTTTCATTCCAGTCTGTCCGAATTGTCCCACACGAGATTCCGCCGTTGTTACATGGGCGTGGCTTTTTCTTTTATTCATAATCAATTTGCAATGAATGTTCCAGTCCAGCATTCAGTTCATAAAAGAACACTTCATTTACCAAGGAGAATAAAGATGAATACAAAACTAGGCCTAGGCATGTTGATTTTGATGACCAGTCTCACCGCGTGTAACAAAAATGAATCCGGTTCCGGTGAAAGCGCATCGGCAGCCGCGAGCGGCCCGGCCATCAAATTTGTTAAAACACAGGATGGTTCACCCCTTGAGATCAAGCCTGAACTGTTTGATACGCCAGCCGCGAAAGAATTTTTAGCTTCAGGCAAAAATCCTTATGTGGGTAAAGAAGACGCAATTAAAGCCGGCAAGAAAATATTCCAGCTTTATTCCTGCACGCAGTGTCATGGGCCTGATGCCGGTGGGCAGGTGGGGCCTGCATTGACCGGACCGAATTACAATTACCCGAAAGATGCCACCAACAAGGGCATGTTTGAGACGGTGTGGCATGGCACCAATGGCGGCATGGGGGCGAAAGGTAAAGGGTTGATGGATCCTTCGGATGCTAATAATGGCATCACGCCTGATGAGCTGCTGAAAGTGATTGCCTGGATACGCAGCCATGGCAAGCTGACAGGGAATGAGTAATCCCTAGGAATCAAAGTGACAGCGAATGAATCCACACTGCTGAATCGATCCTCCTACAGCATATTAGTGTGGCTGCTGACATACAGTCAGTGATGGCTTGAGTAGCATGGGGGTATGCCCGCATTACAACAAGCGCGGGTGAACTCACCACTTTTCGAGGAAGCATATGATGAAAAAATTACTCACTGTATTGTTAGCGTCCGCATTTGCGTTTTCTACCGGTTTGACCGTTGCCGAGGCTGCAGACGCAGGACCACCGGCACAGCAGCAGAAAAACCAGGTGCCTGATACCAACCAGAATGGTAACTATCTGGAGGCACAGCCGGATAACAATGGTGGAACCAATGCGAATCAAAAGCAAGGCACCTCCAGTAAGCAATCCAAGCCGGGCAATATGGAAAAAAGCAAACGCTTTCAGCAGAAACCTGCAGATGGCGGCACTGGCGTCACCAATCAATAGCTTCGCCCATCGTCTGGGGTTGCAGAGCACCCCGCCGTTTTCCCGCCTGTTTGCCTGGTGGCAAGTAAAGGCGGGAGGGCGGGTCTTGATTTGAACACGTGTGTTATCAAGTGAAGGAAACATCATGACAGATCAACAATTCCAGCACTGTATGGCGTTATGCAAGGAATGCGCAGATGCTTGTGAATCCTGTGCAATTGCATGTGAAAGTGCCGCGGATCCAGCCATGGCTACCTGTATTGCGCTGGATATGGATTGTGCGGACTTTTGCCGGTTGACGGCCTCGTTTATTGCGCGTGACAGCGTGTTTGTAGAATTAGTCTGTGAAGACTGTGCCGAGATCTGCAACGCCTGTGCGGAAGAATGTGCCAAACATCCAGCAGACCATTGCCAGGCCTGTGCCAATGCCTGTCGACTGTGTGCGGCAGAGTGCCTGAAAATGGGCGCACATGCCATGGCCTGACACCGTGCAATCCAGCCGTCTGTATTTCGCTGCGTTTATATGCCGCAGCCAGTGAAGGCAAGACTGCATATTAGAGTGAGCGCTAACATTCATGTTGGCGCTTATTTTTTTGGCTGTAAACGCTGCAGCGGCTTCTGTGTGTTGTTCACCCATCCGTTATTCACCGAATCCAATGTGATGGATTTAACAATCAACAAGAGGCAGAAAATCAAGGGGCAGAAAATAAGGGGCAGAAAATAAGGGGCAGAAAATAAGGGGCAGATGCGAGCGCTTGTGCATCACCTTGATCTACAGCGCTTGCTGTCGATCATATCCAATCCTTTTACCGGGAGCGTCTGTGCGTTACAAGCATTGCTAACGCAAGAGAAGCAGTTCAATTATTAAGCAAACAAGCACAAGTGCGCGTCACGCATCTGCATAAAATGCCAGCATGTAAATACCCACTTCCCATGCTGCCCTCAATCTATCCTGACTCGAGGGTTACACATTCGGCATGGATGTGTGTGCTGTGTAACCGTTACTGGCTAAATATAATCTCAATAAGATCTTCGGGTAGGCATACATGAAGGGCGTAAAAAAACGCCCGTATAACAGGCGTTTTTTTATTTCCCTGACCGTGTTAAGGCACGCGCAGAGAGGTGGGTAGTTTATTTGGCAACCACAATATCGTTTTTGACAGCAGTGACACCCTTAACACCTTTGGCCAACAGTGCGGCTTTATCAGCCTCTTTTTGAGAGCTGGCTGTCCCGGACAATTGCACCAGGCCGTTGCTGTCTGTTTCAACCTTGATATCGGTCGCACTCACCACTTTGTCTTTGGCAAAGGCGGCTTTGACTTTGGTGGTGATCACTGAATCTTCTATTTTTGTTCCCATTGAGTCGCCGTCAGCTGCAAAACCAGCCATTGGCAATGTCAACGCGCTGACCAGCAAAAGAGATTTGATTGTATTGTTCATGGTGTTTCCTCATTGATTGAATGATCGAGTGTTCATTATTCAAAAATAAGGGGCCCTCCGTAAGAGATGGAATTCTGATACTTGCGTAGGAAAGGGCTGACCTGCCCTGGGTCGGCCCAGCCGCGCCTGATAGGAAATCGCCCCTCTGTTTAATGGCCACTTTGTTATAACATAGTGTCAAGCCACGTCCTTCATCGTCAATCATGCAATTACACACGCAAACCTCAGGCCAAGGCCAACCCCTCATTCTGCTGCATGGCCTGTTTGGCTCTGCCGATAACTGGGGCAGTATCGCCAGACAGCTTTCGCAGCACTATCAGGTGATCAGTGTCGATTTGCACAATCATGGCCGCTCGCCGCACAGTGATTCTCAAACCTATGCTGAAATGGCGGGTGACTTATTAGCGGTGCTCAACGCGCTGGGTTTGGAGCAGGTGCACCTGCTCGGCCATTCGCTCGGCGGCAAAGTCGCCATGCAGTTTGCCACGCGCTACCCCGAACGCCTGCACACGCTGATGGTGGTGGATATGGCCATGCGTGCCTATGCGGACGCGCATAGGCATCTGATAGATGCCATGCTGGCTGTAGACCTGAGCCAAGTGCACACACGCAGCGAGGCCGATAAGGTGCTAGCTGCCGGTATTGGTGATGTGATGGTGCGCCAGTTTTTGCTCACCAATCTGGTCAAAATAGAAGGGCAGTTGCAGTGGCGGATCAACCTGCCAGCCCTGAAAGCCAATGATGGGGATTTCCAGGCGTCACTGTCAGCGCACTTTGAAAAACCTAGCCTGTTTATCCGCGGTGCGCACAGTGATTATGTGCAAGCAAATGATGTAGCCGATATTCAACGTCATTTTGCACGCGCCGAGTTTGTGACCATGCCAACCGGCCACTGGGTGCATGCGGAGCAACCGCAGCCGTTTATTGAAGCGGTTGCGCGTTTTCTGGCCTGTCACTCTGAATAGCGCGAAAAGCCGCTGGCGTCTTCAGCCAGCGGCTGTTAAGGGTTAAAAAAACACCTCCACCGTATGTGTTTGCTGGTCATTGCATAGCGGAATCCTCTGCTGCATGGCACCGGACATCCCGGTCGATATTTTCACGCCATCCATGATTACGCTGATTTCCTGATTTTGGTTCTGGTTCTGGCCCCGATTCTGGTCCTTGACCACGCGCAGCAGGGTGATGTGGTACAGGGTTTCATGGTAACGGTAATGGATTTTATAACTGTGCCAGTGCGCGGGTACGCAAGGGGCGATCAGCAGGTGATCCTCTTCGCGCTGAATGCCCAGCAGGGTTTCCAGGCTTAGCCGGTACATCCAGCCGGCGGCGCCGGTATACCAGGTCCAGCCTCCTCTGCCCGTGTGTGGCGACGCTGCATAAATATCAGCCGCCATCACATACGGTTCGACTTTATAGCGTTCGACTTCAGTGATGTCCCTGGCATGATGAATCGGGTTCAGCATCTCGAACAAGGCCCAGGCCTGGGCGTGATCACCCAGTCTGGCATAGGCCATACAGGCCCAGATCGCTGCATGGGTATATTGGCCGCCGTTCTCACGCACCCCTGGCACATAGCCCTTGATATAACCTGGTTCAAGCGCGGATCGATCAAAAGGCGGTGTTAGCAACTGCACCAGCTTTGCGTCGGGTTTGACCAGGTATTGATCGACGGCCCGCATGGCCAGACGCGCGCGGTCTGCATCGCCACCACCCGAGAGGACAGACCAGCTCTGGCTGATCGAATCGATCTTGCATTCCTCATTGCTGGCGGAACCCAGGGGCGAGCCATCATCAAAATAGGCGCGTTTGTACCATGCGCCATCCCAGGCGTGGGTTTCGATAGCTGCCTGTAGTTGACTGGCGTTGTTGCTGCAGCTGTCCGCAAATGTCGTATCGCCCCGGCGACGTGCCAGGCCGGAAAACAATTGCAGGTTTTCATATAAAAACCACGCCAGCCAGACACTCTCGCCTTTGCCATCCCGCCCGACCAGATTCATGCCATCGTTCCAGTCACCACAGCCCATCAGTGGCAATTGATGGCTGCCAAAACGCAAGCCATATTCAATGGCGCGTACACAATGCGCATACAGGCTGGCGACTTCGTTGGAACGTTGGGGCTGGTCGTAACAGGCTTCTTCTTCCGGCTTTAATGCACGCCCTTCCAGAAAATGCACGGGCTCGTCCAGCACGCCGGTATCCCCGGTGGTCGTCACATAACGGCAGGTGGCATAGGCCAGCCACAGATAATCATCCGAAAAATGCGTTCTGACACCTTGTCCATGGGGTGGATGCCACCAGTGCTGCACGTCCCCTTGCGGAAACTGGCGTTCAGCACAGCGCAACAGTTGCGCGCGCGCCAGTCCGGGCGTGGTGTGAATCAGGGCCATGGTATCCTGCAGCTGATCGCGAAAACCATAGGCGCCGCCGGACTGGTAATAGCCGCTCCGTGCCCACAGGCGGCAGGAGATGGTCTGGTACAGCAGCCAGCCATTGGTCAGTACATCCAGCGCCGGGTCAGGGGTTTCTACCTGTACCGCCTCCAGCGTGTGCTTCCAGTATTGCCACACTGCTTGCAGCGCCTCGCGTGCAGCCACCGGCGAGCTGAACTGTTGGATCAGCTGCCTGGCGGTATCGGCATTCTCCGTGGCCCCCAGTACAAACACCACCTCATGCTCCTGACCCACGGCCAGCTCGATATGGCTCTGCAATGCGGCACACGGGTCGAGGCCTGCGCCGGTGATGCCCGATAGCCGTTTGCGTTGCATGGCCACCGGGTTTTTCAAGGTGCCATTACGGCCCAGGAAGGCAGAACGGCTGCCACTGACAGACGACACCTGTCCGCTGACATGCGCAAAAAACAGGCGGTCACCGCAGCCGCGGCCATAGGCATTGCGCGCAAACAATCCTCCGCTATGCGTATCGACCTCGGTCACGATATGCATATGATTGGCATGCCGCCACTCGCCCAAGACCAGCTCCCAATAGGCGGTTAAAGACAAGCGGCGCGGCCTGTCCGAGCGGTTGCTCACTTTAATCACCACAAATTTCACTGGCGCATCCATCGCCACATAGGTGTGCAGTGTCGAAGCGATACCGGACTCGGTATGCTCAAACACGCTGTAACCAAAGCCATGACGGCAAATATAGCCGCCTTGTCCACCCGCCGGTAAAGGCGTGGGTGACCAGAACGCACCCGTTTCCTCATCACGGATATACACCGCTTCTGCACTCGGGTCGGTGACCGGGTCGTTGTGCCAGGTGGTCAGGCGGAACTCATGGGCATTTTCTACCCAAGTGTAGGCACTGCCACTTTCACTGACAACGGTGCCGATATGCGGGCTGGCAATGACATTGACCCACGGCGCTGGGGTGGTTTGCCCGGGTGCCAGGCGGATCACATATTCGCGCCCGTCCGGGGTAAATCCACCGCAGCCATTCTGAAAAATCAGTGCCGGTTCAGGCAGTGGCGGGGCGGGCTGCGGTTCACTGTATAGCGAGGCTTCAAAGCGGTCCGTCAGGCGCTCCTGCAATGCGCGCCGCTCCACCTGCTCAAGCAGGGTATCTGTGTTGTCGGTCAATACCATGCGCGCCACGGTCAGAAACAACACGCGTTCATCCTCTGAAAGGTCATCGATGCGCCGCACAAAGATGCCGCCCGGCTGGTTGACGCTTTTGGTCTCCACCCCGGTGTTAATCAAGCCCATGATCTGGTCTTGCAACACCGCCCGGTAGCCGGAAAAGTCTTCATTGATAATCACCAGATCGACCGGCAAGCCTTTGATCCGCCAGTAGGCATGCGCTTGCAATAACTGTTTCACCAGGCCAATGCGGTCCAGGTCGCCGATGCACAGCAGCACAATCGGCAGGTCGCCGGAGACGCTGAAGCGCCACAGTCCGGACTGCCCCAACCGATTGCGGGCGATCATGGCGGGTGCGGTACGGCGCAGCGGGTGGGCATAAATGATGGACCCTGCCAGTCGACCATAATTTTGCGCATCGGCTTCGGTGGCGTTGATATGGCGCAGTACACCCTGGCTATGAAACCAGGCCATTTCAAACGCACGTGCAATAAAATGCCGGTCACAATATTTGCTCAGTAGCATTAATGCGCCTTCGCGTGTGTCTGCCACGCCGGTAATGAAATGCACACTGGCCGAGGCATCTTCCAGTAAGGTCAAACGCCGCCGGATCGCCACGACCGGGTCCAGCACCGCACCAGCCGTATTCGACAAGTGACCGGGGGCATGCTGAGTATCCAGCGCCAGCGGGTTAGCCAGCGTGTGTCCACGACCGATAAACCGCGCCCTGTCCGTTTCAAACGAAATCGTATCAGCCACCATGTCCGGTGCCGCCAGCAGGTGAAACATCCACGGCGTCTGTTCATCCGGTGTACGCGGTCGACGGGTGCAAAGAATCGCCTGCCGTTCAGGCAAAATTTCGGTCTGCACAAACAGATTGCTGAATGCGCGATGCGCCAGATCGCTATTGAGCGTGGCCAGCACCACCTCGGCATAGCTGGTCACCTCCATGTGGCGTGTTCTGGAGGACAGATTGGTCAGCGTCACCCGGCGGATTTCAACATCATCTTCGGGCGAGACCGCAATTTCGGTATGCGTTTCAATCGATGCGTCGCGACGCCGGTATTCGGCGCGTCCCTGCACAAAAATGGCCTCGTAGTGCTCTGCTGGTGTGAGTGTCGGTTGGTAGGCGGTGGACCAGAAACGCCGGCTGTCGCAGTCGCGCAAATAAATAAACGTGCCGGAACCATCGCTGGTGGTGTCTTCGCGCCAGCGGGTCAGCGCCAGGTCTCCCCAGCGACTATAGCCGCCGCCCGCATGGCTGGCCATGACGTGATAGCGGCCATTGGATAATAAATGCACTTCCGGAATCGCAGCATTAGGCGCGGTGAATACCCGCATGATGCCCGAGGCGTCCGGTGCCGGTGGTTTGGCGGCGGCGGTGACTTCTGCCATGTGCGGATGTAGGGTGGCCCCGCGTTTAGGGACTCTTTCCTGCAGCAGCAGTTCGGTGGCTTTCACCAGGGGTGCCGACATAAAGCGTCTTTGCATCGGCTTGTTGTGCAGCACATGGTTAAACGCGAGCAAACTCATGCCCTGATGGTGGGCCATGAACGAGCGTACAACGGCATGGTTTTTCCCTCTGGGCACACGCGAAGGCGTGTAATCAATCGCCTCAAAAAAACCATAATCACCTAGAAAACCGGCCTGTGCCAGTCGCTGTAAATTGCGACACGCTTCATCTGGTAGCACCATCAGCGCCAGGGCGCTGGCATACGGTGCGATCACCAGATCGTCACCCAGACCACGTTTGAAGCCCAGGCCCGGAATGCCAAACGCACGGTATTGATAGGTCTGGCTGGTATCTGTGGTGTTGTAGCCCGATTCCGAGATGCCCCACGGCACGGCGCGCTGGCGACCATATTCAATCTGGCGCTGGACGACGGTTCTACAGGTTTGCCCGAGCAAAGTATTGTCATAATCCTGCATGAGCAGGCTGGGCATCAGGTACTCGAACATCGAGCCGCTCCACGAAATCAGGCTCACTTTGCCGCCATGACTGGTGAGCAGGCGCCCCAGTGCAAACCAGTGCTTTTGCGGCAGCTGGCCTTCAGCAATCATCAGAAAACTCGCCAGTCGCGCTTCCGAGGCGAGCAAGTCATAACAGGACGGATCGCGCCGGCGCTCACCCACATCAAAGCCGATGCTGAGTAAATCTCGCGCGTGTTCGTACAAAAACTCAAAGTCCATCACCGCCAGTGCGCGGCAATAGGTGAGCAGGCGGTCTATCGTCTCCATGCGCACCATGGCCACAGAGGCGGCAGGGTCAGCCGCATCCTGCGCCGCGAGTTGCATTAATGAAGGCAGCTGGCCCATGCCATGTCCGGCATGGGAGAACACTGCGGCCTCGTCAGCCAGTGCCTGGCATTGCTGATGAAACGCATGTGCCCAATAGGCCATCGGGCCAGTGCGCTCTATCGTTTCAGGCAAGCACACAAGCAGGGTGTCAGCCATTGCCAGCAGCGCCTGCACGCACCTTGCAATCTCCTCAAGTGAGGAGGGCGCGTGCGCGTGCAGCACTGCCGTTTGCAAGGTTTCGCTGATGCGTGAAATCTGGGGTGTCAGCAAAGGGGATGCCGATGAAGTGGCCTCCTCAACAAAGATCTGAAAGGTGTCCTGCAAACCTTGAAACACCTGGCTGGATAACACCGGCTGTGATTTCAGCTCGATCAATCCTGCTTGCAGGGTCAGCAGGCAGCCGGCCAGATTGCCACTGTCTACCGAAGACACATATTGCGGATGTAGCGGCTGTAAGGTGCTGGTGTCATACCAGTTGTAAAAGTGGCCACGATAACGCTCCAGCTTGAACAGGGTGGTCAATGTGTTGGATGTCAGCGTGATCAGCGCGCCCCCCGTGATGTAGCCAAAATCATAGGCCGCCAGATTGGCCAGCAAGCCCATGCCGATATTGGTGGGCGAGGTGCGCGCAGCCACCGCAGCGACCGGATATTCCTGAAAATTATCCGGCGGCAGCCAATGGTGTTCCGGCCCGACAAACTGGGTGAAAAAACGCCAGGTCCGCCGCGCCGAGCGGTGTAAAAGTGCGCGCTGGGCTTTATTGAAGGCGGGCGCTTCCTGTGCCAGCGGCCGGCTGATCCACCAGCCAATCGCGGGGGAGAGCAACCACATCAGCAATAACAAGGCATAAGCCCATAACTGGCTGCTCGGCGGGAGTGTCGGCTGCATCCACAGCGCCACGCCCGATACCAGGGCCATGGCAGGCGCAATCCACATTTCGAGGAAGAAATCGAGCAGGGTCTGGCGGGCATTGCGCTTGGCATAAGCGCCCAGATGCCAGATCAGCAAGCCGCGCCGCGTGAACAGCATCCTCACCCCGGAGCGAAAAATGGCGTCCAGGCAGATCCATGCATCATAAGGCAGCAGGGCCAGGGTGAGTAAGGCCAGCAGCAATGGTCGATTCGCCGAACGCACCGTGAATAAACAGTGGGTGAGCCAGTCTCTGGCTTCCGGCTTGCGCACGGCTTCAATCAGCAGCGAGACCAGCGGCGAGAGCATCACCACGCTGGCCACCAGTAATGGCCAAAGCCATGCCGGGCCCATGCCAGACAAGCCGCCGACAAGTAACAACAGCAATAACGAGGGCGAGACCAGGCTGCGCCGCAGGTTGTCGAAAATCTTCCAGACCAGCAGCGCGGTCAGCTGGTTATGGCAGCGGTTGGTGTTGGCAGCATTGGGCAAAGCAGGCCCCGGCACACGCGGCAACAGCCAGCCTGCCAGTTGCCAGTCGCCGCGGATCCAGCGATGCCGACGGCTCATTTCAATCACATAACTGGCAGGGTGCTCTTCGATCAGGTCCACATCACTGACCAGCGCCGAGCGCGCATAGCCGCTTTCCAGCAAATCGTGGCTCAGAATCAGGTTTTCTGGAAAGCGGCCATCCACCGCCAGCCGGAAGGCATCCACATCATAAATGCCCTTGCCGATAAACGAGCCTTCGCCAAAAATATCCTGATACACGTCAGACACTTCTCGCGTGTATGGGTCTATGCTGGATTCCCCCGCAAACAGTTTGGAAAACCAGGACTGGTCGGCGCTGACCATGCCGATGGACGCACGTGGCTGCAAAATGGCGTAGCCTTGCACAATCCGCCCTTTTTCGGGGTCATAGACCGGCCGGTTGAGCGGATGGGCCAGGTTGCCGATGAGTTTTTTGGCGGTGTCGCGTGGCAGCTGAGTGTCGGTATCCAGCGTGATCACGTAGCGTATGGACTCAAAAATGGTGGTATCACCCACAATTTCTGAAAAGGCATCCTGTGCGCCGCCGCGCAGCCGGGCATTCAGTTCTTCCAGCTTGCCGCGTTTGCGCTCATAGCCCATCCATACCTGCTCATGCGGATTCCACAGTCTTGGGCGGTGAAACAGGTAGAAAATACACGGCCTGTCCTCCCGGTAAGTTTCATTCAGGGCCTGAATGCCCTCGCGGGCATGCTGCAGCAAAGCTTCATCACCGGCCAAGGTGCAGGCGGTCGCATCGTAATAATCGGTGAGCAGGGCAAAAAACAGATTGGGGTCGCTATTGCCCAGGTAACGAATTTCCAGCGCTTCGATCAGGCCATCAATCGCCTGCCGGCTGCTGAGCTGGGTAGGAATCACCACCAGCGTGCGGCTGTTGTCAGGGATGCCGGTTGAAAAATCCAGCCGGGGCAGGGCACGGGGCGGCAGTATCAGTGTGGCGCACAGGTTGACCAGCGCAATGGCCAGCGCCGAGGCACTGATCATCACCGGCAGCAACAAAGCCCAAAAAAGACCATCGGTTAGCGTGAGGCTAAGTACGCGCGATAACACCCCCCACGTCGGCAACAGGGTGAGCAGCAAAATCGGCAGCAGGTAAAGCGGCAATGAAAACTGTTGACTGAGTCGTGTGGCTCGTACCTGCCATGACAGGCGCTTGCCCACCTGTTGTTCCAGCTGATCGCGTCCCTGTTCAATCAGAGAATAACCCACATGGGCTGTTCTGGCTTCCGGCCCCAGGCGGGTTGCCGCAATCTGCGCCAGCGCCACCGCTTCACGGGCCACCACCAGCTCACTGTGGTTACTGTCGCGCGCCACCTCTTCAATCACATGCCGGTAACGGTCGCGCGTTGCAAAATCCTGCAAGGCATACATCTGCGCCGGGTCGTCCGCCAGCGCATGCTCCACCGCGCTGAGTGATTCCACATACACGCGCCAGTCCATCGCGCCGATAAAGCGCAAGCTGCCGATGCTGTTGGCAATCGAAATCTGGCTGGCAGCCGCCACCCGGCCAGCCACTTCTGTGAGCTGTGAGGCGGTCACACCCTGTTCCAGCAGTTTTTGCTCCACCCAGGTTTGCACAATCACCATGGCTGGCCCTTGTGCCTGCAACCGTGAGTAAAACTCTTCCACAAATGCAGCAGTTAATGGCACATCGGCATTGGCAAACTCGGCCAGCAGTAAAATGAGCTTATTGGGTGCTTTTTCCACCGTGGCCAGCATGCGGTCTGCCCAGTCCACCGCAGTGTCCAGTTCTTCACGGCGGCTGACAATGCGCAAGCCAATCCGCCGCAGGTTATCCAGTAGCGCCAGTTGCAACATGATGGGAAACGCCCAGAGCTCGCCCATCTTGAGCGATTCCACGCTCTGGTAGGCGGCAATAATATCCGTCACATTGTCGTTATCAATGCGGCCATCCATGTGCGAAATCAGCGCCAGGGCCAAATCATAAATACGTGGAAACCCGGCAGACGGGCCATCGAGCAGGCGCGGTAACTGGCGGCTGTAGCCCAGCGGCAAATGCCGCCGCGCCAGATCAATCTGCTGCTCAATCAGGTAAAAATTATCGAGCAACCAGACCTCAGCCGAAACAATGCGCTGGCCGGGCACCGCCGCCGCCGTCACCACATCATAAGCGGCAAGCAACACCTGTTCGTTCTCGGCCAGCCTCGGCAATAGCATGTCCGGGCCAGGCGCCGGATCAAGATGATGCTGTCCAGCCATCATCACCGCATGCTGTTTCAATTGTTCAATACTAAACAACTCAGAGCGCAATAACTCGGTGTTCCTGTCAAAAGGCGTTGAAATGGCAATGCGTGCCGAGTGGATTAAAGCTTTAATGACGATGACGTTCTCCTCATCTGAAAGAGTCACATTCGATTGAGAGAATCACCGCGGAACACAACAAAAAGAGGGATGTTTCTGAGTGATAACAAGATAAGTGGCTGGGTATGAAATGCAGCCACTCTTTATTTCATGCACTAGCGTAACTGCGCCTAAACATGCTGTCTGTGCGCTAGCAGACAAAACGCATATTGGCGCAAAGTAAAAAATGCAGGATTCAGCTTTAAGCTTGAAAGTGCCCTTGGCCGCCTAGGCTGTTGCGCATTAATTATTCGAGTAAGCAATGCATTGCCAAATACGCCACTATTAATTTCAGCTCATACTTAAATGCCTGAAACCCGACTGAGTGTCGGTTTTTTTGTATTTTAATGTGATAATTTATGTTAATTTTATGCGGCTGATTTGCCCGAAATTCTCTGGAATGACAGTTGGCTAACTTTACATTTATCATCAGATGATATATAAATGCAAAACGATCATACATTAAACACATTGCTGGAAATGCATGACACCCTCTATGTATTGGAAGGGGGATACTGGCTCAAGTTTGAAGTATGGCAAGTGCATGTATCTGATGCCATTCCCCATGGTATTCGCTATTCACTCAGATTGCATGACAAGTATGGAAAGCGGCTCATGGGCTATGATAATAGTCATGCCATCAAATCGCCCAAAAAATTTAAATATGCGGGGCAACGCCTGCCTTATGACCATCAGCACAGGCATGCCACAGATCAAGGTGTGCCCTATGAATTCAAAGATGCCGGGCAATTGCTCACTGATTTTTTTGCAGAAGTTGACCGCCTGTTAAAGGAGCTGAAATGAATGGCCGAATCACCATAGGCATCATGCCAGAAGTACAGTTTCGTGATCGTATGCTCGCGATAGCGCGTGGGGAATACCAACCCGCCGCAGATGAACCCAAAATCTGGTTTTCATCCATGAAGTCGCTGGCTGAAGTGTTGAGCGACGAAAATCGTGCGTTGTTGAGAGTAATCCAAGATTCCCGGCCTGCATCCATTACTGAACTCGCCCTCATTACAGGCCGAAAACAAAGTAATTTGTCGCGGACTTTAAAAACCATGTCCCGTTATGGGCTGGTAGAAATGTTACGCGAAAATCGTCAGGTAAAACCTGTTGTAAAAGCGACAGAGTTTCAAATATTAGCTGCCTGAAATCTTACCCTGCGCTGGTGAGAATCATGAGCCAGTTTCAAGTAAAACAGCCCTGAACAAACATCAAAACGCAGCGCATTCTGTGCACACGTTGTACAGATTAACCCCCCAAATTCAGGAGAAACACCATGTGGACTAAACCAGCTGCTACAGAAATGCGTTTTGGCTTTGAAGTAACCATGTACGTCATGAACAAATAATTTTAGCCTAGGCTGAAATGACCAAAACCCGACCAAGTGTCGGGTTTTTATTTGGTCAATTTCAGTCAAAACGCGCCGAGAAAGTCAGCCGTTTCCAGCACTGCTACAAGGCAAGCCCTTGAATGTGAAAACAGCATCAGAAATGGCGGGTTAATCGGCAAATGCCTGCGACTATCATTGGCCTACAATCTTATTTGTATAAAGATATCAGGTGTAATGACATGGAGCTCACAAAGAGTTGTCAAAAATGTAACCCGCAAAGTATTGGCATTGAGTTTTCAATGGCTTTTCAGCCTATTGTCAATTTTGGTGCGCAACAAGTATGGGGTTACGAAAGCCTGGTGCGTGGGCTTGAAAACCAGCCTGCCGCCTATATTCTGAATCAGATTGATGAAACCAGGGTGCACAGCTTCGACCAGATCATCCGCTCCAAGTCCATCCGCTTGGCCAACAGCCTGCACTTCAACGAAATCCTCTCCATCAACTTTTTGCCCAATGCCGTGTACAAGCCGGAGAACTGCATTCGCTCCACCCTGGCCGTGTGTGATGAACTGGGCTTTGACAAAAAGAGAATCATGTTTGAGGTCACCGAGGCAGAAAAAATCACCGATCACGCCCACCTCAAAAGCATTTTTACCGAATACAAAAAACACCAGTTTTTAACCGCGATTGATGATTTTGGTGCGGGCTACTCAGGTCTGAATCTGCTTGCCGAATGGCAACCTGATATCATCAAACTCGACATGAACCTGATCCGAGGCATTGACGAAAACAAAACCAAGCAACTCATCGTCAAAAGTATTATTGATGTGTGTCACGGCCTCGGCATACAGGTCATTGCCGAAGGCGTAGAAACCAAAGAAGAATTAGCACCCCTGGTCGATTTTGGTATTAGCCTGTTTCAAGGCTACTACTTCGCCAGACCGCTGTTTGAAGGCCTGCCAGAAGTGCCCGCGCACACTTACGTGTTGTAAGTAGCTTGCAGTTATTAGCAGCCCCAACCATTACCCTGCGCTGGTGAAAATCATGAGCCAGATTCAAGTAAAACAGCCCTGAACAGAAGTCATGATGCGGTGCATACTGTGCACACGTTGTACAGATTAATCACCCAAATTCAGGAGAAACACCATGTGGACTAAACCAGCAGCTACCGAAATGCGTTTTGGCTTTGAAGTAACCATGTACGTCATGAACAAATAATTTTAGCCTAGGCTGAAATGATGAAAACCCGACCGAGTGTCGGGTTTTTTGTTTTGCACAGTTGCTTTGGATAGATGGTTGAGATGTTTTTTGCAAGACCTGACCCCGAAGTTGTTGTTCTCGCAATTAGCAGTGTAGTTTTAGAGTGTGAATTTTTATAGCGATCAAATTAAGCGCTCTGGGCTGTACTTGCAATAAATTAGTCTTCTATTGTATGGTTTGCCATATTCATAATTAGTTATTGAAGGGGTGTGTTATGAGATTGGATAAAGATGAGGTGCGAAGTCACTACGACCAAGAAAGATTTTTCGAGCAGCAAAAATACAACTCTGGTCTCTCCGCTCTTGAAATCTTCATTGCGGTTTTGGCTGCAATTGTTGTAGCTTGGTTCTTGAAGGAGGCATATGACCGTTACCAAGCTAAACAAGCACTAATTCATTTTAATTATCAACTCAAAATGCTAGATGCTCAAATGAAAAGGGATGCCCAGAGATTTGAGAGAGATACGGAAAGAAATATTGAAAGAATGCGTCAGGGGATACTTGACCGGAACTCAACTACCAACTATCCAACTCTAGGCGACAACCCATATAGCAACACACACAATAATTCTAAGTTACAACGTCCTCATAAAGCCCAAATTCAGTATAAAGAAAAAACATGCGAAGTTCTCTCTAATGGAGACTTTGTTTGTATTAAAAACTAGGGAATTGCTTTGTTTTTGATGACCTGCTCCCCATTTTCCCTACCAATTAAAAGTTAGTAAAGTCAACTCAATGGAGTGGATGTAATGAAAAAGTGTCAGGCGCAGTGCAAGAGCTTTAAACGCGATTTGATACAGCCTTGATGGTGGAAGCAGTCAAAGACCGCAGAATTAACCAATGTATTTTTTAGATACTTGCCTAGCGTAAACGCAATTAAAAGTGCCGTCTAGGCATCACACAAACGCACTGCGCGCCGCACAGCACGGATTGGGCGATGCCCTCTAGACTAGAAAAAGGACATTTAATAACGAAAATCCTAATTGAATGTTTTTGGCAAAATTGACATTGAATATACTTTTTGGCTGTATTGTTGTCAACTTGTTAGCCTACTCGTGGCTACTAATGTAAGGGAATGTATAAAAGAAAACAGCCCCCATCTCTGGAAGCCGCTTAGGTATTGGTGGAGAAAGAGGGGGTTGAAGCCTCTAAAGCATGATTATGAAACCAACTGATCAGGTTTCAATAATATTAAACGCTGAATAATGTGAAACTATGTCCGCCAAGGATGCTTAGGCACATCACACACCCCAGCGACATTCACCCCAGCCTGTGCAACTAAATGATCATTTTCAACCGTGTCACCACTCACGCCGATTGCACCGATCAATATCCCATCTTCATCTACAATCGGTAGCCCACCAGGGAAAGTAATCAAGCCATCATTGGAGTGCTCAATGCCATATAAAGGCGAACCAGGGACTGAAAGCTTGCCGATTTCGCCAGAGGGCATGGCGAAGTAACAGGCGGTTTTTGCTTTTTTGATGGCGATATCAATACTGCCGACCCAAGCATCATCCATTCGAGTGAAGCTTTTCAGGTTACCGCCAGAATCCAGTACGGCGATACACATCTTCACGCCGATCTCTTTGGACTTTTCAACGGCTTTTTCAATGATTTCTTGTGCGACTTCAAAGCTTACGTGCATGTGATTCCTTATTGTTTAATTGATTGGTATAAATGTGACTCTGGCCACAGGTTTAAATTCATTTAAACTTTGCATTCGTTTGAAATCACGTGCTTTGCAGAGCGTAGCGCACAAATAAAAACGGCTCCCATTGCTGGAAGCCGTTGTGAAAGAGTCAACCGAACATTCTCTTACGGTTCTTTATCTATATGCGTTTAAGTATTTATAAAAAACATGTTACCCCTAAAGTTACCCGAAACATCTTAAACTCTTCAAAGCTTTGCCTAATCTTGAAAGCTTACTTTACGCTAATGCATATCTAGAAGACAGCGTATATTTTAGGCTATGTTCATTAGTTTTAATTGTTCACGTAACGTGAACTGGTGATATAAGTGAACAAAAGTCTTGACTGTCATGTTCAATTTAATTTATTGTTCACGTAACGTGAACGAATGAATTGGTTGAACAAATGGAATTGCATCACATTAAAGAAAAAGACATGCTCGATCAGGCGATAGATGCCCTGAGGCAAATTGCTGGGTTAGATATTCAGGTACTTGAATATGAGCCAGCAGCCAGGCATGCGCGTGCAGATGCGTACATCAATATTGTGCATGACAACAATCATTATGCGTTTGTAGTTGAGGTAAAGAATGTTGATCGCTTTGCGACGGTTGCTCAGGTTAAGCATCAATTAGAAGCGTTTAACCAAGCGCCATTGCTGGTCGCACCTAAGCTCACAGATGCTGCCGCAGATAAGTGTAAAGCGCTAGGCCTAAATTTTATTGATTTGGCGGGTAACGCTTATATTAATGAGCCTGGACTATTCATTTTTATTAAAGGCCAAAAGCAAGAACCACATCAAAATAACCCGATGCACACCTTCAAAGGTGGCAAAGCGCTTACGCCAACCAATCTGCGTATGGTGTTTGCGTTGTTGTGTAATCCTGAGATGTTGAATGCGCCTTACCGAGAGATAGCTAAAGTGGCAGGCATTGCATTGGGGGCAGTAGGTTGGGGATTTAATGATTTAGCCGCAAGAGCACTTACGCTTGGCGATGGTAAGAAAAACAATCGTGTATTTATTCAGCAAGAAAAGCTGATGCAAGAATGGGTAACAAACTACCCAATTAAATTGCGCCCCAAATTAAACCCAAGACGCTTCAAGGCAAATAATCTGGACTGGTGGAAGCATCTTGATGTTAAGCAATATGCAGCGCAATGGGGTGGTGAAGTGGCGGCGGATAGGCTTACAAATTACCTAAAACCAAATTTTTACACTTTGTACTTGCATGGCAAGGAGTTTAAGAAAAATATCAACAAGCTGATTGTTGAAAACAGGCTTGTGCCAGACCCTCATGGTGATATTGAGTTATTAGAAGCTTTTTGGGATTTTGATGATGCAGACTTCTTGCCAGAGACTGTACCCACTTTGCTAGTCTATGCCGACCTGATTGCAAGCAACGACCCACGTAACTTAGAGGTGGCAAAAATGATTTATGCCAGGTTAATCCAACATGCAAATAATTAAACCTATTCAGCCAGTGGGTGTACTTACAGTTGAAATTGTGCGTGAAATAAGCGCGGTAAGCAAAGCACTGGGATTAGAGTTGCTGCTGGTTGGCGCACAGGCAAAAGTGATTTTGCTAGAAAATATCCACGGATTAAACCCTGGCCGTGCAACAGGCGATATTGATTTTGCATTTGCGGTTGAAAGCTGGGATCAATTCCACCAACTCAAGCAAAGCTTAATCGCCACAGGCAAGTTTAAAGAGCTGTCAAAAGTAAAACAAAGGCTAGTCTATCAATCTAGCTTAATTGAGCATGGTTTTGTTGTAGATATTATCCCCTTTGGTAAAGTGCAGGATGATAACAACATGATTGCATGGCCGCCTGAGTTAGAGGTGGTGATGAGCGTAAGTGGCTATCAAGAGGCGCTAGAGTCTGCGTTATTGGTAGCGCTAGATACCGCCTTGGTAATCAAAGTGGTCTCGTTGGCTGGGCTGGCAACACAGACAGAATCTATGAAGTGCCAGCGCCAGAGGTTTTGGAATCTATGAATTACAACCCAGAACTGATGGGTGCTTGGCTACTTGGGTATGACGTTGCAGCCATCGCTGACCAAAGCACCATTGAAACAATGGCTGAGCTTATTGAAAGCAAAAAAGAAAATCTGATCGTGCAGATGGCTAAATCTCTGTCAGGCAATGACGGCGCTTTAGATGTTGCTGGCGCCTTGCTTTCAAGTTTTAACCAAGGGATAAAGCAAGTTATCAAAGAAAATGAATAAAAGGCTAAATTGCGATAGCGTTATATTCCGATTCGGATAGGGTTAAATCGATTATGAATCCTGTGCGCTTAAAGTATCCATTTTTCGCCCTGTTTAACCCACTTGGTATGGCTTGTAATCGTTATTGTCAGTGGTGAGTAATTGCAATAGTTTGGCGTGAACAAACAGTTTTTCTTTACCTACAGATATTTCTTTAAACACGCCGATTTCCGCCAGTTGTTTGAGATATACCGACGCAGTTTGACGTTTGGCGATGCTTGCCTCGGTGAGGCTGCTGATGCGGCTATAAGGGAGTTCAAATATCAGGCTGAAAGCTCGTAGCGCGTTTGCTTTGAGTGATGGGCTTTTTTCTGCCTGAATCTAACGGTAGGCTACTAGATGGCTACTAATCGAAAATTGAGGACAAACAAAAACGCCCCAATCTTATCAATTGGGGCGTTGGTATTTGGTGGTGAAAGAGGGACTTGAACCCTCGACCCCAGGATTATGAATCCTGTGCTCTAACCAGCTGAGCTACATCACCAGTAAAACTGAAGGCGCAATTCTATTGATTTAGTGTTGTTTTGTCAAAGTAAAAAGCATGAATTGCGCATAATTTAAGCGGTTGGCGGGTGCCGGGGCTTAGACGTTAAAACGGAAGTGCATGACGTCACCATCCTGCACAATGTATTCCTTGCCTTCCAGGCGCATTTTGCCAGCTTCCTGTGCGCCTTTTTCGCCTTTGTTTTTGACATATTCATCATAGGCAATCACTTCGGCACGGATAAAGCCACGCTCAAAGTCGGTGTGGATCACGCCTGCGGCTTGTGGGGCGGTGGCGCCTTTTTTCACGGTCCAGGCGCGGACTTCCTGCACACCGGCGGTGAAGTAGGTTTGCAGGCCTAACAAGTCGTACGCAGCGCGAATCACGCGATTCAGGCCGGGTTCTTCCTGGCCGAGTTCCTGCAAGAATTCGAGTTTGTCGGCATCATCCAGTTCGGAGATTTCGCCTTCGATTTTGGCGCAGATGGTGACGACGGGCGCTTTTTCTGTTTTTGCCAGTGCCAGCACTTTTTCCAGGTGCGGGTTGTTTTCAAAGCCGTCTTCAGTCACGTTGGTGATGTACATCACGGGTTTGACGGTAATCAGGCACAGCGGTTTGATCAGGTTGAGCTCTTCGGCATCCAGCCCCAGGGTGCGCACGGCCTTGGCTTCGTTGAGGCAGGGCAGCACTTTATCCAGCACTTTGATCAGGGCAATGGCGTCTTTATCGCCACTTTTGGCTTTTTTGCCTTCGCGCTGCATGGTTTTTTCAACCGTTTCCATGTCGGCAAGGGCCAGCTCGGTGTTGATGACTTCGATATCGGCCAGCGGGTCTACCTTGCCTGCCACGTGAATCACGTTACCGTCTTCAAAGCAGCGCACCACATGGGCGATGGCATCGGTTTCGCGGATATTGGCTAAAAACTTGTTGCCCAGACCTTCGCCTTTGGAGGCGCCAGCGACCAGACCGGCAATGTCTACAAACTCAACAATCGCCGGCTGCACTTTTTGTGGTTTGACGATGTCGATCAATGGTTGCATGCGGGTATCGGGGACTTCGACGATGCCCACGTTCGGTTCGATGGTACAGAAGGGGTAGTTTTCTGCCGCAATCCCCGCTTTGGTAATGGCGTTAAACAGGGTGGATTTGCCTACATTGGGCAGGCCGACAATACCGCATTTCATAGTGGATTACCTTAACAGTCTGTGCTGCTGCATTTTTTTGCAGCATGGATTGAATAAAAGCAGTATTTTACCGTTACTAAAGCTATAGAACCACATGTATCTTGACGTATAGTCGTTTATGCGACGTCAGGGATGTTGATAATGCATATACAAGGTGAGGGCGACGGGGGCATAATTATGAGTGTCGCACCTTTACTACAAAAGGATGTGGAATGTTTCGTTTCAATTCTGGCTCACTACGCCAACTTGTGCTATCGAGATGGTTTGCAGGGGTACTGCTGCTGAGTGCCTTGCAGACCACATTCCTGCTATGGATGAATGAGCGACAACACGCTGAAGCATTGCAGTCCTACAAGTTCAGGCAGGCGGTGCAGGCCGCCGATGACAATATTCAGCGTCGGATGGACAACTACCGGCACACACTGAAGAGTGTGGAGCAGTTGTATGCTTCTTCCAATCACGTGTCGGCAGAAGAGTTCAGGCTGTTTGTCGATGACTATACCGAGAGTCCCCAGGATAACGGCCTGCGCGCCATTGGTTTTATCAAATACATTCACCTGCACCAGCCGCAAACCTATCGCGACCTTGATCTCCCCGTCCAGCAACTGTTAAAGAAGGTACATCCCGCCGAGGGGGATGACGAACTGGCCCCCGTGCTTTATGTGGAGCCACGCACCGATGCCAATCAGGAAAAATTGCTGCAGAACACGTTTGCCGACCCGCAACTGCGTGCTGACCTGCGTGAATCGGGTGACGGTGACCGCCTGGTGATGTCTACGCAGCTGGCCCTGGAAGGCGATGTGCTGCAGCACCATCAGTATATGCTGCAAGCCCCCGTTTATTGGGGGGGGCTGCCTAAGGCTGATGCGCTTGCAAGGCGACACCACTTGAATGGCTGGGTGTTTTTACGTTTTGATGTGCAGGTGTTTTTAGGCGAGGCATTGCACGCTGTTGAGCAGCGGCAATTGCATGTCGATGTATTTGACATGGCACGTGGTCAGGGACATACCCCGCTGTACCACACCGCCACCCCCCAGGAAAATGTGCATGAAACCCAGGCCATGTATGCGATGACGCAGACGCTGAATGTGAACGGGCAGCTTTGGAGGATGCGCATACGCTCCACCCCCGCATTTGATGCCGCCATTGATTACAGCGATGCCAACCGGGTCGGCCTGTTTGGTTTGTTTTTGAGTGTGCTGGTGGCCAGCGTGGTGTACTTTGCAGTGATGCGGAGCCGCGCGCAACGTACACTGGAGCAATACAATCAGGAGTTGATGACCAGCGAACAGCGCTGGAAGTTTGCGCTGGAGGGGACGGGCGACGGCATTTGGGACTGGAATGTGCCCGAGGCCAAGGTGATTTACTCTGATCGCTGGAAAGGCATGCTGGGATTTGAATCGCACGAATTTGATTGCCAGCCGATCAGTTGGCATCAGCGCATACATGGCGAGGATTATCCGGGGGCCATGTCGATAATACAGCAGGTGCTCAAGGGGGAGCGGGAAAACTTTTCACTGGAGTATCGCGTGCAATGCAAGGATGGCAGCTGGAAGTGGGTATTTGATCGCGGCATGGTGCTGATGCACAATGATCAAGGGTTGCCGCTACGTATTCTTGGGACATTGGCCGACATTACCAAAATCAAGCAGTCTGAAGAGGCTGTGTGGCAATACGCCAATGTAGATACGCTGACTGGCCTGCTCAATCGCCGCATGTTTTATTCCAAACTGGATCAGGCCTTGCGCAAGGCCAAGCGCAGTGGCGAGAAGCTGGCGATTGTGTTTCTTGACCTGGACCGCTTTAAGGAAGTCAACGATACGCTGGGCCATGCACAGGGGGACAAGTTGTTGCAGCATGCAGGCAAACGCCTGGTTGAATGTGTGGGGGAGGACGACCTGGTGTCGCGTCTGGGCGGCGACGAGTTTGTGCTGATGCTCAGTGCAGCCAATGTCAATTATGTCGAGGATGTGGCGCAAAAGGTCCTCGACAAGCTTGTCCAGCCTTTCCGTCTGGATGAAAGCCATGCTTATGTCTCGGCCAGCCTCGGCGTTGCCATTTTTCCGGATGATGCCGACAACAAGGAAGACCTGATGAAGCGGGTGGATCAGGCCATGTATGCCTCCAAACAAAAGGGCGGTAGCTGTTTCACTTACTTTACTCCACGCATGCAGGAACATGCCGAGCGCAGAATGCAGCTCTCGAATGATTTGCGGCTGGCTATCTCTAAAAAGCAATTCTTTCTTGAATATCAACCGGTGGTCAACTTACAGGACAATACGGTGGTCAAGGCTGAGGCCCTGATCCGCTGGCGTCATCCTGAAAAAGGCGTGATTCCACCCATGGAATTTATCGGGATTGCCGAGGATAATCTGCTGATTCTGCAGATCGGGCAATGGGTGTTTAAAACAGCGATTGAACAATGCAGGCACTGGCGTGACAGCGTGCATCCGCAGTTTCAGGTCGCGATTAACAAGTCCCCGGTGCAGTTTGCCGGTGAACAGAAAAAACAGCATGACTGGCTGTATAAAATGGCGCAAAACCACGTCCCTGGCGACATGGTGACAGTGGAAATCACCGAACGCCTGTTGCTGGATGCCAATCCGCATGTCAGCGAGCGTCTGGCGCAATATCGGCAGGCTGGTGTGCAGGTGGCGCTGGATGATTTTGGTACCGGCTATTCCGCGCTGTCTTATTTGAAAAAGTTTCCCATCGATTACGTCAAGATTGACCGCTCGTTTGTGCGCGAGCTTGGCAGCTCGCATGAAGATGGTGCCTTGTGCCAGGCCATTATTGTGATGGCGCACAGCCTGGGTATGCAGGTGGTTGCCGAAGGGATAGAAAACCAGCGCCAGCTCGAGATATTGCGGGAAATGGGCTGCGATTACGGGCAAGGCTATTACTTTTCGCCGCCGTTGCGACCCGCTGCATTTGAAACCTGGCATCAGGCATGGAACCGTTCACTGCAGACAGTGCCAGACTTGAATAGTTAGGGGTTTTTAAACTTGTGTCGTCATCTTAGCCGCTGGCCTGTTTAGTCACCCGCTGCTTGGCCGCGCATCAGCAGACAAGCTTGCTATTTGCTATGCAATTGCAGCATGGCTTTTTCAAATTCCCCTTGCGCCAGCAAGTCGCTGAGGGAGCTGGCTTTGATCAGGCTGTCATCTATTGCGCGTTGCTCCTCTTTGCCTGCCGCTTTCAGCACAAAATTCACCACTTCCGCCTTGTTGCCGGGATGGCCAATGCCGATACGCAGGCGCCAGTAATCCGGCGTGCCGAGTGCGGCATGAATGTCACGCAAGCCATTGTGGCCACCATGGCCGCCGCCAAACTTGAGTTTGGCCTGGCCGGGTGGCAAGTCCAGTTCGTCATGTACGATCAGGATTTCTGCGGGTAATATTTTGTAGTAGTTGGCAATCGCGGCCACTGCTTTGCCACTGGCGTTCATGAAAGTGGTCGGTTTGAGTAGCCATTTGTCACTGTGTGGCTGCCACTTGCCGGCGATGCCGGACAGTTTGGCTTCCGCCGATAAACGGCTGCCGGATTGCGAGGCGAGCAGGTCTACAAACCAGAACCCGGCATTGTGGCGGGTCAGTGTGTATTTTTCACCCGGGTTTCCCAGGCCAGCAATTAATTTTATTCCACTCATGATCATTATCTGAATAAGGTCATGCACGCCAAAAACGTGCAGCAAAAAAAACGCGCACAAAGGTGTGCGCGTTTATTGTAGCGGACAACCGCTGGCTATGCTTAGGCGGCTGGTGTTTCTTCAGCTGCTTCTTCACTGCCGCCACGTGGTTTGGCAATTGAAACCACTGCAGCGTCATCGCCGTGCACCAGTTGTACGAACTCAACGCCTTTAGGCAGTTTGATTTCGGACAGGTGGATCGCGTGACCCGCTTCGAGTGTGCCCAGATCGACTTCGATAAACTCTGGTAGGTCTTTGGCCAGGCAGCTGATGTCAGCTTCAGTCTGGATGTGCGAGATATTACCGCCACCAGTTTTCACGCCAGGAGCCACATCTTCGTTAACGAAGTGGAAAGGCACTTTTACGTGGATTTTTTCAGTGGCAGACACACGTTGGAAATCGATGTGCTGAATCGTGTTACGCACCGGGTGCAGTTGATAGTCACGCAACAATACGCTTTCAGCTTTGCCATCCAGCACCAGGCTCAGGATGGAAGCGTGGAAAGCTTCGTGACGGAATTGCATGAACAATTCCTTGTGGTTCAACTCGATAGACACGGCGGCTTGCTCGCCACCGTAGACTACACCCGGCACATTGCCAGCGCGACGCAGACGGCGGCTCGCACCCGTACCTTTAACGTCACGTTTGACTGCTTTAATTTCGATGCTCATTTGAGACTCCTAAAAACGCCATGAAGGGCGGTACTGCACTTGAAATCCACCCGCCGCGACCAGCAGGTGGGGTAAAAATTAGTCCATAAACAGCGAGGAAACAGACTCTTCCTGGCTGATGCGTTTAATCGTTTCAGCCAGCAGGGGCGCTGCGCTTAACTGGCGGATTTTGCTGCATGCCAGCGCACTTGCGTTCAGGGCAATCGTATTCGTGACCACCAGTTCATCCAGCTCGGAAGCCATAATGCGTTCGCCGGCGCCACCAGACAATACCGGGTGTGTGGCATAAGCGACCACTTTTTGCGCGCCCTGTTTTTTCAGGGCGGCAGCGGCTTCACACAGCGTATTGGCGGTATCCACCATGTCATCCATGATGACGCAGGTGCGGCCTTCCACTTCACCAATGATGTTCATCACCTTGGCCACATTGGCCTTGGGGCGACGCTTGTCGATAATGGCGAGGTCGGCATTCAATTGTTTGGCTGCGGCACGCGCCCGTACGACACCACCTACATCAGGCGAAACCACGACCAGGTTTTCGTGATTTTTCTTGGCCAGATCTTCGAGCAAAATGGGGGTGGCATAAATGTTATCCACCGGGATATCGAAAAAGCCCTGAATCTGGTCTGAGTGTAAATCCATGGTCAACAGGCGATTGACACCGACGCTGGTCAGCATGTTGGCAACCACTTTTGCTGTAATCGCTACGCGGGCGGAGCGTGGACGTCTGTCCTGGCGTGAGTAGCCGAGATAAGGGATCGCTGCCGTAATACGGCCTGCAGAGGAGCGGCGCAAGGCATCTACCATGACCATGACTTCCATCAGGCTGTCATTGGTCGGGTAGCTGGTGGATTGCAATACAAACACGTCGCGGCCACGCACGTTTTCCAGCAGTTCCAGCATGATTTCGCCATCCGAGAAGCGGCCAACATCGGCACGCCCCAATTCAATGCCTAAATGCTTGGCAACTTCTTGTGCCAATACCGGATTGGCATTGCCGGTAAAAACCATCATGTTGGCGTTACTCAACGTTGTACCCTTTTTTAGCGATGACCATGTCGAAAACTCAGATTGTGCTTTTTATTAAACCGTCTCAATGACTAGACTGTTCTGGCTTGAATCTGCAAAAAAATTAAGCGTGTAAATTGTCAAATCTACACGCTTATATTTGGCTGAGGAGGAAGGATTCGAACCTTCGCATGCCGGAATCAAAATCCGGTGCCTTAACCAGCTTGGCGACTCCCCAAAAACTTGTCTTTATCTGCTAGCTGCCAGACTTACTGTTAATCAGAAGTCATCGCAAAAAGCGGATGGTATTCTAACCCTTTTGCCCTAAAACCAGAAGTGTTTTCTGGCCTGTTTTTAACCAATTCATCGGCTTTTTTTTCACTGTCCACGCTTACAAACACAGAAGCACCGGAGCCGCTCATGCGAGCATCTCCAAATTGCTTCAGCCAGCCAAGTGTGTCGGCGACCGCAGGATACAGTGTACAAACAACCGCTTCCATGTCGTTTCTGGTTTGCTGCCAGAACGCGCCGGATTTAGCGCCGTTTGAAAAGTCCGCTATTCTCAATGGTTTTGAATCTCTTGTCAATGCTTGATGCGCAAAAATTTGAGCTGTCGGCACCTGAATATGCGGTGTAATCACCACGAAATACTGTTCTAGCATATTTGGCTCTGGCGTCACGGCGGTTAATTGCTCGCCAACGCCTTCTGCCCAGGCGGTTTGCCCGAAAATAAATACCGGCACATCGGCACCCAGCGTCAGGCCAATGTGCATCAGCTGCTGCCTGGAGTAATGCAGGCCCCATAGCTGGTTAAGGACGATCAGTACAGTGGCTGCATCCGAGCTGCCACCACCCAGGCCACCGCCCATGGGGATGCGTTTTTCGCAGGCAATGTCGGCGCCCAGCTGGCAGCCACTGGCAGCACGCAATGCATGGGCCGCGCGTATCGCCAGGTCCTGTTCGGGCGGTACGCCGGGCAGCGGGTTGCCATGCACGATGCGTCCATCATCCCGCAGCGAGATGGTCAGTGTATCGCCGTGATCCAGCAACAGAAACAGGCTTTGCAGGCGATGGTAACCATTGGGCAATTGGCCGGTGATGTGTAAAAACAGATTGAGTTTGCAAGGTGCAGAAAACGTGGTGGGGTGCATGGGATGCATTGTAATGCATCCCTGTCTCTGTCGACTACTCCAGGATCATGCGGCCCTGTCCGTCTTGCAGCGGACGCTGATTATTTGCACCCACCGCCTTTTGCAGGGTTTCAATTTGCTGTTTGGACAGGCGGACCGGTTCTTTCATGACAATCCACTGCACCCCTTCGGTACACGGCGGCGTAGTGAGCGAGCCACTGTAGCGGTAATACGCCGGTTTTACTGGCATCAGTTCTGCCGGAGTCACACGCATGGTGAGTGGTTTGCTGTCTTCGCTCTCTTTAGGCAGACTGCTCAGCAGCTTTTCAAATGCGGCATTGGTACTGCCTTCTTCCAGGATCACGGCAATAATCACGCGATGCCCCACTTTGTCCTCATGCACCATTTGTATTTCTGCGGCATAAGTCTTCTGTTTGATCTGGTGTTCAGCCGGCGCATGCAGGCTGATGTACTTAAGTTGATAGGGCTTCTGGTCCAGCACCATCATATTGCCGGCGCCGGCATCGACCACCAGTCCATGGTCCTTGCGGCTGATGCTCTTGAGCGGAAATTTCTGCAGGCGTTTGAGGGGTTTCAACGCGGCCGGAATGGTGTTGTCAATATTGATGGGTGATTGCTGGCTACCATTGCCGCAGCTGGCAAAAGCCGGATTCAGGCTTGCCCATTTGTCAGGCCCTTCGGTACCACTGTATGCCCAAGGTTTGTTTTCAGTTTTGTCAGTTTTTGTTTTGCCTGTGCCTGCAGAGGATTTGTCCTCGCTGGCTGGCTTGCCTGATTTATCCGTTGCTGCGGCCGCTTTCTCTTCTGGCAGTTTTTTCTGTGTCTCTTTCGCAGGTGTGCTTGTGGTTGGAGCACTCGGCGCTGGTGTGTTTTTTGCGGATGCCGCAGTTTTTGTTTCTGCCTTAGCGGGCGCTTTGCTGGCGGGCGGCGTAGCGGGTGGGCTGTCTGATGCCATGCTGGCGGGGTTGTCAGCCGGATTTTCCTTGCTTTTTGCAACAGCTGGCATGACAGGATTAGCCGCGGCAGCGGCCCGTTTGGCTTGCGCTTCTGCTACCTGCTTTTGTTTAGTTTGCCATTTGCATGCGTATTGCTGGGCGATTTCCACTTCAGATTCTGGCAGTGGGTCAATAAAGTCGGCCTGTTTGACTGTGGTGCCTGCGGAATAGACCAGTTCCTGATCTTCATATTGAAACACCTGTATGGTGGCCGCTTTGCGCTTGTCGCAATCAAAATACCACAATGCTTTGGCATGGGTGTATACACGGTCAACGGATTCCACATTTTTCTGTGGGGTGCGATATTCCACTTTAATCCAGGCCTTGATATACGGTTTTTCTTCAAACAGCGATTGCTTGTCGATCATCAACTGGCTGTTGTCCGTCTTTTTAATAGATAACCATTGCGTCGCGCGTGCGGCGTGCGGTGGCAAAGCAAGCGCCAGTAGCAGGCTAAAGGCAAGCATCAGGCGGAAAGCAGGGAATGGAAATAGAATACGGCTCATATAGCCGTTATCGACGGTTTGCGCGCAATCTTTAGCGCGCAAAGCCATGGAAGGCGTCTGTTACCAGTGCTGTATGGCGAGCTTCAGGCGAATATCATTCTGCTGCAAGCGAATCAGGCCAGGCAGGCTTGCCGTGACTTCGGGCAGTGTGGTCGCTTTGTAATCATCATAGTCAATCTGCCATCCATCCTGCTGCAAGGTTTGTGGCTCACCCGTGGCAAGATAAGTGGCCTGGTAGGGTGTATGCGCATGCGGCATGCCCAGCACCCACTGGCTTAAGCCAGAAAGCGGCAGGCGCCAGCCCAGCAGCTTTTCTGTCAGGCTGGCCACATCGCTGGCATGGTGCTGCTTGCCGGACTGGTCTGTGAGGGTGACGCTTTCAGCCGATCGCTCAATCAGCGCAACCTGCTGGCCCAGTGGGCTGAATATGCGCAGCTGATCTGTCGTGGCCTGGTGTTGCCACTGTAGCCTGGCGGTATAGCCTTTGCCGTTAAACTGGACGGCCAGCTTGGCTTCGAGTGCAAATTGCGTGACGGCTGCCAGTTGTTGCGTGCGTTGCTGGCTGGCAGCGGTGGCTGCCGTGCTGGCTGGCGCAGTGGGCACGCTCGCACAGGAGGTTAAACCCAGTGCGGTCATCAGGCTAAGCGTCATCAGCGCCTGGCGAACCTTGCCGGGCTTTGCATGCCACCACAGCATTACAGTGCGGATTTCAGTTTTTGTGCCGTGGATGCCAGCACTTCATTATCCGGATTGGCAGAGAGCGCCTTGTCCAGAATGTTCTGCGCTTCATCACGCTGCCCCTGTTTCCATAGCACTTCGGCCAGGTGGGCTGCGATTTCAGGATCTTGCTGCACAGCATAGGCGCGGCGCAATTGCTCAGTGGCACTGTTCAGATCGCCCAGGCGGTAGTAGACCCAGCCCAGGCTGTCCATGATGTAATGGTCTTCCGGTGAAAGCCTGGTGGCTGTTTCAATCAGGTTTTTTGCTTCTACCAGCTTGATATTGCGATCCGCATAAGAATACCCCAGCGCGTTATAGGCGGCTGCAAAATCCGGTTTCATTTTGATGATCTTGTTAAGCTGGTCTTCCATGATCTCGAACTTGCCAGTGCGTTCGGCCGTCAGCGCATAGTCATACATCAGGTCCGGGTTGTTCGGCAGGCTTTTGGTCGCTTTTTCAAGCAGGGCGTAGGCTTCATCCGTACGCTTGGCCTGGTTGAGCAGCATGGCTTCATTCTGTATGACCAGTGCCTGCTGATCGCTGGTCAGGCCGTCCACATTGTCCAGCATGGTCATGGCGGCATCAATGCCATCGCGACGTGCAATGATGGCCGCCGCGGCCAGCCTGCCCGCCAGAAACTGTTCACCCTCACCGATTTTGTCATACCACTGCAAAGCGCGTGCATCATCCTTTTGCTCGGCGGCAGAACGGCCAAGGTTGAAATAGAGTTTGTTCGGTTCTTTAAATCCTACCTCCAGTGCATGCTGCAGGTAGCGGTCAGCAAATGCGTATTCCTTGGCGTCGAGTGCCAGCAAGCCGACAATGACATTCATTTCCGGATTGTTTTTGTGTTTTTCGACTAGCTTGGAAAATTCTACCTTGGCTTCGGCATTCTTTTTCTGGCTGAGTAAAGCGCGCGCCAGCGCCAGCCGGATCTGGTCGGCTTCAGGATGTGTTTTCACAAAATCCTTGTAAAAGGCAACGCCTTGCTGCGGGTCTCTTTCCATCAGCATCTGGCCGTGGATCTGTGCTGGCGGCTCCCAGCCCGGGCGCAGTTTTGCGGCTGTTTTCAGCTCTGCTTCCATCAGGCTTTCGTCGTGGGCAAAATAGGCTGCTTGTGCAATGGCAAAATGGGCTTCCGGCAGTTTGGGGTAAGCGCCTGCCAGTTGCTGTATGGCGGCCAGTACGCTGGATTTATCTGTAATTCGCATCATCAATGCATTCAACTCCATAAACGCATTGGCGCGTACGGTTTCGTTGGAGAGCACTTTCTGAATTTGCGGAATCGCTTTTTTCAGTTCGCCGTTGGCAATATACATCTGGCTGGCGGCTTCAGCGGCCTGCATTGAGTCTGGCGCCAGTTCTGCCCATAAGGCGGCAGAAGGCACCGCCAGTTGCGGGATGCGCGCAATCGAAGCCGCTTGTGTTGCACGCTCCGCCAGGCTCGGGTTGCGTGTTTGTTTGGCCAGGTCCAGAAATAGCTGGCTGGCCAGCCCGAATTCTCCGCGCTGGGCCGCAACCTCTCCCAGCAGATATTTGTAAACGAATTCTGCAGTGGGTTCCGTCATGCTGGCACTGTTGCTTGCAGCCCAGGCTGAAGGGGCCAGCAGTACGAGCCAAAGTGCCAATGCTCCTCGACGTGTGGGGGCCAGTGACGAAAGTGAGCGGCTGAAGTTTCGCATGCTCAATTTTGGCGTGATGGACTTTGGAATACTGAAGGAGGGCATAAAGTTTCCTGTGAATAGTGACGGGCGTGACAGTCTGTATTTATATGGGTTTAAGTAAAGCTAAAGTCATTACTTAATTGTTGTTTAGTCCGTGACAGTTGGTGCAAGTTCATCCATAATGTGCGATTTGTAACTGAATTGTAATTGGCGAAGAAATGCAGTGCTTTGCCGATGATCATCACTATAACTTTTTGGTGAAAACTTTGTCTAGGGATTTACTCGTTCTGCCCTTGATATCGTGCCAGTTGCGCGATAAGGTCGGTCAGTCTTTCCCGGAAACGTGTGTGGTAAATAAATTATGGCAAATTTGACAGTAGAAGCAATCGAGTTGACACGGCTGTATGGTGGTCGTGCCGCAGTCAGTGACGTCACCTTTAATCTGCAGCAAGGGCAGGTGCTGGGTTTTCTTGGCCCCAACGGTGCCGGCAAGTCCACCACCATGAAAATGCTCACGGGCAATCTGGCGCCCAGTGCGGGCAGCGTGAAGATCTGCGGTATCGACATGATGGAAAACCCGAAAGAGGCCAAGGCGCTGATCGGCTACTTGCCGGAAATGCGCCCCCTCTATAAAGAGTTTACGGTAGACGAGTATCTGACCATTGCTGCGCGCTTGCACAATGTGCCAGGCAAGCATCTGAAAAAAGCGGTTGAGCATGCCAAGGAGCGCTGCGGCTTGACCCATATGAGCAAGCGCCTGATTGAGAACCTGTCTAATGGTTATCAGCAACGGGTGGGCATTGCCCAGGCGATTATTCATAATCCGATGGTGGTGATTCTGGATGAGCCGACGGTTGGTCTTGACCCGATTCAAATCCGCGATATCCGCGCACTGATCAAGGAAATCGGACAGGCCCACAGTGTGATTGTCTCCACGCATATTCTGCCTGAGGTGGAAATGGTATGTGACCACGTGCAGATTATTGACAAAGGCAAGCTGGTGTTTAATGGCGGCATTGATGTGCTCAAACAGCAGCGTATTGGTAACAAGCTGCTGGTAGGGTTGCGCCAGCCACCTGCTGCCGAAGTCTTGCAGACCATTGAAGGGGTCACTGAAGCTGAGCTGGTGGACAGCATGTGGCGCATCCGGTTTGCTGAAGGTTGCCAGCCGCATGAAGCTATTGTGCAGGCAGCAGTGCAGCACAACTGGGGGCTGTACCATATTGCGCCTGACCAGACCAGTCTGGAAGATGTGTTCGTGCAGCTGACTTATCATGAGCCAGCGCCTGTGGCCGAAGTCGCGCAAGCTGCGTAAAAGTTGTTTCTGAAAGCGTTGTTATGTTGAATATTGCAAGAAAAGAACTGAAGAGTATGTTCGCTTCCCCCATGGGGTGGATTATTTTGGCGCTGTTGACGTTTTCGTTTGGCACCTATTATCTGAACGGCGTGAACAATTATTTTGAAGTGATGTCCGGCTCCATCCGTCCTGCCGAGCGGGTAGGGGTGACCCAGTTTGTCGGGCAAACCGTGTATGGCCTGGCTTCATTTATCATGCTGTTTGCCGTGCCATTGCTGTCCATGCGTCTGATTTCCGAAGAGCGTCGCAGCCAAACGCTGCCTTTCCTGTTCAGTGCGCCGTTATCGATCAGTGAAATCGTTCTGGGTAAGTTTCTGGGGCTGGTGATCTTTTTAAGCATACTGGTGGTGTACATCGCAGTGATGCTCTCCACCCTGAATATCTGGGCAGATATTGATTTTGGCTATATTTTTGCCAACTCATTGGGACTGTTGCTGCTGGTCGCCAGTTTCTCGGCACTCGGCCTGTATTTTTCAAGCCTGACTGCGCAGCCGATTGTGGCCGGCATTCTGAGTTTTGTGGCCTTGTTTGTGTTGATGATTCTGGATCGCTTTTTTGCCGGCGACCCGACCAGCACCATGCTCAAGTTTTCACTGATGCGGCATTTCCAGTCCTTTGCCGGGGGCTTGATAGATACAGCAGACCTGGCCTATTTTGGCCTGTTTATCCTGACCTTCCTGACCCTCACCATTCGCCGTTTGGATGCTGACCGGCTGCGCGGCTAATCCTCACTGTTTCTGAGTAAAAGTATTATGAAAATTAACCGCATCTTAAGACTGCAACTGCTGGCACAAAACTGGATGTTTGTGCTGGTGTTTTTATTACTGATTGTGCTGGTGGGCTATCTGGCCAGCGAGTATCGCTGGGCCAAGGATATCACCCAGTCCAACCGCAATATCCTCACGCAGGGCAGCGTCAATGTGCTCAAGCAGATGGAGGGCGATATTAACATCACCGTATTCGCCACCAATGATGATGCCAATAACGGAGATACCTTCCGTAAGGGCATGCTGGATTTTGTGGCGCGTTATCAGCGTGAAAAGAAAAACGTATTTATTACCTTCGTGAATCCGTCTGAAGAGCCCAAGCTGGCGCAAGATGCCGGGGTCAAGGTGGATGGTGAAACGGTGGTGGAATACAACAAGCGCAGCGAGCACATCACGCCGCCGTTTGCCGAGCAGGAAATGACCAACCTGCTGGTGCGTCTGTCACGGACCAATAACCAGCCTGTGATGTACCTGGATGGACATGGCGAGCGCCTGTTGCAAGGCGTTAAAAATCATGACCTCGGTGAGTTTGGCAAACAGCTGGAAAGCAAGGGCTTCAAGTTTGCCAACCCGGATTTAACCATTGCACAGGAAGTGCCCAGCAATGGCGCCATGCTGGTGATTGCAGCACCGCAGGTGGATGTCAGCGCAGTTGAGGCCAAAAAAATCAAGGCCTACATTGAAGCGGGCGGCAATGTGTTGTGGTTGCTCGATGATGATAACTTGCATGGCTTGCAAGAGGTGGCCGATTATCTGGGGATCAAGGTTTCGCCCGGGATTGTGGTCGATCGCGCCGCCGAACAGTATGGTGCAGATCCGAAAATGGCGTTTGCCAGCCTGTATGGCGATCATGCCATCACCCGCAATTTTATGTTGCGCACGGTGTTTCCCGAGTCGCACGAAGTGGATGGCAGGGCGTCGGATGATCTTGGCTGGAAGGTGGGTCGCCTGATCGATGTTGCGCCAAATGGCTGGCTGGAGTCTGAAAAAGTGCCTGAAGGCGCGCAGAATTTGAAGGTCAGCTTTGACCAGGGCAAAGACAAGGCCGGGCCAATCAATATCGGCGTGGCGCTCGAGCGCACCTATGGTAAAAAAGGCCAGCGGGTAGTGGTGATTGGGAATGCCAACTTCCTGGCGAATACCTTTATTACCAATGGCGGCAATCTTGATCTGGGCATCAATATTATCAACTGGCTGGCCGGTGATGATCGTTTGATCACCATACAGCCGATGCCATTGAAAGATATCAATGTGACTATTCCTGCCACAGACCAGGGGCGGCTGGTTGCTTGGACTGTGTTTCATGCCTTCCAGTTTTTAATCCCGATAGGCTTGTTTGTTTCAGGCTTGCTCTTGTGGTGGAAACGCCGCAAGGCTTGAGTCTGGCAGGAGAACGGGCATGAAAAAAAGATGGTTAGTTAACCTATTGATGCTGTTGCTGGTGGTGGGCATCGCAACGTTTTTACACTTGAAACCACAGCATAAAGCGGTTTCAAACCTGGTGGAAATTTCCACGCTGAAAATGGGGGGCTTTGACGCGGTTAAAGCCGAGTTCCCGACCAAGGCGCCAACGGTTTTTGAAAAACAGAATGGCTACTGGGTCATGCGCAAACCCTACGCAGCACGTGCAGACCAGCTGTCAGTACAGCGCATCCTTTCCATTATTGCGGCAACCACCGCGACCAAGCTGCCGCTGCAGGATGCGGCCAAGTATGGACTGGATCAACCCAGCCTGAAACTGACCTTATCCGGCAGCCAGGGTACGCATGTGTTCAGTTTTGGCACGTTCAATCCGGTCACAGAAGAGCAGTATGTCGCTTATCAGAATCAGGTGTTTTTACTCAGTGGCCAGTATGGCGAAGCTGCTGCGACACAAGCGATTGAAATGGTAGACAAGGTGCCATTGGCCAGCACCGAGCGTAAACAGCTGGCCGGGTTTGATCTGGCACATCTGGAGCAGTGGGAAGAAAATGCCCTGAAAGTGCAATTGGGCACCGATGGTAAATGGACAGCCAATGACCCCAAAGCCAAGCCCACCCAGAATGAAATGAACGAATGGATGGATTTCAGCTGGGTGCAGGCGCAAGCCAAGTCTGTCGAGTTTTATACGCCGGACCGCAAACAAACTTATCCGTCATTTGAAGTGTTGTTGCGCGATGGTAAAAAAGTGCATTTTGATAAAATGCAGGAATCTCCAGAGTATTTGCTGGCACGGCCAGATGAAGGCATTATTTACCATTTTGCCAATGACGCGGGCTTTACCATGGTGAATCCGCCAGTCAATATCAAATAGCCCCATGCCCGAGTTACCAGAGGTTGAAGTCACGCGTCTTGGCCTGCTGCCTGTCACCGGCGCCAGTATATCCACTGTCACCATCCGTCATCATGGCTTGCGCTGGCCAGTGCCGGTGGATTTGCCCGGCAAGTTACAGGGCAAGCGCGTATTGCAACTCAGGCGGCGTGCCAAATATATCCTGGCCGAGATTGGTGATACCGTCTCTGAGGGTGTTTTGCTGTTGCATCTGGGCATGTCTGGCCGTCTGTGTCTGCTTGACCGTCATTATCCCCCTGAAAAACACGATCATCTCGATATTGCATTTGACGATGGCCGGGTGATCCGTCTGCGTGATCCGCGCCGGTTCGGCGCGGTGTTGTGGCTGGAAGGGGACGGCATGCAGCATCCCTTGTTGTCCAGCCTCGGCCCTGAGCCGCTGGAACCAGGCTTCACCGGAGAGTTTTTGTATCAAGGCATACGCACGCGTAGCGCTGCGATTAAAACCACCATCATGGATGCCCATCTGGTGGTTGGGGTAGGGAATATTTATGCCAGTGAATCCCTGTTCAGGGCGCGTATTCATCCTGAAACGCCGGCTAATCGCCTGACACGCAAGCAATGTGACGGACTGGTGCAGGAAATCAAAACAACATTGCAAGAAGCGCTCAACGCGGGTGGCAGCAGCCTCAGGGACTTTTTTGGTGCGGATGGTAATCCTGGCTATTTTCAGCAAACGTATTATGTGTACGGTCGGACGTCTGAGCCTTGCCGTGTGTGTGGCCAGCCCATTTTTAATATTCGTCTGGGCCAGCGTTCCACTTTTTACTGTGCCCACTGCCAGAAGAAATAGCCGCTAGACGCAAACCCCTCTATTCCGTGGTGGCTGGGTCGGGCTTGATGCAGTTTCTGCCCGCATTCTTGGCTTGATACAAGTGGTGGTCCGCCCGTTCGACGATTTGGCCAAGGGACTCTTCCTCCTGCATCTGGGCAATCCCGGCACTCAGGGTGATTTTTGCCACCTCGTTATTGAACGGAAACTGTAAAGCGGCGACTGCCGAACGAATCACTTCAGTAATATCACGGGCATGCGCCAGGTCGCAGCCGGATAGCATCAGTAAAAACTCTTCCCCGCCCCAGCGACAGACGATGTCTTCTTCACGGACATGCGATTTAATCAGCTGCGCGACCCTGGTCAGTACCCGGTCACCTGCCTGATGACCATAGTTGTCGTTAATCTGCTTGAATAAATCAATATCCAGTAAGACCAGTGAAAGCGCCTCGTCGCGCCGCTTGCATCTGGCGACTGCCTGCCGGAAATAAAACTCGAACACCTGGCGGCTGGCGGCGCCCGTGAGCTTGTCCTGTGTGGCCATGGTTTCCAGTTTGTCATGGTAACCACGTACTGCAACGTGCGCCAGAAGCAAGACAATCACGCTGATCACCAGTGCAACCCCCATATTGATCAGGAAGGCAGTTTCAAGACGTTCGGAGCTTGGGTCGTTGACTTGCTCAACAATCAGGTACCAGTCAAATTCGGGCACCAGACGGCTATTGAGGTATAACACACTGCCATTGCTGGTTTTGAATGAAAGTGAGGCGCTGGGTGAGGTCAATATCTGGACAAAAGCCTTGTCGAGCCCGGCTTTGTTTTGTATATGAAGCTCTGGATTGTAATGGCTGCTTTGCAGCATCACATCTCCCTCGCGATTCACAAAATATATTTCCCGGCCATAGCGTTTCTGGTAATTTTCAATCAGTTCAACCACGGTTTGCAGGGATAATCCAACGCCGATCACACCAATAAAATTGCCGGATTTGTCTTCAATGCGGTAGTTAACAAAGATACTCAGGCGGTGCTGGTCTGCAGTATCGCGATCTATATTGATCACATAAGGATGTTGGGCTGCACGGGCTTGAAAATACCAGGCATCTTCAGGGTTGCTGGCCGAGACCTTTTTCAGGACGCCTGTCGGATGGTAATATTGACCTGTGCTCTCTGAAACAAAAAAAGCGGTGATCGTATGGTATTTTCTTTGAATCTGCGCCAGGTAACTGGTCATTTTGCTGGCGTCTTGTTCGCCATTATTCACCCAGTCAAACACAAATACATCGTTGGCCATCAGTGAGGAAATCAGCAGTGGTTGTAGCAGATCGCGCTGGATTTCGGAATAAATGTTATCGCTGGTCAGCGGTAACATTTCCTGCTGCAGGCGATCAGTGAGGGAGTCTTTGGCTACAAAATACCCGATCAGGCTGGTCGCCAAAAAGCCGGCCAACACAATAGCACTTAATAGCAGGGTATATAACCGCTTGTTTACAACCATTAAAACAGCCTAACTTGATTAAAAATTGCGTTGAATTGATAGCAATCCATCATTATCACAAATATGCACTACGCGCTTTCAGGAGAACAGTCGGTGCTTTCTGTTCCATTTCTGCATGATTAGCATCGGAAATCTCTTCTTGTATCGACAAGCGTATTTAATGGGGATGGTTGCGGGCAGCATGCTCATGCAAATAGCCATGCGCGGCAGAAGGTGTGCCTCCCATTTTTTGTGGTAGCAACGAGCCGATAATCATGCCAAGTGCACTGATGAGCAAGCCTATCAGTTGGGCAGGAATCAAACTGTTTTCGCCCATCAGCACTTCCAGCAGTACCCAACTGCCTATGCCAAGGATAATGGCGGCCAATGCCCCCTGGCTGGTGGCACGTTTCCAGAACGCGCCAAAAAACAGCGGTACGAATGCCCCTGCCAGTGTGATTTTGTAAGCACTTTCGACCATGCCAAAAATGGACAGCTCGGAGTTCAGGGCGTAAAACAGGACCATGGCTGCAAAACCGACCAGGCACAAGCGCATCACACGTAAAAAGGCATGGTCATTCAGGTGTGGCATAAAGCCTTTCACTACGTTTTCAGCAAAGGTGACGGAAGGCGCCAGCAGGGTGGCTGAGGAGCAGCTCATGATGGCGGAAAGCACGGCACCAAAAAAGATGGCCTGCGCCAGCAAAGGCGTGTGCGTCAGCACCAATGTGGGCAATACGCGCTGGGAGTCTGTCTTGACCAGGGCGCCAAATACGTCAGGATCAATCAATGTGGCAGCATAAGCGATAAACATGGGAACGAAGGTAAAGCAGAAATAGATACTGGCCCCCAGTAATGAACCCCAGAGCGCGATTCTGGCTGTTTTGGCAGAGGTGATCCGCTGAAAAACGTCCTGCTGCGGAATCGAGCCCAGCATCATGGTCAGCCAGCCGCCGAGAAAAGTCAGCCATAGCGTCCAGTCGGCTGATTGCGGGAAAAAATGCAGTTTACCGGCCTGCCTGGCATGTTCAATCACTGGCCCCACGCCGCCGGTTTGTCCCGAAACAATGCTGGCGATATACAGCAGTCCGCCGATCACCACGATCATCTGGACAAAGTCCAGAATCGCTACCGACAACATGCCTCCCAGCGTAGTGTAGGTCAGTACAATCGCCGTACCCAGGATCATGCCGGTGCTTTCAGAGATGCCGCCATTGGTAATCAGGTTGAAAATCAGGCCGAGTGCCTTGATTTGGGCGGCGACCCAGCCCATGTAGGAAATGACGATCGCGATGGTGGTCAGCACTTCCACCGTACGGTTGTAGCGCATGCGGTAAAAATCACCCAGCGTCAGGATATTGAGCTTGTATAGGCGGCTGGAGAAAAAAATACCGGCAAAAATCAGGCACATGCTGGAGCCGAACGGGTCTGCCGCTACGCCGGTGAGGCCTTCCCGTACGAATGTGGCCGACACCCCGAATACGGCTTCGGCACCAAACCAGGTGGCAAATACGGTAGCTGTGACGACCGGTAGCGGTAAATGACGGCCAGCCACCGCATAGTCTTTGGTGCTGTGCACATTTCTGGCTGCGATCAGGCCTATCCCGATAGAGACTAGTAAATACGCCACGACAAACCAGATCAGCACAGCCTGTTATCCTTTGAGTTCACGACAAAACGCCGATTTTAAAGCAAAATCAGCGCAAAGCATGGTTTCTTTAGGTTCCTGAAACTAAAAAGGCCTGAATATCAGGCCTTTTTACAATTATGCACGCATGTTAAACATCCATTATTCCACCCGCTTCCATATCTGAGAGCGGCCAATCAGGGCAATGCCGATAAAGCCACGTACTTCGACTTCATTGCCATTCTGGCTGAGTGTCATTTTACATTTGTAGGTTTTTCCATTCTCCGGGTCGAGAATCTCGCCGTTTTCGTATACGTTGTCTTTGGCGCTCTTTTTGAGATGTCTGGCAATAGTCATGCCGATAATTTTCTGGCCTTTACGCGCATCGGTACACTTGTCACATACTGCATCCCCGGTGTCTGTCGGCAACAGGCCTTTTTCAATAGTGGCACTGTATTCTCCGCCATTTTCCACAATACGCACCAGCGATCGCGGTTTGCCGGTTTTATCATCCGTCGTTTGCCAGACACCCGCCAGTTCCGCGGCATGCAAGGCGACGGGCAGGATGCATAATAATGCTGTGATCAATTGCTTTTTAACGTGTTGCATGGTTTTCCTCCTTTTAGTGGGTGAACAGCAGGCACAAACTTGCAAGTTGTAGCAGCAACAGCACAATGATGGCCGCCGTGGCCCCCTTTTGCCACCTGGCCTGTTTGTGCTGGGTCGTGAGTAATGTATTCAAGCGGTCCTGTTGCGTGGCCGACTCGGTTTGATTGCGCAGGTACTGCTCGAGCAGCCTCGGCATCTCGGCGGCATGCGTGAGCATGTAGGGCAATTCGCGCCTGGCGGATTTAATCAGGCTGCGCCAGCCAATCTGTTCGCTCATCCAGCGCTTGAGGAAAGGCTTGGCACTGAGCCACAGATCAATATTCGGATCCAGTTCGCGTCCCAGGCCCTCGATATTGAGCAGGGTTTTTTGCAGCATGATGAGCTGCGGCTGTATATTCACGCCAAACCGGCGTGACATCTGGAACAGGCTGAGCAGGGTACGGCCAAAGGAGATGTCCTTGAGCGGCTTTTCAAAAATAGGCTCGCAGATCGCACGCACGGCAGTTTCCAGCGCTTCAACACTGGTATCTTTGGGCACCCAGCCAGATTCAATATGGGCTACGGCGACATCCCGGTAATCGCGGTTAAAAAAAGCCAGAAAGTTGCGTGCGAGGTAGTATTGGTCAGTGGTAGACAAGCTGCCCATAATGCCAAAGTCCAGTGCAATAAACTTGCCTTTGTCTGGCCCGGCCGTCGCCACTTGTATATTTCCGGGATGCATGTCGGCATGAAAAAAACCATCGCGGAAGACCTGGGTGAAAAAGATTTCCACGCCCTCGTGCGCAAGTTGGGTGAGGTTGATGCCATAGGCTTGCAGGGCTGCGGTGTCACGTACTGGCGTGCCAAACATGCGCTGCATGGTCATCACCTGCTTGCGGGAGTAATCCCAGTAAACGGTAGGGACCAGCAGCCGGCGATCACTGAAATTGCGACCCAGTTGTGCGCACTGCGCCGCTTCGAGGGTGAGGTCGAGTTCATGCTCGGTATGCCGGGCAAATTCTTCCACCATTTCTTCCGGCTTGAGGCGCTTGCCCTCGCTAGACAGTTTTTTAATCCACCAGGCCAGGGTGCGTAGCAGTGCGATATCACCATGAATGACACGCGCAATGCCGGGGCGCAGTACTTTCACTGCCACCTGCTCGCCACTGTGCAGGGTCGCAAAATGTACCTGCGCGACCGAGGCGCTAGCGACCGGTGTTTGCTCAAACTGGGCATAGGTTTGCTGCACGGGTGCCTCGAAGGCTTGTTCCAGAATGGTTTGCACTTGTGCAAATGGAAAAGGCGGCACCTGGTCTTGCAGTTTGGTTAACTCGTCTGCCACATCTGGCGGTAACAGGTCGCGACGGGTGGAGAGCATTTGGCCGAATTTGACGAAAATAGGGCCCAGTTGTTCGAGCGCCAGCCGCAGCCGGATGGCACGTGGCTCTGCAGGTGTTCGCCAGAAAAAAGCGAGTTTGAACAGCCGGTGAACAAAAGGAGATCGGCCGTCACGTACGAGAAAAATATCGAGTCGATACCAGACAAGCACGCTGATAATACGAATGAATCTGACCCAATGCATAAATTAACGGCTTTCAGAATGGGGTTGGGTTGCAGTGACCAGCTTGTCCAGTCGCAATTGCAGCCGGTCAGTGTCTTCACGCAAGGTATCCACGGCACGATTAAAGCTGTCGATCGCCGTTTTCTTTGCAATCAGCGGACGCTCTTCCTGCCAGTATTCCACCAGCATGTCGGTCAATGTGTGTGCGTGATTGCGCATGCTTTCGAATTTTTTCTGGCCCAGTTGTACTATTTGATAGGCCGCAATATCGCCCACTACCTTGCTCAGGTCTCCTTCAACATCCCAGCGCACGCCAGCCATAATTTTCCCGACCTCGGTAGCTAGCCCGGCATCGCCGTCAATTTTGATCAGGCTTGCTGCAAGCGGGTCATGACGTAGCAAGCGCATGGCCAGGCTTGGTGGCAGGTGGATGGTGGCATCTGCGGTTGCCGAGTCTGCAGCCACCGCCAGTTCGCCATTATCCAGAATGGTCAGCATGGCTTGGGCGACTTTAAAGTCAATACGCAGGGTGTGGTTTGCAAACGGCTGCAGCAGGGGTGCCGTCCATGCGTTTTGTTGCATCAGGTGTTGCAGTACAAACTGAATCAGGGGTTTGAACATGGTGCTTAAACCTTTACCCCTTTATGCAAGGCTACTACACCAGCGGTCAGGTTGTAGTAATCCACTTTGCCAAACCCGGCATCGTGCATCATGGCTTTCAGCGTTTCCTGGTCGGGGTGCATGCGGATACTTTCCGCCAGGTAACGGTAACTTGGCTCGTCATTGGCAATCCACTTGCCAAGTTTGGGCAGCAGTTTGAATGAGTAGGTATCATAAAGCTTTTCCAGTGGTTGCCAGACTTTGGAAAATTCGAGCACCAATAGCCGGCCACCCGGTTTCAGCACACGGTACATTTCTTTGAGTGCGGCTTCTTTGTGTGTCATGTTGCGCAAGCCAAATGCCACGCTCACGCAGTTGAAGGTGTTGTCAGCGAAAGGCAGAAATTCCGCATTGCATTGTGCGGCGGGAATGCTGAGCCCGGCATCTATCATCCGATCACGCCCCACGCCCAGCATGGAGGCGTTGATGTCGGTGAGCATCACTTGCCCAGGGTTATGTGCAGATTGCGTCCCGACTTTTTTGGCAAACAGCTTGGATAAATCGCCACTGCCGCCTGCAATGTCCAGTACCTTGTCACCCTGGCCGACGCCACTCACGTCCACCGCAAAGCGTTTCCACACGCGGTGCAAGCCAGCGGACATGACATCGTTCATGATGTCGTATTTTTGCGCCACAGAATGAAAGACTTCACCGACCTTTTTTTGTTTCTCATGTTCGGCAACGGTTTCAAAGCCAAAGTGGGTGGTGTGATGGTCCGATTGTTCGGGTGTATGCGGTTTATTTTGCATGTGCCGGTTCCTTGCGTATATGTCCTGCCATGGTCAGTTTGCTGATGTAGTCCTGCCACAGACTCTCGTAATGCTGTGCCAGATAATAGAGATAGTCCCAGGAATACAGGCCGGTATCATGACCATCATCAAAGATGAGTTTGATTGCATAACGTCCCACCGGTTCAATGCCACTAATGTTGACGTTTTCCTTGCCCACTTGCAGCACTTCCTGCCCCGCGCCATGTCCGCGTACTTCGGCGGAGGGCGAGTACACACGCAGGAACTCGCAAGAAAGCATGCATTCTGTCTGGTTGTCAAAGTGAATTTTCAGCAGCCTGGATCCCTGGTGTAATTGAATCTGGGTAGGCAGTGGTGTATCTGGAGTAAGACCGCTCATAAATAGTGAAGAAATCCGGTGAACTGACCGTTTAATAGAGTGTGAACATCATAGCAGATGCTGGCATGCTACGCATGGCAGTGATGCATGATGCCTTAGGGTTGATAATTCATTTAATTTATGAATTAATATCTATACTTGCATGATTTATTTGAACTTTTATAGAATCGTGTTAGATTATCGAATAACAGGCAATCGTGAATAGATCACCCTACAACAATTATGCAGGCAATCATTCAGTAGGCGTTATGGAAAATAATAGACTGGCACAACAATTTGATTTGTATGCACGCTGGCGACAAGCAATAGCTGACGCATTGGGAGAGTATCAGCGCTGGTTGATGGAGAAGCAACTGGGCGATATGCAAATTGAGCAGCGTATTCAGCATCAACTGAATCGCTTGCGTGAGGATAAGCTGAATGTGGCTTTTGTCGCAGAGTTCTCCCGTGGCAAGTCTGAGCTGATTAACGCCATTTTCTTTTCGGATTACGGGCATCGCCTGTTACCTTCCGGTGCCGGGCGCACCACCATGTGTCCGACCGAGTTACGTTATGACATCGGTCAGCCGGTCAGCCTTTCATTACTCCCTATCGAAACCAGCGCACATCAGATCTCCATAAGCGACTACAGACGCATGCCACAGGCGTGGTCTGTGGTGGAGTTCGATGTACATTCCCGCCAGAGCATGGTCGAGGCATTTAAAGAGGTGAGCCGTACCCGCCGTGTCACGGTAGATCAGGCACAGGCGCTTGGCTTGTATGATCCTGAACAGCCTGACGACTCCATGTTGATAGGGGCGGATGGCCTGCTGGAAATTCCCTGCTGGCGATACGCCATGATTAATTTTCCGCACCCCTTGCTCAAGCAGGGCCTGGTGATTCTGGATACGCCCGGACTCAATGCGATAGGGGCTGAGCCTGAGCTGACCATGAGCATGTTGCCCAACGCGCACGCAGTGCTATTTATTCTGGGCGCCGATACCGGTGTGACCAAGTCCGAGATGGAAGTCTGGCGTCGCTATATCAGTGGCGCGCGCTGGAAGCAAAAAGGGCGGATGGCCGTCTTGAACAAGATCGACGGCTTGTGGGACGCGCTGAAAACGGATGACGAAATTGAAACTGAGCTCTATCGCCAGCTACAATCCACCGCTGAATTACTGGGACTAGAACGCGACCAGATTTTACCGACCTCTGCCCAAAAAGGCCTGTTGGCCAAAGTCAAGGGCGACCGCCAGCTACTACTGAAAAGCCGCCTGCCACAGCTTGAAAAAACCTTGTCTGACGAGCTGATCCCCGCCAAACAGGAAATCGTACGCGAAAGCATCCAGCATGAAATTGAGGATATGATGCAGCAGACGCAATCAGTCCTGGATGCGCGTTTGCAGAGTGTGCTCGACCAGGCAGAAGAGTTGCGATGCCTGCAAGGAAAAAACGAAGATGTCATCGCGCAAATGATGGCCAAGGTCAAGCAGGATAAAGCCAATTTCGAAACCGGATTGCAGCGCTATCAAGCCTTACGAAGCGTGTTTTCTGTACAGTCCAATCAGCTGTTTCACCATTTGGGTATGCCCGGGCTTAAGGTCAAGGTGCGCGAAACCCGCGAAACCATGGTCAAGGCAGCATTTACCAAAACCATACGCCAGGCCATGGATGATTTTTTCAGTGAACTGAAACGGCGCATGATGGAAGCTGATGTGCATGTGCATGAAATTCGCAAAATGATGGAAGCCATGTATGAGAAGTTTGCCAAAGAGCATGGCTTACTGCAAAAGTCGCCGCCACCTTTCTCAACCTCGCGCTATTTAAAGGCCCTGAACAAGCTCGAAACGATTTACAGAGATCAGTTCAATACCGCATTCAACATGATTGCCCATGAAAAACTGGCACTCACCAGCAAGTTCTTTGAAACATTAGCCAGTCACGTCATTCTTGAGTATGAAGCTGCTAACCGTGATGCCGAAAGCTGGCTCAAAGCGGTAATTGCGCCGATGGAAACCCAGATGCGTGAGCATCATGTACAGCTCAAGCGCCGGGTGGAGAGCATCAAACGGATTTATCAGGCAACTGATACGCTGGAAGAGCGGATTGAAGACCTGCAACGGGTGGAGTTATCCATTCGCCAGCAATTAACCGAACTCGAGCAGTTGCGCCACCACACAATGGATGCGCTGGAGCGGCGAGAGGTGATTGCGCAGGCAGCCTAGCTGGTTGAAGGTATGCGCAGCGTCTTGATGACACAAACAGAAACGGGGGCATTTGCCCCCGTTTCTGTTTTTAGCCTTAAAGAGTTACTTGCTTTCCAGCATAAAGGTTTTGATTTTCTGCATCGCTTTTTGCTCAATCTGGCGAATACGCTCTGCAGAAACACTAAACTCTGCGGCCAACTCATGCAATGTGGAGGCATTGCCTTCAGTCAACCAGCGCGCCTGTAATACCCGGCGGCTGCGATCGTCGAGTTGCTGTAAGGCCATACTCAAGCCTTCACTTTGCATATGTTCGGTTTGCAGGTTTTCCAGCAGGGTAGATGGCTCCGGGCCTTCATCTTCCAGGTAGGCAATCGGGCTATAAACGTCTTCGCCGTCATCATCCATCTGTGCGTCAAGAGAAATTTCCTGACCGTTCAGGCGGTACTCCATCTCGGACACTTCTTCCGGTTTGACATTCAGCTCGGTCGCGATGCGCTGCACGTCATCCTGGCTCAGGGTTTCATACCCTTGCTTCATGCTGCGCAAGTTGAAAAACAACTTGCGTTGCGCTTTGGTGGTGGCTGTTTTTACCAGGCGCCAGTTACGCACGATATATTCATGAATCTCTGCTTTAATCCAGTGCATCGCAAAAGAAACCAGGCGCACACCACGATCAGGGTCAAAGCGTTTAACCGCTTTCATCAGGCCAATGTTGCCTTCCTGAATCAGGTCTGATTGTGGCAAGCCATAGCCGCTGTAACCGCGTGCAATGCTGGCGACCAAGCGCAGGTGAGACACAATCAATGCCCGTGCCGCTTCCAGATCGCCACTCTGCTTGAGCTGGGTGGCGTATGTGTGTTCCTCTTCCGCACTGAGCACCGGAAATTGCTTGATGGTGCGCAAGTAATGATCCAGGCTATCAGCCGAGGCAATCACAGGTAATGTTAAAGCGTTGATAATAAAGCTCCTTAATAGAAGATTTAAGTTAATTTTAGCACTCAAATCATGAGAGTGCTAGTCTGTAAAAAAGTTCTATGCTAATCACGGTCGATGGTAGCAGCAGGGGGCCTTAAACGCATTTGCCAGATAAAGCTGGAGGAGTGCGCAACAGCATGCGTCGTCATCCTTCAAAGTATGGCATGGTCCAATCATCAGCCAAACTTTGAAAAAGCACTATTCATGTACGTCTTTTCAAAGCTGGCTGTTTCAATGGAGACCGCTGTGTGTTGATGACGCCTGGTCAGCGTATGTTTCACCCTGACCCTTCAAGTTTTTAGAAACTATTCGGTAAGTGACGTTTGCATTTATGATAGTGGACAGGTGTTAGTGGGGGCCGTGACCTCGCCCGGTTCCAGGACCTTCATGCCCATGACCATGGCCATGGGCATCCCAGTGATGTCCAGGTCCATGCCCCGGCCTGCCCGCATCTGCGTTATAGCGGGGTGCGTATACATTTTGATACCAGGTGTTCTGTACAAAATATACTTGCCGACCACATGCACCATAGCCACCACAATAACGGCCCCATTGTTTCATATGACCAGGTGGCACGCGCAAATACATCGGAGGCTGCACAATGGCTACGGGTGGCGGTTGGATAATCACCGGTTGAGCATAAATGACTTGTGGTGCCGGATAGCTATTGCCAAGCACAATCTGCCCATAAAAACCGGGTTGGCCCACGCTGACAGCGACACCCACATCTGCCATGGCAGTCACTGAGCCTGCCATGAATAACACACCCACTATTAATTTTTTAATCATTACACATCCCATATTTAATTAGCGCATCGTTGCCTGTATCACAGTACAGCCATGTATCAATGCATGGCGCATTTTGTAAAAACAGGTCTGCTGAGGGCAGTCACAAAAGTCTGATATGCGTGTAAGAATCTGCTGACAGCATTGCCTGATTGGCTAGTAAACACGTTGCGTGACAAGCTTGAACGGGTAGGTGATGCGTGATGATGTGCTTTGCATATGCGCACGATGGACTAAAAAATGACCGGCAAAAGCCGGTCATTGATTGTGTTGCTCAACTTGCCATGGGAAGCAAGCTACTTAACATTACGCACTGCCATCCAGCCAAGGTCATGCATGCAGACGACAAACGCACGCTTGTAGATTTGCGTTTTGTAATCAGGCAAATAATTCTGCCCCAGTTTTTTCTCGCAACTGTGCTGATCCTGTTTCAGCTTGTCCGGAAAAGCACCCATTTTCCACCAGGAATTAATCGCATATTCAACGTCAGGGCCATCATTGACCGTTGAATGGGCGGGCGGCGTGGCCGCAAGCTCGCTTTGCGCTGGCAACACGGGGCTTGCTGCAGGCTGTTGTGGTGTTTTTACCACAGCGGCTGGTGAAGTTTTAGGGGCAGGCTGCGGCGCTATTTCAATGATAGGGCTCGGTTTGGCCGCCTGATCTTGCCGGTTGTCTGTCACGCTGACGGTTGCAAACAAGGGGTCAAACTTGTCGACCTGCGGTTTTTGCCAGCCGTGTTCTGCCAGGCACGCATTGAGCTCGTCGCCACTGCCACGGCAGGCGCGGTGGGCTCGTTCTATATCTTGGGGCGAGCCGCCTTGTTTGTAAGAAAGTTCGCCACAACTCGCAAGTAAGCCAGCCAATATCAGGTAAGTTAAAAAACGCATTGTCCATCCAATCACATATTGTTAAGCGCAGTCTAGCTGCGATTCTGTATTCACGACACTACGCAAATTGACGTATTTGTCCGGCATCGCCCGCTCGTTAAGCTACACCCAAGTTTTGATCGACTGAAGTAGTTTCAATTTAACGAGAAAGGGAGTTTTATGATGAATTTGAAAAAATGTGCCTTACATACTGCAGTGGCCATGGTGTGTGCTGCAGGTACGCAACTGGCAAATGCAGGGGCTACGATTAGCTTCGGCGAAGACAAGTATATCAGTGCTGGCTTTGGTTTTATCACCAGTTATAACACAGTTGAAGATGCAGCAAATAGTGGCAAAGACCGTTCACAGGATTTTTCTTTGGATAGTGCCCGTTTGTATTTGTCCGGTTCCTTTAATAAATACGTCAAAGGCATGCTGAACACTGAAAAATCAGGTGGTGGCTCTGCTGGTTCTAACGTCGAAGTGATTGATGCGAACGTTCAGTTCCAGTTAACGCCTGAAGTGGCTATCTGGGCGGGTCGTTTCCTCTCTCCTAGTGACCGTGCCAACATGGCAGGTCCTTACTACTCAATGGGTGGCGGCTACTGGGCAAATATTGCTTCACGCTATGGCTGGAACGGTGGCGTAATTGGTCGTGACGATGGTGTTGCCGTTGTTAGTAGCTTCCTTGAAGATCACCTTGCTGTTTCATTCGGCGCCTTTGAAGGTAATCAGATTTTCCGCTTTAGTGGTGTAGGCGCGCAGTCACAATCTTCTACAACTAAAGACAATTTGATGTATGCCGGTCGCGTGCAATACAACTTTTGGGATGCTGAGCCAGGTTACTACGGTACAGGTAACTACTTTGGTGCCAAAGATATTCTCTCAATCGGCATTGCTGGTCGTATGAAAAAAGATGGTTCAGTTGCCCCGACAGTGTCGAATGCGGTTGGTGATTACAAGTCTTACAGCGTTGACTTTTTGTTAGAGAAAAAAGATGTGGGCCCAGGCACATTCTCAGCCGAAGCAGCCTACTACTACTATGACACCGACAATGTATTTCTGGGTGAACAAGGCAAAGCGTATTCAGCCGGTTTGGGCTATTTGTTTAGCGAGCCAGTAGGTTGGGGCAAATTTATGCCTATCGTACGCTACCAAAAGTTTGATGCCGATGGTACTACCTCTTTTAATTCGACCACTAATGTTTTCACCAACTCCAGAACAGGTGGCGACACCAAGCGTATGGAAGTGGGTGCTAACTACGTGATTGCGCCATACAACTCTGTCATCACGGCAACTTTCGGCAAGACCGATACTTCAGGTGCATCAAGCGACAATTTCTTAAAAGTCGCCCTGCAAATGCAATTCTAATTAATGACTTATAACCCTTTCTCACAAAGGAGATGAGTGTAATGAAAACAATAGTGAAGTTGGATTTGGATAAGAAACCCTGGGAGCAGGACGGTCAGATTCATAACCGTTGGCACCCCGACCTGCCCATGATTGCCATGGTCAAGCCGGGTGATGAGTTCCGTGTGGAATGTATGGACTGGACAGGTGGCCAGATTGGCAACAACGACAGCGCCAATGACATTCGTGACGTGGATTTGACCCAGGTGCACTATCTAAGTGGTCCGATCGGCGTTGAAGGTGCCGAGCCGGGCGACCTGATGGTGGTGGATATTCTGGATGTGGGTACTTTTGAGGATTCTCAGTGGGGTTTTAACGGTATTTTTGCAAAGGAAAATGGCGGCGGCTTTCTAGTTGACCACTTTCCTGAAGCCAGCAAATCCATCTGGGATTTTCACGGTGTTTACACCACTTCGCGCCATATTCCAAAAGTGCGTTATGCCGGCATTATGCACCCTGGCCTGATTGGCTGTTTGCCTTCACGTGAATTGCTCGAAACCTGGAACAAGCGTGAAGCGGCCTTGATTGCAACCGATCCTGACCGTGTACCGGCGCTGGCCTTGCCGCCAGAGCCAAAAGCCGCGGTGATGGGCAAGTTGACCGGCGATGCAGCCAAAGCTGCGGCTGCAGAGGGTGCGCGTACTGTGCCGCCGCGTGACCATGGTGGTAACTGCGACATCAAAAACTTGACCAAGGGTTCAAAAGTGTATTTCCCGGTCTATGTGAAAGACGGTGGCCTGTCCATGGGTGACCTGCACTTCTCACAGGGCGATGGCGAAATTACTTTCTGCGGCGCGATTGAGATGGCCGGTTATCTGGATATCAAAGTCAGCCTGATTAAAGATGGCGTGAAGAAATACGGCATTAAAAACCCGATTTTCCAACCAAGTCCAATTACACCAACTTACCGCGATTATGTGATTTTTGAAGGGATCTCGGTTGATGAGGCAGGCAAACAGCACTATCTGGATGTGCATGTTGCTTACCGTCAGGCTTGCCTGAACGCGATTGAGTACCTGAAGAAATTTGGTTACAGCGGCGAACAGGCGGTATCGATTCTGGGTACCGCACCGGTTGAAGGGCATATCAGCGGTATTGTCGATATTCCTAACGCCTGCGCCACCTTGTGGATCCCCACCGAGATCTTTGAGTTCGACATTCGTCCGAATGCTGACGGACCGAAGATCATGGTGCCACCCGGTATTGATGTTTCCTATACTTCATAAGGAGTTGTGCAGATGCCTTTGTACGAATATGAATGTGACAGTTGTGGCGTATTTACTGCGCTGCGCAAAATGAGCGAGTCCAGCTTGCCAGCCGAGTGCGATTGTTGTGGGGCCGTCAGCCCACGCATCCTGTCGGTGCCCAAGCTGGCCATCATGAGCAAATTGCAACGGTCTGCGCATGAGCGTAACGAGAAGTCTGCACATGAGCCTCGGAGTGCAAGACGTTCAAGCTGTGGTTGTACGGGCAGTCATACCTGTAAAACCACCACCAAGGTGAATGAAGAAACTGGCAAGCCTGCATTGCAAATGCAGACCAAAAAAACGGCCCGGCCGTGGATGGTTGGACATTAAGTGTCAGGCAGCTGCCAAGCAATATTTTAATGATGTCATTTGTTGATTTATCCATAAAGGAGAAGATGTAATGAGTACCTTAAACAGAAGAGGTTTTATGAAAGTCAGTGGTGCGCTGGTTGGCGCCATGATGGCAGCAGGCCTCGTGACTGGCCACGCATTTGCTGCGGATTATCCGACTGCTAAAGTCAATACGACTGGTCTGGCAGTGACAGACACCACAGTCAAAGTAGGTATTCTTCACTCTGCCACCGGCACCATGGCGATCAGTGAAACCGGTTCTATCCAGGCTGAAAAGCTGGCCATTGAGCAAATCAATGCCATGGGTGGTATTCTGGGTCGCAAGATCGAAGTGATTCAGGAAGATGGTGCATCTGACTGGCCAACATTTGCCGAAAAAGCAAAGAAATTGCTGGAAAAAGACAAAGTCGCTTCTGTGATGGGTTGCTGGACTTCAGCTTCTCGTAAAGCGGCCTTGCCAGTGTTTGAAAAAGACAATGGCTTGCTGTTCTACCCAACGTTCTACGAAGGTCTGGAACAGTCCAAAAACGTGTTCTACACAGGTCAGGAAGCTACACAGCAAATTCTGGCGGGTCTGGACTGGATCGCCAAAGAGAAGAAAGCCAAAACTTTCTACCTGATTGGTTCTGACTACATCTGGCCACGTACTTCCATGAAAATTGCGCGTAAACACATCGAGCAACATCTGGGTGGTAAAGTGGTGGGTGAAGAGTACATCGCTTTGGGTGACACGCAATTTGGTTCTGTGATCAACAAAATCAAACTGAAAAAACCTGACGTGATCTACGCAGCGGTAGTGGGCGGCAGTAACGTGGCCTGGTTCAAACAATTGAACGCAGCCGGCTTGAACTCAAGCAAGCAAACCATGCTGACCATCTCCGTGACTGAAGATGAAGTATTAGGTATTGGTGGTGAAAACCTGGCTGGTTTCTACTCAGCGATGAAATACTTCCAGTCTCAAGACAATGATGCAAACAAGAAATTTGTTGAAGCATTCAAAAAACGCTGGGGTAAAGATGCTGTAATCGGCGACGTGACACAAGCGGCTTATCTGGGCCCATGGTTGTATAAAGCTGCAGTTGAACGCGCAGGTAGCTTCGACGTAGATAAAGTACAAGCTGCATTGCCTGGTTACGAGTTCAAAGATGCTCCTGAAGGTCCTGTGACAGTAGAAGCTAACCATCACCTGACGACCAAGTTGCGTATTGGTCAATGGGGTAAAGATGGTCAAGCTAAAGTGGTCTACACTTCCGGCTACATCAAACCTGATCCATTTCCAAAAGGCTACCAATAATCTGGTAGTGGCCTAAAGGCTTAAACGGTAGCTGGAGTTTCCGGCTACCGTTTGGCACAAGTAGTGAAAATCCAATAAAGAAGTGATGTTTTAAGGAGACCGATATGTTTGGTTATTCGATGGCAGAAATAGGCAATATTGTGGTGATGCAAGGTTTTTCAGGCCTGAGCATGTTTACAGTGTTGCTGCTGATGGCTCTGGGTCTCGCGATTATTTTCGGGCAGATGGGTGTGATTAACATGGCGCATGGTGAGTTTATGACCATTGGTGCCTATACCACCGTGATGATTTCCAAGGTGGCGGCCAGTTACGGCTTCACCGACTATTACTTTATTTTCGCCATTCTCATTGCATTTGGGCTGGCCTTTGCCGTGGGCTATCTGGTGGAGTTTGCCATTATCCGGCACCTTTACAAGCGACCACTGGATACCTTGCTGGCCACCTGGGGCTTGAGCCTGGTCATGCAGCAAATCTTCCGCTCTACTTTTGGTGCCAAAGAAGTGAGTGCCGAGTTGCCTGAGTGGATGCTGGGCTCGGTCAACCCAACGCCCGATATTGATATTCCGATTAACGGTTTGTTTGTGATGGGGCTGGCAGCACTGGTGACCTTCGGTGTGTATATGTTTATGTATAAATCACGCTGGGGCTTGCGTGTGCGTGCGACGGTACAAAACCGTACCATGGCAGGCGCTGTTGGTATCAATACGGCCAAAGTGGACCGTGTGACGTTTGCCCTGGGTTGCGGCATTGCCGGCATTGCGGGTGCGGCATTTACGACGATTGCCTCCACAGGCCCGACCACCGGTACGCTGTACATTGTAGACAGCTTTATGGTGGTGGTATTTGGTGGCGCAGCCAGTATTGTGGGAACGATTGCCTCCGCTTTCGGTATCGCCCAGGCGCAATCAATATTGCAATTCTTTATGACAAGCTCCATGGGCAAGGTCAGTACCCTGCTTGCCATCGTCACTATTTTGATGATGAAACCGGAAGGCCTGTTTGCCTCCAAACTGCGTAAATAACTGGGGATGAGGGAACCGCGCATGCAGTTTTTTACGCGGTTCCATAAGTTAGAAGACGTATTAAGTCTTCACACCTGACGCAATAGAATTGACGCATCAACCGAGGAGAATCTTGATGACTTTATGGGAAAAAATGTGTGCCAGCGATTTGCTGGGCGGTAAGCAGGGGGTAATCGGGCTGGCGGTGCTGGCTGCGCTGATCTTCCTGGTGTTGCCGCTGGGGGTGGATATTTTCCGCCTCAACCTGATCGGTAAATATCTGACTTACGCTTTTGTGGCTGTTGGGCTGGTGCTGTTGTGGGGGCATGGCGGGATTTTAAGTCTGGGCCAGGGCATTTTCTTTGGCTTGGGCGGCTATGCCATGGCCATGTTCCTGAAGCTGGAAGCTTCAGACCCTATCACGACCAAAATCCAGTCTACGCCGGGTATTCCCGACTTTATGGACTGGAACCAGTTGACCGCCTTGCCATGGTTCTGGGAGCCGTTCAAGAGTCTGCCGTTTACCATTTTTGCGGTGTTGACCATCCCGGCGCTGTTTGCCTACATTATTGGCTATGCCATGTTCAAACGCCGTGTAGGCGGGGTGTACTTCTCCATCATCACCCAGGCTGTGGCACTGATTCTGAGTATTCTGATTGTTGGGCAGCAAGGCTATACTGGTGGTGTGAACGGCATGACTGACTTGCGTACCATGCTCGGCTGGGATATCCGTACTGACTCTGCAAAATACATCTTGTACTATGCCAATGGCCTGTTGCTGTTCGGTGCAATTTTCCTGTCCAAATACGTGATGAGCAGCAAGTTCGGCATGTTGTTACTGGCGATGCGTGACAAAGAAGAGCGTGTGCGTTTCTCTGGCTACGATGTGTCTAACTTTAAGATCTTCATCTTCTGCCTGGCGGCCATGATGTCTGCTGTCGGTGGCGCCATGTTTACGCTGCAAGTCGGCTTTATGTCGCCCTCTTTCGTCGGCATCGTGCCTTCCATCGAAATGGTGATCTTCTGCGCAGTGGGCGGGCGTGCTTCGCTGATCGGTGCAGTCTATGGCACCTTGCTGGTCAACTATGGCAAAACCGTGTTCTCCGAAACTTACCCTGAATTGTGGTTGTTCCTGATGGGCGGCCTGTTTATTGCAGTGGTCATGTTCTTTCCTAACGGGATTGCTGGTATCTGGGATAAATATGCCACCAAATATGGCTGGTTCAAGGACAAGGCAGATTCCAAAAAAGCGGTGACCGCAAAAAAGCCTGAAGTAAGTACAACCGGGGTAGAAACACAAGCTGTACTTACTGAACCAATCTCTGCTGAACCAACGTTGGCTGAAGCAGCCGCTGCAACTGAATCTACCGATGTTGCAGCCTCCGTCAAGAAAACCACACGCAAAAAGGCAGCCATCAGCAGCCCGAATATTAGAGGAGCAGAAGCATGAGTAATACCGACTTCGTCTTGGCCGTTGAGGATCTCACCGTCTCGTTTGATGGATTTAAAGCGGTCGATAACCTGACCATGTATATCGATAAAAATGAATTGCGTGTGCTGGTAGGTCCCAATGGTGCCGGTAAAACCACGGTGCTGGATCTGATCTGCGGTAAAACCAAGTCTACCGGCGGCTCGATCAAATTTAAAAATACTGAGCTGACCAAACTCTCCGAGCATGAAATTGTGCGCTCGGGGGTGGGTCGCAAGTTTCAGAATCCGTCGATTTATGAAAACCTCACGGTGTATCAAAACCTGGAAGTGTCATACCCGAAAGGCCGTGGCGTGTTTGGCAGCCTAACCTTTAAACGCACACAAGAGGTGGAAGACCAGGTACGTAGAGTGGCTGCCGACATCATGCTGACCGAGTTTCTGGAGATGGAATCCGCCTTGCTGAGCCATGGCCAGAAACAATGGCTGGAAATCGGCATGCTGCTGATGCAGGAGCCGGAGCTGTTGATGCTGGATGAGCCAGTGGCAGGCATGAGTGCCAAGGAACGTGACCAGACGGCTGACTTGCTTAACCGAATCTGCCAGAACCGCTCGGTGATTGTGATTGAACACGACATGGAGTTCGTCAAGAAGATTGCGCACAAAGTGACGGTGCTGCACCAGGGCAAAATCCTCGCCGAAGGGCCGATGGAAAAAGTGCAGGCTGACGAAAAAGTCATTGAAGTATATTTAGGACATTAACGCCCATACCCCGCATGTAAGGAGAACCCAATATGTTTGAAATTGAAAACCTGCAAGTGAGTTATGGCCAAAGCCAGGTAATTCATGGCTTGAACTTTAAAGCGAACAAAAACGAAACCCTGGCCATCATGGGCCGTAATGGCATGGGTAAAACCACCCTGTTCAAATCACTGATGGGTATTCTGCCAAGTAAGTCTAGCAAGGCCACGGTGGATGGTGTGAACTTGCAAGGCGCAGCCACCCATGACCGCGTGATGAAGGGGCTGGCCTATGTGCCGCAAGGCCGCTGGATATTCCCGAACATGACCGTGCAGGAAAATATTGAAACTGGGCTGGAGAAATCCGCCACACGAGAAATACCGGAAGATATCTACGCTCTGTTTCCTGTCCTGTTCGAGATGCGCAAACGCAAGGGCGGCAACCTGTCAGGCGGTCAGCAGCAGCAACTGGCGATTGCCCGTGCGCTGGTGACCAACCCGAAAGTATTGCTGCTGGATGAGCCGACTGAAGGTATCCAGCCTTCCATCATTAAAGACATTGCCAAAGTGTTGAACGAAATCCGCAAAATGCGTGAAATCACCATCATTGTTTCAGAGCAGGTATTGAGCTTTACCATGGAAGTGGCAGACCGTATCATCGTCATCGATAAAGGCCGCTTTATCCACGAAGATACACGTGACAATGTGGATGCCGCCAAGGTAAAAAGTTACCTCTCTGTGTAATCTGGCTTCGGCTGTTTTTAGCCACAGAGGGCACAGAGAACACAGAGGTTTCACAGCTTTAAACTTGCCGAATCAGGTTTTTCTCTGTGACTTCTGTGTCCTCTGTGGCAAGTATTAAAAAATAATATTTTTGGTTTGTCTGTGGCATGATGCCGTTATGGATGATTTGAAGCAAACGGCAATACCGCCAGCGCAAACGACTGTAGCAAAACACTGGCAAGCCAGGCTGGAGCTTGGTTTTGCGCGTCGTGAAGCGCGTTCTTACCTCGCGCACCGCTTGCATAGTGGGCCCTTGGTGGTGCAGAAAAGTCTGCATCCGGAAGGTGACGACGTGTGCCATGCTGTCATCGTGCATCCCCCTGGTGGAGTAGCAGGCGGTGATGCCTTGCATCTGCAAGTGCATGTGGCGCAAGGTGCACGCGCTTTACTGACTTCCCCCGGTGCCGCCAAATGGTATAAAGCCAATGGTGCGCTCGCTACACAAACCCTGCATTTCACGGTGGAAAGTGGCAGCGGCCTGGAATGGCTGCCGCAGGAAAATATTTTGTTCGATGCGGCTGAAGTGGGTTTTCGCAGCGAGGTGACACTGGCTGCTGAGGCGACATTCGCCGCTTGGGATATTGTTTGTCTCGGCCGTCAGGCACAGCAGGAGCGCTGGCAGCAGGGCGTGTATCAGCTGCGGCAGACGATCTCGCGTGATGGTCGGCTGATCTGGAACGAGCGGGCGCATATGCGGGCGGATGATAACCTTAAATCGAGCCGGATTGGGTTGGGTGATGCTCCGGTATTTGGCACTTTTCTGGTATGCGCAGGGGTTGTCCCGGCTGAAATCATCGAGGCCTGCCGCGCGTTGACCCCAGTGAACGCTAAAGTGGGTGTGACTGCCTTGCCGGAAGTCTTATGTATTCGATATGTGGGGCATGCCTCGCAGCAGGCAAGGCAATATTTTGAACAGTGCTGGCAGCTGCTCAGGCCCTGGTATTATGGCAAGCAAGCCGTCAGGCCGCGTATCTGGAATACATAAATCATCGCAGATTAAACGGCCCCGTCAAAGCCGCACAGGTGGTAATGACGGCACTGAAAGAAAAATATTAAAGAGAGTTAGGTATGGAACTGACCCCCAGAGAAAAAGATAAACTGCTTATTTTTACCGCCGCCTTGCTGGCAGAGCGGCGAAAGGCACGCGGCTTGAAACTCAATTACCCGGAGGCGGTGGCCTTCATCAGTGCCGCCATTATGGAAGGTGCACGTGATGGCAGGACCGTGGCGGAACTCATGAGTTATGGCACGACGCTGCTCAGCCGTGACGAAGTCATGGAAGGCGTGGCGGAGATGATTCCGGATATACAGGTGGAGGCGACGTTTCCGGATGGGACGAAGTTAGTCACCGTCCACCACCCTATTCCATGAGTCATTTAACGATGAAAATGGCGAATTGCGGCGTTGCGCGGTACTCGAAATCCTCATGTACTCAATGTACATTCCGGTTTCTGTGTTCCGGGCGCCTTGCACTTCATCCATTTTCATCATTAACTGATCTCATGGAATATATTGGCATGGCACTGCAAGTGCGGATGGCGGTGTTGTACATTCTTGCCGTACTTAAATGTACTGTCTGCGAATGTACGCCTTGCCCTCCACGCTTGCAGTACCATGCCTGAGAGATTTGAATATTGAGCGTTTAACACAAACAAAATAATCCTCACAGGAGTGATTGATGATTCCCGGCGAAATGCAGGTCGCAGCAGGCGACATTCAACTCAACACAGGGCGGGAAACCGTGACGCTGGACGTGGCCAATACGGGTGACCGTCCGATACAGGTGGGTTCGCATTACCACTTTTATGAAACCAACGATGCCTTGTCATTTGACCGTGCGCTGGCGTACGGCTGCCGGTTGAATATTGCTGCCGGGACTGCGGTGCGCTTTGAACCGGGGCAGACGCGGACGGTGCAACTGGTCAAGCTGGTGGGCAAGCGCGAAGTGTATGGGTTTGCTGGCAAAGTGATGGGCGCTCTGAAATAGCTGCGAAGGAAAAACAATGACAGTCAATATGGATAAACGCGCCTACGCCGAAATGTTTGGCCCGACTGTGGGCGACAAGGTGCGGCTGGCAGATACCGAGTTATGGGTGGAGGTCGAGAAAGACTTCACTATCTATGGCGAAGAGGTCAAGTTTGGCGGCGGCAAGGTCATCCGTGATGGTATGGGCCAGGGCCAGGGGCTGGCGGCCGAAGTGGCCGATACGGTGATTACCAATGCGCTGATTATTGACCACTGGGGCATCGTCAAGGCCGATATCGGCATCAAGGGCGGCTATATTTCGGCCATCGGCAAAGCAGGTAACCCGGATATCCAGCCCGGCGTGACCATTGCCATTGGCGCGGGCACCGAAGTGATTGCCGGCGAAGGCATGATCATCACCGCAGGCGGCATTGATACGCATATCCATTTTATTTGCCCGCAACAAATTGAAGAGGCGCTGATGTCCGGCGTCACCACCATGATAGGCGGCGGCACTGGCCCGGCCACCGGTACCTTTGCCACCACATGTACGCCCGGCCCATGGCATATCCACCGCATGCTGCAAGCGGCAGAAGCGTTTCCCATGAATCTCGGCTTTTTGGGCAAAGGCAATGCCAGCCTGCCCGAGCCCCTCAGGGAACAGGTACGTGCCGGTGTGATCGGCCTCAAATTGCATGAAGACTGGGGCACCACGCCCGCTGCGATTGATAACTGCCTGAGCGTGGCTGATGAAATGGATGTGCAGGTGGCGATTCACTCCGATACCCTGAATGAGTCCGGTTTTGTGGAAACCACCATCGGCGCTTTCAAAGGCCGCACCATCCATACCTTCCACACCGAAGGCGCGGGGGGCGGTCATGCGCCGGATATCATCAAGGCCGCTGGCTATGCCAACGTATTGCCTTCTTCGACCAATCCCACGCGGCCATTTACCGTGAATACGATTGATGAGCATCTGGATATGCTGATGGTCTGCCACCATTTGGACCCGGCGATTGCCGAGGATATTGCCTTTGCCGAAAGCCGTATCCGCCGCGAAACGATTGCTGCCGAAGATATTTTTCATGATCTGGGTGCGTTTTCCATGATGTCATCTGACTCGCAAGCCATGGGCCGTGTCGGCGAAGTGATTATCCGCACCTGGCAAACCGCGCACAAAATGAAAGTGCAGCGCGGCCCGTTGGCTGAAGATGTGGCAGGTAATGACAACTACCGCATCAAGCGTTACATTGCCAAATACACCATTAACCCGGCCATCACCCACGGCATCTCGCATGTGGTCGGCTCGGTCGAAGTCGGCAAACTGGCCGATCTGGTGGTGTGGAAACCCGCATTCTTTGGTGTGAAACCATTTACCATTATTAAAGGCGGCATGATAGCAGCTGCGGCCATGGGGGACCCCAACGCCTCTATCCCCACCCCGCAACCAGTGCATTATCGCCCGATGTTTGGCGCCTACGGTGGTGGACTCAAAACTGCTTTAACTTTTGTCTCGCAGGCCGCCTTAAACAACCCGGAAGTGCAGGCATTAGGCTTGCAAAAACCACTGGTGCCGGTGAAAAATACGCGCGATGTGAAAAAGGCCGACATGGTGCATAACACCTGGATGCCCAAGATCGAGGTGGATCCGGAAACCTATGAAGTGCTGGCCGATGGCATGTCGCTGGTGTGTGAACCGGCGGAAGTGCTGCCCATGGCGCAGCGCTACTTTTTGTTTTAGTGATACGTGTTTTAGTGATAGATGCTTTGTAACCGTCGATTAAGACTTAACAGTGGGTTTGTGCCTTGCCGTGAACGAGTTTCGATGTGATCTCAGATAAAAGCCTGTGGCTTTGAAGTAAATATTGGCGGTTAAAAAAAGTTTTTTGCGCTTTTCTCTGAGCGCTCCGTGTCCTCTGTGGCTGTAAAAAAGAGTTTAAACATGATTCATTTAACCGAACGCATCGCCCTCAGTGGCCATATCGACGACACGCTGGAACTGCCATTTGACCAGCGGCAGAAAAGCCGTTTGCGTGTCATGCTGGCCTCCGGCCGTGAGGCCGCGCTGTTTTTAACCCGTGGCAGCATTCTGCGTGGTGGCGATTTGATCCAGTCGGAAGACGGTACGCTGGTGGTGCAAATCATTGCTGCGCAGGAGCCGGTGTATAACGTGATTGCACCTACCCCGCGCGATTTGATGCGCGCCGCTTATCATCTGGGCAACCGCCATGTGCCGCTGCAAGTTGGCGATGGCTGGTTGCGGCTGGAGCAGGATTACGTACTGCGTGACATGTTGCTGGGCCTTGGCATGCAAGTGAGCGAGGTGCAAGCCCCGTTTGAGCCTGAAGCCGGCGCCTATGGTGGTGGCCATCGTCATGGGCATGATGAAGAAAGCACTGCGCATTTGCGCCCCCCCGCCAGAGGCAAGCACCATGGCTAATGCCCTGGCACTCAGCCGCCTGTTGCAACTGGCCAGCCCGATGCTGCCGGTGGGTGCTTACACCTACTCACAAGGGCTTGAGTGGGCCATCGAGTGTGGCGAAGTGCATGACCTCGACAGCGCCACACAGTGGATAGGCGATGTGCTCGCTGGCTACCAGGCGCGGTTTGAGTTGCCGGTACTGCAACGCTTATATCAGGCATGGCAACAGGGCGATATGGCCGCTGTACGCGAGTGGGATGCGTTTTACAGCGCGGGCCGTGATACCGCCGAAGGCTGGGCCGAAACCCGGCAGATGGGTTACTCGCTGGTGCGCTTGTTGCAAGATTTGAATGACCTGCCAGTGCCGCTGCTGACTGAAGTGAAACAACTGCCGCAGCCGGCATTCCCCACCGTGTATGCTGCTGTTGCGCAACACTGGCAGATTCCGTTGGACGATGCGCTGCAAGCCTATGTCTGGGGCTGGCTGGAAAATCAGGCCAGTGCCGCCATGAAAACCGTGCCCTTGGGCCAGGTGGCCGGACAGAAAATTTTGTTGGCACTCGGCGAGCGTTTGCCTAACATCGTCGCGCAAGCCATGGCGCTGCCAGAAGACGAAATCAGCAACTTTAATCCTTTGCTCAGCATCGCTGGGTGTTGTCACGAAACCCAATACAGTCGATTATTCAGATCATGAAAATACATAGCCAATTTACCAGCCCGACGCCCGAAGTCACCGATTTTAAAGAGCCATTGCGCGTCGGCATAGGCGGACCGGTGGGCTCGGGTAAAACCGCACTCACCCTCGCTTTGTGCCAGCGCCTGCGCGATGTGTATAACATTGCGGTGGTCACCAACGATATTTTTACCAAGGAAGACGCCGACTTTTTAACACGCAATCTAGCGCTGGAACCCGAACGTATTATCGGTGTGGAAACCGGCGGCTGCCCGCACACCGCCATCCGTGAAGATGCCTCGATTAACCTCGAAGCGGTCAACCAGCTCAGCAAGCGCTTTCAAACACTGGATATTGTATTTGTGGAAAGCGGCGGCGATAACCTGGCCGCGACCTTCAGCCCCGAGTTGTCTGACCTGACCATTTACGTGATCGATGTGGCCGCAGGCGAAAAAATCCCGCGCAAGGGCGGCCCCGGCATTACCAAATCTGATCTGCTGGTGATTAACAAAATTGACCTCGCCCCCATGGTCGGCGCCTCGCTCGAAGTCATGGCCACCGACGCCAAACGCATGCGTGGTGAAAAGCCGTTTATTTTCAGCAATCTGAAAGAGGGCAAGGGCTTGGAGGAGATTGTCAGTTTTATCGAAAAACAAGGCCTCATGCTTTGAATATTGGCACTGCACGTCCGTGGCGGTGTGATATCGGCTTGCTGTAATGTCTGCGCCGATACGCCTTGCCACAACGCGCATTGCCAATGTTAGCCCTTAAATTAATGTATAAATACTTTTGCACGAATCAAATAAATCCTAAAAACGCATCACTTCGTCATCCTCGCGAACGCGGGGATCCATGTAGGTGACTGATTAAAATGGATTCCCGCGTTCGCGGGAGTGACGGATGATGGCTTGTTTTGTTAAACGTCTCTTTTTTAGTTCATGTAAAAGTCTTGTATCAAATTTTGTGTGTCATCAATATCACTCATCGTAAATGCAATTCGTTTGGAGAAGATTCAATGAAAAAAAATATTCTTTTAACCCTTGCCGCGCTTGCAGCTTCAACAAGCGCGTTTGCCCACCCCGGTCATGGGTTGGAAACCGGCTTCGCCGCTGGCTTTATGCATCCGCTCACCGGCTGGGATCACTTGCTGGTCATGCTATCACTGGGTATTTGGGCGGCACGCCGTCCAGCAGCGCAGGGCTGGCAATTGCCGGTAGTGTTTGTGGGTGTGATGGCAGTGTCTGCCTTGTCAGTAATGTTGTGGTTGCCGTTATCGCTTGCCGAGTGGATGGTGGCTGCCAGTGTGCTGGTGATGGGTGGGCTCCTGAGCGCAAACATTAAACTTGCACGTAGCGTGCAAGTGGCAATAGTGACATTGGCTGCGGCAGCGCATGGCTATCTGCATGGCATAGAGTTGGATAACCGTTATTCTGCTTTGCTCGGTATGGTGCTGGCAACCGCCTGTTTGCATGCCATTGGCTGGATGCTAGGCCGCCAACAACAGCCCTGGTTGCAAAAAACTGTCCAGCTCTTGGGCGGTTTGATGATGGGCTTGGGGGCCTATTGGTTGCTGGCCTGAGTCACTCGCTAGTTTAAGTTCTTTTCAGTATGCCAAAAATGCGGACCAGATATGGTCCGCATTTTTATTGCGGTGGTATGTGGGTGTTGTGTCTATTGTCCTGAGGATATTACGTCAATTAACGTAGTGATTGCATGAATCAACTATCCTAGTATATCCTCGGGAAAAGCCGTGCCTTGTTCCCAACTTGGCTATTAATACTGAAGGATTGTTGATTGTCTAACCCGTCCGCTTCTGGATTGTCCACCGAAATACATGCCGAGCCGATACAGCGTATCGTGAAAATTCGTCGCGACTATAACAACTGGGTCGCGAATGAAACGATTGAGGATTATGCCTTGCGTTACACGCCGCGGGCGTTTCGCAAGTGGTCTATTCTGCGAGTTTCCAATACCGCTTTGGGTGCGATTTCGTTTCTGGTGCTGGAGGCGATTGGCGGGACGATTACCATTAATTATGGCTTCCCCAATGCCATGTGGGCGATTCTGGCCGTTGGGGTGATGATTTTTTTAACGGGTTTGCCTATCAGTTACTATGCCGCCAAGTATGGCCTGGACATGGATCTACTGACGCGAGGGGCCGGGTTTGGCTATATCGGCTCGACCATTTCTTCGTTTATTTACGCCAGTTTTACCTTTATTTTATTTTCGCTCGAAGCCGCCATCATGGCCTACGCGCTGGAGCTTTACTTTCATTTGCCGCTATATATCGGGTATCTGGTCAGTGCGCTGATGATTATTCCGCTGGTCACGCATGGCGTGACCCTGATCAGCCGGATTCAGATGGTGACGCAGCCGGTGTGGATTGCGCTGATGTTTTTGCCTTTTCTGGCGATTTTGCATGCGGACCCCGATATTGTGCACCGCTTGAGTAGTTTTGCCGGGGTGCATGCGGAGGGCGGGCAGTTTAACTGGATGCTGTTTGGGGCGGCGACGGCAGTCGGTGTGGCGTTGATTCCGCAGATTGGCGAGCAGGTGGATTTTTTGCGCTTTATGCCGGTGCGCAATAAGGAAAATTTCTGGCGCTGGAATCTGGGTGTGCTGATGGCGGGGCCGGGCTGGGTGATTTTGGGCATGCTCAAAATGTTTGCCGGGGCATTGCTGGCCTATATGGTGTTTAACCGTGATATGCCGCTGACTTCGGCAGTCAATCCCACGCATATGTATTGGGTAGGTTTTGGCGAAGTGTTCAGTAACCCTGAGGTGGCATTGGCGGTCACTGCGCTGTTTGTCTGCGTGTCGCAAATCAAGGTCAATATGACCAACGCCTATGCCGGTTCGCTGGCCTGGTCCAACTTTTTTGCGCGTCTGACGCACAGCCATCCCGGGCGCATTGTCTGGGTCGCTTTCAATGTGATGATTGCCATTGTGCTGATGGAGCTCAATGTGTTTCAGGCGCTGGAAGAAATTTTGGGGCTGTATGCCAATATTGCGATTGCCTGGATTGCGGCGGTGGTGGCTGACCTGGTGATTAACAAGCCGCTTGGATTAAGCCCTAAAGGCATTGAGTTTCGACGTGCCTATTTGTATGACATTAACCCGGTGGGTGTGGGTGCGATGTTTTTTGCTTCAGCGCTTTCAATTGTGGCGTACACCGGTGCCATGGGGCCCTTGGCGCAGTCTTTCTCAACGTTTATTTCTCTGTTTACCGCCATGCTGCTTTCACCCTTGATTGCATGGTATACGCAGGGTAAATATTATCTGGCCAGGCAGCGGCCCAAGTATTTGCAACCCAATGCCACCAAGCAATGCGTGATATGCGAGCGCGATTATGAAGTGAGTGATATGGCACATTGCCCGGCGTATGGCGGGGCAATTTGTTCACTCTGCTGTTGCCTGGATGCGCGTTGCCATGATGCCTGCAAGCCGCAGGGGCGCCTGAGTGCGCAATGGGAAGCACTCAATAAAAAGTTTTTGCCCAAGCGCCTGTGGCCGCATTTGAATGGTGGTGTTCCACACTTTTTGCTGTTGATGGTGATTGCAATGATTTTGTTTGGGGCCACCATCGGTCTGATTTACCTGCATGACGCGTTGACCATTGGCCGCGAATATCCCGAGCTGATGCAGTATTTTCGGTCAGGCTATTTAAAGGTGTTTGTTGCACTGCTGTTTTTGGGCGGGATTGTGGCATGGTGGTTAGTGCTTACTTCAGCCAGTCGGCGTGTGGCGCAGGAAGAATCTAACCGCCAGACCGGACTCTTGCTGGAAGAGATTGAGTCGCACAAGAAAACCGATGTCCAGCTGCAAAAAGCGCGTCGACTGGCTGAAGAGGCTAACCAGGCCAAGAGTCGTTATATCACTGGCATCAGCCATGAATTGCGCACGCCCTTGAACAGCATACTCGGCTATGCGCAGTTGCTCACCAATGACGAGAGTATTCCGGCGCACCGGCGGCAAGCGATCAAAACCATCAGCCGGGGTGGTGAGCATTTACTCTCGCTGATCGAGAGCACGCTGGACATCGCCCGCATTGAAAGCGGCAAAATGGCGTTTGATATCAAGCCGTTGAATTTCCCCGAATTTATCACGCATATTGTCAGCATGTTTGAAATTCAGGCGCAAAACAAAGGCTTGTCTTTTTACTTTGAGCAGGTGGGCACCTTGCCCGAGTATGTCCGTGCCGACCACAAACGCCTGATGCAGATACTGGTGAATATTCTCGGCAATGCGGTGAAATTTACTACGCAGGGCAGTGTGCGTTTTAAAGTCAGTTATGCGCGTGAAATTGCGCAAATCGAGATTGAGGACACCGGCCCCGGCATTGCCCCGGAAGAAGTGGAAAAAGTATTCGAACCATTTGAGCGCGGTAGTGCGGCAGACAATGTGGGCATCGGCGGTACCGGCCTCGGCTTGACCATCAGCAAATTGCTGACCGAGCTGATGGGTGGCGAGATTCATTTTGACAGTGTGGTCGGGCAGGGCACGCGTTTCGAGATACGCCTGTTTCTTTCGCAGATTCGTGAAACCGCGCACCTGGCCAAACAGGCGGTGCGGCAACATATTGGTTATGAAGGGCCACGCAAAACCATCCTGGTCGTCGATAACGAAGCGGTGGACCGTGAGCTGCTAAAAAATACGCTGGAGCCCTTGGGCTTTATTGTGCATGAAGCGGGTAATGGCCAGTTGTGTGTCAACACCTACCAGCACGTGCGTGCAGATTTGATTTTGATGGACTTGGCCATGCCGGTGATGGATGGCTGGGAAGCCGCCTATATCATCCGTCAGGTACACCAGTCAGCCATTCCGATTGCGATTGTATCGGCCAATGCCTACGATAAAAATCTGGATAATCAGGCGCAGATTCCATCGCATGATTTTTTTGTGAAACCGGTCAACCTGGCCGAAATACTGGACTGGATAGGTAAATCATTGGCATTGAAATGGCAGTATGCGGTGACTGCGCCTCTTCCTTTACCTGAGACGGCTGCCAACACTGCGGCGGCAGATTTGCCGGTGATTGCGCCTGCATTGCTCGATAATCTGATGCAGTTTGCCCGCATGGGCTACGTCAAGGGTGCGCGTGAGGTGCTGGCGACCCTCACACGTCAGTATCCGCAGCACCATACAATGATTAACGCATTACAACAGGCCATGGAACGCTTTGATTTTGCTAAACTGCAAAGCTTGATTGAGGAGTACCAGAAAAAATGACCAGTCCTAACCATACCGTATTGATTGTAGATGATGTGCCGGAGAACCTGGCTTATCTGCATGATGCGCTGGATGAGTCCGGTTACCAGGTGTATGTCGCCAATTCGGGTGAAATGGCCTTGCAGGTCGCACACCTGATGCAGCCGCAAGTGATTTTGATGGATGCCATGATGCCGGGCCTGGATGGCTTTGCGACTTGTCGTCGTATCAAGGCGGCCGCAGAAACCCAGCATATCCCGGTGATTTTTATGACCGGCCTGACCGAGGTTGAGCATGTGACCATGGCGTTTGATGCTGGCGGTGTAGACTACGTGACCAAACCCGTACGTCCTGCAGAGGTGCTGGCGCGCTTGCGGGCGCACATCCAGAATGCCACCAAAATGCAGCAGGCCACCTCGGCCCTGGACGCGTTTGGCCAGGCCACGATTGCGATTTTGCCTGCGGACAAACGACTGATCTGGCAGACGCCGTTGGCTAAACACTACCTGCAACAATATTTTGGCGAATGGGCGGCCAAAGAAGCCGGTAACAGCGCCCCCGGGCTGCCGCCGATGATTTACCAGTGGCTGGAAAGCTGTGTGCAGCAATTTGCCAGTGGCTTGCCCATGCAGGGGCTCAACGTCAATCAGGGCAACGCCAGACTCAGCATGACGGTGGCCAATACCACTGAAGAGCAATGGGTGGTCGTCTTGCGCGAGCACTCGGATGAAGCGCAGATCGAGGCGCTGGGCAAGCTGTTCCAGCTCACCAAACGCGAGTCAGAAGTGCTGTACTGGATTGTCAAAGGCAAAACCAACAAGGATGTCGGCGAAATATTAGGCACCAGCCCGCGTACCATCAACAAACATCTGGAACATGTGTTTCAGAAGCTGGGGGTTGAAACGCGTACCGCTGCAGCTTCTTTGGTTGCGTCTAAAATCAAGTTCTAGGGAGTCAAGTTCTAGTGTTGCTTTGCATTTAACAAAACAGGCCAGCAATTGCTGGCCTGTTTTGTTTGAGGCTGGGTGTTACAGTTTGCTGCTGAACACGATGCCAACCCATCTTGGTAGCGTAGGTGTGTAGCTGGCAAAACCATAAGGGTTGTATTCTTTGTCGAATGCATTTTTTACCAATATATTCGCATCAAATAAACCGTCTCTGCGGCCTATCCCAACGCCCAGGTCCACCAAGCCGTAAGCATCTACTTTATCGTAAGAAGACGTGCTGGTGAAATAGCTGTTGAAGTATTTGTAATTTGCATCGGCATGGAACACGTAATTGCCAAACACTGGCAAATTATAACCAGCGTATAGGTTGCTGGTAAATTTGGGTGACTGAATCAAAGTGTCACCTTTGGCGTTGTAAAAACGCTGATTTGCCGCAAGTGTGCCAGGGTTTTGCTCGCTGGGGAAAGCAAAGTACACGTCATCAGCGTAGCGTGCATCATTGTAGGCTGCAGCCAGTCGGAAGTTAAAGTGCTCCAGTCCCAGGTAGGTGGCGTCAATCTCCAATCCTTTGGCCCGGACTTTAGGTACATTGCCAACCTGGTTAATATAAGCCTGGCAATCAGCACCAGAACAAGCACCCCCGGCAGCATTGGTTGCCGTCTGTACTGGATCTACCGTTGCAACAGTTGTCTGGAAGTTCTTGATATCGTTCAGGTAAAGGTTGGCGTTTAAAAGCAATTCGTTATTAAGCAGACTGGTGCGTAATCCGAACTCTAGCCCGGTGGTTTTCTCTTTGTCTATCAGGGTCGTTGCACCGCCCGCATTCACCTGGGCAATCCCTGCTTTTTCACCATATTGTAAAGAGCTATACACAGAGATATTGTCATTGATTTTGTCGGTCAATGTCACAACGGCTGATTGCACTGCGCCTTCCCAGGGTTTGGCTTTTTTGTAGGGGTATAAAGAACCTGGTTGTAAGGCACCGTTGCGGACGCGTGCTGCATTTCTGAGTAAAGTTGCTTTCTCTAGGTTCGCTGTGTCTGCAGGATCATCAATTAAATCATTGTAGGTCGTACCAAAATACCTTTGTGCCAATCGATCAGCCGCCGCTTGTGCTTCTGTTGAGCCGCCAATACCGGTGGTTGTCGCGCTGTTGCCAAAAGCAGTTGTCAGATCACCACCCACACCCGGATCAAGCAGGAACAGTCCTTGCGTTGTGCTTCTATCTTCAACCGAAACGGCATAGCCTGTCGTCAGCGTCAGTGGTTTACTCAGATGCCAGTCTGCTTGCGCATTCACGCCGATACTTTTATTTTCAACAATCGTATTTTGCGACTTATAGGCAAGATTCAGTGAATCTCTCAGCAAGGCTTGCCCGGCGGCAGAGCCATTTAAACTATTGTAGAGCGTGTCACTGGCCTGAAAAGCACCGGCATCATTCCCGTACCTTGTGCGGCTGCCGAGGGAATTGTTTTCAGTTTTAAGATATAACAGCCCACCCTGATAATCTACAAGGCTATTTTCATCCTTGAGTGAGTTAAATCTGAACTCCTGACTCAGTTGTTTAAAGTCGGTGATATAACCGCCACTTTTGGTAATGTCGTAAGGGGTGCCTTCATCGTTGGAAGCGCTAAACCAATGGTTACGCCAGCCAGTAATCGATTTGAATTCATGTCCCAGTGCATTTAAATAAAGATTGGCAGTCAAGCCTTCAGAGCTGGTGATAATGGCGCCATTATTATCTGTATTGGTCATGTAACGATAGAAATCTGTGGATGGATTCCAAGTGGTCAAGGATTGGTTAAACCAGCTGCGGTTAACATATTTTTTATAGTTGGTATCCACCAGGTTGGCATTTCTTGTGACGCCATCACTGTAAGTGGTCGGTTCGGGATGCCTGACGGTGTTGCCATTCACAAACTCCGAGCCTTTGGGCTGTAATTCATAGCTCAGCTTGGCACTGAAGTTTTCCGTAGGTGTAAGCAAGAACTGGATACGCCCAAAAGTCCGGTCTGTGTTTTGATAACTGCCACGGCCTTCAAAATCCGGGAACTGTTCTTTAAATGGCCCATCCTGTTGTTCACGAACAAAGCTACCTCTCCAGGCCAGCAGGTCATCAATAATCGGTCCACCAATCACGCCCTGCGTTTTGGACGTATGCCATTCACCAAAGGTTTGTGCCACTTTTGCCACGGGTTGGAAGGTTGGCTCTTTGGTTTTAAATGTGACGCGTCCAATATTGCTAGCCAAGCCACCTGCTGTCCCCTGCGGGCCGCGCGTGACATCTGCTGTATCTATATCAGTATAAATGTAGCCATTTGCCAATGGCGTGTAAGCAATCCCTACGCCATCAATCACAACACCTACCGTTGGCGCGATCTGGTCACTGGATCCAGTCGTGATGCCGCGCAGCGTTAAGGAACCTGTTCTCGGGTTGCCGTAGTTAAAGTTGACGTTGCCAACGCGACGCAATACCTCTGTCACATTAGTGGCTTGAAAGCGATCCAGCTCTTCTCCACTGACAACAGAGATGGATGCAGGTTTATCCTTCACCGTTTCCAGCGGATTTTTCTTGCGTGCCGTGACTACCAGCGAGTCCAGTTGATTGCTGTCTTCCTCGGGTTTTTTTTCTGTCTCAGTGACACTTTGCGCGGGTGCTTCGCTGCCGGTTTTGTCCGCTGTGGATTTGCTGGCTTTTTCTTTTTCAAGCGCCTGTTGCGACTGGGTCAGTGCTTGTTTCAGGCGTTCAATTTCCTCTTTCAGGTCATTGACTACCTGGTCATCAGCAGCATAAAGCGGGTGGCTCATGGCAATCGCCAGGCTGGCAATGGCCGCATGGATCAATTTGCGCCGGAGTATGGGTGGTTTGGTTTGATTAGGTAATTGTTGTTTTAAGTCTTTCACTTCAGTTCCCTTTGTTTATTAAAGTGCAAAGGGAAATAGCAACTAGCATTCCAGCTTTCACATTCTTTTTAATGCACTAGAAATTCTGTTTAAGTAATTGATTATTATTGATTTAATATATTTTTACCTGCTGTTGTTTTATCTTTTTTAAAGGCCTGTTGTTGCTGGCGGGGCAAATGTCAAACACATTGTTCTCCATGAAGCATTTATTGATTTTTAAATGATGATGGAAGCATTTAAATTTAAAATGTGTATATTTAATGAATTTTAGTGACAAATAAAAAATGCCGGCAGTATGGCTGCCGGCATGCAGGTGAAACAGGGCCTTTCCCTATTTTCTGGCGCCTAATCCAAAGCCGCCATTGTTCTCCGTGCAAATCCTTTCCTCCCTGTCCACAAAGATTTTGCCTTGCGGGTGGTTGGCAATCGTCCCTTCATATTGCCAGCCATTGGTTTTGTCTTCCGCAGTCCAGCGTTTGGCCGGAATGGTGACTGTAAACGGGCGGGTATACACGCTGGGGTCATCAATGGTTGCGACGTAGTTGAAGCGTTTATTTTCTTTATCAAAAATATAGCGCTCCTGGATTTTGGCATTGTCACTGACAAATTCGCCAGAGCGGCCAAACAGGGCTTTGCCATTGTGATTGGAAACATCGACCACAAGGGTGTTGCCTTCCCAGTGCCCTCTGGAGTCACCGTTCCAAAGTTTGATGTTGGCTGGTAGATGCGGTTTGCCATCCAGATGGATGATGCGGGTGCCAGAGTTAAACTGGAACAGTACATAGCCAGGATACTGGCTGATTTCAAAGCCATGCCAATAGAAGGTTTTTGGAATGCCGCCAGGCGCGCATCTGGCCAGGGGTTCGATATATTCAGGCTTGGTCGGGTTATGAAAGCCCACCTGGAATTCTTTTACTTTTTCCAGTGCCCATGGCTGCAAGGGCAATTGACCATCGGCAGGGTCGCTGACGCGACTGGGTGCGCGCTCATTACGCGGACCTTTTGCCAGGCGGTTAGGGTTGGGGTCATTAGGAATCCCGCCTTGCGGATCGGTAAAGTTATTGTGGTTGGCAATGGTGTTTGACCAATGCCCTGAAATATTTGGTTGGCCATCCGCCAGTTTTGGCCCGGTCCATTTGCCGGAAGCAATCTGCGGAAATTCTTTTTCCCAGCGCGCGACTTCTGGTGCGGGTACCACGGGTGTTGCCGCGGCTTGTGGCGTCCCCGCTTTGGCAGGCTGGTCTGCGCCGAGGGTGATCAGCGGGCTGACCAGCAAGCAAGCTGCAATCAGGCTGGAGAGCGTGCGTTGCGGATGCTTGATTGAATTTAATGTATACATACAAGTTCTCTCTTCATCATACGAAGTCAAAATATAGTGTGGTCTATTTCGCATTGGCAGGGCGTTGGGGCGGGTAGTACTCATCGTAATCAAGGGTGAACCGGTAATCCTCAATCAACTGGAAATTCTTTTCGCGGTGCCTGTGCAGGATGACGCCCAGTGTCCATGGTTTGCTGTAGACAGCAGGGTCATCCAGCGTGGCCTGGTATTCAATGGTGTTGGCGTCCAGATATTTCCACTTTTCAACCACATGCAGGGCATCACTATGGAAGTTGCCTGAGCGGTCCAGCCAGGTTTTGCCATTGAAGTGTTTTACGTCTACGACCAGAGTGTCGCCCTCCCATTTGGCGCGTGAATCACCCAGCCACCAGTCGTTAGGTTCCAGTGGGTGATCTGTGCCATTGGTGTATATCGTGCGTACCGAATGCCCAAACTGATGCACAACAAACAGATCATTAGGCCGTTGAAAAATTTGAAACGGCTCAGGGTAATACACGCCGCGCACTGCACCCAGGGTGTACCCTTTCAGCGCTGGATCGTCGCTTGCACGCGCTTCAAAGTTTTTCTTGCGTTGCTCCAGGGCTTTGGGAAGGTAGGGAATGGTGCCTCCCTCCACAACGCCAGGGCCGGGGGGCGCATCTTTGCGGTTTGCGTGCGGTTCCAGATCATAATCAGCCGCACTGGTGGTCTGCCAGATGCCGGAAAAGTCAGGTTTGCCGTTGGCCAGCCTGGGCAGCTTGTCGCCTGCCGCAAATGCCTGGGTGGAAAGGACAGCGCCAGCTGCAAGCAACATCAGTGCTTTCAGGCTGGATAGCCAGGAAGTGCGCTGTGTGTGATGGGTAAAAGTGTTCAAAAAAAACTCCTTGTCATTGTGGGGTCGTGCCAGTCGATATGCTGTCAATCAGGGGGTGGCCGGTGCGTCTTGCGCCCCACCGGTTTTAAAACTGCGACCATCTGCCAGGGTGGTAGTGACTGCATAGCCATACTCTTTTTCATTTTTTGAGCGATAGCCCTTGATCGATACTTCAACACCTGCTTTAAGCACGGTTTTGTTGATTCCTTTTTCCCGCAGGCTGAATGGCGCCCCAAACTCGAATCCCCAGTTGGTGATGCTGCCATCGGCATTTTTAACGTCTATGTACAGCCAGCTATGCGGGTTGGTGAGTTCCAGTTTTGTGACGACGCCCTTGATTTCAACCGGCTGGTTGGCATCAAATTCGGCCGAGAACGCATGGTGTGCGTTGGCGGGCAACATGAAAGAAGTGGCTGTGATCACAGCCAGAGCGGTATTGCATAGTAAATGGGTGGTTTTCAATGGTGTCTCCTTGGTTTCAATAGTCGTCATCCAGCCTATTTTTCTGTGGAATAGCGATAGCACTTGCGCTGACCTTGTGTCATTCAGGCAGCGATTGGTATCACTGGATGCTTAATCTGTTTAGCACCATGTGTGCCAATGCCTATCTCACGAGAGGATATGGGTTGGGTCGCGGATAAGTAATTGATTGATATGTTTATTTTAAGCATGGAAGAAACCTGTGCCCGGAATGCTTATCACGCAAGCTGTTGCGGGCTGGACAATCTTCAAGAAGGGAATGGTGCCTGGCCAGCAGATAGTCATAGGGGGTATGCCTATTGTTTTCCGCATATACTATTCAGCAGTGCATGCCCATGCGATGATGGCAGACAGTTGTGCTGTGACTAAACGAAACGGATAAGCTGTCGTAAAGGCGATGCCTGCAGCCAGGCTGCGCCATTGGCAAAATAGTGTTTCAGGCGTTTTTATTTTAAAAGAAAGGCTGACATATGGACTTGCAACTAGACCACAAAAAAGCATTGGTGACCGGCTCAACCGCAGGCATTGGTTATGCCATTGCGACCTTGCTGGCGCAAGAAGGTGCGCAGGTCGTCATTAATGGACGTTCACAGGCCTCCGTCGATGCTGCCATTGCTTCCATCAGGCAGCAAACCGGCAAGACCGTGAGCGGGTTTGCCGGGGACTTGACCCAGGCCAGTGTGGCAGAAGCGCTGGTGGCGGAACATCAGGATATCGCTATCCTGATCAACAATTTGGGAATTTTTGAGCCCAAGGCATTTGAAGATATTCCCGATGCAGACTGGCAACGCTTTTTTGATGTGAATGTACTCAGCGGTGTGCGCCTGGCCAGGCTCACTCTGCCATTTATGAAACAGCAGGATTGGGGGCGGATTGTGTTTATCTCCAGTGAAAGTGGCGTGCAAATTCCGCCGGAAATGATTCATTATGGCATGACCAAATCGGCGCAAATTGCTGTTGCACGAGGGCTGGCCGAGTCCCTTGCTGGAACCCGGATTACTGTCAACAGTATCTTGCCCGGGCCCACCCGCTCACGCGGCGTCGGCGATTTTGTGGAGGCATTGGCCCAGGCAGAAAACAAATCGCTGGCAACGTTTGAAAAGGAATTTTTTGAGCAGGTCAGGCCGACCTCATTGATCAAGCGGTTTGCGACGACCGAAGAGGTCGCCAATCTGGTCGCTTATATTGCGAGCCCGCTTTCTTCAGCCACTACAGGTACTGCATTACGGGTGGATGGCGGTGTGATTAAAAGCGCGTTTTAACACAGTCCACCCCGCCAGGTGTTGCGGGGCGTGCATGCCGCTTTATGTGAACAGGCTGCACGCCAGTGACCCGGGAGGGCGGCTAGAAACTGTAGGTAAACCCCACGCTGGTGACGTTTGAATCAAAAGTTTTCGAGCCGCCACCAGTGACATCGACCTCGGCTTTGTAGCGGTCCCAGCCTACGCGCATGGCAATGTTCTTATCAAAGTGGTATTCGGCTCCCAGGCCATAAGTCGCACCGGTGTGCGTGGCATCATTGTAGGCAGGCAGATCACCACTGACTTTGCTTTTGGTGGAAGCCACCCCGAGTTTGCCATACAGGTTGAATCCGTCATTGAGGGGCACAAAACCCACTGCTGTTAGGCTGAGGGCATCGGCCTTGACGCTGCCATTCACATTATCTGTCACTTTACCAATGCCGGTGTACTGCCCTTCTATGCCAAAATAGTCATTGAATTTATAGCCAGCCAGTGCGCCGACCACCGCCTGTTTGTCTTTATCAACGCCGTTGGGTGTGCGCAAATCTGGCATGCCCAAGCCGAGGTTGAGGCCGCCGTAAAAGCCCTCTGCACTGGCGTTAAAGGATGTGCTTGCCAGTAAGGCACTGGCAATGATCATGCTGCTGATTGTTTTCATGAATTGATTGACCTTTCGTTATTTGGATTTGCTTTGCGCGAGGCGGAGGCCTTCTTCTACCTCTTGTCTGCGGCCTGCATCCGCATCCTCACGTCCTGCGCGGGCAGGCGCTTGCAAGGCTTTCTGGTAATAGGTCACGGCCTGGGCATATTCGCCCTGGGCGCGCAAAAAATCTGCGTAGAAATAATTGCTGTCTATGCCGGTGGGGTTAAGTTGCAATGCTTTTTCCAGGTATTCACGCGCCTTTTTCTTGTCACCAAAACCTATCGGCCAGCCGGGTACGCGAAAATACAGAGAACCCAGCGTGGTATAGGCTGAGCCATGTAAGGCTTGCGGATTGGATTTAATACTGGCCTGCAATAAGTCACGGGCCTGTTCGGCCGCTTTCAAGGCATTGACCGGGTGCAAAGGCCCCATGCTTTTGGCGTAGCCACTCAAGGTGATGGCTTCCCAGATCATGGCCTCGCTGGCCTCCGGATAGCGCGCAGACAACTGGTGCGCTTGCTCAACCAGCGCCTTAAATGCCGGTTCCTGCTGGTCCTTGGTGGTTTGGTAGGTGGCTTTGGCCCAGTTGTGCTGCAGATTTGCGATTTCCGAATCCAGCGCCTCGTCTGCCAGCGCGCTGCTGCCAAACAGTGCCAGGCTGGCAATAATGATCCATTTTTTCACGACATTCTCCTCAGGGTAATACACCCAGTCGAGCAAAATCGGTGCCAGTGTATGCTGAAGCGTGGCCTGGTAACGATTGCCTATAGAAATCAGATAGATAGGAAATGACCAGGTCAGTCGATGACACAGGGAGATCCTTGGGAGTGAGCAATCCTGTTATTTTTGCAGGGCATCCAGCGGGTGACTCTGCAAAAAATGCATGGTAGGGTGACGCGTGAAATCTGCAGGGTGGGGCACTCTGCTGCGTGTTTGGGGTCAATGTTGCAGGAGATCAGGGATGGCAGGTGAGCATGTTTAAATCAGCGCAATCGTTTCAGGCACTTTCAGAACAGTATGGTGCGCGCTATAAATGGATGGTGTTGTGTATTGTCGGGATAGGCACCATTGCAGGCGTATTGTGTACTTCCAGCTTTAATGTGGCCGTACCGGCGCTCACCCGTGATTTCCAACTGGGGCAGGACCGTGTGCAGTGGGCGATGACCGCTTTTCTCGCTGCCATGACCATCAGCATGTTGCCCGCTGCCTGGCTGATGGAGCGCTTTGGTTTACGGCGGGTATTCATCGCAAGTTTATGGTTGCTGGTCGTGGCCAGTGTGGCCGGGTTCCTCGCAAAATCTTTTACCCTGGTGGTGATTGCCCGCCTGCTGCAGGGCTTGGCGGCAGGCGTGTTGCAACCGCTGGGCATCATGGCGCTCATGCGATTGTTTCCGCCGGATGTGCAAGGTCGTGCGTCCGGCATCCTGATTGTCAGTATTGCATTTGCTCCGGCGATTGCCCCTTCCATCAGTGGCTGGATTCTGGACCAGTTTGGCTGGTCAGCCATTTTTCTGCTTGGCGTGCCCTTTGCCTTGCTGGCAATATTCTCTGCATGGAAATGGCTACCTGCCCCGCAACAAAAGCCGGTGAAACCATTTGACTGGCTGGGCCTGACCTGCCTGGCCATTGCCACCATCTCCCTGATTGAGTTTGTTTCCAGCCTGCATCACAGCGGCCTTGCTTCATTGTGGACATGGAGCCATCTCCTGTTGGCCCTCTTGCTGATGGTGATTTATCGGCGCCACGCCCATCGCCTGCCACACGCTATTATCCAGTTACACCTGTTTGACAAGCCCACCTTCAGCCGTGGCACCTGGGTGGCGTTTGCTTACGGCTTTGGCCTCTATGCCTCGACCTATCTGATCCCGGTGTTTCTGCAACACACCATGGCCTATACCGCGACTGCTGCCGGTTTGTTATTGCTTCCCTCAGGCATTGCACTGGTATTGACGATTCCATTGGCCGGACGCATGGCCGACAGCTATTCGCCCAGAAGCATCACACTCTGGGGCTTGTGGGTGTTTGGCCTGTCATTCCTCGTATTTGTATTTGCCGCACACACACTGCAATACTGGGAAATTGTGGCAGCCACCGTGGTCGGACGTATTGGTTTAGGCTTGATTCTGCCCGCGCTGAACCTTGCTACCCTGCATGAAATGGAAGCGCACGAACTCGGCCAGTCGTCCGTGGTGGTCAGTTACGCCAGACAGCTAGGCGGGGTGGTCGGCGTGACCATGATTGCGGTGTTTGTCGAGTGGCGCGAGCATGTGCTTGGCAGCGTGGCCCCGGGTATTTTTACGGCCTATGCGCAGGGGTTTCTGTTACTCGCCAGTGTGTTTTTTCTGGCGATAGTGGCAGCGGTGGGCATGAAGGATCACGTCAGGGGCTAGTTTGCACGCCGCTTAATGGTGTCCGGAAGAGTGCAGATGTTGGGCGCTTGGATACACACGCACCAGCAGTATTTTGGGTCCGGCCATTTTCTTGACCACCACATCAAATTGATCAAACCCAATGCGCTGCCCCTCCTTGGGTAGTTCGGTCAGCTTCCATAAAATGAGCCCGGCCACCGTGTCGGCCTCTTCGGATTCAATATCAATGCCCAGAGAGCGTTCGAGTGTGTTAATCGGTAAGGTACCTTTACCTAGCAGGGAGCCGTCATCCAGTTTTGTCCACTCACTTTGCGATTGCTTGAATTCGTCGCGGATGTCGCCGACCAGTGCAGACAGCAGATTATCCAGAGTGATAAATCCCACTGGGGAAGTGTCTTCATAGGCCACCAGCGTTAAATGCGGTGCCCCTTGTTGCAGCTGCCGGAATAGTTCTGTGGCGGGGGTTTCCGGGGTCACAAAGTGCACAGGCCTGATCATGCTGCGGATATCACTGAAGTCAGGGTCTTTACTCATGGCGATAAACAGGTCTTTGATATGCACAATGCCGATGACCTGGCCAGTGCTGGACAGGAGGGGATAACGGCTGTAGCGATGTTGCGCGATGCGCCCCATGCTCACCTTGAACGGATCCTCTGCAAACAGTACCGCAGCTTCCTGAAACGGGCGCATCAGGTCAGAGACTTCCAGCTCACGAAAATCAATCGATTGCGCCAGCACTTTCCATTCGCTTGCGCTGAAGTCCGCCGTCGGCCGCGAGCTTCTTAAAATAACCTTGAGTTCTTCCAGCGAGTATTGCCCATCGTGCCCCTCTTTGGGTTGTAACTTCAATGCTTTAATCACCAGATTTGCGCTCTGATTAAGCAGCCAGATGGCAGGAAACATGCTCCAGTAAAAAGCAAACAGTCCGGGGGCCGTCCACAAGCCGATGCGTTCCGCCATGCGGATCGCCAGTGTTTTTGGTACCAGCTCCCCCACCACAATATGCAGGTAGGAAATGCTGAAAAATGCCGTGACGAAGGCAATGCCGGAGATCAGTTTTTCACTTTCAATACCAGCACGCACCAGGGCAGGCTCAATCAATGCTGCAAAGGCAGGTTCGCCTATCCAGCCCAGCCCCAGCGAGGCCAGGGTAATACCCAATTGGCAGGCGGATAAATAGGCATCCAGGTTGCCGTGTACCTTGGCCAACACCCTGCCGCGCCAGCCCAGGCTTTTGGCAATGGTGCGCACGCGGGTACTGCGCAACTTGACCATGCCAAATTCTGCGGCGACAAAAAAACCGTTGAGTAGCACCAGTAACAGTGCAAACACAATCGCAAGTACATGTTCTCCCATGCAGTCTACTTCCTTTTTTAATGCTTCTGCTTCTCGGGCACAGCTATCAATTCAACTTCCGTTGCCATACTGTGTTGCGCATAAAATTTTTTCCTTACATATCCATGATATGCGGCGTCCAAATTTTTTAATCGCGCCTTGTCTGGCTTAGCAATTTGAATTTATAGAGGTGCCCTATCGTTCAAAGTACGCACATATCCCTTGGTGCCCTGCTTGTGGGCTGGCAGAGATCGGGTTGTGGATGGGGGCGGGCAACACCATGCCGCCGATTAAAAAAACGGGCCACGGGCTTTTTCGGCGACTTCTTTGCTGACGATGGTTTTGCCGATGGGGAATAAGGCAATCACCGCCAGTTTGATATGCTGAATGGCAAATGGAATGCCAATGATCGTCACGGCGCAACACAGTGCAGACGCCAAGTGGCCGAGTGCTAGCCACCAGCCGGCAAACAGCAGCCATAACACATTGCCTATCAGCCCGAACACGCCGGTGCCAATATCCTCTTTTTGCGTGAGCTGGTCGCGGTTAACGGCTTCTTTGCCAAACGGAAAGAACGAGAAATTGCCCATGACAAAACAGGCTTTGCCCCACGGGATGCCAATGATGGAGATAAACGCGACGAGACCGGTGAGCCACCAGGCCAGACCCATGATGCCACCGCCTAAAATAAACCAGAGAATATTGCCGAGTGTACGCATGTGCCTATCCTTTAAACCTCGACCATATCACGGGGTGGGGAGGGTTGTCAGCATCAACCGCCAGGGTTGCATGGGCGAGGGCTGGAATCCCAGTCTGCGGTAAAAGCGCTGCGCCGCGGTATTGTCGGCATCGGTGAGCAGGGTGATGCGTTGCATGTACTGGTCTTGCGCCATGGCAATGGCATAGTGCAACAATGCGCTACCAATGCCCTGATTGCGATGTGCCGGCTGTATCACCATGTCTTCCAGCAGGGCCACCCGCCCGCCCAGCGCGGTGGAAATGGTGTAAAGCAGGCTGACCATGCCGATGACTTCCCCTGCGGGGTCTCTGGCAACCACAATATGCCCGACTGCGGGATCGTGGAGGATGGCATGCAGCCCCTGCTGTTGCGACTGAGGGTCAGGCTGGAACTCGGATTCCTGTGTAAACAGAACTGAGAGCAAGCCGCAGAGGGCTGGCACATCGGCAGGGGTGGCGATGGTAATCATCATGAGGATGGGAGTGTTTAAAAATGATCCCTTGATTAGACCACAGCTGCAAGCCACGGTCACCCACTGGATGGCTCAAGCACACTGGACCGGACACGACGGGTACGTGTGTCCGGTCTGCAATGAACGGCGTTATTTTTCGACAAACGCTTTTTCGATGACGTAGTCGCCGGGGATGCCGATTTTGGACGAGACCTGGAAGCCACGAGCATCGAGCAGATTTTCAGTGTCTTTGAGCATTTGCGGACTACCGCAAATCATGACACGGTCTTCTGCCGGGTTCAGTGGCGGCAGGCCAATATCGGAAAACAGTTTGCCGTTTTCAATCAAGTCGGTCAGTCGTCCCTGGTTTTTAAACGGCTCGCGGGTGACGGTCGGGTAATAAATCAGTTTTTTACTGACTTCTTCGCCCAGGAATTCGTGTTGTGGCAGCGTCTGCGTAATAAACTCGGCATACGCCAGTTCACTCACTGTACGCACGCCATGCACCAGAATCACTTTTTCAAAGCGGTCATACACTTCAATGTCCTGAATCAGACTCATAAACGGCGCCAGGCCAGTCCCGGTGGAGAGGAAGTATAAGTGCTTGCCGGGTTTCAGATCGTGAATCACCAGGGTGCCAGTCGGCTTGCGTCCCACCAGCAATTTGTCACCCACTTTGACGTGCTGTAAACGGGATGTCAGCGGGCCATTTGGCACTTTGATGCTGAAAAACTCCAGGTGCTCTGCATAGTTGGGGCTGGCAATACTGTAGGCGCGCGTCAGCGGCAGGCCATCGACTTCCAGGCCAATCATGACAAACTGGCCATTTTCAAAGCGCAGGCTGTCCTCGCGGGTGGTTTTAATACTAAACAGGCTGTCGTTCCAGTGGTGCACGCTCAGGATGGTTTCGCTTGAAAATTTGCTCATGGGTAAATCACTTTCCTTACAAGGCCGCTGTCAATTGCGGAACGGCTTCAAACAGGTCTGCCACCAGCCCGTAATCGGCAATTTTGAAAATAGGCGCATCCGGATCCTGATTGATGGCAACGACCAGTTTACTATCCTTCATGCCATACGCATGCTGGATCGCACCGGAAATACCGACTGCGATATACAGTTCAGGGGCCACCACCACGCCAGTCTGCCCGACTTGCAGGTCGTTAGGCGCAAAACCTGCATCCACGGCAGCACGGCTGGCGCCGATGGCGGCATGCAGTTTGTCTGCCAGTGGTGCCAGCACTTGGGCAAAGGCATCTGCGCTGCCCAATGCGCGTCCACCGGAGACCACCACTTTTGCGGCGGCTAATGGCGGACGTTCGGATGTGTTGAAGGCTTCTGCGACCCAGCGGCTGCGCTGGGGTGCGGCAGGCACTGTGATAGTTTGCATGGCTGCGCTGGTGCCAGTGGCGGCTGCTGCAAACTTGCTGCCACGCACGGTCAATACCTGTATGGTATCGCTGCTTTGTACGGTGGCCAGTACGTTACCGGCATAAATGCCGCGCACATAGGTGTTGGCGTTAAGGATTTCCAGCACGTCTGACACCATGTTGACATCGAGCAAGGCCGCCACGCGTGGCAACAGGTCTTTGCTGAAGGCGCTATGGGCAGCCAGCACGACGCTGTAACTCGCCGCCAGCGGCACAATCAGGTCGGCCAGATGCTCTGCAGTGGGGTGCTGTAATGCCGCATCGCTCGCGACCAGCACCTGACTGACCCCCTGCAAGGCGGCTGCGTGCGCTGCAAGGGTGTCTGCTGACAATGCATCTGTAGCGGCTGCGGCAATCAATACGTCCACTGGCTGTTGCCAGTGTTGGGCTGCGGTGACGGCACGCGCCACTTGTGCGTTCAAATGCTGGCCGTCATGTTCGGCAATAATCAATGTTCTCATGGCAGGATCCCTTCATGCGACCGCAATTTGCGCAATAATTCATTCACATCTTGGACCATTACGCCGGCCTTACGCTCCGCAGGTGTCGCTACTTTCAGTGTCTGCACGCTGTTTGTCAGTGACAAATTGAGGGAGTCCAGTGCAATGGTTTCAATCGGTTTTTTTCTCGCCATCATCAGGTTAGGCAGTTTCACATAACGCGGCTCGTTCAAGCGCAGGTCTGCAGTAATCACGGCGGGCAGGGTAACGCGCAGTGTTTGGGTGCCGCCATCAATTTCGCGGACCACGGTGGCCTGGTTGTCAGCAACGGTGATTTGCGAAGCATAGGTGGCTTGCGGCAGGTTGAGCAAGGCCGCCAGCATTTGTCCGGTTTGCCCGGCATCGTCATCAATTGCCTGCTTGCCAAGCAAAATGAGGTCAGGGTGTTCACGTTCCACAAAAGCTTTAAGGGTCTTCGCAATCGACAAAGGTGACAAGTGTGTTTCCGTTTCAATCAGCGTCACGCGGTCTACCCCCATAGCCAGCGCATGGCGCAAAATGTCCTGGTTGACCGCGGCACCGATGGTAACGGCCACAATTTCAGTGGCGATGCCTTTTTCCTTGAGGCGAATGGCTTCTTCAATCGCGTTTTCATCAAACGGATTTACCCCCATTTTGACCCCGTCAATATCCACATCAGAACCGTCAGGTTTGATGCGGACCTGGATGTTGTAATCCACGACCCGTTTGATCGCGACCAGAATTTTCATGTGGGACTCCTTGAATCAGTTGCTGGCCATTATAGGCTCACGTATAATATTTATTAAATTGATAATTAAAATAATATATATTCATTTTTTAGATTAATTAAGCGCAGCATAAAAGCGATGAGATATACATTCAGGCAATTGGAGATTTTTGTTGCGATTTGCCGCACTGGCAGTGTTTCCAGGGCCTGCGAGTCACTGGCGCTCTCGCAGTCAGCAGCCAGTACCGCATTGATTGAGCTGGAAAAGCAATTTGAAGTTCAATTGTTTGACAGGGTGGGTAAAACCTTGCGCATCAACGAAACCGGCCAGCAGTTGCTGCCCAGGGCGGTGGAGCTGCTGGACCGCGCCAGCGAAATTGAACAGATGCTGCAAGGGCAGCAAAGTATCGGGCATTTGAAAATTGGTGCTACCCTGACAGTAGGCAATTATCTGGCGACGCTGCTAGTGGCTAAATTTTTACAGCAAAACCCGCACAGCCGGATTCAGTTGCAGGTGCACAATACCCGTACCATTGTTGAGCAAATTGCCAACCATACCCTCGATCTCGGCATGATTGAGGGCGAGTGTAACCACCCGGATATTGAAGTAGTGCCGTGGATTGCCGATGAACTGGTGATTTTTGCATCGCCAGATTATCTGCTGGTGCGCAATATCAAAGATTCTCAGGCAATCGACAAACCTCTGGCAATTGACAGGGAAGTGTTGCTGCAACAGCCATGGATTGTGCGTGAAAAAGGCTCTGGTACGCGTGAGACTTTCGACCGCGCTTTCCAGCAGGATTATTCACGGCTGAATATTGCGCTTGAACTCGAGCACACCGAAGCCATCAAACGGGCAGTAGAGTCGGGCCTAGGCATCGGCTGCATATCCCGGCTGGCCCTTAAAGATGCTTTTCGTCGTGGCAGTTTGGTGCCAATTAGCTGTGATTCGCTGCAATTTAATCGAAATTTTTATTTTTTATGGCACAAGCAAAAATACCAAACCGCAGGCATGCGTCAGTTTTTGGCCTTGTGCCAGGCCTTTACCGCAGGGATTAGCCGCAGTGATTTGATTCCGTTACCGGAAATTGCCTAAGCAACAAATCCCTATAGCAACAAAGCCCAATGCATTGGAGAGAGAAATGTCCAGAGATGTGATGGAATATGATGTATTGATCGTGGGCGCTGGCCCGGCTGGATTGTCAGCGGCCATCCGGCTCAGGCAACTGGCGCAATCGCAGCAGCGTGATCTCAGCGTCTGTGTGCTGGAAAAAGGTGCCGAAGTCGGCAGCCATATTTTTTCAGGAGCCGTGCTTGACCCCAAAGCCTTGCAGGAGTTGTTTCCTGACTGGCAGGCACTCGGTGCGCCCTTGCATACGCCAGTGACCAAGGATACCTTTGTGGTGCTGGGTGAAGAGCAGGCATGGCCGGTGCCTGACTGGACTCTGCCGCCACTCATGCGCAATCATGGTAATTATATTATCAGCCTCGGCGAGCTCTGCCGCTGGCTGGCTGCACAGGCGGAAGCGCTGGGCGTGGAAATTTATACCGGGTTTTCTGCGCAAAGTCCGAGTTATGACGCGCAGGGGCGCATGACAGGCGTGATCACCGGCGATATGGGTCTGGACCGGCAAGGCCAGCCCACGTCCAATTACACGCCAGGCATAGAAATTCGTGCCAACTACACACTGGTGGCCGAAGGCACGCGCGGTTCGTTGACCAGGCAGCTGGAAGCCCGTTATGGTTTGCGTGCAGCCTCCAGTCCGGCCAAGTATGGCATTGGCTTTAAGGAGGTGTGGCGTGTGCCGCCTGAGCACCACCAAAAAGGCCTGATTGAGCATAGCCTGGGCTGGCCGCTGGATGCCAGTACCGGCGGCGGTGGGTTTATTTATCACCATGGGGAACACCTGGTATCGGTCGGTTACGTGGTGCACCTCGATTACCGCAATCCGTATTTGTCCCCCTTTGATGTGTTTCAGACCTATAAAACACATCCCAAACTCAAGGCTGTGCTGCAAGGCGGCCAACGCCTGAGCTATGGGGCCCGGGCGATTTCCGAAGGCGGCGTCCAGTCATTGCCGGAAATGGCCTTTCCGGGCGGGGTTTTGCTGGGGTGCAGTGCGGGCCTGGTCAATGTGCCTAAAATCAAGGGCACACATTACGCTATGAAATCCGGCATGCTGGCGGCCGAATCGGTATTTGAAGCCATGGCACAGGGCAGCCCGGAAATATTGACCCGTTATACGCAAGCGCTGCGCACATCCTGGGTCTGGCAGGAGCTGTACGCGGTGCGCAATGTCAAACCATACTTGTCCCGCTGGGGCACCTGGGCGGGGACGGTGCTTGGGGGCGTGGAAATGTGGCTGGCCAGCTGGAATCTCTCTTTGCCCTGGACACTTAAACACGCGCATGCTGACCATGCAACCCTGACTGAGGCCGCACAGAGTCGCCCGCCTGTCTATGCCAAGCCTGACGGCGTGCTGACCTTCGATAAGCTCAGTTCTGTCAGTCTGTGTAATATCAGTCACGACGACCAGCAGCCTTGTCACTTGAAACTTGCAGTGGCGGACCGGGCAGTGCGTGTCAATCTGCCACGTTATGCCGGGCCTGAACAATACTATTGCCCGGCCGGTGTGTATGAGTTTGTTGAGCAGGCGGGTGAAAAAGCCTTGCAGATCAATGCGCAGAATTGCATTCATTGCAAAACTTGCGATATCAAGGACCCGACCCAGAATATTACCTGGGTGCCCCCGGAAGGCGGCAGCGGACCGAATTACGTGTCGCAGTAATTGGGGAATAATTTACCCCTAATCACTCACGCTTTCTAATGATTAGGATTGTGTAGACGGCCCGCTGCCAAGAGGGATCCAAGTGGGGTCCAATGTCATGACTGTTTGTATTGCGTTGTGAGGTTTCTTTTCGCCCCTCGGCGAGTAACTTTTCTTTGCTTGCACAAAGAACAAGTCACCAAAAGAAAGTGCACCCCAACTTCCGCTTTTATCCTGCGTTGCTCGCCAAAATAAGCGCTCGCGGAACTCATCCTAGCGGGCTGCACACACCGCAGCCCACCGCGGGATTCAAACAACCGCTCCCTTCATCTTATTTTGCCTGCGCTACTCGGCGCGGCAGATGGGGGCCCCACCACCTCACCCCGACCCTCTCCTGCCAGGAGAGGGAGGAAACCTGACTCTGAGTGTTTGATATGAAAGATTACGACTGTATGAATTGATAGGCTGCGTCTAAAAAACCAAGCTGGTACGAGCTCATTGGTTGTTCGGGGCCCCCATCTGCCGCGCCGAGCAACGCAGGGTTGCCGGGGGCTTTCGGCCATCGGCTGTCCGAGTTCCGCAACAAGCCACGGTTTGTGTGGCTTGTCAGGGCGAGTTTCGATGGCTACCCGGCAAACCGAGTAGCGCAAGGGTGAAGCGGAAGCTGGGGTGTCTTGTTCTTTGCCTTCTTTCTTATGGACAAGCATAAGAAAGAACGGTCGCCTAAAGGCGAAAAGCAACGTCACCTATTACTACTCACTACATAATAGCGAACGCTTATCCAAGCAAAGAAAAGCACTGTTAACAGAGGCAAAATAAATGATGCATTCAACCAGCCACCACTCAAAAGCGAATACAATCTTTGTCAGCTAAAAAAGTAAAGAGGAATGTAAGCGCTTAGCGTTTTTGCTTGAGCGCAATAAAGGCGGCAATCCAGCCGATAGCAGTGGAGATACACAAGATAAATCCACCGATATTCACCAGGTGAAACACCAGCTGGAAGTCACTCTGGTAATTATTGGCCAGGAGTTGCACAGGCTGTTTGAGTGACCAGACAATCCCGGCCAGCAACAGCACGGCAATGATGCCGCCGCCCAGGCCGTAGGCACTGCCCATATACAAAAATGGGCGACGGATAAAGCTGTGGGTGGCACCGATCAGGCGGCTGACTTCAATTTCTGCCTCATGGGTGAGTACCTGCATGCGTACGGTGTTGCTGATCACCGTAATCATGGCAATCCCCAGCAACAGGGCAAAAATCAGTGCAATCCGCTTGCCCAGATTCAGCATGCTGTGCAGCCGCTCTATCCACACACTGTCCACCACCAGTTCGTCCACTTCACTGCGTTTCTGCAGCGCTTCCTGTACCGGCTTGACGGTGGCTGGCTGGGTGTCGATCAGGGTCACAAACAAGGCATCCGGCAGCGGGTTTTGTGGCAGGTCGGCCAGCATGTTTTTTTGCGAAAACTGCTGGCTGAGCTGGGCCAGTGCATCGTCTTTGGTGACGTAGCGCACTTCTTTCACTTGCGGCATGGTCTGCGTGTCATTGATCAGCCGCTGAATCAGGTTGCCATTGAGGTCCGCTTGGAGAAATACGCTGATCTGCGCGTCCTGCTTGATATTGCGGGCGACGCCTTGCAGGTTGTCTATGCTGACAAACATCAGGCCCGGCAGGGTAACCGTAATGCCTATCACCATCCAGATAATCAGCGTGTTCAGCCAGTGTTCGCGCAGCCGCAGGCTGACCAGTTGCATGGTGTGGATGTGTTGATTGAACCAGTTTTTCATCCTGCCATCCTTACAAGATCGCACCCTGCGCAGGCAGGGTACTGACCATCTGATGGTCGATATGGAGCGTGCGGTAGGCAATGGCGCTGACCTGGGTGACATCGTGCATGGCAATCACCACGGTCACGCCCACATCATTAAACGCTTTTAATAATTGCATGATTTCGAGCGCTGCCGTTTTGTCGAGACCACCCGTGGGTTCATCTGCAATCACAATGGAAGGGCGGCTCACCACGGCGCGCGCAATGGCCAGCCGCTGTTGTTCGCCGCCAGACAAGGTAATTGGCAGGGCTTTTTCCTTGTTGAGCAGGCCGACTTTATCGAGCGCGGCACGCACCCGGCGTGCAGCCTCATCGCCGGTGATGCCCTGGATGCTCAGTGGCAGCGCCACGTTGTCAAAGCTGTTGCGATCATAGAGCAGTTTGTGGTCCTGAAATACCAGGCCAAAGCGTCTGCGCAGATAAGGCATGGCATTTGCATGCAATTGGCCGATGTTTTGCTGGTTGATTAAAATATTGCCGCCGGTGGGCAATTCTATGCCCGCCATCAGTTTCAGTAATGTGCTTTTGCCGACGCCGGAATGACCGGTGACCAGCACAAAGTCGCCTTTGTCTATTTTAAAACTGACCTGACGAAACAGATGCGCGCTATTGGGATAACGCATGCCGACGTTGTCAAACACAATCATGGCAGGTTGTTTGGGTTCCATACTCATACGGAATTAATCATCCAGCAGGGCGTCAACAAACGCCGCCGCATCAAACGGTCGCAGGTCATCAATGCTTTCACCCACACCGATAAACCGCACCGGTATCTGGCGCGCAGATTGCTGGCTCAGGTGGGCAATCGCTGCAATGACGCCGCCTTTGGCCGTGCCATCCAGTTTGGTTAGTACCAGCCCGGTGACGCCCAGCGCATCATGAAAGGCTTTGAGTTGATTGACGGCGTTTTGCCCGGTGTTGGCATCCAGAACCAGTAAAATTTCGTGCGGTGCGCCCGGCAGTGCTTTGTCGATCACGCGCTGTACTTTCTTGATTTCGTCCATCAAATGTAACTGGGTGGGCAGGCGGCCTGCGGTGTCGGCAATCACCACATCAATCTTTTTGGCCATGGCGGAATTTACCGCATCGTAAATCACCGCAGCCGGATCACCACTTTCAGAAGCCACCACATGCACAGCATTGCGTTCCCCCCAGACCTGCAACTGCTCTCTGGCCGCGGCACGGAAAGTATCCCCTGCCGCAATCAGCACGCTGTTGCCCTGTGCTTGCAGGCTCTTGGCCAGTTTGCCGATAGTGGTGGTCTTGCCGGCGCCGTTGACGCCTACCATCATCATCACAAATGGCTGGTGGGCTTTCACCTCAAGCTGTTGTTGTAAAGGGCTCAGGAGTTCCAGCAAGGTTTCTCTGAGGGCGCCCTTGAGTGCGTGTGTATCTTGCAGGTCCTGACGTTTGACGCGGGCGCGCAATTGTTCCAGCAGATGTTGCGTGGCATTGATCCCCACGTCTGAGGTGAGCAGGATGGTTTCCAGCTCTTCATAGATGTCTTCATCGATTTTTCCACCACCGAATAAAGCACTCAGCTGTCCGCCCAGCTGTTGCCGGGTTTTCGCCAGGCCATTTTTCAGGCGTTGCGTCCAACTGGTACTTTGTTCTTCGACAGGTACTGGCGCTGTCTTTTTTTCTTCGACGCGCGCGGGCGCGGTCTCGGCAGATTTTTTAGCAAATGGATTGAACATGGCAGGTCAAAACGGATTAATATGGCTATTTTAAGCCCAATCGCATTTTATCGCCACGACAAAGCCGGACAATACACACTGCGCGGGCGAACTTAGCGCTCTCCCCCGCGGTCAGACGACTGTTTTTAGCAAGTAAAACCACCTCACACCATCAATCACATCATGAAAAAATCACGCTCTATACGCAGACAGTTTATGCTGCTGGCCTCTGTATGCCTCGCCACCTTGTCAGCGCAGGCGCAGGCAGAAGTCGTCCAGAAAACCTTAAAAAACGGACTCAAAATTATTGTGCAGGAAGACCATCGCGCGCCTGTTGTCGTGTCTCAGGTCTGGTACCGGGCCGGTGCGCTGGATGAGGTCAACGGTAAAACCGGCGTCGCGCATGTGCTGGAGCATATGATGTTTAAAGGCACCCAAGCGGTACCTGCCGGCCAGTTTTCACGCAAAATTGCAGCGGCCGGCGGCAAGGAAAATGCGTTTACCAGCATGGATGCCACCTGTTATTTCCAGCAGCTCGAGAAGTCACGGTTGCCACTGGCGTTTGAACTGGAGTCAGACCGTATGGCGAACTTGCAGATTACCGATGCCGAATTTGCCAGGGAAATCGAAGTGGTCAAGGAAGAGCGGCGCTGGCGGACGGAAGATAAACCGCAGTCGCGCGTCAGTGAGCAGTTTCAGGCCACGGTATATCGCGCGCATCCTTATGGTCGCCCGGTGGTCGGCTTTATGAACGATCTGGAAAATATGACCGCGGAAGATGCCAGGGAATGGTATCGCACCTGGTATGCACCGAATAATGCCACCGTTGTAGTGGTCGGCGATGTTGAGGCGCAAGCCGTGTTTGCGCTGGCGGAGAGCACATTTGGCAAACTGGCAGCCAAGCCTTTGCCCACGCGCAAGCCACAGGTGGAACCTGCACAGATAGGCGAGCGCCGCGCCGTGGTGAAAGCCCCGGCCAAGTTACCTTACTTTGTGATGGGGTTTCATGCGCCTGTGCTGAAAAATGGCACCGCTTACAATGTGCAGGATTGGGAGCCCTACGCCCTGGAAGTACTATCAAGCATTTTGAGCGGTAACGATTCGTCTCGCCTGAACCAGAAACTGGTGCGTGAGCAAGCCATTGCGCTGGATGTGGGCAGTGGCTATGACAGCACGGCACGCGGACAGGAATCCCTGTTTGAGATTGCGGCCTCTCCGGCTGAAGGGGTCACGATCCCGACCCTGGAAAAAGCCATCTGGGCACAGATTGATGAGGTGAAGGCACGTGGTGTGAGTGATGCCGAATTGCATCGGGTCAAGGCAGCGGTCGTGGCCTCGGACGTATATAAACGGGATTCCATGTTTTATCAGGCCATGCAGCTTGGCCAGCTGGAAACTGCATACTATCCCTTGAGTTTGCTGCAGCATAATGCTGCCCGCGTTAACGCGGTGACTTCGGAGCAGGTGCAGGCAGTGGCTAAAAAATACCTGGTGCCGGACCAGTTGACTTTGGTCAGCCTGGATCCGCAGCCGATGGATCCGAATGCGAAACCGGCAGGGCGTCCGCACCAGCACTAAGTGCGGTGGCGGCCTCTTGGTTTTTAAGCATGAGGGTTGCCGGTATCCGTTAAACAACGTATTTAACAGCAAAAAATGATGTTCACCGCCTACGGTGCATCCGCAAGGAAATATAATGAAGGTTTTAAACTTTATCGCCAGCAGTGTGTTAACTCTTACTTTACAGGCTTGGGCGTTGCACGCAGAAGCTGCCCTCAATATTCAGCACTGGACCACTGCACAAGGCACCGAGGTTTATTTTGTTGAAAATCATGACCTGCCAATTGTGGATTTAAGCGTCAATTTTCCAGCTGGCCAGGCGCATGACACTGTTGAAACCTCAGGCGTCGCTGCCCTGACGCACTATTTAATGACACTGGGTGCGGGAGGCTTGAGTGAGGAAACTCTGACCAACCTTTTTGCGGATATTGGTGCGGTGCTGGGGGGCAGTTTTGATGCAGACCGTGCCAGTTTCAAATTGCGTACCTTGACCAGTGAACAAAGTCAGGCGATTGAAACCTTTGCCACTATTTTGCACCAGCCGGATTTTCCGTCAGCGGTGCTGGAACGTGAGAAAGTTCGGGTCATTGCCGGTATTCAGGAAGCCGAAACCGAGCCGGACAGCATTGCCAAAAAAATGTTTATGCAATCTGTCTATGGCATGCACCCCTACAGTCAGGATGAAAGCGGAGAGGTGTCAACGGTGCAGTCAGCACAGTCTGCCGATTTGCGGACCTTCTATCAACAGCATTATTCTGCCAAGTCTGCTGTGATCGCCATGATGGGCGATTTGAGCGTGGCACAGGCGCATGCGATTGCCGAACAACTGAGTGCCGGGTTGCCACAAACCGCTGCAGTGCCGCCGATTTCGCCAGTCAAGACATTGTCCGCCCCGGTGCTGAAGCGCTTGCCACATCCGGCGACACAGGCACATATCCTGCTGGGACAACCCGGCAACAAACGCGGCGACCCGGATTTCTTTCCCTTGTATGTGGGTAATTATATTCTGGGAGGCGGTGGCTTTGTCTCTCGCCTGACCGAAGAGGTGCGTGAAAAGCGAGGCCTCGCTTATAGTGTGTATAGTTATTTTATGCCCATGGCAGAGTTGGGCCCATTCCAGATTGGCTTGCAAACCAAAAAAGAGCAGACCAGTGAGGCCTTGCAACTGGTCAACGCAACGGTGCGTCAGTTTGTAGAAAACGGCGTCACCGCCGAAGAACTGCAGGCCGCCAAAGATAACCTGATTGGCGGTTTTCCATTGCGCATAGACAGCAACAACAAAATTCTCGAGTACCTCAATATGATCGGCTTTTATAAGTTGCCGCTGGATTATCTGGACAGTTTTAATGACAACGTACGTAAAGTGACCGCGCAGCAAATACACGATGCATTCAAGCGCAGAGTGCAGCCCGAGCATTTTGTGACGGTGATTGTGGGCGCTGAAGAGTAAGGCTGAAGAGTGAGTAAGAACAGGAACAGGCATGTCTGTTCCTGTTGCATGCGCATTAGCGCAAACGCTTTCTGCGCGCCAGCCAGTAATATAAAAAAGCGCCGGGCAGGTTCAGCAAAAAGATCACCAGAAACCAGACCAGTTTGTCTTCGGACTGGTCTGCCAGGCAGTCCACCAGCATCCAGAACCAGAAGATACACCCGGCCAGCGCCAGCAAGATTGAAAGCAGACTAAACCCCAGCATCCATTCCATTTTTCTATACATCCTAATCATTTTTATACGCTGGATTATAGCGGACTGCCCGGCAGCCATACACAGATTCTGCTTGCTGGCAGCATTCGGCTTTTTGTATAGTGCCTTTATAATGCATGCTGCGTAACCAGCGAATCAGATGCCACTACTTATGAATCAGGTCAGAATCAATGCAGGACAATGGCGTAGCCGGGTCATTAAATTTCCCGATGCAGAGGGCTTGCGGCCAACGCCGGACCGGGTACGGCAAACGCTATTCAATTGGCTTGGGCAGGAACTGACGGGTAAACATTGTCTGGATTTGTTTGCCGGGACGGGCGCCCTGGGGTTTGAAGCCCTGTCGCGCAACGCGGTCAGCGTGACCATGCTGGAACTCGCGCGCTCGCCTGTGCAGGCCCTGTTGCAGAACCAGCGTTTGCTGGGGGCGACGCAAGCCCGGATTTTGCAGCAGGATGCGCTGCAGTTTCTGGCGCAAAACCGGCAAGTATTTGATGTGATTTTTTGTGATCCGCCGTATCACAAAGGCTGGCTTGACAGGTTGTTACCGCAACTGGCGTTGCATCTCGCTACGGATGGCTATGTATATGTAGAAGCGGAATATGCGTTAGAATCCGATGCGCACTGGCAGGTGGTAAAATCCGGCAAAGCTGGGCAAGTGTTTTATCATTTGCTGCAACCAGCCCCGGCCAGTATCAAGTGATGACAAGGCCTGCAGTCGCGAAATGGCCTTCAGGCAGGAAAAAGATCCATGCATAAAATCAGAATTGCAGTTTATCCCGGTACGTTTGACCCGATTACCATGGGGCATGAAGATATCGTGCGCCGGGCTGCCAACCTGTTTGACGAGGTGATTGTGGCGGTGGCGGGCAGTACCAGCAAGCAAACCCTGTTCAGCCTGCAGGAGCGGGTTGCCCTCGCACAGTCAGTGTTTCATGGCGATAATATCCGGGTCATGGGCTTTGACGGCCTGCTGATGCAGTTTGTGCAGTCGCAAGGGGCACAAATGGTGATTCGTGGCTTGCGTGCAGCCAGTGATTTTGAGTATGAGTTTCAGCTGGCAGGCATGAACCGCAAACTGTTTCCGCAACTGGAAACCCTGTTTCTCACGCCTGCCGAAGAATATATGTTTATTTCCTCCAGTCTGGTACGTGAAGTGGCGCGATTGGGGGGCGATATTCACCAGTTTGTCTCGCCTGTGGTTGAAAAGGCGATTAAACAGAAAATAGCCACGCTACAGGTGTAAAACGATGTCCCTGATGATTACTGATGAATGCATTAACTGCGATGTGTGCGAGCCGGTATGCCCGAATGAAGCCATTTCGCAAGGGGTGGAGATTTATGAAATCAATCCTGACCTCTGCACAGAGTGTGTCGGCCATTACGATAAGCCGCAATGCCAGCAGGTGTGCCCGATTGACTGCATCCCGCTCAATCCCGATCACCGCGAAACGCCGGATGCGCTCATGGAAAAATATATACGTATTACCCAGGGATGATGGCGCCAGTTAAAGATTCATCAGTGGTGGTGTCCATTTTAAATCGCATCATGACTGGCTGCGTCATTGGTATTGATAGCCGCGTCCTTTATTTATCAGGAGAACATAATGAGAGTTTTACATATCATGTTGCGTGTGGGCGATTTACAGCGCTCGATTGATTTTTACACCCAGGTGCTGGGCATGCAGTTGCTGCGTACCCAGGATTACCCGGATGGCGAGTTTACGCTGGCGTTTGTGGGCTATGGTAACGAGTACGATAACTCTGTACTCGAGCTGACCTATAACTACGGCAAAACCAGCTATGACATGGGCACGGCTTATGGACATATGGCGATTGAAGTGGATGACGCCTATGCAGCGTGTGATCTGGTCAAGGCCAAGGGGGGCAAAGTGGTGCGCGAAGCCGGGCCGATGAAACATGGCACCATTGTGATTGCGTTTGTTGAAGATCCTGACGGGTACAAGATCGAGTTTATCCAAAAAGGGACCATCGTTTACCCACGTTAATGGCAATCAGGCCCATGCATACTCCCACACAGTTGCTGCAGGCTGTAGACCTGGCGCTGGCGGGTGACTGGGAAGCCGCACACAACATCGCGCAGGCGTACAGTGATCCCCTGGCAAACTGGATCCACGCGGTGTTGCATAAAATTGAAGGGGATGCCTGGAACAGCCGCTACTGGTATGCCCGCACGGCTGGTCAACAATATGAGACCTTTACGGATGCCACTGCAGAGTTGCAGGCAATCCGCCAGCAGTTGCTGCAAGCGCAGTGATAGAAAGTTGTTGTGAAGTGTGCCTGTCGCGACTACTTTTGTTCTTTTTCTGAATGCTGGGCGCCGGTGGTGAAAATCCCCCACAGGGATTGTAAAAAAAGCGCAAACACCGTACCGGCCAAAAAAAGCATGATACACATCGCCAGGCACACGCATAGCATAAACGCGTCCTGCTGCCACGCCCCATGATCCCCCAGCGATTGCCAGATCTCCAGCAGGCGCTGCACTGCCGGATTATCATCAATCCATGTTTCCAATCCAGAGGTTTGCCACTGCACGTTTAGCCAGCCCATCCTTGGTAAATATTGGTTTTGCCACATCATGTTTTCCACATAACCCCTGATGCTGTCAGTATACCCAATGCACAGTGTTGTCCAAACTATGGCAAGCCTGTTTCCTTGCATATTTCAATCAAAGCGTCATCGGTCAATCGCGTATCCTGAGCATCAAATCGGTGCACAGCAGGCTGTGTTGCGGTGCATTTGCATTTATGTTTTTTTGTAATGCATTGATTTTTATAAAAAATAAATAGCTGTTTTGCATGGTCTGCTTGTTGCTATAGCTCATGCAAGCGCTGAATCGATCGTCGATTTTTCCAAAGCGCACGAGGAGAGGCCACATGATCAAAAAACTGGCGGCAACAGCGGCGGTTTCTGCAGAAACCCGGCTGGCCGAAAATATCCAATTGCTGGGGGACTTGCTGGGGCAGGCCATTCGCAGTATTGAAGGGGAAGAAGCGTTTCAGCACATCGATGCGATCCGGCAGACGGCCATCAAGTTTCACCAGACGCATGACCAGCAGGCCTCCCTGCAACTGGAGCAGTTGCTGGCAGGGTTAACGCCCGCTCAAACCGTGTGTGTCGTCCGCGCATTCAGTTATTACAAGCACCTGGTGAATCTGGCTGAAGACCTTTATGGCCAGCAATTGGCCAACTGTAATGAAAACGCACCCGCCGCAGGCATGCTGGCACATTCGCTGGCACAGTTGCGCAGCGCACAGGTGAGCCCTGAAACCATACAGCAGTTTTTTGCCGATGCGCTGGTTTCACCGGTACTCACGGCCCATCCGACCGAAGTGCAACGCAAGAGTGTGCTTGATATTGAACGTACGCTGGCCGAGTTGCTGGGTGAACGTGCACAACTGGTTTCAGCACGTCAGCTTGAGCGCAACAGCCTGCTGCTGCAAGGGGCGGTGTGCGCCTTGTGGCAAACACGCATGCTGCGCTTTTCCAAACTCACAGTGATCAATGAAATTGAAAATGCACTGACGTATTACGACAGTACCTTTCTGCATGTGATTCCGGCCTTGTTACAAGACCTTGAGCGTGACCTGGCGGCATTGATGCCCGATCAGCCAGCTTACAGTCTGCCCAGTTTTTTGCGTATGGGCAGCTGGATCGGCGGCGACCGTGACGGTAATCCGTTTGTGAATGGGACGACGCTGCGAGAAGGCGTGCGGCTGCAGGCGGTGACGCTGTTCCGGTTTTATTTGCAGGAACTGGCCATGCTCAGACGTGAGCTGGCGATTTCCACCCGTCTGGTAGGCGTGGATGACAAAGTGCTGGCCCTGGCCAAACACTCGCGAGACCAGTCAGCGCACCGGCTGGATGAGCCTTACCGTCTGGCGCTCAATGGCATTTATGATCGCCTGTTACGCACTGCGACCACGCTGCTGCCAGAAGCAGAATGGGCACTGGACAAGACGGTGGATATCCTGCCTTATGGCAGTCCGGAGGACTTGCTGGGCGTGTTGCAGGTGATTGCTGACTCCCTGCGGCAGCATCAGGGGGAGTCGCTGATTTATCCGCGACTGGGCAAGTTGATGAAAGCCATTGGTACTTTTGGCTTTCATCTGGCCACCGTGGATATTCGCCAGTCTTCTGATGTGCACGAAGCGGTGATTACCGAGTTGCTGCAAAAGGCAGGCCACGATTTTGATTACGCCAGTTTTAATGAGGATGAGAAGATCGGGGTGCTGCTCGAAGAGCTCAAGCAGCCCCGTCTGCTATTCTCGCCTTTCCAGCAATATTCCGAGCTGGTACACAAGGAAATTGGTGTGCTCGAAGCCGTACGTGAAATGCGCGCCCGTTTTGGTGACCATACGGTCTGCCAATACATTATTTCGCACACCGAAACCCTGTCAGATTTGCTGGAAGTAGCCTTGTTGCAAAAAGAAACCGGTTTGCTGCGCGGGGTGTGGGGCTCGGCCAATATTCAGGTCGATCTGAATATTGTGCCGCTGTTTGAAACCATTGCCGACTTGCGCGATGCGCCCATGATTATGGGAAAATGGCTCAGCCTGATCGGGATTCGCCATGTGATTCGCTACCAGGGTAACGAGCAGGAAGTGATGCTGGGCTATTCTGACAGCAACAAAGACGGGGGCTTTCTCACCTCGAACTGGGAGCTGTATAAGGCCGAAATCTCATTGGTGGAATTATTCACGCAGGCCAAAGTCAAGTTGCGGCTGTTTCATGGCCGCGGCGGTACGGTTGGTCGGGGCGGTGGCCCTACTTATCAGGCCATTATGGCCCAGCCGCAAGGCACCGTCGATGGCCAGATTCGCCTCACTGAACAAGGTGAAATTATTGCCAACAAATATGCCGATCCGGTGGTCGGCCGCCAGCACCTGGAAACCCTGATTGCGGCCACGCTGGATGCCAGCCTGTTTCCCTCCGACCAGCTGGAACCGGCCAAACGCCGGAGTTTTGAAAGTGTGATGGAAACCCTGTCAGCCACGGCCATGACCAGTTACCGCAGCCTGGTCTATGAAACACCAGGCTTTGCCGAGTATTTTTTTCATACCACGCCGATCGATGAAATTGCCGGGCTGAATTTGGGTAGCCGCCCGGCTGCCAGAAAGTCAACGCGTCGTATTGAAGATCTGCGTGCGATTCCATGGGGCTTCTCCTGGGGGCAATGCCGCCTGCTACTGCCGGGCTGGTTTGGCTTGGGCAGTGCCATCCATCAGTTTCTCACGCAGGACAGCAGCGCCAAAGAGGCGCGCCTGAGTTTGCTCAGGGAAATGCTGGCGGGCTGGCCCATCTTTAATACCCTGATCAATAATGTAGACATGGTGCTGGCTAAAACCGATTTGATTGTCGCCAGGCACTATGCGCACCTGTTGCCAGACCGCGCCTTGCGAGAAGAAATATTCAGCCGCATCGAGCAGGAGCACAAATTGACGACCCATGCGGTCAATGTGCTGCTGGGCGCAACGGAACGGTTGGCCAGCCAGCCAGTGCTGGCAAAATCCATCCGTGACCGCTTGCCTTATCTGGATCCGCTCAACCATTTGCAAGTGGAAATGATACAGCGCTACCGCAATGGCGAAACCGATGAGAAACTGAAACTGGCGATCCCGCTGACCATTAACGGCATTGCGGCCGGATTGAGAAATACCGGTTAATGCGCTGACGAACGGAGGTGCGGGCTCTTGGGCATTGATCGCTGTGCCTCTTGCCTCCGGATATAAAAAAGGCAAGCCTGTGCTTGCCTTTTTTATATACTCTGTTTAAATCAATGATTACGCTTTTCTTCCCAAGCCTGGATTTGCTTCTCGGCTTCGTCTTTGGTGATGCCGTAGCGCTCCTGGATTTTGCCAGCCACCTGATCACGCTTGCCCTCGATGACGTCCAGATCATCATTGGTCAGTTTGCCCCATTGTTCCTGTACTTTACCCTTCAGTTGTTTCCAGTTGCCTTCGAAAATATCTTTATTCATGGTCACTCTCCTCAGTTGAAAATGCATCTCCAGGTCATTGCGTTATGTGATCGACCTGAAACACATTTTAGAGGCTGCTGGCTAAGCCAGCAGTCGGTGAAACACCCAATCTTGCGTCGGATTTAACTGACGCTGCTTGCTCGGGGATGGCGCCTGTCGCATGTGGTATCCCGGCCCGCGAGCCGTTGCGTAGTCTCAAAATCTGCTGGCTTATATCGCACATGCATTTAAAACTGTTAACATGCGCGCATGAAGAATGTTTATTTATCTGCGCTGATGGACCGACTGGTGCAGCGCATGCCTTATGAGTGGTGGATAGGCTGGCGCTATACCCGTGCCAAGCGCCACAATCATTTTATTTCGTTTATTTCATTGACCAGCATGGTGGGTATTGCGCTTGGGGTCATGGCGCTGATTGTGGTGTTGTCTGTGATGAACGGTTTTCAGGAGGAGCTGCGCAACCGTATTCTGGGCGTGGCTTCGCACATAGAAGTGCGCAGTTATGACGCCGGTTTGCCGGAGTGGGCGGCATTGCAGCAACAGATTCGTGCCCTGCCGGCCAAATCCGTCTCCAGCAAGATTGAAGGGGTGGCGCCTTATGTGCTGGCGCAAGGCATGCTGACCTATGATCAGGCCGTACAGGGCGTGTTGATTCGCGGGGTGTTGCCTGACCAGGAAGCGACAGTCTCTGATTTATCCAGTCAAATGAAAGCGGGGCGCTTGCAGGCATTGCAGCCGGGTGCCTTTAATATTGTGCTCGGTGCAGACCTGGCACAGGCCTTGGGCGTGCATATCGGTGACAAGGTCGTGCTGATGGCGCCGCAAGGGCAGGTGACCCCGGCCGGGCTGGTGCCGCGTATCAAGCAGTTTAATGTGACAGGGATTTTTCAGGTCGGCATGTATGAGTATGACGCAGGCCTGGCCCTGATTCATCTGGCAGATGCCGCCAAGTTGTATCGCATGGGGGACCAGGTGTCCGGTTTGCGCCTGAAACTGGCCGATCTGTTTATGGCCGACCGCGTCAGCCGCGAGTTGATACAGGCACTGGGCCCCAATTATTATGTGACTGACTGGACACAGCAGCATGCCAATTTCTTTAAAGCCATTCAGCTGGAAAAACGGGTGATGTTTATTATTCTGGCACTGATTGTGGCGGTGGCTGCGTTTAATATCGTGTCTACGCTGGTGATGGCCGTGACCGATAAGCGTGCGGATATTGCCATTTTGCGCACCATGGGCGCAACCCCACAAGCCATCCGCTGGATGTTTGTGGTGCAGGGCGCGATGATCGGCGTCATTGGGACGCTATCAGGTGCTGTGCTGGGAATCTTGCTCGCCTTGAATATTGAAACGGTGGTGCCGTGGATAGAGCGTACCTTTCATGTACAGTTTTTGGCTAAAGATGTGTATTACATCAGTGACTTGCCTTCCAAGCTGATGTGGTCAGATGTCGGTACCATCGTTGGTTTGTCCATTTTTCTCAGCCTGGTGGCGACCTTGTACCCCAGTGCGCGTGCTGCCAGCATGAATCCCGCGGAGGCCTTGCGCTATGAGTAATCCTGTATTGCAGTGCAGTGGTCTGGCCAAAATTTACCATGGGCTTGAAACTTCGGTGCTCACTGGCGTAGATTTGCAGGTGTCCGCTGGCGAGCATGTAGCGATTGTCGGGGCTTCAGGCAGCGGCAAAAGCACCTTGCTGCATTTGCTGGGTGGGCTGGATAGTGCGACGCAGGGGGAAGTGCAGTGGATGGGCAAGCCGCTGGCCTCCCTTGCCGAAGCCGAGAAAAGCGCCATGCGTAACCAGTATCTGGGCTTTGTCTATCAGTTTCATCATTTGTTGCCGGAGTTCAGTGCGCTGGAAAACGTGGCCATGCCACTGCTGATCCGTCGCATGCCACGTCGGCAGGCGCTGGCGCAAGCCGAGCACTATCTGACACAAGTCGGCTTGTCGCATCGCTTGCAGCATACGCCGGGTGAGTTGTCCGGTGGCGAACGCCAGCGTGCCGCACTGGCCCGTGCACTGGTGACCGAGCCGCGCTGTTTGCTGGCGGATGAGCCTACCGGCAATCTGGACCGGCAGACCGCGGGGCAGGTGTTTGAGTTGTTGCTGCAGATTCAGTCCACATTGGGTACCGCTATGGTGGTGGTGACCCACGATTTGTCGCTGGCCGCCCGGTTGCAAAGACAATACCGGTTGCAGGATGGCACACTGATACCCCTTTAAGGCAGCGCAACCATGCCGGGCATCACATTGGGGTGGCTGTTCGGCGTGTGGCTGTTTCAGCAACAGGCGACCGTGTGGTCGCCTGTTGCTTTTTGTGCACTTCTGTTGCCCGTGGTATTGGGTCTGGGGCTGCTGCGCATCAAGTATTTTCAATCCCTTAAAAAAATCATTCTTTATACCGTGTGCGTGTTGGGGGTGGCTGGCCTGGGTTTTGTCTATGCACAAGGGCGGGCCTACTGGCGCTTGCAAGACACCTTGCCTGCCGCGTGCGAACGGCAGGTGATCGCCGTGCAGGCGCGCATTGTGGGGGTGCCTGCACGCGATCAGCGTGGCCAGCACGTGGATGTACTGATCGAACATGCGTTCAGTCAGCACTGCCCGGTCCCCGCGAGAGTGCATCTGAGCCTTTATCAGCAGCAGTATCGACAGGCGCCGCCTGAAAGTGTGGCTGCCTTACCGGTATTGCATGCGGGAGAACGCTGGCAGTTTTCAGTGCGACTCAAACGGCCGCACGCCACACGTAACCCGCACGGGTTTGATTATGCGGCGTGGTGCTTGTCGAACCATATTGGCGCAGTGGGTAATATTGTCAGCAAAGCGCGCATGCAGCGATTGGATGCGCTGGTTTGGCAACCACAAACACTGATTGCATGCTGGCGTGAACACGTTGGCAATCGTATCAGCCAGGTGCTGGGCAACACCCGGCAAAGCACCATGTTGCGTGCGCTGGTGATGGGGGATGATAGCCAGATTAGCCGCGCAGACTGGCAGTTATTTGTCGATACGGGCGTCAACCATCTGGTCAGTATTTCCGGGCTGCATATCACCATGCTGGCTTCACTCGGTTATGGCATGGTTAACTGGCTATGGCGCAGGCAGCCACCCTTGGCCTTGCGTATACCTTCTCGCCAGGCGGCCAGTATCGGCGGCGCCGTGGTCGCAATTCTGTATGCTGCGCTGGCGGGTTTTTCGATTCCCACCCAGCGGACCTTGCTTATGTTGCTGACGGTCGCTGTCATGCTCAACCTCCGGCGTAGCCTGCCGTTTTCGTGGATACTGTGTGTGGCCTTATGGGTCGTGTTGTTGCTGGATCCATGGGCCGTGCTGGCTCCGGGATTCTGGCTTTCATTTGGCGCGGTTGCCGTGCTGGCCTTTGCCATGGGTGGCCGCTTACGGCCGCCGGTATGGTGGGTAGCTGCCGGGAAAACGCAGTGGGCAGTGACGGTCGCCTTCTTGCCGGTGCTGATAGCCATGTTTAATCAGGTCTCGCTGGTTTCACCGTTGGCCAATGCCCTGGCCATTCCACTGATCAGTCTGGCGGTTGTACCAGTCGCGATTGCCGGTGCACTGCTGCCACTGGATATATTGTTACATTGTGCGGCCAGTGTGCTGGATGGGTGTATGCAGGCGTTGCAGTGGCTGCAACACTTGCCTTGGGCTGTGTGGTATCAAGCCACGCCTGCGACGTGGGCATGGCTGCTGGCCTTGCTGGGGGTCGGCGTGCTGCTGATGCCGCGAGGCTGGCCTGTACGCTGGGCAGGGCTTTGCCTGTGCTTGCCCGTATGCTTGCCGCAAGCCACTGTGTTGCAGTCCGGTCAAATGCAGGTCACGGTACTGGATGTCGGACAGGGCCTCAGCGTGCTGGTGCAAACGGCACACCATACCCTGCTATATGACGCTGGACCGGCCTACAGTGAAGACAGTGATGCCGGACAACGGATTGTCTTGCCCTATTTACGTCACCTTGGGGTTCGCCAGCTCGATATTGCCATGATTTCGCATGATGACAGTGACCATGTCGGTGGCATGGCCTCGGTGCTGACAGGTGTCCCCGCACGCAGTATCCTCAGTTCACTCACGCCGGAAGCTGTATTTTTTAAGCAAATGGCAGATGCTACGCGCATGCGAGGGCGAATGCCAATACACCAGCCCTGCCTGGCTGGCACCCGCTGGCAATGGGACGGGGTGCAGTTTCAACTGCTTTCGCCAGATAAAGCCTTATTCATGACCGCCAAGGATAACGATAAAAGCTGTGTACTGCACATACGCTCGGCGCATGGTAGCCTGTTGTTGACCGGGGATATTGAAAAGGTGGCTGAGCGCCATCTGTTGCAAACTTCGCCTGCCGCCCTGGCTGCGACGGTGGTCACCATGCCGCACCATGGCAGCAAAACCTCTTCGGGTCACGCCTTTGTCAACGCGGTTTCGCCCAGACTCGCGATTGCCACCGCAGGGTATCTTAATCGTTTTGGTCATCCCAAACGCGAAATCGTGGCACGCTATCAGGCCGTGGGTGCAGATGTCCTGCGCTCTGATCTGGATGGTGCGGTATTGCTCGACTTTTTGTCTGACGAAACTCCCACGGTATACAGATGGCGGGCAATCGCGCCGCATTATTGGGAAACCCCGGCCCCGTAACGATTTGGATACCCGGCAGAACTTGCCCTTAAGCCTACTTAACGCTAAAGTAGCGGAAGTTTGAAATTAAAGGGAGTGTGTACTGTGTGGGAAATTATTCTGGCGGCCGGTTGGCCTATCTGGCCTCTGATTATTGCGTCTGTGATTGCCCTGGCCATTATCGTAGAGCGATTCTGGGCATTGCGCGCATCGGTGGTGACGCCTGAGCAGTTGCTTCCTGAAGTGCAAAACTGGCTGAAGCAGGGCGGTGTAACCAAAGAAACATTGGGTCGCCTTGAAGCGCATTCCCTGCTCGGTAAAGTATTTGCCAGTGCATTGTCCAATGCAAACAACTCGCGTGAAGTGACTAAAGAGGCGATTGAGGAAACTGGCCGTGCCGTGGCACACAAGCTTGAACAGTACCTGCCAACGCTGGGCACCATTTCAACGGTAGCGCCATTGCTGGGTTTGCTAGGGACCGTGATCGGGATGGTGGAACTGTTTGGTTCGTTCACCAATAGCGGCCATGATGTTGCCCAGTTTGCCCGGGGTATTTCAGTGGCCCTGTACAACACGGCAGCCGGGATTGTAGTGGCCGTTCCTTCCATGATTGCTTATCGTTACTTCCGCAGCAAGGTAGACGGTTTTCTGGTGGATATGGAACAGCAGGCCATCAAGCTGGTAGAAATCATGCACGGTGACCGCTAATTCGCAGTCTCAGCCGAGTAAACTCTCAAGGGTGTAAACAATGAATTTTAAACGTGGTATGCGGAATGAAGAGCTTGAGATCAACTTTATTCCCCTCATCGACGTGTTGCTGGTAATTATTATTTTCCTGATTGTCAGCGCAACTTTTTCCCGAACCAGTGAATTGCAAATCAATTTACCGACGGCTGATGCCAGCGCCCCGCAGGAGAAACCTGTCACGATTGATGTCGAGGTGGATGCCAATGGACATTACACCGTGAATGGTAAAGAGGCCAATGGTGCCGTCGTTTCAGAATTATCGGCGGCCATGACCCAGGCAGCGGGCGAAAATAATGGTAAAGAGCCGACCGTTGTGATTAATGCCGATGCCAAAGCCACCCATCAATCGGTGATTAATATCATGGAGGCGGCGCGCATGGCCAATTACAGCCATATTACTTTTGCCACGCAGGCTAATAATCACTAATTACATGCCTGATACCATCCGTATGTTCAACAAGCCCGTCTATATTGGCGGGCTGTTTGTTTTTAATGAGGCCGGTTAGACACATGGCACGCAAGCAAAAAAACGATCTTCCCCCGGTGGCGCATCCCAAGCGGCTATATAAACGCCTGTTTACCTATGCATGGCACTACAAACTGCATTTTCTGCTGTCCATGCTGGCGACGGCAGTGCTGGCATCCAGCAATACCGCATTTCTGGCCATGGTCAAAAAACTGACAGATGAAGGCTTTTCCAAAGGGGCTTCTGCCGACATGCATTTGCTGCCAGTGATGTTGTTTGCCTTGATGGTCGTCCGTGCGCTGGCTGGTTACTTCTCGGTGTACAGTTTGCGCGTGGTTGCCCGACGCGTTGTGGAAACCTTGCGCAGCGAGGTGTTTGCCAAACTGATGTTGCTTCCAGTCAGCTTTTTTGATGCGAATTCAAACGGCATACTGGTTTCCAAGCTGTCTTATGATATTGAAAAACTTTCAACGGTTGTGACGCGTACAGCACTCAATGTGCTGCGCGATGTGTTGACGGTGGTTGGTCTGGTGGGCTACATGCTTTACCTGGACTGGCGCCTGACCCTGATTTTTGCAACAGTCACGCCTTTAATGGGCTGGTATTTGTCCAAGTCTACGCCCAAATTACGGGCCAATGCCAAGCGTGTCCAACAGGCCGTTGGCGAAATTACTAAAACAGCAGAAGAGGCGATTGCCGGACAGCGCATTGTTAAAATTTTTGGCGCACAAGCATTTGAAAACGAGCGCTTTTCGCAGGTGGTCAGTAAGAATCGCATGCTGGAGCTGCGCACGGCACGCATATCTGGTCTCAACAGTTTTGTGATTGAAGTGTTGTCTGCGCTGGCACTGTCGATGGTCATCTATTATGCGTTTGAGCAGTTTACGGTGGGTGAGTTTGCTGCCTTTATTGGCGCCTTGCTGATGCTGATTGCGCCCATCAAGCACATCACCTCTGCCAATGAAGACCTTCAAATCGGGCTGGCTGCAGCACAAAGTGTGTTTGACCTGATGGATTTGGACAGCCAGCTGGATGAAGGCCAACACCATACTGCGCGGGCAGCAGGCGAAATCACTTTCAAGGGGGTGACCATTCGTTATCCACAGGCCAAGCGTAATGCCTTGAATGATTTGAGTCTTGATATTCATAGTGGTGAGAAAGTGGCATTGGTCGGCCGTTCTGGCAGTGGAAAAACCACGCTGGTTAATTTGTTACCGCGTTTTTATGAGTTGCAAGAAGGCATTATCCTGCTTGATGGTAAAGATGTACGCAGCTATCAACTTGAAAATCTGCGCGCGCAGTTTTCGCTGGTCAGCCAGGATATCGTCTTGTTTAATGATACGATTTTTAACAATATTGCTTATGGCGCATTGCGCGCTGCGTCTGAAGATGAAGTGATTGCGGCGGCCAAAGCGGCGAATGCCTGGGAGTTTATCCAGCAGATGCCACTTGGATTGCACAGCGAAATTGGTGACCGTGGTGTCAGGCTTTCGGGCGGGCAGCGGCAGCGTCTTGCCATCGCGCGTGCCATCCTCAAGAATGCGCCTATCCTGCTGCTGGATGAAGCCACCTCGGCGCTGGACAGTGAGTCTGAGCTGCATGTACAGTCAGCGCTGGATGCCGTCATGCAAGGACGTACCACCATCGTCATCGCCCATCGCCTCAGTACGGTAGAAAATGCCGACCGCATTATTGTCATGGATCACGGTAAGATCGTCGAGACAGGCACGCATCAGGCATTGCTGGCGATGAATGGCTATTACAGCAAGCTGTACCATAAAGAGTTTCAAGACGATTAATGTTGCGCATCTGGTTTGAACAGCAATGGCAGCAGTCGGGATGGGCGCAATGCCTGTTGTTGCCGCTGTCATGGCTGTTTGCATTATTGTCAGCCTGCCGTCGATGGTTGTACGGGATGGGGGTGTTGTCCAGCCATCGTTTGCCAGTCCCGGTGATTGTGGTTGGCAATATTTCAGTCGGCGGAGTGGGTAAAACCCCCGTAGTATTGTGGCTGGCCGAACAGTTAGGCCATGCCGGCTATCACCCTGGAATATTGAGTCGTGGCTATGGCGGCCAACGCACCGGTGCAGTGGAGGCGGGCAGTAATCCTGCCTTGATGGGAGATGAGCCTGTGTTGCTGGCACAACGCAGCGGCTGCCCGGTATGGGTGGATCCCGATCGTGTGCGGGCGGGTGTTGCCTTGTTGCAAGCCTATCCGGCCTGTAACGTACTGATTTGTGATGATGGTTTGCAGCATTATGCGCTGCAACGTACGATTGAGATCGCAGTGGTGCAACGTCCACGTGGGCTGGGCAATGGCCATTTGCTTCCCGCCGGTCCGTTGCGTGAAGCACCCAGCCGTCTGGCACAGGTGGATCTGGTCATCGAAAGTGGTGAGTTACCTGCAATAGCAAACGCAGTCCATGGTTTCCAGTTGCAACTGCGTAGCGGCAACTGGCTTGCTGTCAGCGACCCTTCCAGACAGATGCCTATGGAGGCATTACGCAACAGTCCTTTACTTGCAATCGCAGGTATTGGGCATCCGCAACGTTTTTTTAATGCCCTGTTACAACAAGGACTGCACTTTGAAACGCGCGAGTTTGCTGATCATCATGCGTATACGGAACAGGATTTTGCAGACACTTCGCAAAAAACCATACTGATGACTGAGAAGGATGCCGTAAAATGTCGGCATCTGGGTTTGGTAAATGCCTGGTATTTGCCAGTCAATGCCGAATTGCTGCCAATTGGCCATACACAGCCACTCCTGGCATGTGTGCTCGGCTTGTTGGAACAACGCAAAGGAGTACAAACATGAATCCCAAATTATTGGAAATTTTAGTCTGCCCGGTGACCAAAGGGCCGCTGGTCTATGACAAACAGAAGCAGGAACTGATCTCTAAAGCTGCACGGCTGGCCTACCCCGTCAAAGATGGTATTCCCGTCATGCTGGAAGACGAGGCGCGCCGCCTCGAAGAGTCGGAATATAGCGAGTAACTATGTTCAACGTTGTCATTCCTGCCCGTTTTGCCAGTACTCGCCTGCCGGGGAAACCATTGCTGGATATTGCCGGCAAGCCAATGGTAATTCGTGTGGCCGAACAGGCGCATAAAAGTCTGGCAAAAACTGTTGTGATTGCCACTGATTATGACCCTGTCATGCAGGTGGCGGCTGAGCATGGGATGGCTGCGGTGATGACAAGAGCGGACCATGCCTCTGGCACTGACAGGATCGCTGAGGTGGTGACCCTGTTAGCGTGGGCTGATACGATGATCGTAGTGAATGTGCAGGGCGATGAACCTTTGATCGACCCTGCGCTGATTAACGAGGTGGCACAAACCTTGGCTAATGATACACAGGCCGTCATGGCCACTGCCTGTCACCCGATTCACGATGCGCCAGGTTTGCACAACCCGAATGTGGTCAAAGTCGTGCTCAATCATAAGCAGCAAGCACTGTATTTCAGTCGTGCACCTATCCCTTATCCCCGTGACGAGGTATTTCAGAAAGATATCCAAGCCTATCGCCATATTGGCATTTATGCCTATCGCGTTGGCTTTCTAAAACAATATGCAAATCTGTCTGCGACTGCACTTGAAAAGATAGAAAGTCTGGAGCAGTTGAGAGTGTTACATCATGGCTATCAAATTGCCGTCACTGTCACCGAAAAGGCGCCTGCAACTGGTGTTGACACGCCGGAGGACCTGCATGCTGTGCGTCTATTATTTGAAGCAAACTAAAGGCGGATTTCTAAACTGGAAGTACCCAAACTGGATCTAGGGCGCTGCGGAATGATGGTGTAGCGTCGCCCGGTTGACCGACTTTGGCTTATGTAACGACTTGGCGACGAAAAGCAATCACGCCCATCAAAGCGAGTCCCATCATTATCAACTTTTCTGTTTCCGGCTCAGTAGCCGGTGTTGCCGTGTGTATATCAGGTGGGCCATCGTTAAAGGCCAGTAGTGTATCAGTATCGCGCACTGATGGCGTTGCGGCAAAGCTGCTTGTCTGTACAAGAAGCAAGGCAGAGACGAGTAATTTAATCAACATGCAACACTCCCCACTGGTTAGCTGTGTGTATTGGATGGGTGCATTATGAACAGCACGCCCATACAAATATATAGCTCTTTCGGGTCAGTGCCAGTCACTAGTTTCTGAAAATAAAATACACAGCACCCAGCAGGCATATGCCTGCCCACAGATAGTCCCATTTCAGGGGTTGCTGCATATAAAACAGTGCAAAGGGCACAAACAGGGTGAGGGTAATGACTTCCTGCAGAATTTTGAGTTGGGCTAGATTGAGTTCTGTATAGCCGATACGATTGGCCGGCACTTGAAACAGGTATTCAACCAGGGCAATGCCCCAACTGATCAGTGCTGCGATAATCCAGGGTTTGCTGGCCAGATTCTTTAAATGTCCATACCAGGCAAACAGCATGAACAAGTTGGAAATGCTGAGCAAAAGAATGGTTTTGATCAGGGTAGGGGACATCAGTAGTTAACCCTTGCAGAGCCTCCGCCACCTGCGGTGGCGGGAGTAAGATGGATGGCTGTGACGGTATATTTAGATTGCGGCTTCGCCCGTTTCACCTGTCCGGATGCGAATGACTTGCTCAACACTGGTGACAAAAATCTTGCCATCACCGATCTTGCCGGTGTGCGCTGCCTTGATAATGGCCTCAATGGCACTGTCCACCATCTCCCCAGCCAGAATGACTTCAATTTTGATTTTTGGCAGAAAGTCGACGACGTATTCGGCACCACGATAGAGTTCGGTATGCCCTTTCTGGCGGCCAAAGCCTTTGACTTCTGTGACGGTCAGGCCATTGACGCCAATCGCAGACAAGGCTTCGCGAACTTCATCGAGTTTAAAGGGTTTGATGACGGCTTCGATTTTTTTCATATGTGCTCCGTGTTTATTTCTTTTTTGTCATTCTACGCAAGGGTAGGGTTTTATTCAAATGCCAAGCGGCAAGTAATCGGGTAGCGCCTGTCTTTGCCAAAGCCGCGTTCAGTAATGCGTACGCCTACCGCTGCCTGTCTGCGCTTGTATTCATTGCGATCAATCAGGCGGGTGACGCGCTGTACATCTTTGGCAGCATACCCCATGCGGATAATGTCTTCCGGGCTTTTGTCGCGTTCGACGTAGGCCTCCATAATGCCATCCAGAATCTCGTAGGATGGCAGGCTGTCCTGGTCGGTCTGATCTGCACGCAGTTCGGCACTGGGCGCGCGCGTCATGATACGTCCCGGAATCACCGTGCCTAGCCTGTTGCGGTATTCTGCCAGCTTGTAGACTAATGTTTTGGGCACATCTTTAATCAGCGCAAACCCGCCGGCCATGTCGCCATACAAGGTACTGTATCCCACCGCAGTTTCTGATTTGTTGCCGGTGGTGATCACCATGCTGCCAAATTTATTGCTGATCGCCATCAGCAGCATGCCGCGTATGCGTGCCTGCAGGTTTTCTTCGGTCGTATCAAATGCCTGGCCTGCAAACTCTTCGGCCAGTGTACCGCAAAACCCATCAAACAAAGGCTTGATCGGCAGCACGCTATATTCTACGTCGAGCAGCTTTGCCATCGCGGCTGCATCTTCCAGGCTGATGCCCGCAGTAAACTCAGAAGGCATCATGACTGCTTTGACACGGTGCTTGCCCAGGGCATCGACGGCAATCGCCAGTGTCAGCGCCGAGTCTATGCCACCTGACAAGCCCAATACCACGCCAGGAAAACCATTTTTATTGACGTAATCAGCCAGGCCCAGTTTCAGTGCCGTGTAAACGGCAGCTTCAGGGCTGAGTGTGTCGGGGATGTCTGCCGCCAGAGGCTGTCCATGCTGTAACGTCATATATCCAAGATGGCTTTCAAACGCAGGCAGCTCCTGCATGAGCTCGCCCTTGCTGTTCATGGCGAACGAGGTGCCATCAAATACCAGTTCATCCTGCCCGCCAACCATATTGGCATAAATCATCGGCAAGCCGGTTTCCTTGATCCGGTCACGCAATACCTGGTAGCGGGTCAGCTGTTTTTGCATGTGGTAGGGTGAGGCGTTGATGGTGAGCAGGACTTGCGCGTTGGCTTGTAAGGCTTGCAGCGCCGGGCCGGGCTCCCAGCTGTCAGCGCAGATCATCACACCGTAGCGTGTCCCTTGCCATTCGAACACCACAGGTAAATGACCTGCCTCAAAATAACGCTCTTCGTCAAACACGCTGTAATTTGGCAGTATGTGTTTGTGGTAGGTGGCCTGAATATTGCCCGAGTGGATCACCGAGGCAGCGTTGTAGCGTTTGCCGGAAACCTCATGCGGATGGCCAATGATGACGGCCATGTCCGCGGGTAAATGGGAGATTAGCCAGATGAGGCTGCGTTGATTGGCCGCATAAAAGTCCTGTCTGAACAACAGGTCTTCAGGTGGGTAGCCGCATAAGGCCAGTTCCGGAGTGATCAGCATGCGCGCGCCTTGCGCATGGGCTTCCTGCGCACAGGTGAGAATGTGTTCGGCGTTGGTCTGCATGGCGCCGACCACACTGTTCATTTGGGCGATGGCGAGTTTCATACTACGAACGGCATTAATAGCGACCACCTGCGGCTTTGATCAGTTCTACCAGTGCAGGGTTTTGTGCCTTCAGTGCATATACATAGGCTGTCAGGCCATATTGGTCACGCGTTTTGACATTGGCCTTGTTTTCCAGCAACAGTTTCGCCATGTCGGGCGCATTGTTACTCACGGCGATATGCAGCAGTGGCGTCCCCTGGCTATCTTTCTGATTCACATCGGCCTGGTGATCAAGCAGCGTTTTGGCCACTTCGAGCTGGTTTTTTTTAACCGCCCAGGTGAGGGCTGTCCAGTCCTGTTCATCTTCCTCGTCCACTTTGGCACCATGCTCCACGAGGTAGGTCACCGCTGGCGCATGGCCCTCGCGGGCGGCAATCATCAAGGCGGTAGTGCCCAGCTTGTCCTTCAGGTTGGCATCCGCACCATGCGACAATACAGCGGTAATGGTCGGCACGTCTCCACTCTTGGCGGCATACATCAATACTGTTTTGCCATCGCTACTTTTAACATTGGCATCAAACCCGCGCGCAATAATCAAGTCAACCAGCTCACTAAAGCCAGAAGTGGCTGCCAGGCCTAGGGCACTCCAGCCCGCCGGGTCACGCACTTTAACGTCGGCCCCTTTTTCCATCAAAGCTTTGGCGGCGTCAATATTGTTCTTTTTCGCGGCAAACATCAGCGCTGTCCAGCCACCCTGGTCCTTGGTGTTAACCTCGGCACCGTGGTCGATCAAGGTGCGAATCACCTCGGCGCGGTTTTTACGCGCGGCATACATCAACGCGGTAATGTTGTCTGCGTCGGTGATATTCGGGTTGGCACCGCTTTTGAGCAAGGCATTGACGGTAGCCACATCGCCTTTGGAAGCAGCAATCATCAGGTAGGGCACATCCGCATCCGTGCTGATGCTGGCTTCCTCTGCATTTTTCTTTTCAGCAGCGATTGCCGTCAGCGATAAGCCACACACCAGACCCAGGCCAATCAGTAACTGGCAGGATAAGTATTGAGTCCACAGCGTATGCTTCATACCGTCTCCAAAGTTATTGTTTAGCGCGCTTTATAGCTTGCAGTACGGCTTCACCCAGCCCGGCGGGGGAGTCTGCCACTACGCAGCCAGCCGCCTCCAGTGCGGAAATTTTATCTTCTGCACGGCCTGAACCACCAGAAATAATGGCGCCTGCATGGCCCATGCGCTTGCCTTTGGGGGCTGTTAGCCCAGCAATATACGCTGCGACTGGTTTGGTCACGTGGTGTTTGATAAAGTCGGCTGCGGCTTCTTCATCGCTGCCCCCAATTTCGCCCACCATGATAATCGCTTCAGTTTCAGGGTCTTTCTGGAAGAGGTCCAGACATTCAATAAAGTTCAGCCCTTTGATCGGATCGCCACCGATCCCCACGCAGGTGGTTTGCCCCAGACCCAATGCTGTCGTCTGGTGTACCGCTTCATACGTCAGTGTGCCAGAGCGGGAGACGACACCGACCTTGCCGCGTTGATGAATATTGCCGGGCATAATGCCGATTTTGCATTCATCCGGGGTAATTACGCCCGGGCAGTTCGGGCCGATCAGTTTGACGCCGTTGGCCTTGAGGGCCGCTTTGACATTCAGCATATCCAGCGCCGGAATGCCTTCGGTAATACACACAATCAGTGCAATACCCGCATCTGCAGCTTCCAGAATCGAGTCGGCAGCAAACGGCGGCGGCACATAAATGACACTGGCATTGGCCTGTGTTTCGCGTACGGCATCACGCATGGTGTTAAAAACTGGCAGGTTTAAATGCAGCTGACCACCCTTGCCTGGCGTTACGCCCCCCACCATGTGGGTGCCATAAGCCAAGGCTTGCTCGGAATGGAAGGTCCCCTGTTTGCCGGTAAAGCCCTGGCACAATACTTTGGTATTTTTATTGACTAAAATCGCCATGACTACGCACCTTCACTGACTGCTTTAACGGCTTGTTTGGCTGCATCAGTCAGCCCCTCTGCCGAGATAATATTCAAGCCGCTGTCGCGCAGCATCTGTTTGCCCAGTTCGACATTGGTGCCTTCCAGACGGACCACTACCGGAATCGTCATGCCTACTTCTTTGACCGCAGTGATAATGCCGGTGGCAATAATGTCACACCGCATGATGCCGCCAAAAATATTCACCAGAATCGCTTTCACTTGCGGGTCGGCCAAGATAATTTTGAAGGCTTTGGTCACCGTTTCTGCGGTAGCACCGCCACCCACATCCAAAAAGTTGGCCGGCATGCCGCCATGCAGTTTAATCAAATCCATGGTGGCCATCGCCAGCCCTGCGCCATTCACCATACAGCCAATATTGCCATTCAATGCAATATAGTTGAGGCCGGCATGGTGCGCTTCGGCTTCCTTGGCGTCATCCTGTGACCAGTCGCGGATTTCTGCAAACTGTTTCTGGCGGTACAAGGCATTGTCATCCACCGTCATTTTGCAATCGAGTGCCACCAGTTTGCCCTCGGTCGTCACAATCAGTGGATTGATTTCGAGCAAGGACAAATCATTTTCTTTAAACAGTTTATACAACCCCTTGGCTAGCTTGGTAAAGGCTGCAATCTGCTCGCCAGCCAAGCCTAAACCAAATGCCAGATTGCGTGCCTGAAAATCCACCAGTCCATTGAGCGGGTCGCAGACTTCCTGCAAGATTTTTTCCGGTTGCGTCGCCGCAATTTCTTCAATATCCATGCCGCCAGCACTCGAGGCTACCATCACCACCCGCTCCAGACTGCGATCTACCAGCATGGATAAATACAGTTCACGCGCGATGGGCAAGGTTTGTTCGACCAGTACCTGATGCACAGGTTGGCCATCCGGTGCGTTTTGATAGGTGACCAGATGCTTGCCCAGCAAGCTGCCGGCAACGGTTTGTGCTTCGAGCGCAGATTTGACGACTTTTACACCGCCCGCTTTGCCGCGCCCCCCTGCATGGACTTGCGCCTTCACCACCCAGGCTTCCCCGCCAATTTCCTTGGTGGCAGCAGCGGCAGCTTCTTCTGATTGGGCGACCAGGCCGGTCGGGATGGCCAAACCGTATTTTTGTAACAGTTGTTTGGCTTGATATTCGTGCAGATTCATGAAAAAAATCAATTCTGATGGTTAAGGGGCTATTTTCGCGCAAATAGCCCATCAAGGCTAGTGCTCGCCGCAAAACAATCCTCGCATCGCTGATCAATCGCCTGCGTCCCCACTTTCAATGTTACACATGACTCCCTTGAACACTTTTCTTTTTCTGGCGGCTAAATATCAAAAGAATCAATATTGTCAATGCGCCAAGGGTGATTATTGCTTTTAAAGGAATGATTAATTGTGTAAGTGGGTAGGTCATCGTTATCAATCGATTCAAATAACTTGATCTTAAGTCCATAAAATATTGCTGAACAGCTGACATATTGTCGCAGATGCTTTTCATAACGAAAAAAACCTGCCAAATTGGCAGGTGTGTAGGGGTGTTGGGATTTGTTTTAATCGTTATTTGGTGAACGCCAGTCCTGTTTTTGGTTTCAGGTACTGATAAATCTGATTGCGCTCTTCATAAGTTGCATGTTGAGCTACCAAAAAATAGTTGCCATGCACTTTGAGCATTAATTTCTCACAATCGCCATTGGTCGAATATGTGGGATATATGTTTACCCAGCCAGGCACAAACGTTTTTATGACCGGATTTCGGCTGTCTCGCCTTAACTCCCAGCGCAGTTCATGCGGTTGCCATATAAGCTCTTCAACATTTGTAGCTTGCCTCAAGCTGTATTGGAACGATAGGGTAACGCCCATAATGGCCAAAAAAGCGAAGACTATAATAGGCCACGCACCCAAAGCAGTGCTTACACAAAACAACAGGGTGAACCATAGCAAAAAGCCGACGACCAACCACTTGCGCTGAGGGCTTGTCAGAGAGGAGTTTTGACTAACTATTATCTTCATATAGCTGTCACTCTGATGTCGAATTTCTAGCATTGCAAATATTCAAAAAAACGGATTTTATATATAATAAAATGTTCATGCCATGTGACATGATGTCGCAGTTGATTTGATGAGTATTACTGAATCAGTACTTTCACATTTACTGTTGCAATAAGGCAATAAAACGATCAGGATGGCGGTCAAAGCGCTGTTTATCTTCTGCGGAGCAAAAATAATATCGCTTACCATAATACAAACCTGACAAGGCCGTTGTTTTGTCTACCATCATTTCACAGACCGGACATACGGGACGAGTGTCTGTCGATGCGAGGCGTTTGGCATAGCGCTGATTTGAGTCTGGATGTTTCCATCCCTGTCCTTGATATTCCAGCGCATGTGCTGTTTGCTCGGCCACCTCGTTACCAAAGTAGCGTTTAACGACATGTAAGGCTAAGTCCATGCCCGAACTTAAGCCCCCGGCAGTTGCGATGTGACCATTGTCTACAAAACGAACACCACGTTTTACCGTAATCTCAGAGAAATCCGCCTGTAGCAATGTTAAGGATCCATGGTGGGCTGTTGCGGCTTTACCATTAAGCAAACCGGTTTTTGCCAGTACAAAAGCACCATTGCAGACTGACATGGTCATGTCTGCTTGTTTGGCGGCCTGCTTAATCCATTGTTGCATGGCATTGGAATGTTCATCTCCCAATGCTGGAATCACGATGACATTGGGCTGCGGTGCATTTTTAAACGTGTAATCTGCGATTATTTGCAGGCCGCCAGATATACGCATAGGCTTTTTTGTGACTGCTACGGTAAACAATTCAAACGGCTGCACCTCCCAGTCAGGCGGGTAGACATATTCAAATACACCCCATGGGCCGGCAAAATCGATGACTTCTGCACCGGGTGCAAGCACAAATGCAACTTTTATTTGTGCGTCGCGGCGGAGAGGTAAAGACAGGGGTAGCAAGGTTTTTTCAATTCCTTTCCTAGTCTCCGCCTCGATAGAAATGCTGGTCGTTGAAGACCATAGCACGCCAATGGATGAAAGCCATTTCAGCAACTGCCTTCTATGCATGGTTAGAACTCCATTCTCACACCCAGTTTGAGTTGTCTGGGCATTCCCCAGTTGCCCCCCAGGGTATTGCCGCCACTCGTAACATCATCGCCCTGATAGACCAGATATTTCTTATCAAACAGATTGTTAATGTTCAATTGTAACAATGTCTTATGACCAGACAATATCGTCTCATAGTTTGCAAACAATGAAACGACTTCGTATGCATGTGTGCGTATGGTCGCACCATCTTGCGGGTTGGGAGCTGATGACCAGTAATATCCGCCCCCCAAGCTCCATCCTTCCATCTTGCCATGCAGGCGATAGCTGCTGAGCATGGAGAAGGAACGGTTTGAGACATAAGGGAGTAGCTGACCGGCGACGATGGTTGGCCCGGTAAAAGCCGACGCTGCCTCTGCGCCTTTGATCACCATGGGCCTGGCCAGGCTGCTGTTCAGGATAATATTCCACTGATCAGTCAAAGCGCCCTGGATATTCAATTCATAACCGCGACTCCGAACTTCGCCAACACTGATATTAAACGCGGGATTGGCAGGGTCTACCGAGGAAATGTTGTACTTGTTTAATTCAAATACAGAAAACAGTGCGTTGAGTCTGCCATCAAGCCACTCGGTTTTGATGCCTAGCTCATGCTGACGAGCTTCTTCTGGACGCAGGGGGCGGCCCTGGGCATTCAGACCGGTATTGGCGCCCATGTTTTCAGAGTAATTGTAATAAGTACTCAGCCATGGCATTGCTCGCCAAAGCAGCCCTGCACGTGGCAAAAATACATTTTTTTCATAAGTAACTTCCTGAAAAGGGAGGAATAGCGAAGGAGCGTCTGATACAGAGTGATCTTTAAGCTTCTGGTAACGTCCACCAAGTAAAAGATGCCAATCATTGGCAAATTGAATCTGGTCTTGCAAATAGAAAGCAGTTTCGTAACGATGGATGCGCCAATAATCGGTCAGTGCAGGATCAGCAGGGAGCGACGGGTTTAGGTAATTTGTGGTTTGCGAAAAGTCAAATCCAGAGCGTTGATTCACTTGTGTGCGGTAATAGTCGGCGCCCAGTAACAGGGTGTGATTAAGTCCAGCGGTTTGCACATGTCCGCTGATATCCACCATACTGGCATCGACATTGAGACGATTTCTCGTATTACCGACCATTAATGAAGTATCCAGATTGCCTGCTGTGATCGGAAATGTACTGCCCAACACAAAGTTGTTGCGGTTATATGGGCTGTAGACCTGATTTTGCATGTAGCGCCACAAAATAGACCAGTCTGGATTAAACTGGTGTTTTAGCCCCAGCATGCTACGCCTTTGCTCGAAGCGCGCTTCATTTCCCGGTAACAATGTGTTTTTGGCGAGACAGACAACAGTTTGCCGGTGGCAGGATTGATGGGCACGTAGGGTTGACCGGAAATGCCTTCTAGATCGCGATATTGACCTTCAAAGGTCAGCCGGGTGTTGGGGCCAATCTGCCATTCAAGCACCGGGGCAACGGCGAGTGAGTGATAATCAGGGCCATGCGTATACCATGAGTGACTATCCTGATTTGAGACATTTAGTCGATACCGAACAGTCTGCGCTTCATTCAGCATACCGGACACATCTGCCCCTACCCAGCGATCTGCCCAAGAGCCGATACCGGTATTGACCGATGCATAAAACCCACTGTTGATAGGTTTTTTTGTCACAATATTGACAGCGCCACCAGGCTCTGCGCGCCCATAAAGGTTACTTGAAGGCCCCTTTAGCACTTCCAGGCGCTCGACATTGTCCATCCAGACACCGCCATTGGCGCCTAGCAGATTGGTGGTGATTTCATCGATTCTAAAGCCGTTCCAGAGGGTGGTTGAGGTGCTAAAGCCTCGAAAATTCAGACTTTCGCCCTGTGCGCCGAATCCGTTACTTTGCACGCCTACGTATGCGAGTGCTTCGGTCAATCCGCCGCTTGTAATGCCCAAGTCACGAATGATTTTCAATGGTAGTACTTCCACCGTCATCGGGGTTTCCATTAACGGCGTATCAGTTTTGGTGGCAGTGGTGCTATTGGGTAATGCATACACCATGGCCGGTTTTTTTTCTGTCACTTGCACATCATCAAGATACAACGTGTTGTCTTCAGTATGACCGGTATGTATGTAACTTGTGGTTACACCAATCAACATGGCGTATTTTATGTTCATGATTCTTCCGAATGATTATTCAAGTTTTAGACTTAGGCGCTTGGATGTGATGCCCTTTAAGTTGTTGCAGGCATCAAGTATGGCGTTGTTGTGTCACTCTCTGCTTTTAATCAGCAACAAAGATGATTTTCATCATCTGTAGCGTTGTCGACGCAATATTTGATATGCCTTTGAACCATCCAAAGTACGTTGAAATTTTTACAGGCTTTGCCGGTAAACCCTGCGCAACAGACCAGGGATTAAAAAACGATGATTTCAGTGGGTGTGCTCGACTAAATGCACATCATTTCAATGATCCTGATCGGACATTGATTCTAGAAACACAACGCTTGGCATCGAAGCTCACTATGATGGCCTGATGCAATTCAAATGATTGTGCGAATAGTATTAGGTGAATCCTGATTTTTCCATGTGACATGATGTCGCACCCAAGGTGCAACATCATGTTCAGACTTACTTGAGGCTGTTAATCCAGTTGGCAATCTGTTCAATGTCTGACGCAGGCACCTGTGGCATGGCTGGCATCGGCATATAACCTGGCCAGTGTTCAGGCTTGGGTTGGTGTACCAGTTGCACAATCTCAGCAGCAGAATAGTTTTTCTGCGCAACATCTTTATAGGCCGGGCCGACAATCTTTTGATCGATGCCGTGGCACGCCAGGCAGCCGTGTTTTTCTGCCAGTGCTTGCCCCACAGGTTGTGCGGATTCTGGTTTGCTTGCCTGCGCCAGCTTGGCTTCTTCAAAGGCTTGCTCTGAGGCTTTTTGAAAGCGTTCTGTTTTGGCACGTGCCGCTTCCATCACTGGCGTGACCAGGCCCATCCGCATGCCATGGCGTAACGTCGCCATGGATATCACTGCGAGGAACATGACCCCTGCAATCGTCCAGACTTTTTTCGCAGACAGGTCGTCGTTGAAAAAGTCTTTGAGTAACTGGTAGCCAATAAACAACACGATGATGACAGTGACAACGATAAACCAGTGAAAGCCATGGTTAAAGAAGGCCTCGATGCCATAATCCGGAAAACTAAATAACACGAGTGGTCCGATAAACAGGTTAATCGTGGTCGGTACCAGAAACCAGCTTTTGCCAGTGCGAGTCAGCACTTTCCCGGCTTCTGCCGTTTCCGGATCTTCACTGCGGCGCTTGTACATGCCATATACCAGCATGAAAATCCCGGTCACCGCAAAGCTTGCCAGGTAAAAGTGCACCAGTCTGAAGAACGTGTCCGAACGCAGCAAAACATCCCAGAAATGCGTGTTATAGGTCCAGGTGCTGGGAGTCATGGTCAATTGCACCGTACTCATAAACGCCAGTGGTAGTGTGAAAAACATACCGACCGAGATCGTGCCTATCAAAATATGCAGTGGTTTACGATGTTCTAAGGTGTGCCAGCTGTATTTGTAAAGGTAGGAGAGCAAAAACGCCACGACGTTGCCATAGATGATGTGCAACCAGTGCGGCGAGTTCATGATAGAGGCTGAGTAGAACAGCGGTGTGATCAGTATGCTGACCAGAAGCAAGGGGGCAACGCCCCAGAGTGCGCCCATGTTTTCCGAAATAGTCACAGGCGTGGTCAACATATAAGCCACGCGATCAAACACTTTGTTGTTTTCTTTGAAACCGCGTTTGTTAAAGTAGACTGAGGCAAAAGAAGCGCCCAGCAAGACGTTAATAAACAGAATATGAATCACCCAGGTGACCACCAGCAAGGCATGAAACACCGGTTCCATGAATTCAAATCCACCCGTTGGCAGCGGCAACGGAATGTCGCCGGGAATAATATTAAATTTCATATAAATCTCCTTGATCAATCATGTGTTTGCGGTTGTTGGTTGACGTTGGGTTGTGTGTCGTCATCCGCATCCACCTTGTTTTGACGCAAATAATCCAGATAGGCAGCCAGTGCGTGGCGCTCTGCTTCGGTGCCGGTAAATGGGGGCATAAAGGGTGTCGCTGGCGAGTTCAGTGCACCTATTCTGGCAAAAATAGAGGCTTCATCCATGCCCTCAACCCTTGCGCGAATCGAGTTCACGCCATTGACGGTGTGGCAATAGCGACACTGCATCTGGTAAAGATATTTACCTGCAACAAGCCTGTTTTCATCGGTGACGGTCCGGTATTTTGGCGGGACAAAGGCGGCATGTTTCAGGTATCCGTCTTTGTTGAGATATGGCACATCGGCTACCCGCACACCATTGGCGTACATATAGTCATAAATAATGTAGGGCTTGCGTACAAACTCGCGCACGCGTTCAAACTCGCCAATCAGACCCATGGAACCAATCAGCATGATGACGGCCAACACCAGTGGTGTGCGTTTGGGCTTGACATAGAGTGCAATCGCGCCGATCAGCACCATGGCAGCAAGGCCCGAAGTCAAGTAGGTGGCGTACTCAGGGTGCGCTGCCATACGGCGGGTAATTGCCCCCATCCAGAACAGGTCCTTGGCAGCTTGCGGAAACTGCTGGTAGTACCACACACCAAACAGCGCAAATAGTGGAATACAAGCCAGCAGCACGGTGCCATACAAGCGCATGGCTTGTTGGCGCAATGCTGCATCTTTACGGGTGAAGAGCCATGACAGCAGCATTGCCATCGCAGAGGCCCAGGCAATTGACCAGAATGTCCGGAAACCTAATGAGGGAATCCAGGACGGGTTGAACAGTGCGGCCACATAGTCTGGCTCTGCCGGAAAGTAGGATTTAAGCCAGTTTCCAGGCGTCATCATAAAGCCCAGGATGGCAGTGATGATGGCCATGGTAAACCAGGAGGCAATCGCATATGTCAGGCCCAGTTTGAAGTTTCTGGCTTTGGCAGGCGTTCCTAGTGGCGAAGACTTCCAGCTTAAAAACCACCATAGCAGGAAAATCATTTCGGTATTAAACACCAGCCATTCGATAAACCACTTCCAGAAAAACACCCGCAACAAGGCCCCAATAGCGGCGGGATTAATGATATTGATATGTATCCAGATGCCAATGCCTGTAAGTGCGCCCACGGCGGTGGCTAGAATAAAAAAGGTAAACAGAATTTTGTAAGACAGCTCGTCCAGCTTGCGGTCGTTGTTGCGGATGGCTAGCCACTGGCTCAGTACCAGAATAATGCTACCGCCCACACCGGCCCCGTGGGAGATAAAAACATGCAAAATGGCATCGAAGGCAAACAGCAGTCGATGCCCAAGCAACGGCATTTCAAAAATCGGATAATCAAACATGGTTACGCTCCCTGGAGTAGGTGTTGGTAAGGATTTTCGGGTAGCGCATGTTAAGAAAATTACCATCCTGCTGAAAGTGACATAACGTCGCGTGACAATCTGTCGCAGTCGCGGTTTTCTGTCAGTTGCCTATAATGGCGGCTATGCTGTCCATGCCTGACAAACCTTCTCGCTCCAACCTGATGCGCCTGTTTATGTTGCGCACTGTGATGATTTTGTTTTTGTTGATCATTGCAGCGATCTTGTTCAGCCTGCATATTCCCTTGCCCAAGCTGCCAATTGCACTGGCAATGGCTGGCATGGTGCTACTCAATGTCATCTCGCTCTACAGGCTGAAACGCAATCGTGCCATCCACGAGGCAGAACTGTTTTTACAATTGTTGGCCGATGTCTGCGCCTTGACCTTGCTGTTTTACTTTACCGGCGGATATAGCAATCCGCTGGTATGGATGTATCTGTTACCGCTGAGTGTGGCGACTGTCACGCTCAAACGCAGTCGCGTATTGTTGTTGGCAGGGCTGATGATTGTCAGCTATACCTTGCTGGTATTTTACTACCAGCCGATTTCGCATTTGCACATGCACTTTATCAATGGCCGCAGTCTGGATATTCATCTGGTTGGCATGTGGCTGGGATTTGTGATCAGTGCAGGCATCATCGCCCTGTTTGTGACAGGCATTGGCCAGAACTTGCGCGAGTCTGATTTGCGCATGGCGCATGCGCGTGAAAAAGTGCTGGAAAGCGAACGGGTGCTGGCCTTGGGCACCTTGGCGACTGCGGCTGCCCATGAGTTGGGTACACCGCTGTCGACCATGGCTGTGGTCGCGCAGGAGTTGCTGCATGATTATCCGCAGGATGCACAACTCAAGACTTCGCTTGAGATTCTGCAAGCGCAAATTCGACACTGTAAAACAATTCTGACCTCATTATCTTCTTCCGTTGGACAGGCCAAAGCCGAGTCAGGCAGTCCGGTGGATGTGTATACTTTTTTATTGCAGACCCTGCATCGCTGGCAGGATATCCGTCCCGCCGTGAAGGTTGAATACCAGTGCGCATCAACACTGCAACCCCCGGTGATCAGCGTAGACCGTACCTTGCGCCATGCCTTGATTAATCTGCTGGATAATGCCGCGGATGCTTCGCCGGAAAAAATTGCAGTACACGCCACTTGGCTTGTGCAGGATGCCAGCCTGCAGTTACATGTGGATATCCGTGACTTCGGCCCCGGCTTGAGTGCAAATGCCAGCAAAAAACTGGGGACACCGTTTTACAGTACCAAGGCGCAAGAAGGGCTGGGCCTGGGCCTGTATTTGTCACGCCTGATTTTTCAGCGCTTTGGCGGCTCGGTCACCTTAAGCAAACATCCGCAACAAGGCACGCTCACGCGTATCGTGTTGCCGCTGGATAGCCTGATACTCAAAGGGTAAACCATGACAGAACTGCCTAAACTGCTGCTGGTGGATGATGATGAAACGTTCAGACAAGTGCTGGCAAGCGCGTTGCGCAAGCGCCAGTTTGCGGTGGAAACCGCTGCGGACGTGCCCTCGGCAATGATGCTGGCTGACCTGTTCGAGCCGGAATACGCGGTGATAGACCTGAAAATGCCCGGCCCCTCCGGGCTGGAGCTGGTCAAGCAATTGCACATGCGCGACCCGTTGACGCGCATCGTGGTGCTGACCGGCTATGCCAGCATTGCCACCGCCGTGGAAGCGGTCAAGCTGGGCGCTACCCACTATTTATCCAAACCGGCGCATGCCGACGATATCGTAGAAGCCTTACATAAAACCGAAGGCAATAGCCAGGCCGAAATTGCGCCCAACCCGATGTCGGTAGACCGGCTGGAATGGGAGCATATCCAGCGTGTGCTGCAAGCACATCAGGGCAATATTTCAGCCACTGCGCGTAGCCTGAATATGTACCGCCGCACCTTGCAACGCAAACTGGCCAAATACCCGGCCAAAAAATAAAACCGCGTAATAGCGCGGTTTTTATGGTGAAAGCCCGATGCCCTCTTAAGTCATGGGGGCAATTACAAATCCTCCGCCCAGGCATTGCCATAGGCTTTGCCATTGCGCGACAACACCAGCATCTGATACATGCTGACCACCCACATATAACTGGAGGCGAGGCTGTAGCCTATCCCGCCAATAATGGTCAGCCAGGCAAAGTGTGGTGAGAGCTTGGTCAGCCACCAGGACATCACGTCTACAATCAAAAATGCAAACGGGAAGAAAATGGCGACCACTTTCAGTGTTCTCGGTACATTCACGGCAAAGCTGAAAATCAGGCCGATAAAGAAGAAAATAAAGCTGATGCCAAACAGGTGGATGTGTGAAACCCGTGTCAGTCCGCTGATGGTGGCCCCTTCATTGACTTCAGCACGTGATTTCACCTCTTCGTATTTGGTGAAGTTGGGAATCCCCGGAATCTGGCTGTGACACATGACACAGTGCTTGGCAAACACCTCTTTAAAATGCGGTTCCCACTGGTCTTCTGGCGCACCTTGTTGTGCCCACTTGATAATGTCCTGCCGTACTTCCAGGGGGGCCTTGTCTGACATGGAGCCATTCAGTTTGCTGGCCAGTTTGGTGCCACTACGGTCACCATAGTAACTGTACACAATATCATTCACAGATAATCCTACCTTGCCGTCCGCCATGCCGTGTGTCAGCATGATCTGCAAGCCAGCCATGCACAGACCAACGCCAATCACCAGCAAATACCCGATAAATAAAGCCTTGAGTGGCAGGGGGAGGTTAGGCAAATTAAGCCATGACAGCGTTTGAGAGTCTTGTTTCATTACATTCCCTTGGGTGTTTTTTCATTTTTTGAAAAGCATACCATTGCTTGGGACAAACCATAAATGGATTAACTCCCTAAAACTTGTTTAAATCAGCGATTGCGGCGGCGGCTGGTATAATCTTTTCTTTTATTCAAGCGGTTTTTATCATGCGTTTAGTCATTCAGGGCGCTGGCATCAGTCTGGCGCACCTTACTCATATTCACGGTTTGGTTGGCTGTCATACCCAGTTTATGCAAGTGGGCGAGCATGCTTATTATTTGCCAGTGGCCGAGAGTAATTATGACGCCGTCAAGGCCTTTTGTGCCGAGCAGCACATAGACTGTGCGCTGGTGGACGATGCCCATCGTCTGTCCAGATTTGGTTTGTGCGTGATGGATATGGATTCGACGCTCATCAGCATTGAATGTATAGACGAAATCGCCGATATGATGGGCATCAAGCCGCAAGTGGCCGAAATCACCGAGGCCGCCATGCGTGGCGAACTGGACTTTGCTGCTAGTCTGCGCCGGCGGGTTGCGTTGCTTCAGGATTTGCCGGAAGTTGCCTTGCAGCGGGTGGTTGACGAACGCTTGCAATTTAATCCCGGTGCCCAGTCATGGATAGATACCTGCCGCAAGCATGGCATCAAAACCATGGTGGTTTCTGGCGGTTTTACTTTTTTTGCCAACTACGTAAAACAAACGCTTGGCCTGGACTACGCGGTGTCTAATAGCCTGGAAATCGTCGATGGCAAACTGACTGGTCAGCTATTAGGAGATATCGTGGATGGACAGCGCAAGGCAGAGGAATTACTCAAATTGCGTGATCAGCTGGGCCTGCAGGCGTCGCAAACCATCGCTATTGGTGATGGTGCCAACGATCTGAAAATGATGTCGGTAGCAGAAGTTGGTGTGGCTTACCACGCAAAATCGGTTGTGCAACAGCAGGCGACCTATGCGCTCAATGTGGTCGGGCTGGACGGGGTGGCGAATCTGCTCTCAGCCTGATGCGATATAGGCTCTATTTTTAACGTGTTTTCTGGAAATTGCGCGTATTGCTGTTTATGTAATTGATTTATTTTCAATTTTTGTAAAATAGTTGTTGCTATTCTCGAATATAAAGTGCATAGTGCGTCCTTACGAAGCTCAAGTAGTGTTGTTGTTTTCTGGTTTTATCTTTTGGTTTTATCGTTACTTCTCGCCATCTTGATCCTCGTCCTTGGGTATAGCTCCCATTTTTTATTTTTTTAAGGATATTTTCATGGCTACAGGTTCAGTTAAATGGTTTAACGATTCAAAAGGTTTTGGCTTCATCACTCCAGACAATGGCGGCGAAGATTTGTTTGCACACTTTTCTGCAATTCAATCTGCTGGCTTCAAAAGCTTGAGAGAGAATCAGCGCGTTTCTTATGAAGAAGCGACTGGCCCTAAAGGCAAACAAGCCGCAAACATTCAAATCGTTGAATAAGTTAGCGCGACTCCATGGATTAGGCCACTAATCCACCGGAAAAAGCCCGGATATCCGGGCTTTTTTTATTTGCTAAAGGAATCTATCTACATGGCTAAAGAAGAACTCATTGAAATGCAGGGATCTGTGACGGAAATTCTGCCCGACGCACGTTACAGAGTCACATTGGATAACGGTCATAAACTGATTGCTTATACCGGCGGCAAAATGCGCAAACACAAAATCCGCATTTTGGCAGGCGACAAAATTACCATTGAAATGTCACCTTATGACATGGGTAAAGGCAGAATTACATTCAGGCATCTGGAACCAAGAAAGCCTTTCACCAGGTAGTGATCAGCGGCGTCTGTTGAAGGTCCGGTTTTTTCAGTTTGCCCCTCGTTTTTACAAGTACTCCCCATTCAGGTATGCCAGTTCGGCTTCGCTGAACCCGGCCTGTTTCCTCGCCTCCATATTAAATGGAGGCTTGAGTTTAGGTGCCTGAAACTGCACACATAGCTGTTCAAAAGTGCTGAGTGGATCCAGTGCGCGCTGTGCACAGACCCAGTGATACCAGCGGTTGCCAATGGCCACATGGCCAATTTCATCACGCAGAATAATATCCAGAATACTGGCGGCCGCATGGTCTCCTGCCTGCACCAGCTTTTGTTTCAGTGGTGGACAGGCGTCCAAGCCACGCGCTTCGAGCGTACGCGGCACCAGGGCCATCCTCGCCAATACATCCGATTGTGTTTTTTCGACCATTTCCCAAAGACTGTTGTGGCCATCAAAGGCGCCATAATCCATCCCCAGACTTTGCAAATGTGTCCGTAATAAGGTGAAGTGGTAAGCCTCTTCTTTGGCCACCTGCAGCCAGTCGCGATAATAGTCTTCAGGCATGCCCGCAAAGCGCCAGACTGCATCTAGCGCCAGATTAATCGCATTGAATTCAATATGGGCAAGGGCATGAATCAGCGCCGCTCGGCCTTCTGCGGTATGCATGGCACGCCGTTTGACCTGGCCTGGTGGCACCAGTGCCGGCTGTGGTGGGCGACCAGGAATATCACCAGATGGAATCAGGTGTTTGTCAGCGATGATACTGTATTGGCCTGCGAGCAAGCCTTGCCACAAGGCTTCGACCTGCCTACATTTTTGTGAGGGGTCGCTGTGGGTCAGCGCTTGCAGGGTGAGCGTTCTCAGGCAGAGGAGGGTCATAAGGGGTGAATTTTACCGTGAATTGACTGCCTGTAGTGTGTGTCCGTGGATGTCTTAAGCCTGCAGACACGGATACTTCGGCATCGTGATGTTCTGCAATTTCAGCCACAATCGCGAGTCCCAAGCCACAGCCATTGCCTTGGTTGGGATCCAGGCGATGAAAACGCTCGAAAACGCGTTCGGTTTGATCCTCTGGAATGCCGATGCCACTGTCGGTGACCTGCAACAGCAGTTGCTTGCCCGCTTGCCACAAACGGATTTTAATCACGCCTTGTTCTGGCGTATATTGAATGGCGTTCTCGAGCAGGTTGTTGAGCATTTCGGAGAGCATGAGCGCATCGCCCAAAATCTGGTCATGGCTGGTTTCAATCTGTACTTCCAGTTCCAGCTGTTTATCGGTGGCCGCGCCTATCCAGCGTGCACATTCTTCATAAATAATGCTGGTAAGTGAGACCGGATCACTTCTAAGCTGCGTGCTGGCAGCATCTGTTCTGGCCATGCTCAGTAGCCGTTGAATCAGGTGGGACAGGCGTGTCGCGCTGCGTAGCATAAAGCTGAGCGTTTCTCTTTGTGCCGGATGTTCTACATTTCTGAGCGCCAGTTCTGCCTGGGTTTGCAGGCCTGCTATCGGTGTGCGTAATTGATGAGAGGCATCGGCAATAAATTGCTGTTGCTGCTGCATGCCGGTTTTGACCCGTTTCAGCAAACCGTTCATGGCATGAATCAATGGTTGCATTTCTAGCAGGGTGGTGTGCGTTTCCAGCGGGCTCAGGTCGCGATGTGAACGCTGATGCAAGGCTTCTTTAAGGTCATGCATGGGCTTTAGCGCAAAGTGAATGCCAATTTCAATGACGATGGCCGCCAACAACATCATCAGCACTTGTGGCAGCAGCATTTCTTCCACCATTTCCGCCACCATTGCATCCCGTGTGCCGGTGGTTTCTGCCATTTCTATCATAATGTCACTTGCGTTAGCAGCTGCACTGACTGGCAATGCAAAGGCGACTGCGCGTATAGGTTCACCTTGAATTGCACTGTTAAAATAGACATGTTCATTGCCCGCTGGCACGTTGGTGGGTAATGGCAAGGCAGGGTTGCCAGCCACCAGGCTGCCATCAGGGGCGGTAATACGCAGGTAAATGGTGTCGCCATCGTTATAACTGAGCAAGTGGCTCGCCACTTCGGGCAGTTCAATTTTCACGCGATTATCAGCATCAATCAAGACTTCGTCAGACAATGCGAGCACCGTGCGTAGCAATGCCTGATCGTAAGCCTGCGTTGCGTAGTGCAGGGCGCGTGAATAAGAAATGGCAGCAGAAAACCCAAGCACTGCCAGCATGGTCAACAACAGCCACAGGCGCAGCTGGTTTTTGAGAGAACTTGGCGCCTTCATGAGGTTGATGCTTGCTCAGCTTCAAGCAGGTAACCCAGTCCGCGGATGGTACGTACGCGCGCGCCGCTGGGTTCTATTTTTTTGCGCAGCCGGTGAATGTAGACTTCAATGGCATTGTCTCCCAGTGTCTCATCCCAATTACACAGGGATTCCATGATCTGGTCTTTGGTAATGATTTTCCCCATGCGCAACATCAGGGTCTCCAGTAAATGCAGTTCGCGTGCAGAGAGGGTGATGGGCTGCTCGCCGATGCTCACCAGTTTATTGGCAATATCCAGATTAAGATTGGCACATTGCAGGGGTAAATTGTTACCCAGTTTGCTGCGGCGTATCAGTGCGCGCACTCTGGCTTCCAACTCTTCCAAATGGAAGGGTTTGGTTAAAAAGTCATCTGCACCCAGATCCAGCGCCTGTACTCTGGTCGCCACATCCTCTCTTGCCGTCAAAATAAGTACCGCAACCGGGTTGGCATGTTGCCTGAGATGCGACAGTATTTGTTCACCGTCCATTGCTGGCAAACCCAGATCCAGTATGACCAGATCGTAGACGCCATCCTGTATGGCTCGCAGCGCCAGTTTGCCATCAGCCACATGATCGACTGCATATTGCGCCTGTGTCAGTGCGCGCACCAGACCGTTGGCAATCACAAAGTCATCTTCCACTATTAATAAACGCATGGTAAATGGTTCCGAAGTTTAATCAACGCAAGTGTATCGCACTCTGTGGACTTTTCTGATTTGTAAGTTTCATGCAAGTAATGCGTAAGTTGTCTGTAAGGCGGGCGGCGTATTGTTGCGGTGTGGGCAGACACAGTATCCCCACAGATGATGCAAATCATGATTGATTCAAGGAGCGAGATGATGAAAACAACAGCATTGGTAATGGTGGGTTTATTATTTTCACTGAATATATTGGCCGGGACCAACCCCTCCCCGCACGACCAGATTGAGATCAACAAGCATAGCAAGGTCGCCAGACACGCTGTCGCGCAGCCAGCGGTCAACTCTCAAAAGGAGCTTGATAAAAAGTCTGCGCAAAGCAAGTAAGTCATGATTTCGGGGGGTGGCCGAATTCCCTGCGGTACATTCCCCGGATGATTGATTGTTTCGTGTGTATCCTCTCACTTCGCCACGCTTTATGCGTGGCTCTTTTTTTGTACTGTGAGAGGAACGCTGATTACTTTAATTGCAGAATATCAAGGACGCCGGCCTTCATGTCAGGTACCAGTAAGTGCTTGCCGTCGTGGCTCAGTGCAATATCCGCAGCAGACTGGTAGCCTTCCTTGATCAGGGTGGCGGTATGGTCTGGATTGACGCGGAATACCTTGCCGGACTTCCAGTCGCTGACATAGATCGTGCCATTAGCTTGTTTGACGATACCGTCACCGCCGCCGAGGCCACTGGCCACTTCTTTCAGCTGTTTGTTCGCTTGCGTATAGTCATACAATACGCCGGAAGTGAAGTCCAAAATCAGCAAATGCGTACCTTTGGCATCAGATAGCAAGCCATTAGGTGCGAGAATGCGCGGATCCTGTTTGCCATCTATGAGTAAACTCAGTGTGCGATCGGGTGTGACTTTATATACGGCACCGCCGTTGCCAGTGCCCATGATATCCCCGCTGTCACTGACATAAAGATTGCCTTGTGCATCGACATCCAGATCATTCAAGAACTGTGGTGTTTTTGGAAAGTCGGCGGCGGTTATAAATACTTCGACTTTGGCAGGTTTCTGGTCGAGCGCCACACGCAGAATTTGTGTTTTGTCAGCAATGTAAAGCGTTTTGCCTGAGATGACCAGGCCTTTTGGATCGTCCAGACCCTTGATCAGGACTGTATTTTTGCCATGATCAATGACACGAATCTGGCCATCCCCATCCTTACCAAATTCATTGATTTCTGACACATAGATTTTGCCATCCGTGTCCTGGACGACCGATTCAGGGGTGAGCAATCCCTTGACTGGCTCCAGAGCCTGCGCATAAAGCTGGGCACTGCTGCCGAGTAACAGCACTGGTAACAGTTGACGCAGGTGTCGTGCGTAATCTTGCAATGGCATACAGTCTCCTAAAAGTAGAGTTTGGGTTGGCTTAGCGTATCAATACTGGTGCACAAGGCTTGATAGGTTTGCACGGGGGCTTGCGCTACAGATTGCTGGAAAGCCGTGCTTTGCTGCAACTGCTGAATCACCTGGTCAAATGCCTGCTGGTAGGATTGATGCGTAAAGTATTCAACATTGTGCGTTAGCCAGCCGCGTGACTGGCCCTGGCCTTTGACGGTCATCAGCGGTTTGCCAAGCGCGCTGTCTGCCGAAGGCTGGGTATACACTTTGGCCGTGATTTCGCTGTAAAAGACCCCGGTTTGCGGGTTGTAAAACATATTGGGCTCGATGACGACCAGTGCCTGGCCCTTGGCTTCTGACTCGCAACTCGAAGTAGTGAAGTTTTGTGACTGAAAGCTGCTAAGCCCCACGGCTTCAGCCGCTTCAGCCCGGTTATGCCAATAGTTTAAATAGGGGTTCAACAGCCGCACAGGATGTTTATAAAAGGATTCTGGCACTTGAATCACCAGTGAGGGATGACTTTCTGCCATGGCAGAAAGTCCTGTCAATGTCAGCAACAGTGTGCCGAGAGTAAGCGTAATGCGCTTCATGGTAAAACTCCTTGTAAATAATGCGACCAGTTCGTCATGGGTGCGTGCGGTTATTGACTGCGAATGCGATATATCCAGCCGGTTTTATCATCGCTCGCATACAGCCAGCCATCTGCGCCAACGATTACATCTACCGGTCGCCCCCAGGCCTCAGACCCTTGCAGCCAGCCGCTCACAAACGGGATGGCTGCTACGGGTTGCTGGTTCACGAATTGTACACGCAGCAGCGCATAGCCGCTGGGCTGTTTGCGGTTCCACGAGCCATGCAGCGCGACCACTGCATCTTGCTGATACTCTGCCGGGAATGTGCTGTGATGCAAGAAACTGATGCCTATGGGGGTGCTATGTGCCGGTAAGGTCAGCGCGGGTGTTTGTGCATTGGCACACACTTCCGCATCGCCTGTATGATTCGGATCCTGAAACATGCGGTCAGGTTGCGCCGGGTTGGTCCAGCATTCAGGCCAGCCATAGTGTTTACCCGCTTCAATACGATTCAGTTGCTCTGGAGGCAAGTCGTCATTGATCTGTCCGTTTTTCACAGCGCTACGGTTATCAGCGCCTGCATTGGTAGCAAACAGGGCACCTGTTTGCGGATGCCATGCCATGCCCTGGCTGTTACGCAAGCCATGCGCCCAGATGGCACTTTGCGCATGTCGTCCCACCGTCAGCAGGGCGCCAGCCGGACGTCCATCGGCAGTAAAGCGGAGCAAGGTAGCACGCATCGGCTGCTCTTCCGCGCAGACATTGCAACTGGAGCCAACATTGACAAATATGTCGCCCGCCGGGGAAACCTTGACTGACTTCAGGCCATGGCCACCGGCTGGCAGATTACGAATAAAAGGCATCGGTTGAGACCAGCCATGCATCAGTCGTGATATTTTGACAATGCCGGTGGGTTCTGCCACCAGTAAATCTTCGCCCAGAAAATCTATGCCATTGGGTGCGTTTAACCCTTGCGCAATTACTTCGTGATTGCCTGCAGCATCCAGTCGCATTACGCGGCCCGTGTTCACCAGTGTGACAAATAAATGCCCTTGTTTGTCGATGGCCATCATGCGTGGCATGCCATATTGGCTGACATCTGCAAAACGCTCTATGCTGAATCCAACTGGCAGTTTTAGCCTGGATAAGGCAGCATCAACCTCGGGGGATTGCGCGCGCGCATCATGCAGGCTGACAGCGGAAAACAGTCCGGTCAGTATCATTGCCATCAGTGAGGACAGTTTGATCATGTCAGATGTGAAGCCATCTTTCTGTATGCGCATGTGACCCAGTAAACAGGATTTACAGAAACACTTCATGCGAAGCTGCGCGTGAAAATAGTTGCACAGCTATGCCGCTCGCGCACTTATTCCGTATTTCCTACCCTGTGTTGGAGCGTTGTGATCGCCATTCAGTTCAGGGTGTCTGTCCATATATTCTGCGCCCAGGCCTGCGCAAAGTCTCCCTCCTGCACGGAGGCCTGTATGGATACGCCTCCCCCTTCCGCGGAAACCATGGTTTTCTTCTGTGCATCATAGCGGTACACATTCGCCACATGGATGGCCTGTTTGTCATCTACAAAGCTGTAACAGGTGTTGGCAAATACGGGGAGGGGATTGGGTGACTGTCCTGCCAGCGTGTCCACAATGGCTGCAGCACAGATTTTGGCCTGTGAAGTTGCCATGTGTGCAGACTTGGGCAGCCCGGCGGAAATGCTGTCACCAATGATATGAATGTCCGGATGCGCGCTGGAAGCGTATGTCACAAAATCCACCTCGCACCAGCGTTGATCGACATTGTTTAACCCTGCAGATTGTGCAATTTTGCCAGCCAGTTGCGGCGGAATCACATTGAGCACATCTGCCCGCACCTGTTCAAAATCTGTTTTAACCGTCTTTTTGACAGGATCCAGCAAGATAATTTCACTGTTATTGTGGTACTCAATCATGCCGCCATACTGATGATTGAAGCTCTGCAAGAACAGGCCTTTTTTTGAGACGATGTCCGGATTGGCATCCAGAATAATCACTTTGCTGCGCGGTTTGGCCTGTTTGAAATAATGCGCCACCTGACAGGCGCGTTCATAGGGGCCGGGCGGGCAACGGTAAGGGCCTCTGGGAATGGTCATGACAAAACTGCCTCCATCAGGCATGCTTTCCAGTTGCTGACGCAGTTGCAAGGTTTGCTTGCCCGCTTTCCATGCGTGTGGAATATCAGCGACTGGCATCACCATGCCGGGAATATGGCTGTAATCAAAGTCTACCCCTGGCGCCAGGATCAGTTTGTCATAAGCCAGCGTTCCCCGGCTTAATTGTATTTGCCTGTTCTGCACGTCAATGGCGATCGCGCTGTCTTTTACCCAGTCTATGCCATGGCGCTTTCTAGCCGTTTGGTACGAAAAGCTCAGGTCATCCAGTGTTTTGCTGCCACCCAGCACCAGGTTGCTTTGCGGGCAGGAAACGAACTGGGGGTTGGGTTCGACGATGGTGACAGCGATATTGCCGCCACTCCAGTCACGTAGATACTTGGCTGCAGTCAAGCCGGCAAAGCCTGCGCCAATCACGACCACATGTCCCAGTGGCGGCCTGCTTGCGCGGCCAAAGGCGGGCAGTCCTGCAAAGGCCAGTCCACCATAAATAACTGCGCGAACAAATTGTCTGCGGGATGCAGCGGAGAGATGATGTTGCGGGAATTCACGCATTATTGTGCTCCCTGAAAGGTTTGATGCGGCAACGCAGTGGGTGTGCGCCGCGGTTGTGCTGCAAAATAGATGGCCAATGCCGAGATTTCGTCACTGGTCAATCCTTTGGCATGATGGTGCATCACAGTAGAGGTCACGGAGCCCTCTTTAAACCCTTGCATGCGCTGGATAAAATAATCCTGGTTCAAAGCGGCCAGGGTAGGTGTGACTCCCGTGCTATTCCCTTGCGGGCCATGACAGGCCGCACACGAAGCTGCCAATGGTATGACTGGATCGATTGCGTAACAGGTACTCGAGCCAAGCAGGCCGCATAACAGGCTCCACGCAGTGGCTTTAAAGCGACTTTTCATCTCTTCCCCCCGGAAATAGTAAACCAACCTGAATGATGTTTTTATTTTAAAGCCGGTTTGGTAAAAGTGTGTGACCATCGTTACATAGCTGGCATAACGGTGACACAACGCAGGGTTGCGCTTCGCAAGCGGCCATCTTGTTCGACACATAAAAAAACGGCCATGCATTGCATGACCGTTCTGTTTCAGTGCACTTCGATAGCCTTGCTTAGAAGCATTTTTCTTCCTTACAGCCATCGTCTTTGGTGCCCAGTTGTGTCAACAGATCCACCATAGGCTGATTTTTCTCTTCTTTAAAGTAACGCATCAGAGAAACATCGCCTTTCAGCTTTTTGTTGACATCAGCGCCGATCGAAGCCAGATATTTCATGGTCGCTGTGTCGCCAATAAAGGCCGCCATATGAAAAGCGGTGTTGTTGCTGGCAGGATGCACATAATCCTTGTCAGCGCCTTTTGAAATCAGATATTTCACAACATCCAGACGCCCTTTGGAGGCTGCCATTTGCAGTGGCTCCCACGCGAAGAATTTCTGATTCACCAGCGACGGTTCTGCCTCTACAAACTTTTTAACGACTTTGACATTGCCACCTGTCAGTGCTTCGGTAAACTCCATGTAATCCTCATCACTCAGGGCAAAAGCCTGTAATGCAAATGACAGGGAAAACAAGGCCAGTAAAACTTTAATTGATTTCATAATTTCTCCAAACACCTGATTTTAATTTTATCCGGGCTTGTAGATCAGGCCCGGATCGTTGCATTTTAAAACTTAAGCGACAAACTTGCGTGCGTTGCGGAACATGCGCATCCATGGACCATCTTCTTGCCAGTCATCTGGTCGCCATGAGTGCTGAACCGCTCTGAACACCCGTTCAGGGTGCGGCATCATAATGCTGAAACGCCCATCTTGCGTAGTGAATCCGGTCAGCCCTTGTGGCGAACCATTCGGGTTAAACGGGTACACTTCAGTAGGGGTTGCTGCATGATCAATATACCGCACTGTAGCCAATTGCTGTTTTAGCACACTTGTGACCGCGTTGGCATCAGTAAATTCCGTAAAACCTTCACCATGGGCCACGGCAATCGGCATACGGCTACCTGCCATGCCTTCAAAAAAGATCGAAGGTGACGGTAAAATTTCAACCAGCGCCACACGCGCTTCGAATTGCTCGGACTTGTTGCGGACAAAATGTGGCCAGTGTTCGGCCCCTGGAATGATGCTGTGCAGGTTACTCATCATCTGGCAACCGTTACATACGCCGAGTGCAAAGGTGTCTGCGCGGTTGAAGAATGCGCTGAAAGCATCGCGGGCACGGCTGTTGAATAAAATCGACTTCGCCCAGCCTTCGCCAGCGCCCAGTACGTCGCCGTAGGAGAAGCCGCCGCAAGCCACCAGGCCTGCGAAATCTTGCAACGAAACACGGCCGCTGATGATGTCGCTCATATGGACATCGACACTGTTAAAGCCTGCACGGTCAAACGCTGCCGCCATTTCGGTTTGTCCGTTAACCCCTTGTTCGCGCAACACTGCCATATTCGGGCGTTTACCCGTATTGATATAGGGCGCGGCAATATTGTCGTTCAGGTCAAACGTCAGTTGTGCGTGCAAACCAGCATCATCGGCATTTAACAGTCTGTCATACTCTTGCTGCGCACATAGTGGATTGTCACGCAGGCTTTGCATGCGGTAAGTGGTCTCTGACCATAAGCGATGCAACGCTATGCGTGAAGCCTGGTAGTTGGTGTTGCCATGGCTGATGCGAATGTCCTGGCCATCGATGGCCTTGCCAATGCGGTGGACGCATGGCCCCAGCGTATTGGACAGCGCGTTCATAATAGTCGCTGCATCGCTGGCGCGTATCTGGATGACAGCACCCAGCTCTTCGTTAAACAGCACAGAGAGCGTGTCGCCGGTCAAGGTGGTCAGTGCGATATCCAGCCCGCAGTGGCCAGCAAACGCCATTTCGGCGAGAGTGGCAAACAGGCCGCCATCCGAACGGTCATGGTAGGCCAGCAGTTTGCCCTCGCTGTTCAGTTGTTGTATCGCTGCGAAGAAAGCCTTGAGTTGGGCTGGCTGGTCTACATCCGGAACTTGATTGCCCAACTGGCTGTAAACTTGTGCGAGTGACGAGCCGCCCATGCGGTTCTGGCCGTTGCCCAGATCAATCAGGATCAGTTCGGTGTTGCCGAGGTCGGTGCGTAATTGTGGCGTGAGCGTTTTACGCACATCCGGTGTATTGGCAAACGCAGAAATCACCAGCGAAATGGGTGCCGTCACTGCCTTGTTTTCGCCATTTTCCTGCCAGACGGTTTTCATGCTCATCGAGTCTTTACCGACCGGGATGCTGATACCCAGTGCCGGACATAGCTCCATGCCCACGGTTTTTACTGTTTCGTATAAGGCGGCATCTTCGCCAGGGTGACCGGCAGGGGCCATCCAGTTGGCGGAGAGTTTTAAATTACCGATGTCGCTAATGGCAGCCGCGGCAATATTGGTAATCGCTTCGCCAATCGCCATGCGGCCAGAAGCGGGCGCATCAATCAGCGCCAGCGGTGCTTTTTCGCCAATGGCAAACGCTTCGCCGATATTGGTTTCAAAACCGGCACAGGTCACGGCCACATTACTGACTGGCACTTGCCATGGGCCGACCATCTGGTCACGCGCAATCAATCCGGTCACGCTACGGTCACCGATGGTAATCAAAAAGGTTTTGTCAGCCACGCCTGGCAGGCGCAATACGCGGGTGACAGCATCCTGCAGGTCAATCTTGCTGGTATCAAACGCCTGTAAGTGTTTGCTGGCAGACTTCACATCACGCAGCATTTTTGGCGGTTTGCCCAGCAGGACGGATAACTCCATATCCACCGGATTATTCTCAAAATGACGGTCAGCCACGGTGAGGTGGCGCGCTTCGGTTGCAACACCTACTACCGCAAACGGACAGCGTTCACGCGCACAGATCGCTTCAAACAAGGGTAACTGGTCTTGTGTCACCGCCAGCACGTAACGCTCTTGCGCTTCGTTGCTCCACAGTTCACGCGGGCTCATGCCCGGTTCTTCGTTATGCACATCACGCAACTGGAACACGGCACCGACTTTGGCATCATTCACCAGTTCAGGGAAGGCGTTGGAAATGCCGCCCGCACCGACGTCATGGATGCTTACGATTGGATTTTTGTCGCCCAGTTGCCAGCAGCGGTCAATCACTTCCTGTGCACGGCGTTGTAGCTCAGGGTTGCCGCGCTGCACCGAGTCAAAGTCCAGGTTTTCGGTATTGGCGCCAGTATCCATACTGGAGGCTGCACCACCACCCAGGCCAATCAGCATGGCCGGGCCGCCAAGTTGAATCAGGGCAGCACCTGGCGGGATGCTTTGTTTGAAGCTATGGCTGTCAGAAATATTGCCCACACCGCCTGCCAGCATGATCGGCTTGTGGTAGCCGCGCACTTCGGTGTTGCCGTTTGCTGTGGGCGCTGCCAGTTCAAAAGTACGGAAGTATCCGGCAATATTGGGGCGGCCAAACTCGTTGTTATAGGCCGCGCCACCTAATGGACCTTCAATCATAATTTGCAGCGGACTGGCGATACGACCAGGTTTTCCATAGGACGTTTCCCAGGGCTGCGTAAAGTCAGGCAGGTTGAGGTTGGACACAGAAAAGCCGGTTAACCCTGCTTTAGGCTTGGAGCCAATGCCCGTCGCACCTTCGTCACGGATTTCGCCGCCTGCGCCCGTGGCTGCCCCGGCAAACGGGGAAATCGCCGTCGGGTGGTTATGGGTTTCCACCTTCATCAGGTAGTGCATGTCATCTTCGACAAACTGATAGCTGTGATCAGCCGCCGGGTAAAAGCGTTTAGTTTTCTGGCCCTGCACAATCGAACTGTTGTCGGAGTAAGCGACCACCGTGCTGCCGGGATTAAGTTTGTGCGTGTTGCGGATCATGTTGAACAGCGACAGTTCCTGCTGTACACCGTCAATCACCCAGTCTGCATTAAAAATCTTGTGGCGGCAATGCTCGGAGTTGGCCTGGGCAAACATCATCAACTCGACGTCGGTCGGGTTGCGACCCATTTTGATGTAGTTTTCCAGCAGGTAATCGACTTCGTCCGGTGAGAGTGCCAGCCCCATGTCACTGTTGGCGGCTTCGAGTGCGGCTTTGCCACCCGCCAGAATGTCCACGCTGGACAAGGGCTTGGGATCTGCATGGTGATAGAGTTTTTCGGCATCGGTCAGGCTGGGGACGATGGTTTCTGTCATGCGGTCGTGAATGGCTATGCGCAATGCCTGCTTTTCTGCCGTGCTTAACGGTTGACCGCTGTGGGTCGTCACATAATAAGCAATCCCGCGTTCCAGTCTCAGCAGGTTGTGTAGCCCGCAGTTATGTGCAATATCCGTCGCGCGAGAGGCCCAGGGTGAAATCGTGCCAATGCGGGGAATTACCAGAAACAACTCCCCCTGAGGTGTTTCATGACCCGCCTTGGGACCGTAAGTCAGAATTTGCTGTAGCGTATTTTTTGTCGTGCTATCCAGTGCCTGCTCGCTAAAGGCAAAGTGCACAAATTCAGTCGCAATGTGCGCGATACCAGGCGCTGTTTGCTGGAGGGTGCTGTAGAGTTTGTCTAAACGGAATTGTGATAATGCGGCACTGCCACGCAGACTGAGGAAATGGGCTTGACTGGACATGAGGCGATTGGATTTTTTAATGAAAATTCAAACCGTTATTTTAGCAGAAACCGGAGTGAAACGCCTTAGCTGTTCTGCAGAAGCTACGCTAGAGCGCGCTAAAATAAAAACAGCAGCCCTTGCGCTGCTGTCCAGTTTTAGAATCAATCAGTCTTTGCCAATTTCGTATACTTCTTCTTCGGTTTCGCCTATTTTTCCTGTTACAGCATCCACCTCGACCTCGATTTCCTTGCCATTGGCTTGTTTGATGTCGAATTCGTAGACAGGATTACCGTTTTCCAGCTCGTATTCTATGCTTTCAATTTCGCCAGGAAATTTGTCCAGCGCTGTTTTTTTGGCTTGCTCCATGGTGATTTTGGCCTTGGATTTAAATTCTTCGCTATTGGGGTCTACGTCGATTTCTTCTTCGTATACTTTTCCGGTCTTGGCCTCACACTCGACTTCCCATTCCTTACCATCGGTACCCACAATATCAAACTCATAAATGGCCCCGCGACCTTTTTCGATTTCGGCTTCCAGCGACACGACCTTGCCGGGATGTTTGGCCAGCGCCGCTTTCATGCATTTTTCCATCTGACCATGGTGGCCATGGTTATTGGCCAGAGCGGCAGTACTTAACAACGTGGTGATGGCGATAAACAGTAGTTTTGATTGCATGACATAATCTCCTGACGGGTTGTGAATGTTTCACTTAATATAATGACATAAATTCCCGATGAGTGCTTTTGATCAGTATCAAGTGTGTCAGGTCAACTGCGCATGGCATGCATGGCGGTGCAGATACGTCCATCCAATAAGTCGCCTGGGTCAAAATAGGGTATGTTTTTCAGGCGGCTTACCAATGGGGCTGGTGATGTGACATGTCTACTTACACGGACTGTTTGCTGCAGAATTTTGTGCGGCAGCACTAGTTTAAACGCGCTGCACAGCGAAATGGTATTGACGCTTTAATACCCCAATGCACGAGCGGTCTGATAGAACACAAAACTAATCACCCAGGCCAATCCCAGAGACCAGATCAGTGAAAGCCACATAAAGCCTGCGCTCTTGGCTTCGGATTTGAGTGTGGCAATGGTGGAAAGGCAGGGCGTGTAAATCAGGGTGAACAGCATAAAACTCATGCCTTGCACCCAGTCGATATGCATGGCAATTTGTTGGCTCAGTGCATCACCCTGCAAGCCATAAATCACCGCTAATGAACCCACCACGATTTCTTTTGCCACAAAGCCAAAAATCAGTGCAATCGCCAGTTGGGTATCGATGCCTATTGGGTCGAGGATGGGAGCAAAGAAGTGCCCGATACTGCCTGCCCAGGTTTCTGCGCTGGCGGGTACGGCATGCATGGGCAGGTGGGTGAGCAGCCAGACCATGACCACCCCGATCACGATGAATTTGGTGGCGCGTTGCAGGAAATGTTTCACCTCTTGCCAGCCGCGCAGCCAGATTTGTCTGGGCGTGGGAAAGCGATACGGCGGGAGTTCAAGCACAAAAGGCTCGTGGCTTTTGAATTTGCCCTTGAATAGGATGGCGGTGAGAAAGATGGTGCCGAAGCTGACCATGTACAGCGAGAACATGACGATCGCTGCCTGTGAGGGGGCGAACAGAATGGCAATCATAAACAAAAACACCTGCAGTCGTGCCGAGCAGAGTGAAAGCGGGATCACCAGCATGGTCAACAAACGCATGGGGCGGCTACGCATGACGCGGGTGCCCATCAGTGCCGGTACATTGCAGCCAAAGCCCATCAGCACCATGACAAAACCGCGGCCATCAAGCCCCATTTTTGCCATCAATGTGTCCATCAGAAAGGCTGCACGTGACAGATAACCACTGTCTTCAACCATGCTCATGACCAAAAAGAACAGCACAATAATCGGTACAAAAGCGGCCACAGTACTGAAGCCGGTATAGAGTCCGTCTAACAGCAAGCCATTCAGCCAGCCCGGCAGGCCGCCAAGAGTGGGTTCTAGCACCTCGCTGCGCAAAGTGTCGAATAGCCATGCCATGACTTCTTGCAGTGGGGCGCCTATGGTGAAAATAAACTGAAACAGTAAAAAAATCGACAGGAAAAACAGGGGCAGCCCCAGCCATGGATGCAGCAGTACCCGATCAATACGATCTGTTGTGGCGTCGTTGAGCTGCAATGGCATCTGCACCGTGCTTTCAACAATCTGGTGCATTTCGTGTTCAATCTGGTTGTCTGCTTCCAGTTTTTCAGCAATCGATTGTGGTTGCAGTGGTGATGGCCGGCCAGCCATGGTGTTTGCGGCCAATTGTAATGCTTCCGGACAGCCGTTCCCATATTTTGCGCTGATGGTGAGTACCGGTATGCCTAGCTGGCGGGCCATGGCTTGCGTATCAATGGTGATGCCTGCCCGTTTGGCTTCGTCTTCCATGTTGAGCAACAACACTGCCGGCAAGCCCAGGTCGCGAATTTGCAGTGCCAGTGACAGTTGACGGTCAATCTGGGCGCCGTTCAGTATGATCAATGCCAGATCCACTTCATGATGGCTTAGAAAATGCCTGACCACCTGTTCATCGTCTGAAAATCCATGCAGATCATACAGACCGGGCAAATCCACCAGCTCTGCAATATGCCCACCCAGCAGGATTTTGGCACTCATGAGATCAACAGTAATGCCTGGCCAGTTGCCCACGCGGGCAGATGCGCCACTCAGGCGATTGAACAGGGTGGACTTGCCCGTGTTGGGCATGCCAAGAAGAGCAACGCGTTTCATGCTGGAGGTGATTCGGACGATGGTTGTAGTGAAGGGCGCAATTGAATGGCACGTGCATCTTGTACGCGGATAATCACATCCGTAGAGCCAATGCGCACATGCAGAGGGCCGTTAAAAGCGGCCTGGCGGATCACTTGCAAATATTTGCCGGAACGGAACCCCAGGGCATTCAATCGTTGATAAAGTGCCTGGTCCGCTTCAATGCTGTCAATCACAGCAGATTCACCAGGTTTAAGACTGTTCAGTTGCATGAAAGCATAGAAGGGCATGAATGAGAATAGTTCTTATTTTAGCTTAGAAAGTAGGCCTTGCGTAAAAATACTGTATGCCGGATAAGCATAAAAGCCAGCTTGCGCTGGCTTTTATGGACACATTTTTAGCGTGAGTTATTTCTTCTCAATGCCAGTCACTTCAATTTTGGATTTATCTTTCAGGCTCAACATGTATTTTTCCAGTTTACGTTGCTGGAGTGTACGCTCAATGCCGTCTTTTACCTTGTCATAAGCCGGAGCCTGTAATGGACGGGTGTCTACCAGCTTGATGATGTGCCAGCCAAACTGTGACTGTACTGGCTCAGGTGTGGTGTCGCCTTTTTTCAGTGTCACCAGTGCATCAGCAAAGGGTTTAACCATGCCAGCAGGTGAGAACCAGCCCAGATCGCCACCTTTGTCTTTAGAGCCCGGATCCAGGGACTTGTCTTTGGCCAGTTTGGCAAAGTCAGCGCCTTTTTTCAGCTCGGCAATAATGGCCTTGGCTTCCGTATCGGTTTTGACCAGAATGTGACGTGCACTATATTCTTTGTCGCCCAGTTCTTTTTTGTACTGTTCGTAACCTTCTTTTTTCTCGGCTTCTGTCACTGGATTCTTTTTAATGAAGTCAGCCAGGAAAGCATTCACCAGTAGTTTGCGGCGGGCCAGCTCTTCGCTGGCAATAAAGTCTGGTAATTTATCGATACCGGCTTTTTGTGCTTCCTGATAAGCCAGTTCGGAACCTACCAGTTCGTTAATGACTGCGGCTTTCATGTTATCGTTGGCTTTTTGGCCGCTGCGTGCTTCAGCATCACGCAGGATAAACTCTACCCAGGATTTTTTGATGGGCTTGCCGTTGACCGTAGCCAGGGCGTCAGCATCTGCTGCGTACACATGTGGCAATGCACTTAAGCAGGCAATCGCCAACAAATACTTAATAAATTTCATGCAATATCCTTTAAAACGATTTGGAAAGTGGTGCGTTATTAAAAAATAGGATTGTTTCAAACTGATGACTCATCTGCAGAGAGCGCGTTAATACTGAGTGCATGTATACGATGCGGCATCAAATCTTGCAGGTATTGATACACCATACGATGGCGCATTATCTGCGATTTTCCGGAAAATAGCGAGCTTTTGACTGTCAACTCGAAGTGCCCGCCGCCGTTATTGCCAGCATGCCCGCGATGCAAAGCACTGTCATCCTGGATGTCCAGTTGCAGCGGTTGCAATGGCTGTAAGCGCGCAATGATTTCGTCTCGTAATTCCATTCAGGCTCGTAATTCCATTCAGGGTAGTGTCTTTCTAAAAGGGTTGACCGTCACCTGTGCATAAACCCCTGCATGCACAAAAGGGTCATCATTGGCCCACGCAGTGGCGGCCTGCAATGAATCGAACTCGGCGACTATCAGGCTGCCACTAAACCCGGCTTCGCCCGGGTCAAGGCTGTCGATGGCTGGCAATGGGCCAGCCAGTAATAATTTGCCGGCACTTTGCAGGGCTTGCAGTCGCTCCAGATGCGGCGGCCGATGTTGCTGGCGAAGTGCAAGGCTATTCGGTGTGTCTTGGGCATAGATCATATAAAACATTTTCAGGCTCCGGCTAATCAGGCTGGGGGAGTGTTTTGCTCAATCCAGTAAGCTTTCAACGCAAATACCTGCGCTATGATAAACACAAACATCAGGCTGGTGACCCCAAACAGTTTAAAGTTCACCCAGTCCGCCTCTTCGAAGTGAAAAGCGACATACAGGTTCAGTACGCCCAGCGCCAGTAAAAACGCAACCCAGCAAAGATTCAGCTTGTCCCATAGGTGGGCGGGTGGCGCCATCATTTTACCCAGCATGTTCTGAATCAGGTTACGTTGCATGCCATACCGGCTAATCAGCAGCGCCAGTGCGGCGATCCAGTAGATGGCCGTAGGTTTCCACATAATATAGGTTTTGTCATGCAGGAGCAGGGTAATGCCGCCAAGCACTGTAATCACAATCCCATTAATCATCAGCATTTTCTCAATCTTGCCATGCTTAAACCAGCTATACAGCATGAGTGCCAATGTGCTGAGGATGGCAACAGAGGTTGCAACAAAAATGCCGGCTTTTTTATAAGCAATGAAAAAAAGGATGACGGGCAGTAAATCTGTAATAATTTGCATGCGTTGGTTCAGTGAACTGAATTCCTGCTAGAAGCGAAAGCACTATTTTGCTATGATTTGGCTATGATTGCAAAGTTCTGCAACATTTTCCTGAGAGCAAACATAGGCTGTTATGCCAGCACTGATTGATTTACATTGCCATTCCACAATTTCTGACGGATTGCTTACTCCGGAAGAGTTGGTTTCCTATGCGGCAAGCAAAGGCGTTAAAGTCATGGCACTGACTGACCATGATGAATTGGGGGGGCTTGTACGTGCGCGCGCTGCTGCGAATAATGCCGGTATCCATTTTATCAATGGCGTGGAAGTTTCTGTGACATGGAAGCGGCAGACGTTACACATTGTAGGGTTAAACATTGATCCTGATAATACGGAACTGCAACAAGCATTTGAATCTGTTCGCACTGGGCGCGAGATGCGTGCCAAAGAAATCGCACTTGGTCTGGCAAAGGTGGGTATTCATGGTGCTTATGAAGGTGCCAAGGCATTGGCTGGTGATGCGATCATGACAAGAAGTCATTTTGCACAGCATCTTGTGAAGGCTGGGCATGCCAAAAATATGAAGTCTGTGTTTAAAAAATATATGGTCAAGGGCAAACCTGGTTATGTCGATTATCAGTGGATGTCCTTGCAGCAAGCAGTGCAGTTGATTACAGCAAGTAAAGGGGTTGCCGTGCTCGCGCATCCCGGCCGCTATGATTTGGGTTTTATCAATATGCATTTGCTGTTGCATGAGTTTAAAAGTTATGGTGGCACGGCGATTGAAGTGGTAACTGGCAGTCACCAGCCTCCACAGTATCAGCAATTTGCCAAATTGGCACATCGGTTTGATCTTAAAGCTTCACAGGGTTCTGACTACCATGGACCTGGCATGTCTTATATGGAAATGGGGCGTTTGCCAGACTTGCCTGAGGGGTGTGTGCCAGTCTGGCAAGATTGGCCCGAGGCCGCTGTTCTAGTGTAATGCCTGATGGCGCAGTATTTTGTCATTCATGCGGAAAACCCGCAGTCAAGGCTGATCCAGCAGGCTGTGCAGCTGTTGCAACAGGGCGGCGTCATTGCCTGTCCGACAGATTCGAGTTATGCACTGGCCTGCCTGATGGATCACAAAGATGCGCAAACCCGCATCCGTCGTATTCGGCAGGTTGATGATGAGCATCCTTTTACCCTGGTGTGTCGTGACCTGGCGGAAATTGGTACCTATGCCAAAGTCAATAACACACAATTCCGCTTGCTGAAAGCCTATACTCCCGGACCTTATACGTTTTTGCTTGAAGCCAGTCGTGAAGTCCCGCGGCGATTGCACCACCCCAAGCGCAGTACCATCGGTTTGCGCGTGCCCAGACATATCGTCACACAGGCTTTGCTGGAGGCCCTGGGTGTGCCGCTGCTCACCATGACCTTGCAATTGCATGGTGATGATGTGCCACTCTCGGTCGGCTGGGAGATTCGTGAAACACTGGAGCATCAGCTGGATGCCGTGATAGACAGCGATATCGTGCATGTCGGCGCGACGACTGTGGTGGATTTGACGCAGGATCCGCCCGAGCTTGTAAGAAGCGGGGTAGCGCCGTGGCCTTAGTGTGTGGGGTAGCCAGGTTTGAAGCTGTAAGTTTTTTTGAAAGTATGGAATGGAACTGACCGCAATACAAAAGGTGGCGGCTTATGCGCTGCCAATATTATTTGCTATTACCGTGCATGAGGCTGCGCATGGCTATGCAGCCAAGTATTTTGGTGACCTCACGGCGGAACGCCTGGGACGCATCACGCTGAACCCGCTCAAGCATATTGACCCGATAGGCACCCTTTTGCTGCCAGCGCTCAGTGTGCTACTGGGCGGGATTTTGTTCGGCTGGGCCAAACCCGTGCCGGTCAATTTCGCCAATCTGCGGCGTCCCAAACAGGATATGCTGTGGGTGGCACTGGCAGGGCCTGCCTCCAATTTTTTCATGGCGTTGTGCTGGGGGTTGTTGCTCGCCAGGGTGGAACTGTTCCCGTTATCATCGCAGGAATTTCTTTCTCAAATGAGTGTGGCCGGCATCCAGATCAACCTGGTATTGCTGGTGTTGAATCTGTTGCCACTGCCACCGCTCGATGGTGGGCGCATTGCAGTGAGTTTGCTGCCCATGCAGGCGGCCATTAAATTTGCGCGCATAGAGCGCTATGGCATGATTATTCTGATTGCCTTGTTATTTACCGGAATACTGGGTGTGATCCTGTCTCCTGTGTTAAGATTTTTTCAACAATTACTGTATGCGCTGGTGATGTAATCGCCACCGCATCGATACTCTCTAAAAATTTATTCGGGATTAGGAATACCTTTATATGGCGGTCGAACGCGTTTTATCGGGGATGCGCCCCACCGGGCAGTTGCATTTGGGTCATTATCATGGCGTGCTCAAAAACTGGTTGAAATTGCAACACGAGTGTGAGTGCCTGTTTTTTGTAGCAGACTGGCATGCACTGACCACGCATTACGATACGCCGGAGATTATTGAAGCCAGCGTCTGGGATATGGTGATTGACTGGCTGGCGGCCGGTATTGACCCGTCCAACGCGACTATTTTTATCCAGTCACGGGTGCCTGAACACGCCGAGCTGCATACCCTGCTCAGCATGATGACCCCATTGAGCTGGCTGGAACGCGTGCCTACTTATAAAGATCAGCAGGAAAAACTCAGCAGCAAAGACCTTTCCACTTATGGTTTTCTCGGGTATCCGCTGCTGCAAAGTGCCGATATCCTGATTTACAAGGCGACGCAGGTGCCGGTGGGCGAAGATCAGGTGCCACACATTGAGCTGACCCGCGAAATTGCGCGGCGCTTCAACCATATTTACGGGCGCGAAAAAGGCTTTGAAGAAAAGGCAGAAGCGGCGATCAAAAAACTGGGTTCCAAGCGTGCGGCCTTGTATGACGAAATGCGTGCCGCGTATCAGGAAAACGGTGATGATGAGGCGTTGGACTCGGCACGTGCCATGATCGAAGAGCAGCAAAACCTGAGTCTGGGGGATAAAGAGCGCTTGTTGGGTTATCTCGAAGGCGGCGGCAAAATTATCCTGGTCGAGCCTGATTACAAACTTACGCCCGCTTCCAAAATGTATGGGCTGGATGGACAGAAAATGTCCAAGTCCTACAACAACACGATTTCATTGCGTGAACCGATTGACGAAGTCACCCGCAAAATTAAAACCATGCCTACCGATCCGGCCCGTATCCGCCGTACTGATCCTGGCGATCCGGCCAAATGCCCGGTGTGGCAATTGCATGAAGTGTATTCGGACGAGACGACCAAAGCCTGGGTGCAAGAGGGTTGCCGTACGGCGGGCATTGGCTGCATTCAATGCAAACAGCCTGTGATTGATGGTGTGGTTGCCGAGTTAACCCCGATTCAGGCACGGGCTGCCGATTATGCGGAAGACCCGACACTGGTGAAGAATATTGTGGCTGAAGGCTGTGAAAAAGCACGCAAGCTGGCGCGCGAAACCATGCGTGAGGTACGCGATGTCATGGGCTTGAATTACGGCTAAACAGGATCGGGCTGAGTGTGTGCCAGAAACTGGGTAGCAATGCCCTTTTTTGGTGCATTTTTGGCCTGATTTTTCTACCTGAATAAGGTGACACTTTATTTTAAATTGAGGTATCCTTGAAACTGTCTCGTTATACAGGATGCTGTTTTTAAGCATAATCTATGGCTTCGGAGCCGGATAAATTAGTACATAAACCCTCCCTTTTAGAACGCCTCAGCCACTTTTTATTGCGTGAGCCTGAGGACCGTGAGCAGCTGGTTGCCTTGTTGCACGGCGCTTATGAAAACCATTTGATGGACAGTGACTCTCTGTCCATGATCGAAGGTGTGTTGCAAGTCAGTGAAATGCAGGTGCGTGATGTCATGATTCCGCGCTCGCAAATGGATGTGATTGACATTGCCCGACCGCCAGAAAGCTTTCTGCCCTTTGTCATCGAAACCGCCCACTCCCGTTTTCCAGTCATTGAGGATAACAAAAATGATGTGATTGGCATATTGCTTGCTAAGGATTTACTCAGGTACTACGCGGGCGAAGAGTTCGAGTTGCGGGATATGTTGCGCCCTGCCGTGTTTATTCCAGAATCCAAACGATTGAATGTGTTACTCAAGGAGTTCAGAAGCAATCGTAACCATATCGCAATCGTGGTGGATGAGTACGGTGGTGTGGCTGGCATGGTAACCATCGAGGACGTGCTGGAGCAAATTGTTGGTGATATTGAAGATGAGTATGACTATGACGAAGACGAGGATAATATTATCCAGCAGTCTGCCGGTAAATATCGCGTCAAGGCGCTCACTGAGATTGCCGAGCTGAATGAGGCGATTGGCACCACATTTAGCGATGAAGAGTTTTCAACGGTAGGTGGTTTGGTGGTCAATCACTTTGGTCACATGCCTAAACGGGGTGAACACATAGGGATTGGTCATTTGAACTTTACTGTGGTGCGGGCGGATAGTCGTCGTGTACATGCCTTGCTGATTGAGCCATTGCCCGAAGAGATCCCTGTTGTGGAGTCTGTGTAATGATTATTTAGTTCACGCGTGAACTAAATGCTGTTTTGACCGCCTAATCTTCTGTAAAGGAGCACTTGATGAAAACAACTTTTTGTTTGAAAGCAGTTTTGGCAGCAGTCTTCGCAACCGTCAGTTTGTCTGCGTGGTCAGGTGAGGCCACAGCCCCTCTTCCAGCCGATGAACAGGGATTCGTAGATGCGGTTGGCAAATTAAACCGTTCCCAGATAGTCGCTTTACTGGGTGAGCCTGCGAGGGCAGAAGACGTGAAGCTGAAGGATAGCGGACGTATTGTGGCTTCGATCTGGCACTATCACAATATTAACAAAGATGCGCAAGGTGCGTTTTATCCAACCACCGAGCTGGATATTATTGATGATCAGGTGAGTGTCGTCGTGTTCCTGAATAATGATGGGAGTGATGCCACTAGTGGGCAAAGCTATGAAATCACACCGAACCCGGCAGATATTTAAGCGAAATATTGCGCGTGGTTTGAATGTTTAAAAAGGGCGCCTGCGCGCCCTTTTTTATTGACTTACTTTTTCAGGCTGTCGCGAATTTCACGTAACAATACAATATCTTCCGGTGTGGCAGCGGGTGCAGCCGGTTCTTCTTTTTTCAGGCTGTTCATGAACTTGACCATCTGGAAAATAATAAATGCCAGAATAATAAAGTTAAGCACAATCGTAATAAAGTTACCGTAAGCCAGTACAGCACCCAGTTTCTTGGCCTCTGCCAGCGCAAGGTCTCCTGCCTGGCCATTGAGCGGGAGATACATGTTGCTGAAGTCTAGCCCGCCAATCAGCTTGCCAATGACCGGCATGATGATATCGTTGACCAGCGAGTCAACAATTTTGCCAAACGCACCGCCGATGATGACACCGACAGCCAGGTCCATGACATTGCCCTTGAGGGCAAATTGTTTAAATTCAGACGCGATACTCATGAAATCTCCCTTGTTTGTTTTATGGTTGCTTGGTGAAAGTGACTATAGGGGGTGGCGGGAATGCTGTCAATGATGGTCGCGCATGCTTGAGGGTGGCTATGGTATATTGTGCATCCCAAGTAATAGCGTTGGGTTTCAGTGGTTTTTGGGTGATGCATGATGCAACTGGTTCACACTGTACGTGAATTACGTACTTTTCTTGATCAGCAATATGGCAAGCGTATCGGCTTGGTACCGACCATGGGCAACCTGCATGCCGGGCACTGCCAATTGGTGGAAATTGCCAAAGCGCAAGCGGATATTGTCGTGGTCAGTATTTTTGTGAATCCGCTGCAGTTTGGTGCGCATGAAGATTTTGGCAACTATCCCCGTACATTGCAGGCGGACTGTGACAAGTTGCTCGCGGTTGGAGCAGATGTGGTATTTGCACCAGCGGTGGAAGAGATGTACCCTGACTTTGATGGACATGCCTTGCACCAGTCTGTTGTGATTCAGCCCCCGGCCTTTGCCGAGATGCTGTGTGGCGCTAGCCGACCGGGACATTTTGCCGGTGTTGCCACGGTGGTCGCCAAACTGTTCAATCTGGTGCGGCCGCAGCTGGCGGTGTTCGGAAAAAAGGATTATCAACAGCTGCTCGTGATTCGGGCGCTGGTCAGGCAGCTGAATTTTGGCATTGAAATTGTGGCTGGCGAAACCATGCGAGAACCTTCCGGCCTGGCGATGAGTTCACGCAATGGCTACCTGAGTGCAGCACAAAAAGTAGCGGCGGCAGCATTAAATCAGCAGTTGCTGGCGCTCAGGCAGGGCTTGCTTGTTGGGCGGCGCGATTACCTTGAAATGTGCGCGCAGGCAGCGCAAGTGTTGACTCAGCAAGGCTGGCAAGTGGATTATGTAGACATTCGTGGGCAAGAAGACCTGAGTGTGCCAGCACCTGACTGTCAACGCTGGGTGGTGCTGGCGGCTGCCAGGCTGGGCCATACGCGGTTGATAGACAATTGCGAAGTTGAGATTTAATACGCCTGTTTAGGCCATTGTCTTAAATTTATTTTGCGGTAAGCTATTGATAACCTTATAATTACGACCTTTTCCGCGCTGACCGGAATCTCAGTCAAAGGGACGCAATGCAAAGAACCATGTTGAAATCAAAGCTGCATCGGGTGCGGGTGACGCACAGCGAGTTGCACTACGAAGGTAGTTGCGCTATCGATGAAGCATTGCTGGAAGCAGCCAATATCCACGAATACGAGCAGATTCAGATTTACAACATCAATAACGGTGAGCGTTTCACCACCTATGCGATTCGTGCAGAGCGTCATTCCGGGGTCATTTCCGTCAACGGTGCTGCGGCGCACAAGGCTGATCCTGATGATTTGATCATTATTGCCAGTTACTCACAATACACTGAAGCAGAGCTGGGTAACTATCAGCCGCAACTGGTGTATGTTGATGCGCAAAATCGCATCGTCGAACAAAAAAACCACATTCCGGCCCAAGCCGCCTAATCCTAAGAATTGACCCATGCAACTTGAAGATATGAAATTGGCCGTCATTGACGCGCTGGAAGATATTAAAGCTTTTGATATCACTGTGATGGACGTGCGGAAAATGACCTCGGTCACTAACTACATGATCGTTGCCAGTGGTAACTCTACCCGCCAATGCAAAGCCATTGCCGATAACGTGCGCGAAAAACTCAAGGAAAAAGGGGTGGAGGCGCGTGGTGTGGAGGGTGGAAAAGAGGGCGAGTGGGTGCTGGTTGACCTCGAAGATATTGTGGTCCATGTCATGGTGCCTACCACACGTGCCTATTACAATCTTGAACAGCTGTGGAGCGAGTCACAAACGCGCCGCGCTGCCTCTGCTGCCTAATTCTCGCGACACTCCTCTTTACGCATGAAGCTGAATATTATCTCGGTCGGGCATAAAATGCCTGCCTGGGTAGAGTCAGCCTGTGCTGAATACCTCAAACGCATGCCGCGCGAGCTGGAAACCCGCATCATTGAAATCAAACCTGACAAGCGTGCCGCAGGTAAAAACAGCGAAGTGGTACAGGAGGCCGAAGCCAAACGCATACTGGAAGTGGTCGGGCGTGATTATCTGGTGGCGCTGGATGAGCGCGGCCAGGCGGTGACGACCATGCAACTGGCGGAAAAACTCCAATCCTGGCAGGAAATGGGGCGCGATGTGGCGCTGGTGGTTGGGGGGGCGGATGGCTTGCATCCGCAACTCAAGACCCAGGCTCAATGGCTGTTTAGCCTGTCAAAATTAACCATGCCACATGGCATGGTCCGCGTGGTGCTGGCCGAGCAACTTTATCGCGCCCACACTGTTCTAAGCGGTCATCCTTATCACCGAGAATAACCATGTCTAACGCTCTGGTCTGGTTGCGTCGCGATTTACGCGATGACGACCATGCTGCCTTATATTACGCGCTCAAGCAACATCAGCATGTCACCGTCGCGTTTGTGTTTGATACCGATATTCTGAGCCGCCTGCCTGACAGGCAGGATCGTCGTGTCGAGTTTATCTGGGAAAGTGTGCGTACCCTGAAGGCTGCCATGCAAGAGTCTGGGGGGGATGTGCTGGTGCGGCATGGGCGTGCCGCAGACGAAATTCCAGCGCTGGCTGCCCAACTGCATGCCACGGATGTCTATGCAAACCGCGATTATGAGCCGCTTGCGATTGCACGCGATGCGCAAGTGGCGGAGCGTCTGGCCAGCACCGGTAAAAAACTGCATTTGTTTAAAGATCAGGTGCTGTTTGAGCAGGATGAAGTGCTGACACAAGCCGGTAAGCCTTATGGTGTGTTCACGCCTTATAAAAATGCCCACCTCGCCAAGCTGAATGCATTTTACCTGCAAGCTTATCCGGTGAAAAAATATGTGGCATCCCTGGCCCGCTGTACGCCTGAGCCGATGCCCGCGCTTGAATCGATGGGGTTCGCGCGCAGCAATCTGCAGGAAATGCGCTTGCCGGTTGGAATGGCAGGCGCACAACAGCTTTTTAATGACTTCCTGCAACGTATCGACCAGTATCATGACGCACGTAATTTTCCTGCAGTCAAAGGGGTGTCTTATTTATCTGTGCACCTGCGTTTCGGGACCATCTCTATCCGTCAATTGGCCCGCGCTGCATTTCAGTTAATGCAGGCCGGCAATGCCGGCGCCACCACCTGGCTGAGTGAGTTGATCTGGCGTGATTTTTATTTTCAGGTTTTGTTCCACCGACCGGACCTGCAACAGGGGTCGGCTTACAAAGCTGAATATAATCATCTACCGTTTCCCAATAACGCTGACTGGTTTGCGGCCTGGTGCGAGGGGCGTACCGGATTCCCGATTGTGGATGCTGCCATGCGTCAACTGAATCAGACCGGGTACATGCATAACCGTTTGCGTATGGTCGTTGCCAGTTTTCTGGTGAAAGACTTGCTGATCGACTGGCGCTGGGGAGAGCGGTATTTTGCAGAGAAACTAATTGATTTTGACTTTGCAGCCAATAATGGGGGGTGGCAATGGGCAGCCTCTACTGGCTGTGATGCGCAGCCTTATTTCCGTATTTTCAATCCGCAATCACAATCAGAAAAGTTTGATCCGCAAGGCAAGTTTATTCGTAAATATGTACCCGAATTGATGGCGCTGGATAACAAGGCGATACATGCGCCATGGCAGCTTAAGGGTGAGCGCTTATTTGCTCCCAGGGTGGGTGACTATGCATTGCCGTTGGTTGATCACGCCAGACAAAGGGCGCTGGCATTGTCGCTTTACAAAAATAATGTGAATCAAAAATGACATTTGTTGTAAAATAATCACATTTAACTAAATGCCAGCAAGCAGGCGGTAACAGGTTGTGGTTAGGGTAGCAATAATGCGGGTGGCCTTAATTTTGTCGTGTTTGCTCCGATAAAAATAATTGCTAAGTGTGTATCAGCTGATTTATGCTTGTATGCGCTTTATGGCTGGATTTAATGCAGTACTTTCGAGTGTGCCTGGCACGAGTAATCTAACAAATGACTAATATGAAAAAAATCAAGGCCATTACTATGGTGCTGGTGATGTGTGGTCTCACTGGTTGTGCAACAACCAATAAAGACCCGTTGGAAGGCATCAACAGGGGGATCTACAAATTCAATGATGTGGCTGACCGCTATGCCATGCAGCCGGTTGCCAAAGCCTACAAAGCGGTAGCTCCTTCACCGGTGCGCACGGGTATCAGCAATTTTTTCAGTAACCTGGGCACATTAACCACCGTGGTGAATGATTTGCTGCAACTCAAGTTTGAACAGGCATTCACTGACGCAGGACGTTTCGTCATCAATTCAACTTTCGGCCTGGCAGGATTTATTGATGTTGCCAGCATGGACAAAATCGAGAAGCACAACGAAGACTTTGGTCAAACACTCGGCCACTGGGGCGTGGGTCCAGGCGCTTATCTGGTCTTGCCAATTCTGGGGCCCAGCACAGTAAGGGATGCGGGTGGTCTGGTCGTTGATGTATCCACCTCTGACCCAATTACCTATCTGCATAATATTGGTGAGGTGCGTACATACAATCAGGTGCGTGCGGTGCAGTTGCTGGACAGAAGGACGCAGTTGCTGGATGCAACCGATCTGGTTGACAATGCCTCTATTGATCCATATGCCTTTATGCGTGACGCCTATCTGCAACGCCGTGCAAGCATGGTGCAGGATGGGCTGGTGCCTAAAGAGTTACTGCAAGACGATTTTGAGCCTGCGGATGATGAGCCGGCAGATCAGCCTGCGCAGTTACAGGACAACGCTACTGATACACCCGCTGTCGTGCTGTTGCAGTCTGACAGTCCAATCGCTGATGAGGGTGTGTCTGAACAGCAGCAACCTTCGCTCCCTCAGGGTGAGGGCGCTTTATCTGTCGGCATGACATCTGTGGAGGAGGCTGCTCCAGCGTCTGCTGATGCCCTCGTTGCTACGCCTGATGATCAGTCAACATCCTCGGCGGTTGAAGCGTCGGCGGCCGTGATGCCCGCAGATGTGGCTGTTGAGTTGCAACTGCCAGCAGAAGAGCCTGTGCATCATGACGATGTCCCGACACCTTCTGCCAGTGGTGATGCGTTGAATGTGCAATCAGTTGAACTGTCCGTCAAGTCTGGCAATGACATGATGGATGCGACCGAGGCCGCCATGGTGGCTGCCATTGATGAAACCCTGCTGGTACTCGAAGCAGCAGAGTAACTGACGGTGATGATTGTAAAAAAGGCTTTGCATTGCAAAGCCTTTTTTGTTTTTTAACTGGTCACGCAAATTTAATCTGAAGCGGCTACTGTCATGCGTTCGATCAAAATCGAACCGGTAAGTTTGGAGCTATTGGGGATGCAGTCTGTGCCAATGGCAATGATGTGCTGCAATATCTCTTTCATATTGCTTGCTATCGTGACTTCTTCCACTGGGTGAATAATGACGCCATTTTCAACCCAGTATCCGGCAGCCCCGCGTGAATAATCGCCACTCACCATATTAATGCCATGTCCCAATAGTTCAGTGACCAGCAGGCCGGTCCCCATGGTGTCCAGTAACTGCTTAAAGTCTTGCCCGGTAGTGCGCACAAGCAGGTTATGTGCCCCACCAGCATTGCCTGTTGATTGCATGCCGAGTTTGCGCGCGGAGTAGCTGCCAAGTAGGTAGCCTTGCAGCACGCCGTTAGCTATCAGCGTGCGCGCTTTGCATGCCACCCCTTCACTGTCAAATGCGCTGCTGGCTGCACCTTTAATGATAAAAGGGTCTTCTTCAATATGCAGGTGTGCGCTGGCAATCGATTGCCCCAAACTGTCCAGCAAGAAAGAGGATTTTCGATAAAGATTGCCGCCAGAAATGGCACTGATCAAGGTGTTGATCAATCCGCTGGCCAGTGGCGCCTCAAACAGCACCGGGTATTGACCGGTTTTGATTGGCCGTGCGCCCAAGCGTTTGGCTGTGCGTTCGCCCGCGATTTGGCCGACTTGCTCGGGCGTACTCAGGTCATTGGCATCACGCGCACTGGAATACCAGTAGTCGCGTTGCATCCCACCCTTACCCTCTGCAATCACTGAACAGCTGATGCTGTGGCGTGAACTTGGATAACCCCCGATAAAGCCATGACTGTTGGCGTATACAAATGCGCCGCTGTGGCTGTAGACATTGGCACCCTCGCTGTTGGTAATGGTGCTGTCTACCGCCAGGGCCGCTGCCTCACAACGCTTGGCCAGTGCCAATGCTTGATCCACTTCAATATCCCAGGGATGGTTGAGTGACAAGTCAGGAAACGCCGTCGCCATCAGTGCAGCGTCAGCCAGGCCGCAAAAAGGATCATCTGCAGTGTATTTTGCAATATTGCATGCGGCCTCGACGGTGTCCTTGAGCGCCTGCAAGCCGAGGTCGGATGTGCTGGCATATCCTTTGCGCTGACCAAAGTAAACGGTGACCGAGCAGCCTTTATCACGGTTGTATTCGATATTTTCTGTTTCCCCCTGACGGACTGAAACATTTTGTCCGGTGCCAAAGCTGACTTCGGCTTCTGCACTGCTGGCGCCTGCAGCTTTTGCCAATTGGATGATATCTTGCGCGATCTGTTTAAGGTGTTCTGGTTGCATGCTGTCCGGGCTTGTTTTTTGGTTGGCAGTTAAAGCTGGTATCATACCGTGATTTGGCTGAGATTGCTTTTAACATGACAACTGTAGACCCTGAAGATTCCCAACCCAGTAAAACCAAGCTGAAAGCCGAGGCGGATGCTGCACAGGAGGTTGGCCGCAAACTGGTCGAATTGCCTAAAGATAAACTCAACAAGTTACAACTGGAAGACGCATTACGCGAAGCAATTTACGAGGCCAAGCGCATCACCGCGCATGGTGCCATTCGCAGGCAACTGCAATATATTGGCCGGCTAATGCGTGATACCGACTTGGCCCCGATTGTCGAGCAATTACAAAAGTGGGAAGGCAAGCATCAGGAAGAAAACGCCCGTTTTCATCACATGGAGCGCTGGCGCACCCGTATGCTGGAGGATGCCAAAGCGCTGGAAGAGTTTATTCAATTGTTTCCGCAGGTAGACGTGCAGCAGTTACGTACACTGATTCGTAATGCACAAAAAGAGCATCTGGCCAACAAACCGCCTAAAAGCAGCCGCGAGTTATTCCAAATGATCCGTCAGGTGATGGAGCGGCCCGAAGCAAAATAGTCAGATTTGTTTGCTGGCAAGGATGGACTGGCATATAAAAGAATTTTGCAGTGGCTAGCGGGCTTGCTGTCTGTTTTGCCACATATATAAAAAGCGTCACTGACGCACGTATTATTTTTCAAAAGGAGGGTTGCGATGCTTAAACAAGCAGATATGGAGCTGGATTTGACAGGGATGGAAAGCCCTGCGCCCATGTTAAAAACCAAAGAGGCGATCGATGCAATGATGCCTGGCCAAGTGGTGCTGGTGAAAACAACCTCGACGGGTAGCGAACAAAATATACGTAACCTGATTGATAATCAGCCAGCCACTTTATTGTCATTCAATAAAGAAAACGGCATTTTTTATTTTTTAATCGAGAAGGTGTCACATGCTGTGCTTTGACGGATGCGCGCATGTGCATGCCTATCACCGCACCCTCTTAAAGAGGGTGTATTTTTATTGTTGATAGAGAGGGTGGCGTAGATGTGGTTGCGGGGTTTTGCTGGTTTGCTCATGTTGCTGGGGATGTCATCCGCGCACGCGGGTGAGCCTGGCTGGCTGGATCTGACTCATACGACAGTGGGAATGGTCCTGTTGACAGTTTTTTTACTGGCATACCTGCTGGTGATGGCAGAAGAGACCATTCATTTGCGCAAGTCCAAGCCGGTGATTATTGCAGCAGGGGTGATATGGGGATTGATTGCCTGGTACTATCAATCGCAACATATTACTGAGATGGTTGAAGCCGCCTTTAAGCGTAATTTGCTTGAGTACGCAGAGTTACTGCTGTTTTTGCTGGTTGCGATGACGTATATCAACGCGCTGACTGAGCGACAGTTGTTTGAGGCATTGCGTACCTGGCTGATTCGAGTGGGGCTGAGCTATCGCGGATTGTTCTGGGTGACCGGAGCACTGGCATTTTTTATCTCGCCAATTGCAGACAATATGACCACCGCCATGTTAATGGGGGCCGTAGTGCTGGCGGTGGGAGGCCATCATTCCAAATTCGTGCTGTTGTCGTGCATTAATCTGGTGGTGGCCGCCAATGCGGGAGGAACATTCAGCCCATTTGGCGATATTACAACGCTCATGGTCTGGCAAAAAAATATTCATGCGACCAATGGTTTACTGGTGTTTTCCAGTTTCTTTAATTTGTTTTTACCAGCCCTGGTGAACTGGCTGGTACCTGCACTGTGCATGCATATGGCATTGCCCGCAGACAAGCCCAAAGGCCGCAGCGAACAGTTGCCCATGCGGCGTGGAGCGCTGGTGATACTGGCACTGTTTCTGGTCACCATTGCAATGGCGGTATGCGCACACAGCCTGCTGGGATTGCCGCCTGTGTTAGGCATGGTGACCGGGCTGGGTTTGTTGCAGCTCTTTTCATTCTACCTGCGCATGCAGGGGGAAACCTCCGGCGACCTGAGTAATCCCGTGCCTTATGATATATATAACCGGGTTGCCCAGGCAGAGTGGGATACGCTATTATTTTTTTACGGGGTGATTTTGTGCGTGGGCGGGCTTGGCTTTGCCGGTTACCTGACCTGGCTATCCGGGTTTATTTATGGCGATTTGGGTGCGACCACCGCCAATGTGGCTATCGGTTTGATTTCCTCAGTGGTGGATAACATTCCTGTCATGTTCGCTGTATTGAGTATGATGCCTGACATGAGTGTCGGGCAGTGGCTGCTGGTGACCCTTACCGCTGGCGTGGGCGGCTCATTGCTGTCGATAGGCTCGGCAGCCGGTGTGGCCCTGATGGGGCAAGCCCATGGCAGTTATACTTTTTTTGGACATTTGCGCTGGATGCCTGCGATTGCTTTGGGATACGCTGCCAGTATTCTGACCCATATGTGGTTAAACCATGGTCTGTTTTAAAAACGCGACATTCGCTGTGGGCGGTAAACCGCTTGTCAGAGAAATTCTGGATGCCCTCAGATTACGGTGCTTTTTTGGGCGGTAGCAAAAATCTGCCCGGCTGGTGATACAAAGCGCCGAGTAATTGTTTGGCAAACGCCTTCCAGTGGCGGTAACGTACCTGACGCGATTTCATGGCGACATAAATTGCGAGCCCAAAGCTGGTCAGCAAGTTGATCGTGGCCACCAGGAAAATGCCCAATGCCGCATAGCCAATCAGGGCATAGCTGGCCTGGAAGTCCAGTGCAGAAAACGCATATCCGGAAAATGCAGCCACAAACGTGACATGACGGATGTCCAGGGGTAAGCCCAGCATCACACCCAGGCCTGAAGCAAAGCCCAGCAGGCAGCCAAAATAGAAGTTCCCTGCAAGTGCGCCCAGGTTATTGCGAATATATTCGGCCACACGCGTCAGGCGTTCTTTGCCCAGCAGGCGCTGCAACCATGATAAATGGGCAATCCGCTCAGGAATGCGGTTATACGCAGCCAGGTTGTCGTGGTAACCGGCAATCAGTCCGGACAAGAACAGGCATACCCCGGCCACTGCGGCATAGAACATGCTCAGGCTGATCAGCGGGTTATTGCTGTCCAGCAGCATGTGTGCCTTTTCCACGCCAATAAAATGGTGACCACTGTATTGCACAATCAGCCAGTCGATCAGCATGGTCACCGGAATCACCACCAGTACATTACCCAGAATGGCGATGGTCTGGCTGCTGGTGGTTTGTGCCACAATGTTGACCAGATTGCCTATATTTTTGCTGTCATGTCCGTGATCATCCATACTGGCAGCAATTGTTGCAGCCGTCATCGCAGGCTGTTTGGTGGCCACCGTAAAGTGCAGCATGTGAATAATCACAAAACCCAGTCCGTAATTGAGGCTGAACAAAATAGCCTCGGTGAGTGGCGCCAGATGCTGGCTGGCAATCATGACCTTGCACATGGCCATGAAGGCGATAATGATGCCTGCGCCCATTGCCGAGCCCATGAGCTTGTAATACTCTTTGCGATGCTGGGCAATGTAATGTTCACCGGTATGGCTGGCATTCTCTGTCACGCGCAAGGCCAGCAATTCGGTATTGTGGCGCAGATATTCAGCTAAATTATTTTTTTTGCATTCGGCATAGACCAGGCGTTTCAGCAGCCGCGTGATGGCATCAGTGACATCATGTTTAAGCAGCAATCCATGCAGAATATCGATCAGCAGCTGCATGCGTTCAATCTGCTGTAGCATTCTTTGCATCAGTGCGGTCAGCGAAATGCTGGTGCCGGTTTTGGCGTTCGCCTTGCGGATCTGCTGCGTCAGTTGCTCACAGCGTTTGAGCACATCATACAAATGCTGGATATCTTGCGCATCGGGGTTCGCAAGTGTGAGGAACTTCTGGATTTCGATATTCTGGGTAATAAAAGGGGAGTCATTATTTTCCAGATCTTCATGCTGCAATATCAGTTCCGGGTCAAAGCCGGAGGCAGATAATCGATAGGACAATACTTGCAACGCATCTTTCAGTTCCTGAACGCAGGCCACCTGCAATGGCTGTGCGCCCTCATGCAATGCCAGCGTGTGCATGAAGTCCCGCCAGACAATGTCTGGCACGCCGCTCACCCACTCAGCGTCGTCTACCCGGTAAAAAATCTGACCAAATACATCTTTGAGATACTTGGGGTCGGGCACGTCAGGTAGCAGTTTTCGCGAAATTCGTCGGTAAATTTCGGTGAAAAAGCCCAGGTCCGATTGAATGCCATGGTCCGAATACAGCGAAATCACATTCTTTTCATCCAGCAGCCGCAATATGCTGTTGCGCAAGGCGACTGCAAATGCCGGATATTGCTGCAGTAAAAAACACAGCGCCTGAATGGCCTTGCCGGCTTCTTCAATATTGTCGCTTTTCTGCGGTCTGATATGATCGAATAGCGCTTTCAGAAAGGAAACGTCATCGATTTTTCCGGCCGCTTCTTGCGCGGCCTGTTGTTCAAATACGGTTTGAAACACCCAATACTCCGTGGCTAGATTGTTTTATTGTGGACGGAAAATCCCGTGTGATTAAAGTTGCGCATTTAATTGCATGGCTTGGCCGCTTCGCTTGATTTCCAGGCTGACCGCATTGCCACGAAAACGTCTGACCAGGCTGGAGAGTCCGGCGGCATCATCCACCTTTTCACGATTGATGCTGAGTAGCTGGTCACCCCGTTGCAATCCTGCTTTTTCGGCCGCAGAGTTATGAATGACCGCAATCAGCCTCACCCCTTCTGCATCGGTCAGCGCCTCTGATTTTTCATCAGCCTCGAGCACATCGCGCGGCACCAGTTTGATCACATGAATGCCCAGGACAGGAGGCGGAAGCTTGGCCCAATAGCTTGCATAATAACGATATTTACCCGGGGTCGCCGCTACATCTTTTTCAGTCAGCACTTTGCCTTTTTTAACCGCTTCTTTAATGACTTCCATCTTGGCGGATGGCGAGGCATTGCCGGCTTTTTTGACATAGACCAGAATCGCATCTGACTGGATGGCCCGGCCATGTGCAACTGCCAGATCTGGCGAGACTTCTTCCGCCTCGAAGTTGCTGAAACCCATCAAATCATAGCCGTTTTCCAGCATGCTGATATTGTCATCATCCCGGTTTTTGCCACTGAACAGCTTCGGGCTAACCTCTGTTTGCAACGAGTGCAGATTGCCCTGATTTTGTGCCTGATAATTGGCGGTATAAGGGTTGTCTTCCGCGTGCAATGTGCTGCTGATTGTGACGCTGGCAATCAATAAGCACCCGCCAATCACTGTGCGAATGTGGGGAATCGTATGGGCCCAAGTGGGTGTCATGAAGTGCTCTCCGTGATGAACAATTATTGTTTGAAGTGTTATGATGTATTGCTACATTAACACAGACAGAGTTATGCAAAAACAATTCACTCGCATTGGATTAGTGTCCATCAGCGACCGTGCTTCGCAAGGTATTTATCCCGATAAAGGCCTCCCTTCACTGCAAGAATGGTTACAAAAAGCCATTGCCTCGCCTTTCGAATTGGAGAGCCGCTTGATTGCAGATGAGCAGGCCACGATTGCGGATACCTTGCGGCAACTTGTGGATGAGGCACACTGCCATTTGATTTTGACCACGGGGGGCACCGGACCTGCCTTGCGCGATGTGACACCGGAAGCCACCCTCGCTGTGGCTGACCGCGAAATGCCCGGGTTCGGTGAACAAATGCGTCAAATCAGTTTGCGCTTCGTGCCGACGGCCATTTTGTCTCGCCAAGTGGCGGTCGTGCGCAAACAATGCCTGATTATTAACTTGCCGGGGCAGCCCAAATCCATTCAGGAAACCCTGGAAGGGCTGAAAGATGAAGCCGGCAAGGTCGTTGTGCCGGGTATTTTTGCAGCGGTGCCCTATTGTCTGGATTTGCTGGCAACGCCCGAGCAAGCCATGCCTTACCTTGAAACAGTAGACAGTGTGGTCAAAGCGTTCAGACCCAAATCTGCAACACGTTAATGGATCAGTGATGCCCGCTTATAAAACATTATTCAAATGGATTTTTCTGGCCTGTTTTGCGCTGCTTACTTATCTGCTGCTGGTTGAAATGCCACCTTCGCCGCAGACGTCACTCTACAAAGACAAGCTTCAGCATATGGTGGCATTTGGCGGTGTGACGTTTTGGGGGCTGTGGGCTTTTGCCAGCTACCAACGATGGGTGCTCGTCGGGTTGATCCTGTTTGGTGGCTTGATGGAGGTACTGCAAGGGCTGCTGACCGTCACACGCCAGCCCAGCGCGTTTGACTGGCTGGCAGATATTGTGGGCATCTTGCTCGCCTGGTGGCTGGTGACAATCTTGCAACGATGGTGGAACACACGCAGTGGCCGAATTTGATGTGATTGCGCGCTATTTTACGCGTCCTGCACCACCGTCTGTCGCGGTGGGTGTGGGCGACGACGCCGCCTTGCTCAGCGTGCGTGACGGCTACCAGCTGGCCGTGTCTGCCGACATGTCGGTGTGCGGGACACATTTTTTTGCGGATGCTGACCCTGATTCGATTGGCTGGAAAAGCATGGCCGTCAATATCAGCGACATGGCGGCCATGGGTGCAGACCCCCGCTGGGCAACGCTGTCGATTGCACTGCCTGAAATCGACCATGACTGGCTGCAAGGCTTTAGTCGTGGCTTGTTCGCCTGCGCAGACCAGTATGGCGTCAGCCTGATTGGCGGCGATACGACGCGCGGCCCGCTGAATATTGCGATTACTATCATGGGAGAAGTCCCGACCGGCAAGGCATTGCGGCGCAATGCCGCGCAAGCGGGGGATGATATCTGGGTCAGCGGCACGCTCGGCCAGGCAGCACTCTGGTTGCAGTCGCGTTTGAGTACACTGCAACTCTCAGCCGATGATGCGCGTCGATTTGCAATCGCCATGCACCGCCCGCAACCGCGGGTTGCGCTGGGCTTGGCACTACGTGATCTGGCGCACAGTGCGCTGGATATCTCGGATGGACTGCTGGCAGATCTGGGACACATTCTGCATGCTTCTGCGTTGGGTGCACAGCTGGATTGGCAGGCGCTTCCCAAGCCAGTCCTCACGGGAGACGCCCTTTCACCAGTCATGATTTCGTCAGCAGTACTGGCGGGAGGGGATGACTACGAATTATGTTTTACTGCGCCTGCGCATCAACGAGAACGCTTGATCGCACTTTCACAGACACTGGCGTTGCCATTGACGCGTATTGGCGTGATCACGGCAGCACCAGAACTGTGTGTGCATGATGGAGGTAAACCGATGACCTTGCAGCAGAAAGGCTACGATCATTTTGGCTAACGCATCCTCCACACCGCGCGACCCTGACTGGTGTTTATTATGGTCACATCCCCTGCATTTCTTGAGCCTGGGGCTGGGTACCGGCCTTGCGCCAAAAGCGCCAGGTACGGTGGGTAGCTTGCTGGGCTTTCCATTATTCTGGTTATTAATGGGTTTTCCAGTATGGCAGCAACACGTCAGTTTGCTGGTGTTGTTTGTGCTGGGGATATGGTGTTGTCATGTGACCGGCAAAGCACTCGGTGTGAGTGACCATGGCGCCATTGTCTGGGACGAAGTGGTTGCAATGGCCTGGGTGCTGACCAGTGTGCCGGTTGGCCTGTATTGGGGGCTGGCTGCCTTTGGCTTGTTTCGCCTGTTTGATATCTGGAAACCGTTTCCAATTGCCTGGGTGGATGCGCGCGTGAAAGGCGGCTTTGGCGTGATGCTGGATGATCTGCTGGCGGCGGCCATGGCGATTGCTGTCCTGCAAGTGGCGAAAGGCTTTTTTTGATGACCGCCCCTGAAAGCCTGCGCACTGAAAGGTTGCTCATAGAGACACTGTCCCTGCAGTTGGGGCAGGCGTTACAGGCCCGTGGCTGGCAACTGGCGTTGGCAGAATCCTGTACCGGTGGCATGGTCGCGGAGGCGGTCACGGCCATTGCAGGCAGTTCAGCCTGGTTTGATCGCGGGTTTGTGACTTACAGTAATGCGGCAAAAATGGACATGCTGGCTGTGTCTGCCGCATTGCTGGAGACTCATGGCGCTGTCAGTGAGCCGGTAGCGGAGGCCATGGCGCGCGGCGTATTGTTACATAGTCTGGCACAACTCAGCGGGGCGATTACCGGTGTTGCTGGGCCTGGAGGCGGGTCACCACTCAAGCCGGTAGGTATGGTCTGTTTCGCCTGGGCAATCCGTGAGTCGACCGGTGATCCAGTAAACGTAGTAGTGGAAACCCGACATTTTTCAGGGGATAGGACGCAGGTGCGCCAGCAGGCGACCAGCACGTTGCTGGCCGGATTGTTGCGCATGGCAGAACAATAGGCTGACTAAGGCTTAAAGCCTTTCAGATTAGCGCTGATGATGGCCGCCGTGACCATGTCCCCAGCCATTGCCATATCCGCGTGGGCCGGGCGCATAGTTGCGGTAGCTGCCGCTGCCATATGAAAACTGAATCACACCCGGCATTGCAGGTGGATAAGCCATCACTGGTGCCGCATATACTGGCTGACCATAAGCCGCAGGTCCGTAGTAGCGCGTACTGTGTGGGTGAGGGTAAATCGTGACCGGTGGTGGTCCGTAGTATACTGGCGGGGCTGCGTAATAAGTGACGGGGGGCGGGTAGGGATTACCCACCACTACGCCGACTGACCAGTTATTGTCGTGGGCTTGCGCAGCCAGTGCGGTAAATGCACTGAATGCAAACCCTGCTATCCATTGTACTGTTTTCATCATATCTCTCCTCTTGCGGAATACTGTTCATGCTCCCTGAACCATTAACGTCGTTGCGTTCAACTGGTTGACATTCAACTGGTTGAAAGTAGCATGCTACAAAACATGGCTTTGCCATTTCACTTGATGGTCGATTTATGAAATAATTAGCAGTTATTTATTTGATTATATAGCGTTTACAGATTAAACGCATTTTACCCACCCAAAGGTATTTAAAAAAGGCTCCCAGCATGGATGACAACAAAAGCAAAGCACTCGCCGCCGCTCTTTCACAAATTGAAAAACAATTCGGCAAAGGGTCCATTATGCGCATGGGCGACGCCGACATCGGTGAGGACTTGCAGGTAGTTTCCACTGGCTCGCTCGGGCTGGATATCGCCCTGGGGGTAGGTGGCTTGCCACGTGGCCGTATCGTCGAAATTTATGGGCCGGAATCTTCAGGCAAAACCACATTGACACTGTCAGTGATTGCCGAAATGCAAAAACTGGGTGGGACAGCCGCGTTTATTGATGCCGAGCATGCACTGGATCCACAATATGCCGCCAAACTCGGGGTGAATGTACCCGAATTGCTGATTTCACAACCAGACACTGGCGAGCAGGCCCTCGAAATTGCCGACATGCTGGTACGCTCCGGCTCAGTGGATATCGTGGTGGTGGACTCGGTGGCCGCCTTGACTCCGCGTGCTGAAATTGAAGGTGAAATGGGTGACAGTCACATGGGCCTGCAAGCACGCCTGATGTCACAAGCCCTGCGTAAACTGACCGGCAACATCAAGCGTACCAATACCCTGGTGATTTTTATTAACCAGATCCGTATGAA
>CALRJH020000004.1:0-284770 GCA_943367475.1 Paenacidovorax caeni | reverse complement strand
CAACTGATCAACCAGTTCATTGATTTTAATCAGATCGTCAGTTTGCGAAAGTTGCTGTGCATACACCTCAATCTTGCCACTATATTGCTCACTGGCCTCACCCATGTACTTGAGTTTGTCAATAAAGGTGCCTATCAGCGTTTTAAATGAGTTACGTGCCTCAGTCAGACTGTGTTTAACCAGACCCTGTTTGTAAATCACTTCCTTGAGGCTTTTTTCGGCCACCTTCAGCTTGGCACGATCCAGTGGGCCACTGATGATGGACTGTACTGCATACACCTGACCGCTCAACCAGCTATCTTCGGTCACCAGTTCACCGATGTTATCCAACAGCAAGTGCAAGAGTTGCAGAATATCTGTCCGCACATCATCTTCTTTGGCACCTATCATTTCTACCCGCATCAGCAAGGCTTTGAGTGATTTAGCCAACGCCTCCCACTCTTTCAGTTTTTTTGCCCGCTCAGCGCTGCTCTGTAATGTCAATGCCTCAGCCTGTAAGTCAGGATAGCCTTCAAGACGGGGAATCAGTCCCAACTGCAAAGTCTGTTTGAGCAAGGTTTGCAACAAGGTGAAGGCGCCATGAAATTGCTTTACATCATCAGGCAAACCCGTTGCATCGATGGGAGTCACTGATGCAGTGTCCCTCACAAGGGCTGATTGCGAGGGCTGATCAGTCGATGATGGCAGCTCGAAAGCAGGCAACCCTGCCGCACGCACTTCCATAGGTAGCCAGTTATTAGCCATGGCCAGCAACTTGTCAGACAAGCTGTCATCGTCACCAAAGTTAATCAGCACACGCTCCAGCATTTCACGCTTTTTGCTCGCATCCAGACCGCCTTTTTTGTCATCCCAACCTTGTAACAAAGTGCGGATGGCATTCGGCCATTTGGTGGAGTGATTAAGCTGCTGTTGCATCGACTCTGTCAACAACTCAGTCAATCCCTGCCAGCTATCCTGTTTGAGCAGTTTTTCCCACCGGTTGATCCAGTTGGTATGCTCGAGCGTATCATGCGGCAACTGCTTGAGCGCCTTTCGAATGGCGTTAGTAGCGTCGTCTTTGACTGGTTTACCGGCAATTTCAAAGTAAATCTGCGTATAGTTTTCGGGCGTAGGTTCTACGCGCCGTACCGCAATTTGTTTGATTGTTTCGCGCGCAATCTCGGAAGCCGCCAGGGATTTTTCAGTCGATGCCATAATGTTTGCCAGCTTAATCAATGTTGCATAAAGTAAGTGGCATTTTCCCCGAAACCACTGCATTTTGATTGACACATAAGAAGGCGGATTATCGGCCATTTTTTGCCTCTCGACCAACAGCGGCTGAAAGCCCTGGCTAAAAAAATGCGGCCAGCCTTGACAAATTGCGCTACAATAGACGCCGCGGGCCTCCCCGCATTGCAAGGTAGCCAATCTGGTCAGGTGCGGAAGCAAGCAGCCACAACTATTGAGCAAGTGCCGGGGGTCGGGCTCGCCCCTTTTCCCTTTTTTCTCGCTGGTTTAATTCAATTGCGCGCGATATTTACAGTCGCTTTGCAGGGCAATTTAGGCTAAAGTAACGCTTTCCGATGCGATGCAACCCGCATTCTCCGGCTTCAAATCTGTTTGATACTAAAGTGAGTTATGTCTTACCAAGTGCTGGCACGCAAATGGCGTCCTAAAACCTTTGGCAGTCTGGTCGGTCAAGACCATGTGGTACAAGCGCTGAGCAATGCACTTACCCAGCAACGCTTGCACCATGCCTACCTGTTTACCGGCACGCGTGGTGTGGGAAAAACCACTTTGTCACGTATTCTGGCGAAATCACTCAACTGTGCCACTGGCATCACCGCCACGCCATGCGGCGTATGTGAAGCCTGCCAGGCCATTGATATTGGCCGCTATGTGGATTACGTTGAAATGGATGCGGCGTCCAACCGCGGCATTGCCGATATGGTCAGCCTGTTGGAGCAAGCCATTTATGCCCCCTCTTCTGGCCGCTTCAAGGTCTACATGATCGACGAAGTACACATGCTGACCAAAGAAGCGTTCAATGCCATGCTGAAAACGCTGGAAGAGCCACCCGCCCACGTCAAATTTATCCTGGCCACCACTGACCCGCAGAAAGTACCGGTGACCATCTTGTCACGCTGCCTGCAGTTTAACCTGCGGCAAATGGCAACCGGCACCATTACCGCACACTTGCAGGATATTCTGGGCCAGGAACAGATTATGTTTGAACCTGCCGCCTTGCAGTTAATCGCGCGCGCAGCCAACGGCAGCATGCGCGATGCACTGTCATTGACAGACCAGGCGATTGCTTATGGCAACCAGTCGGTACAGGAAGCCGAAGTACGCAGTATGCTGGGGGCCATTGACCAGAGCTACCTGTATGACCTGGTACGCACGCTGTTGCAAAACGATGCCCCGGCCATGCTGACTATTGCCAAACAGATGGACGAACGCAGCATAGGCTTCGAGAGTGCCTTGAATGACCTGGCAGCCTTGCTGCACCTGCTGGCTATTGCCCAGCATAGTCCGCAGGCCATCGCCAATGACCATCCGGAACGTGATGTGCTGTTAACGCTGGCCAGCCAGCTCAGCGCCGAAGTATTGCAACTGTATTATCAAATCTGCATTCTGGGACACCGCGATATTGGTTTGGCACCGGATGCCTATGCAGGCTTCACCATGACCCTGTTACGCATGCTGGCATTCAAGACAGAAGCCATGACACCGTCAGGTCAGCCTGGCTCGGGCACCTCGGGAAACACGGTTTCCGGTGGCAGTATTTCTCATCCGGACACAGCGACACGCGCTGTTCAAACGTCGCAGGCTGCGCACAGCACACCGCCTTCTGCGCCATCATCTCCAGGTTCAGCCAGAGCAGCCCTGGGCCTGGGCCTGGGTCGGGGCCAGCCCACAGCCGCCCAGCCATCCGTTGAGTTGCCAGCGGAACCGCCGCAAGCGCTGCAAAGTCCATCCATGCTTGATGCGGGTACAGCCGCAGTCGTGATCGACCCCGGCCGCCAGGCCGAATGGGATGGTAACTGGCGTGACCTGGTAGAAAATCAGCTAGGCAAACTAGGCCTGGCGCGCGCACTGGCGCAAAACTGTGAATTATTACACTATGATCAGCACAGCCTGACTTTGCGCCTGAGTGAGACGCACAAACACCTGGCCAGCCAGAATTACCTTGAAAAGCTGAACATCGCACTCAACAGTCACTTTGGCCGCAAAATGAAGCTGGTGCTCGACTTTTCACATGAGGCCAACACACCGGCCAGGCAACAGGCGGTTGAAAAAGCCGAATTACAGGACCAGGCCACACAAGCCATTATGCAAGACCGCTTTGTGCAAGGCCTGATGCAGGAAATGGGGGCGACTATCGTGCCCAATTCGATTAAACCTCTACATTAATCTCATCACACATACAGGAGCAGACAATGATGAAAGGTGGCATGGGCAACATGATGAAGCAGGCCCAGATGATGCAGGCCAATATGCAAAAGGCGCAAGCCGAGCTTGCCAATACCGAAGTGGAAGGCGTGGCCAGTAACGGCATGGTTAAAATTGTCATGACCTGCAACCATACCGTGAAACGCGTGCAGATTGATGATGCGGCCATGGATGACAGGGAAACACTGGAAGACCTGATGTTGATTGCATTGAAAGATGCCGCAACCAAAGTCGAAGCCACGACCACAGCCAAAATGGGCAATGTCATGCCTGCAGGCTTTAAATTACCGTTTTAAACAGCCACTACGCCGAAAGAAACGCATTGAACTCCCCTGCGGTCCTCGAACAACTGATTTCGGCCTTGCGTTGCCTGCCGGGTGTCGGCCCCAAATCCTCCACCCGCATGGCTTACCATCTGTTACAACGCGACCGCCAGGGCGCACAACTACTGGCTGCCAGCTTGCAACAGGCCCTCGACAAGCTTGCCCACTGCGACTACTGCAACAACTTCAGTGAACACGCTGTATGCAGCGTGTGTCAGGACGCCGCCCGTGATAAAACCTCCCTTTGCGTGGTAGAAATGCCCACAGACCTGATGATGCTGGAAAACACGCGCAGCTATCATGGTCAGTACTTTGTACTGATGGGCAAGCTCTCCCCCATGGATGGCATCGGGCCCAAAGATATTCATCTCGACAAACTGTTAAAACGTGCGCAGGACGGCACAGTCAATGAAGTCATTCTTGCCACCAACTTCACCTCTGAAGGGGAAGCCACTGCGCATTACATTGGTCAAATGCTCAAATCCCGTGGCATCCAGGTCAGCCGTATCGCACGCGGCCTGCCCATGGGCGGAGAAATCGAATATGTGGATAGCGGTACCCTCTCTACCGCCTTGCTGGAACGGAAAGCCCTGACTTAAGCACATGCTGTAATCATGTGTTTACGTTGGCGTATGACGAACTGCTCCGCTCAAGTGCTCTTTGTCAGTATGGCTTGCATGAAAATGATGAATATCGCTCGTTTTATATGCGTGTTCATATCAATTAAACCCATCCTCTGTCGTTATAGTAATAACACTGTCTGATACAGACCCCCCATAATATTCGTTTAGTGCGTGCTTGGCACAAGCTGCATACAAGCATCCCTGCGCTAAACTGCATAAAATTCAGGTGATTTTTGATGGAATTATTTCTGCATACCTTTGATGCCAACAGTCATGTCAACATGGAAAATCCAGAGTTTTCAGACAGTCACACAGCATCACTCACTTATCACGCTGAATCGGAGTTACTGCAGTTTCTCGATGGTGTCATTGCCCGGCAATCCGTGCATACACTCAAGGATACCTGGGTCATGGTTTCCCATGACCGGCAACCCATCGAACCGATGCAAGCGCTGCAAGCCACCATGCCTTTTAACACTTTCTATGCACGCCACAAGTATCCATGGCTGCTATCAGATCTTGAGCCGCATATACAAATGCATTACCAGCCCATCGTAGACTTTGGTCAAAGCGGTAAAGTATTTGGTTTTGAAGCCTTGTGCCGACTCAAAACACCAGAAGGTAAGTGGCTTAATGGCATGGAGGCGTTTGCACTTGCCGCCGAGGTCAAGCGCACCCACGAGCTGGACCTTGCCTGCCAGCATCTGGCATTGATCGGCAAGTCCCAACCCATCTCCGCAGACAAGCCTATATTTATCAATGTGTTGCCACAAACCATCATGAGCCCGGGCTGGCTGGATTTTATTTTGCAGATTATGGCAAAGCACGCCATCGATAAGCGCGAGGTGGTCATCGAAATTGTCGAAAGTGAAAAAACCAGCCCCGAATTACTGGCACGATACTGCGATGAAATCCGCATGCATGGCCTGCGCATTGCACTGGACGACATGGGCTCAGGCTTTAATGGGCTGCGTATACTGGCAGAAGTACGGGCAGACTTTATCAAAATTGATCGTGCAATTGTGCATGAGGCACAAGGTAGCCGTGTCAGAACCGTGCTGCTGGAAGCCATCATTTCGATGGCTCAGCGCTTGGGCTGTACCATTATTGCAGAGGGACTGGAGCGGGTCGAAGATATCACCTATTGTCAGGATTTGGGATTACATTATGCACAAGGCTATTATTTTGCGCAGCCCCAAAGCACCCCCAGCGACCACGTCACCGCATTACCGGCCCGCGATGAATCGCATCGATCGCATATTCCGGATGACTTTCACATTGGTGAATACATCAGCCATGGGTTGACCATTGATGTCAGCAGTTCATTGGCAGAAGCAAGGCGTTTATTTAATGCCCATGCCGATATCGCGACAGCCGTGGTGCTGGATGGACAAAAACCGCTTGGCGTCCTGCGACGTGGTAAAGTCTTTTCCAGAAAAGTCTCCGGTTTGGGGGCCTGTTGTGATCCCTTGCCCAAGGTGATTAACCACATGCTGCCATCCTCGGTGCTTGCACGCATCTTCTACCTTGAGCGCGGCAATATTGATATCTGGATCACCGTCAATGATGAGGGCGGCTATGTCGGGATATTGCAGCCAATGGAAATCATGGCTCAACTGATCAGCCGTAAAGCATCCACGGGTAACCTGCACCCGCTGAGCCACCTGACTACAGGGCCTACACTCAGGCAAACGCTGGACAATAGTTTGCGCAACAATTCCAATACGCAGTTGGTCTATATCGACCTGGATCACTTCAAGTCTTACAATGACCGTTATGGTTTTATCCGTGGCGATGCCATGATCAGACTGTTGTCCGAAATCATCCGCCAGGAGTTTCAGGATAAATCCGGGATTATGGTGGGCCATATCGGTGGCGATGATTTTGTGCTGATCTACGACCACAAAGCCCCGGGGCTGAATGACACCCTGCTCCATATCATCAGCCAGTTCCAGGCATTGGCCGTACACCTGTATGATGCCAGCGATCTGGAGCGCGGCTTTTTCACCACAGAAGACGGTAAAGACCACCCTGTCGCCAGTGTGTCTATCGCAGTGGTGAATGGCAAACAAGGCACGCTGGAGAACAGCGTCATGGCAGCAGAGCGGGCAGCCATGCTGAAAAAGATTGGCAAAGCCAATATTGGCAGTATCGTCGTCGTCGAAGATACGCCGCCGCAAACAATATTACCCAAAAAAGAGTTTTATTCGGACTGGCAACAAAAAGCCCTTTCAGCCTTGCAATCGCTGCTGCACACGCAACGCGCGACAGGTTCCCACGATCTGGATAGCTGTTTTGCCGAATTCCCGTTCTTTGAAGTAATCTTCGAACTTGAGCCTAACGGTGTGCAGCGCTATGCCAACTGGATCAACCCGAACATGTATGGAAAAATAAAGGCTGGCGGCGCCGGCATAGACCGCAGCCAGCAGGCCTATTATCAACGCGTCGCAGAAACGAATGCGCCTTACATTTCAAGTATCTATCTCTCCACCGCCACTGAAGATTTCTGCCTGACGGTATCGTTACCCATTCTGAATGATCAAGGAAAGCTGGTCAGTATTCTGGTAGCGGATATTAATATTGCGGCCATGGCCGTGCTCAGTAGCGCACGCAATTAAGCAAGCGCAAATCAATACTTAGAGAGCAATACTGACAGCGCGGTTTTACAAGTAAGCAAGTAGATCCTGGGGCTGATGAATACATCCATCGGCTCCCCATGCCTGCGGTTGATCAGCAGCAGACAAATAGCCGAACAAAGCCACCAGTGTGGTCATCCCAGCCGCATTGCCTGCTTGCACATCGCGCTCAGCATCGCCAACATACAAGACCTGTTCTGGATCTAGACGCATGCGCTCGCATGCCAGCAGCAAGGTTTGCGGGGATGGTTTGGGTTGCGGGGCATCGTCTCCGCTGATCACAGCACCGGCACGTCGATCCAAGCCCATGTGCTCGACCATAGGCACAGTAAACCGACGCGGTTTATTGGTCACAATCCCCCATTGCAAGCCACGCTGCTCTATACCCGCCAGGGTTTCTGTCATGCCGGGAAATAGCACAGGCTGGCGCGTCATGACTTGTGTATAGAGCGCTAAATATTCGGCACGCATGGACTCAAAGCTGGCATGTTCCGGCAACAGGCCAAAACCGATTTCGAGCAGGCCACGTGAGCCATGCGAGGCGTAGGGGCGTATGCTTTCCTCCGGCAAAAACGGCAAGCCATGGCGCTCACGTTGCAGATTAAGGGCATAGCCCAGATCGGGGGCGGTATCGACCAAAGTACCGTCAAAGTCAAACAGGACTGCTTGCATGGATTCAGGTTTCTCGGGATTAGGCTTTTCTGGATTAAGCTTCTTTGGTGGCATGCAGCATATAATTAACGCTGGTATCCATGGTCAGTGTGTAGTGCTTGCTAAAGGGATTGTAAGTAACCCCCGTCTGGTGTTGCAACTCAAGGCCGGTTTGGCGTAACCAGCTGGCCAACTCGGAGGGTTTAATAAATTTGCTGTAATCGTGCGTGCCTTTGGGTAGCAGGTTGAGCACATATTCCGCACCTACCACCGCCATCAGGTAAGCCTTGGCATTGCGGTTAAGGGTTGAGAAAAAAAGTTGGCCGCCCGGTTTAACCAGTGCAGCACAGGCACGTACGACACTGGCAGGATCCGGCACATGCTCCAGCATTTCCATACAGGTCACCACATCATATGTTTGCGGCTTTTCAGCAGCCAGCGCCTCGACCGCAATACAGCGATATTCAACCTGCACCCCGGCTTCCAGCGCATGCAATTGCGCCACCTGCAACGACTTGTCAGCCAGATCAATCCCGGTCACCTGCGCACCGCGCCTGGCCATGGATTCGCTCAAGATGCCACCGCCACAACCGACATCCAGCACCAGCTTACCTGAAAGTGCAGCGCGGCTGTCGATGTAATCCAGCCGTAAGGGGTTTAACTGATGCAGTGGCTTGAATACGCCTTGCATATCCCACCACTGATGGGCCAGATCAGAAAATTTATTCACTTCTGCGGTTTCGACATTTGCCATTTCATATTCCTTTGACTCGCCCCAGGCTTATCCCTGCTGGCGTACAGCGTTAATCTTCCATTGCCATTGCAAGGCGATTGACTTTAATTCTTCAGTATCAAGATGTTCAAATGCTTGTGTACGATCTGTCTGTCGCTGATATTGCAATTGCCCCTGGACCCAAGTATGCGTGACCTGCTCCCGCCCGGCCACATAAACCAAATGCGAAACTGGGTCAAAACAAGGCAAACTGTTCAAGTCATCCATGCTGACGGCCACCAAATCTGCCAGCTTGCCAGGCTCTATACTACCCAGTTGCTCTTGCAATCCCAGCGCCTTGGCCCCATGGATGGTCGCCATCTCCAGCGCTTGATATGCGGGTAATGACTCCGGGTTGCTATCCGCCACTTTTGCCAGCATCGCTGCTGTGCGCATTTCCTGCCACATATCGAGCCGGTTATTGCTGGCTGCACCGTCCGTCCCCAGGCCGACATTAATACCAGAGCGTAGTGCAGCTGCAATCGGTGCAATGCCACTGGCCAGTTTGAGATTCGAACTCGGACAATGCGCAATGTGTGCACCCTGTCTTGACAACAACTCCAGCTCGGCAGTTTCCAGATGCACGCCATGGGCAAGCACGGTATTGGGCCCTATCACACCGAGTGCCTGCAACCGTGCCAGTGGACGCATGCCATATGTTTTCAGGCTTTGGGCAATTTCATCCTGCGTTTCATGCAGGTGTGTGTGTATACCAAGATTCAACTGTTCAGACAGGGTGACAATCTGCTCAAATGTTTTATCACTGACGGTATACGGTGCATGCGGTGCAAAAGAAAAGCTAATCGAAGACTCTTGCTTGTACTGGTCTCTGACTTCGGTGCCTGAATGGATATATTCCTGCGCATGACTGGCATAATTTGTTGGAAACTCCATTACCACCAGGCCAATATGCGCGCGCATCCCCGCCTTTAATACGGCCTCTATCGTGGCGCCCGCGTAAAAATACATATCGTTAAAAGTGGTGATCCCGCCACTGAGCATTTCAGCACAAGCGAGCAAAGCACCATCGTGGACAAATGCAGAGGAGACCCACTGTTTTTCGGCAGGCCAGATATGCTCGTTCAGCCAAGGCATCAAGGCATAGTCATCAGCATAGCCACGCAACAGGTTCATACTGCTATGTGCGTGCAAGTTGATCAAGCCAGGGATCAGTGCATGCTGCTGACAGTCAACGACAGGCCAATCGTGTGCCCAGTCTGGCAACTCTGATTGCGAATAAATACCCTGTATCCGCCCCTCCTCAATCAGCACAGCATGATGTTCCAGAACAGTTGCACGCGCAGCCATGGGGATTATCCAGCGCGCTTTAATCATAAACGAAGATGGCTTCATGGTTGAATTATACATTTAGCCCTGTGTATTTACTTGAAACAGTCAACTACCGCCATAAAAAAAGCCACGCATTTGCGTGGCTTAATTTATAACCCTTAAGGATTAATTACTGACAACCAACTTGTTTGGTACCTTCAGCGCGAATTTCAACGCGACGGTTAGGCTGCAAGCAAGAGATCAGTTGTTTAGTGACTTTTTTACCATCGCACTGTACTACTGGCTCAGTTTTACCTTTACCTTCAGCAGTAATGATGCTGCTGCTTACACCGTGAGCAACCAGGTAGTCAGCCACTTGTTTGGCACGACGCTCTGACAGTTTCTGGTTGTAGGCTTCTGAACCAATACGATCAGTATGACCAGTCACAACCACAGCAGTAATCTCTGGGTTGGATTTGATTTTGGCAGCAGTTTCTTCCAGAACACGACGACCTTCTTCTTTCAGGTTTGCCTTGTCAAAACCAAACAGTTTCTCAGCACTGACAGTCACTGTTTCAGTTTGTGGTGTGCAAACAACTGGAGCAGGTACTGGCTCAGCCACTGGTGCTGGTGCTGGTGCGGCCTCAGCCACTGGCATTGGTGCTGGCTCAGCTGGCATTGGCTCTTCAACCGCTGGTGCTGGTGCACCGAAACGGAAAATAGCGCCCAAGTTAACCAAAGTGTTACCAATGGTGTCAGTGTCCGAACCATTCACCAAACCACTTACATTGTATTTTGCACGACTCCATTGATGGCGGATATCTGCCTGAATACCAAAGTTGTCGCTAAACAGGTATTGCGCACCCAGACCAACGTTTGCCATCCAGGAATTTTTTTTGTTATCCATGTTTACGCCAGGAATGCTGTAATCAACATTGTTACGCGCGGCACCTACACCTGCTAACAGGAATGGGCGGAATTTGTCACGGCTGAACATATACAAGGCATCAAGACCTAATGCAGTCTGTTTGTATTTTCCACTTTCACCAACGCCCAAATTCAAATCTTCATCTGCACGGTTGTAGCCCAAACGACCTTGAATATCCCAGTGCTCGCTCAATTCTTTACCAATCGCCAGAAAACCACCACGGCCACTATCAGCTTCCAGATCATTATCTGTGTTCATGTAGCTCACACCTGGCACTGCATACCAGGCACCACGGTACATGTCTTCAGCTTGTGCAACTTGCGATGCAAATACCATTGCAGAAGCAACTGCCAAGCCTAAAAAATTCTTCTTCATTTATTGACTCCTTTGTTATTGGGCGCGAACGCCACACTTAGATAGCTCAGACTAAACTATACGCAATCAACAGCCTGCAAGCAACCCGAAATCTGCAATCACTAGCAAATACGTTGTTTGCAAGCAGACTATTGGTAAATATCAGACATTATTTTGACTGTTTCCAGCAGCAAACTGGCCGATAAGCTGTTTTTTCTTTGCTGCTTTTCACACAGCCCACTTCTGAAACCGATGTAATCAGGACGTAGTGCAGAGAGTGATGTCAGATCAGAGGCTTGCAGTCCGCCAGCCAGTCCGACATATAACGCTAATGTTTGCGCAAGCTGAATGAATGCTTCTAAGGTTTGCAGATTCACTTGACCGGTGACAGGTATATTTTTGTCTATCGTATCCACCATCACACCAAAATAACCTTTTGCAGACAAGTCGGCTAATCTTTCATTCACACAGGCATATTCTGCGAGTTCGGCTGGCGAGAACACAGCAATCAGTGATACTTGATGATCAAGATAATACTGCAATGTCGGTTGCAAGCCAGGATCAAGCCAGATGGCGGCAGGCAATTTGATGATATCCACTCCGGCCTGCAGACGTGCATCCATGCGCTGTTTGAGCTGCACCCCTGAGGTACACTCGTCGCCGATGGTCGCACTGACGGTGACTGTGGATGCCGGATGCAATTTACGGTGATGCTGGACTGCCCGCAGAATTTCTTGCGAAACACCAATATCCAGCATGGCCAAAGCCCCGTAGGTGGTGTCTTTCAAATCAACCAGATCCACCCCGGCAGATAATGCCAGGCTGGCTTCAGACACAGAATTTACACTGACCAACAACCGCATATATATCCTCAAGCCTGCTGCATGCCTGTTTGTTGCGCCATGTGGTTATTCACGCAGTCCAGCAACCATTGCCATGCTTCAAGCTCTTGTGGGCCGGCTGTTTTATCGATGGCAATTTGCAAATACTCCAGTTCGCGCATGATTTTTTCTGACGGCAACATATGCAGGCGACTGACCAGCACGGCTAACTCTATGACAGCCGCCTGTGCGCGATTAAAGCCCTTGAACAGGCCCTGCGATACGGTACTTGTGACCTCCATCCAAAGCTTGGGACGCAAGTCGTCTTCTTCAACGTGATGTAATGTTAATGTGTGATACGCCAGACACTCCTGTAAACGGTTCCCAGGAAACCCGTTGATGGTTAAGGTTGCAAATTTTGTTTTTCTGGCAATCGCCGCTGCAAACACCCGTACATCATCCGTCAGGTTAAGCACGGCGCAACCGCTGTCCATAATGTTCTGCAAGGTCGCAGACGGCTTGAATGGTGAAATCACGACAAACCCGTCGCGCCACTGTATGCCAAAAGGAGCAATGTGAATCTCGCCCTGGGCTGAAGTCGTCGTCACTATCGTTTCGTAAATCATCACATGATCCATTAGTCTTGATTATCGCTGGGCTTGACTGGCGCCTGCTCTGCGCGTTCGCGAATTGACGCTTCGCGGTGCGCCACTTTCGGTTGTGCGGACTGGCGCATGCTCGCCACGCCCCAATCCAGCAATTCATCTTGTACATAGCGCTTGTTAAGTTGCCAGGCGATTTGCGCTTTCGCCAACTCTACGCCGAGATAAAACGCATGGGAAGCATCGTCCGCCACCTGCAGGCCAGCATAGAACTGAAATGGGTCCACACCGTGTAGCATGCCATCTCGGTTGTAAACATGCACCCCCTCTTCACTGACCATGATGCGAAAACTGGGGTCTTTAATTTGCGCGGCAAACGCGGCAATCTCGGTCGCATCATATGGAAACGGTTTGCGCCCATGCAACCCCAGCAAACCTGGCGAATACCCTCTGGGCAGGCGCTGGTCTTGCTTGGCACGATACATGATCCGTCGCGCAATATCAGCCTCGGCAATCGCATACACGGCATGGGCGCTGACCGAAGTAGCCAACACTGCATTGATATTCAGCTCACTGATGATGCCAAATAGCAGCGCATTAATACCCGTTGTGTCAGCATCGGTGAGTTCGGTCAGGTTGCCTACACCCATCATGATGGCGATTTCTGGATAGCGCTTGCGCAACTTGTGGTAGCGCACAATTGAATCAGTCAGTCCAAAATGGATGGGATCTAGGATAGGGTCGGCGATAAATGGCTTGCCAATTTTCAGGCAATGCTCAATGGCACGCGTCAGACTCGCCATCTGCCCGGGTTTGGCCGGAATCAGAATAGGCGTAGAAGCGACCTCACTGGCGATCCACAGGCTTTTCTCGTGCAAACTGAGCAGATAGTCCGCGCCCGCCTTGCCTGCTGCCAGTAAATCATCCTCGCGCATGGAGTCAACACTTACTCGGAAGCCTTCGGCCTTGAGTGCCTGCACCGTGTCTGTCATATGTGCAAAGGACTTGCCCGGCAGACAGCCCAAGTCGATGACATCCGCACCTTGCGACTGAAAGTGACGGGCTTTTTCAATAATCTGGGCAATATCCAGATCAGGCGCATCGACAATTTCAGCAAATATCAACACACTGTGCTGGCTTAAATCCGGGGTTTTGCCCTGCTGTCCAAAATATTGAGGCAGGTCTTTCAAGTCTTCCGGGCCACGCTCGACCGGCACGCCCCATTGCTCGATCAGCGGAGTCAAGTCGCCCTGACACAGCCCGGGTAAAATCACTTTATCGACATTTTCGACTTTGGGCAGTCGACGGGCGATCAAGGGCGGGGTCATTAACGCCGCCACTGAAACGCCGACTTGCCTGATTTGATACTCAAAAGGGTCGTGTGTGCTGTTAGCCTGCACGGATTGCAACACTTTGTGCAGACTCTGTTCTGCCAGCTTTCCGGTGAGGAACAGCAGCGACCGCGTCATGCGCGTTACACCGCCTGTTGCTCGGAAACTTCCACACCTGCATGCAAATGCACTGCATGCACACCCGCCAGCCGCTGCATAATGGCATGCTGCAATGCATCCATATCTTCAACAACGTCAGTATCTGCAAACTGTTTTAACAGCCCCACATTATGCAGGTCTATCTGGCGTGGAAACACCTTTACCATATGGTCGCGCGGCGCTTCTGACTCAAGCTCTGGTGCGGTATCGCAGGCAAACACGATGCTGTGTACCCGCGTTTTGCCTGCCTGTGCAAACAGGTTGGTCACCAGACTGTCAGAAAAACCATAAGCCATTTTGGCAATGGTATTGGAGGTCGCAGGGGAAATCACCAATGTGTGGTAAACACCTTCGTAGAAGCGTTCCACTGGCACACTGCTGGCTGTTTTGTCCTGATATACTTTATGGCCAGTGGCTTCGAGCTGGGCCTGAAAACCGTATTGCTGAATAATTTCAGCGGCCGCACGGCTCAGATAAACATCCACATCCTGCAAGGTCTTCAATATCGACAGCGATTCGCGCAAATAATGCCCGGATCCGGTAATGGCCCATGCCAGACGCTGTGCTTTCATGTGATTAACCCTTCACCAATCAAGCAAAAGGATGTTGCAGGACAATGGTTTCATCGCGCTCTGGCCCTGTAGACACAATCGCAATCGGCACACCACACACAGTTTCCAGGCGCTTCAGATAATGCTGCGCGTTTTTAGGCAGGGCTTCCCAGGTTTTGGCCCCAAATGTACTTTCCTGCCAACCGGAAACAGTTTCATAAATCGGTTCACAACGCGCCACGTCATCCGCACCGATAGGCAACATATCAACCACCTTGCCATCCAGTTTGTAGCCGGTACAGATATTGAGTTCCTCAATGCCATCGAGTACATCAAGCTTGGTAATACACAAGCCAGTCAAGCCATTGATCCGTGCAGATCGACGCAATGCTGCAGCATCAAACCAGCCACAACGACGCTTGCGTTTGGTGACCGTGCCGATTTCCTGGCCTACGGTCGACATTTGGTAGCCGGGTGCACCTTCGGTGTCGATATCCAGCTCGCTAGGGAACGGCCCGCCACCCACACGTGTGGTGTAGGCCTTGGTAATGCCCAGCACATAATGCAACATGTTTGCACCCACACCGGTGCCTGCCGACGCCTGACCAGCGATACAGTTGCTGGAAGTCACATAGGGATAAGTGCCATGATCCACGTCCAGCAAAGTACCCTGTGCACCTTCAAACAACAAATGTTCACCACGTGCATTGGCCTCATACAACGCGGCAGAAATATCAGCCACCATCGGCTTCAACACGCTGGCATGTTGCATGCTGGCATCATACTGCTGCTGAAAATCCACGGCTGCCGCACCCAGGTAATTGGTGAGCACAAAGTTGTGATAATCCATCACCTCACGCAGTTTTTCGGCAAAACGCTCCGGATAAAACAGGTCATACACGCGCAGTGCGCGACGTGCGACTTTATCTTCGTAAGCCGGGCCAATCCCCTTGCCAGTGGTGCCAATTTTTTTCTCGGCACTGCGTTTAGCCTCACGCGCCAAATCCACGGCCACGTGGTGCGACAGGATCAGCGGGCAACCAGGGCTGACTTTAAGGCGATTTTTGACATCCAGTCCACCTTGTTCAAGCGTTGCAATTTCGCTCAGCAAATGCGAAGTATCCAGCACAACGCCATTACCGATATAGCAATGCACGCCGTCACGCACAATCCCTGAAGGCACAAGATTAAGTTTGTACACTTTTTGTGCAGCGCCTTGGCCGACTACAAGCGTATGCCCGGCATTATGTCCGCCCTGAAAACGGACTACGCCTTGCGCATGGTCAGTGAGCCAGTCTACGATTTTACCTTTGCCTTCGTCGCCCCATTGGGTGCCAATCACAACGACATTTTTTGCTTGAGTAGAGGATGTCATATCAATATAAACTTCTAAAAAATGAGTAACAAATGCTGTTTAACAGCTAAACAGCAAGCACTTGCCAGCGACCATCCACCTTTTGCAAGATGCGGTCACAGGCCAGCTCGGAATAATGAACAGGGGCTTCAGGCAGCGCCTCAACCACCACAGTGCCCTCAGCGCGTAGCGTTTCTATCATGGCTTGCAAAGCAGGATCATCCGACACGGGCGCCAAGACTCCCATAGAAGTTTGCGCAGGCCCCAGGGCCAGCAACGCACCGCGCAAGTCGAGACTGAAGCCAGTGGCTGGACGCGCACGGCCAAAAGCAGCCCCCACCTCATCATAACGCCCACCCAATGCAATCGGGCCAGCATAGCCTTTGGCATAGGCGGCAAATACCAGCCCGCTATGATAGTGATAGCCGCGTAATTCGCTCAGATCAAAAGTCACTTCGACGGACGGACTGCGCAAACGCGCAGCAATGGCTGCCATCTCTTGCAAGGCCTGCGCAATTTCCGGGGTATCCGGCAGACAGTCACGTGCATTTTCAAGCACCTCAATGCCGCCATGCAAATGCGTTAAATCAATAAAGGGTTGTTGCGCCTTGACCGGCAAATTCGCAACCAAGGCTTTGACACGCGCCACATCTTTGCAGTGCAAGGCTGCCTGCAAGTCTTCTTCCTGCCGTGTTTCCAGCTGGGCCATATGAGAAAGGCTGGCAAAAATGGCGACGTGGCTGACGTCGACAAACAGGGTTTGCATGCCCAGCAACTGCAAGGCTTTGATCATCAGACGCTGGACTTCAATATCACTTTCGATGCCGGCATGCCCATATAACTCGGCGCCCATTTGCAAAGGCTCACGCGTACGTGCTAATCCGTCTGGTTTGGTACGCAACACGGTGCCTGCATAGCACAAGCGGGAAACGCCCTGGTGATTGAGCATGTGCGCATCTATGCGCGCAGCTTGAGGCGTGGTATCGGCACGCAAGCCCATCAGGCGTCCGGTGAGCTGGTCAACCACCTTAAAGGTGGCAATATCCAGATCATGACCAGTACCGGTCAACAAAGACTCGACATACTCCATCATGGGAGGCATCACGTACTGATAGCCATGCACGCGAAACAAATCAAGCAATTGACGTCTATAGGACTCGAGACGGGCCGCCTCGGCAGGCAGAACATCTTCGATATATTCAGGAAGTAACCAATTATGCATGCCGACATTATACCTGCAAACCCCTGTTCTAGACACGGGTAAAGTATTCAAATGGCGCGCTCGACCAAGCGACTAAAAGCAAAAAGCTGGCTTGAAGCAAGCCAGCTGATGTCATTTAATTGACGCGCCCCTAGCGGTTAAGCCACAAAATCAGCAAACCGGCCAGCGCGGATAAAAAACCGATAAAACGAATTTGACCATCGCGTAGCTGCAGCAGCTTTTCAAAGGTTTGACGCCATGCCTGTGTAAACAGTAATGGCATCATCCCCTCGATCAGCAGCACACCGCCCAAAATCCACCACCAGTGCATTTCAGACAGCTTTATTTCTTGCCAGAACTACGCATGTATTTGAAGAAATCAGAACTTTGATCAACAACAATCACATCAGACTTGCTCTTGAAACTATTCTTGTAGGCTTCCTGACTGCGATAGAAAGAATAAAACTCCGGATTTTTGCCGAATGCCTGGGCATAGGTCTCGGAAGCTTTGGCATCGCCTTCACCTTTGATTTTTTGCGCCTCGCGGAAAGCTTCGGCAATAATCACTTCACGCTGACGATCTGCATCCGCACGAATTTTTTCGGCAGCCGCTGAACCCTGTGAACGCAACTCGTTGGCGACTGACTTACGCTCAGCCTCCATCCGTTGATAGACTGACTCACTCACCTCTTTAGGCAGATCTACGCGACGCAGACGTACATCCAGAATCTGAATCCCCATCTGGCGACTTTCCTTGTCAGCACGCTGACGCAGGATCTCCATGATCTCGGAACGCTCACCGGAAACCACATCATGGATAGTCCGTTTACCAAACTCGGCACGCAAACCGTCATTGACCATTTGCGACAGGCGGCGTTCGGCCTGCACTTCGTCACCACGCACAGAAACGTAGTATTTCGATGGGTCAATAATGCGCCACTTCACAAATGAATCCACCAGCACATTCTTCTTCTCGCTAGTGATAAAACGATCCGGCTCTTCCCAGTTCAGGGTCAAAATGCGCTTGTCGTAATAGCGCACGTTTTCCACCATGGGCATTTTAAAATACAGCCCCGGCTCTTTTTTAACCGAGACGATTTCACCCAGGCGGAACACCAGCGCATATTCGCGCTGATCCACGGTATAGGCTGACGAAGTGATCACCACCAGCAGGATAAAAACGCCAATTAATATGCTTCCAATATTTTTCATTTATTCTTCCTCTGGCTCAACTAGCGATATTCGCGATCACGGCTTCTCAGCGCATCGCGTGTGCGCTCAACCAACCCAGCATCCGCTTGCGGCTCTTGCACCGGTTTGTCATTGGATGACGCTGGCGTTGTATTGTTAGTATTGTTGGTTGTGCCCGACCCCAGCAGTTTATCCAATGGCAAATAGAGCAGACTGTTGCCGCCTTTTTGATCCACCAGCACCTTGCTGGTATTAGATAAAATCTGCTCCTGCGCATCCAGATACAAACGCTGGCGAGTCACCTCTGGCGCTTTGTTATATTGCGCAAGCACCTGCTCAAAGCGGTCAGCATTACCCTTGGCTTCATTCTCCACACGCAACTTGTAACCTGCAGCCTCTTCAGCCAGACGTGCCGCCGTACCACGTGCTTTTGGAATCACATCATTGGCATAGGCCTGGCCTTCATTTTTCTGACGTTCAAGATCCTGCTTGGCTTTCACGGCATCATCAAACGCAGCCTGCACTTGCTCGGGGGGCTGTGCATTCTGCATGGTCACGTTCACCACATTAATACCGGACTTGTAACGATCCAGCATGTCTTGCATCAGCTTCTTGGCCTTGGCAGCAATATCGTCACGCCCTTCGTACAAGACAAAGTCCATCTTGCTTTTGCCGACAATTTCGCGAATGGCAGTTTCGGCAACACCGCGCACACTCTCTTCAGTGGAGCGGTTGCTAAACTGGAAATCTTCAACCGACTTCAGGTTATATTGCACAGCCACCTGCAAATCGATGATATTTTCATCATCAGTCAGCATCAGCGACTCACGCAACTCTTTACTGCGGGCCGTCTCGCCTTCAAACGAGCGATAGCCCATTTCAATGGTCCGCACCTGTTCCAGATTGACGTTTTCTACCGTTTCAATCGGAAAAGGCAAATGCCAGCGCGGGCCTGGTGTGGTTGTTTCCACATGCTGACCAAAACGCAACACCACGCCACGAGAACCCTGATCGACGATGTAAAAACCGGAACCCAGCCAGATTACAGCCACCAATCCCAGGATGGGCGCCACCGGTAAAGGTGTCGAAGACGATGGGCCACGGCCAGCACCCCCACCTTGACCACCCTTGCCACCAAACATACGGTTAAGCTTTTGATTCAAGTCCTTGAACACCTCATCCAGATCAGGTGGCCCTTCGTTATTCTTGTTCCAAAAGCCGGGGAATTTTCTCATGCATGACACTCCGTATTTTTATTCATCTTTAAACATAAGCACGCTCTTCCGTACTCAGTTTTTTCAAGTATTGCTGATGTTCCAACAGCGCCTGACGTAAATCTTCAATACCACCACCGTCTTTGGCCGAGACCCTCACAGTTTTGATATTACCATACTCGTCACGGTCTATTCCCGGAGACATTCCCAGCTTGTCAATCTGGTTTAACACCAGAATCTGCCGCACGTTTGCCGCACCAATCTCGTTCAGTATAAGATTGACCTGCTCAATCTGACCATCCCGGTTAGGGCTGGAAACGTCTACCACATGCAGCAGTAAATCAGCCTGTGCAGCCTCTTCAAGCGTGGCACCGAAGGCCTCAATCAAAGTCGTTGGCAAGTGCTTGATAAATCCAACCGTGTCAGACAACACCACCGGAAAACCTTCAGGCAAGTGCATTTTGCGCGAGGTGGTATCCAGCGTGGCAAACAACTGGTCAGCGGCGTACACGCCGGAATGGGTCAACCGGTTAAACAAGGTTGACTTACCAGCGTTGGTATACCCGACAATGGAGACCGTCATCAGATTGGAGCGTTTGCGGGCACGCCGTTGCATGCCGCGCTGCTGCTTAAGCTTGTCCAGCCTTTCGCGCAACTGCTTGACGCGCACACGCAACATGCGACGGTCAAGCTCCAGCTGAGTCTCACCCGGACCGCCTCTAACGCCGATACCGCCTTTTTGACGCTCAAGGTGGGTCCAGCCGCGCACCAGTCGAGTAGACAAATGCTCCAGCTGCGCCAGTTCAACCTGTAATTTACCCTCATGTGACTGCGCACGCTGGGCAAAAATATCCAGTATTAAGCCGGTGCGATCCACCACCCGTGCCTCGAGATGTTTTTCGAGGTTACGCTGTTGAGAGGGACTCAAATCGTGATTAAAGGCTGCCACTTTACTTTCATAGGCAGCCATTAGCACTTTCAGTTCATCCGCCTTGCCCGAACCAATAAAATACTTGGGATCGGGTGACTGACGTTTACCTTCCAGTGTGGCAGAGATATTGAGACCGGCGGTGCCGGCGAGGTGGCGGAGTTCTTGCAAGCTTTCTTCATAATCAGCGTCCCCAAAGTTAACGCTGACCAGGACTACGGCATCTCCGCCCGTAGGTCTGTCAAACATGCATTACGATTCTTGTGCAGGTTCGTGCGGCCCCAGATTCACCGGACGTGCAGGAACAATGGTAGAAATAGCGTGTTTGTAAACCATTTGGGTGACGGTGTTTTTCAACAAAATCACATATTGATCAAAAGAATCAACCTGGCCTTGCAGTTTGATACCGTTCACCAGGTAAATGGACACTTGCACGTGCTCTTTTCTCAAGGCGTTCAGAAAAGGGTCTTGCAGCATTTGGCCTTTGTTATTCATGGAGTTGCTCCTTGTTTGTTTTAATCGTATTGGAGTTTTTGTTATCTTGAACACCAATCCATCATAATGACTATAATTGTACTAATTTGTTCCAATTTCAATCCCCACGCTTTATTTTTTTGGAAATAAAGCGTGAATGCGCTGCAAACAGGTTTCTTTACCCAGAATTGCCATCACCTGATCAATGCTGGGCGACTGGGCAATCCCGATCAAAGCCACTCGCAAAGGCATCGCCAGCTTGGGAAACTTGATCTGCTGTTCAGTCACCACGAAATTAAGCGCATCGTGTAGATTATCGGCAGTCCAGTCGGAATCTTTAGCCTTTTCCAAAAATTTTTCGATAATTCCTGAAGTTTCTGGCTGAATATGCTTGGCGGCATCTGCTTCGTTAATGACAGGCATCTGATAGAAGAAGGCAATTTCCTGCGCCAGCTGGTTCAGATTATTGGCACGCTCCCGGTATAAATTAAGTACTGCCAATAAATCTGGTGCACTGGTCTCCGTAATACCCAGTTTACCTAGCCGAGGTTTGACCTCTTCGGCAATACGTTCAAGCGGCAGGGTTTTAATATAATGTGCATTCAGCCAGTTGAGCTTTTCCGTATTGAACTGGGCAGCAGACGGTGTGATATGGTCCAGATCAAACCATGCGCAGAACTGCGTCATGTCAAACACTTCATCATCGCCATGTGACCAGCCCAGACGGGCCAGATAGTTCAATACAGCCTCGCGCAAATAGCCGTCTTCATGGTATTGCATGACGCTTACGGCACCATGTCGTTTTGACAGTTTTTGACCATCGTCACCCAGAATCATCGACAAATGGGCGTATTGCGGAATCTGCGCACCCAGGGCCTTAAGCATATTGATCTGGCGTGGCGTATTGTTGACATGGTCATCCCCACGAATCACCTGAGTCACTCCCATTTCCCAATCATCGACCACCACACAGAAATTGTAGGTTGGCGTGCCATCGGCACGGGCGATAATCAGGTCATCCAGCTCGGCATTGGCAATCTCGATACGGCCCTTAACCATATCCTCCCAGGCCACCACACCTTCAGTCGGGTTTTTAAAGCGCACAACTGGCGGTACGTCTTTAGGGGGTTCCGGCAGCACCTTGCCTGGCTCAGGGCGCCAGCGCCCGTCATAGCGTGGCTTGACGCCCTGCTGCATCTGGCTTTCCCGCAGTGCATCCAGCTCGTCCTTGCTGCAGTAGCAATGATAGGCATCGCCTGCATCCAGCATGTGCTGAATCATTTTTTTGTAAGTGTCCATGCGTTGCATCTGGTAGTAAGGACCCTCGTCATGATCCAGCTCCAGCCATGCCATGCCATCCAGAATCGCCTGTACCGCCTCCGGTGTGGAACGCGCCACATCAGTATCCTCGATACGCAAAATAAACTGTCCGCCATGCCGCTTGGCGTACGCCCATGAAAACAGGGCAGTACGTGCACCGCCGATATGCAGATAACCGGTAGGACTGGGGGCAAAACGGGTTTTAACAACTGACATGATGACTCTCTAAACACACAAGCGCTCATTTTAACACGCCCGCCCGGCTTATCACCCGGCTTATCACCCGGCTTATCAAGCGTCTGGGCGACGCAGATGGATTGAAGCCGTGCAGCAAACGCGCTATCATTCCTGCATGCAGCACATACCTCATTCGCAAGCCGACATTCATGTGGGAGAACTCTACGGCAAACCTGCCGCCAATGGGCAATCCCAAACCATTTATCATGTGCTGGATGTCCACAAGCATGGCATTACCTTGCAGAATATGGATAACCCGCTGAGCCAGTTCGAAACCACCGTCGAAAAACTGATGCAATCTGGCTATGTGCGCCTGAGCCAGACCCCTTATGTCAACCTGCAACCATCCGGCAAGCGCAAAGCCATACAAAATAAACTGAAGCGCTGCCCGTTTACGCTGGATATCTTTGCTGAACGTGCGGACTGCGAACGCCCGGCAATCGCAGCCTAAGCGGACGCAAGCCCAGACCTACATAAGACCAGACCTGACAAAAGCTGTGCCAGAAAATAAAAAATGCCGCTAATGCGGCATTTTTTATTCAGGAGCATCGCCTTAAAATTCGGGCGGTGCACCAATCAAATCATGCCCCTGTGCATCCACAATCTGCACATCGACAAAGTCGCCCGGGTTCAACCCTTCGCCATCCTGCAAATAAACAATGCCGTCAATGTCCGGTGCATCCGCCTTGGTACGGGCAATCGCAATCACATTGCCATTGTCATCTTCGGTCAGCTCATCCACCAGTACGGTTTGCAGGCTGCCAATTTTTGCCGCGACTTTCGCTGCGCTGATACGCTCTTGCACTTCCATAAAGCGGCTTAAGCGTTCCTGCTTGATTTCTTCGGCCACAGGATCAGGCAAGGCATTCGCGGCTGCGCCATCTACTGCAGAATAGGCAAAGCAGCCGACGCGGTCCAGTTGCGCCTCTTCCATAAAATCGAGCAACATTTTGAAGTCGTCTTCTGTTTCGCCCGGGAAGCCAACAATAAAGGTACTGCGAATCGCAATTTCCGGGCAAATATCTCGCCAGGCCTTGATACGGGCAAGGTTATTCTCACTGCTGGCAGGACGCTTCATGGTTTTGAGCACACGCGGGCTGGCATGCTGAAACGGCACATCCAGATACGGCAGAATGGCGCCTTCGGCCATCAGTGGAATCACATCATCCACATGCGGATATGGATAGACATAATGCAAACGCACCCATACGCCCAGCTCGCCCAGAGATTTGCTCAGTTCTGTCATGTGCGTCCTCACCGGGCGGCCATTCCAGAAGCCCTTACGGAATTTCATGTCCACGCCATACGCAGAGGTATCCTGCGAAATCACCAGAATTTCAGAAACGCCAGCGTTAACCAGGCTTTCAGCCTCATTTAACACATCGCCAATCGGACGGCTGACCAGGTCACCGCGCATGCTGGGGATAATACAGAAGCTGCAACGATGGTTACAGCCTTCCGAAATCTTGAGGTAGGCGTAATGCTTTGGCGTTAGCCGTATGCCTTGCGGTGGCACCAGGTCGGCAAACGGGTCATGCGGCTTGGGCAAATGGGTATGCACATGGCCCATCACTTCTTCCAGTGCATGGGGGCCGGTCACGGCCAGCACACTCGGATGAGCATCGGTGACAACGTCTTTTTTTGCGCCCAGACAGCCCGTCACAATGACCTTACCATTTTTGTTGAGCGCTTCACCAATCGCATCAAGCGATTCCTGCACCGCAGAGTCGATAAAGCCACAGGTATTGACCACTACCAGGTCTGACTGCTCGTAGCTGTTGCTGATTTCATAGCCTTCGGCCCGCAACTGGGTCAGGATACGCTCGGAATCAGACCCGGCTTTGGGACAGCCCAATGAAACAAAACCGACTTTGGGAGTATTTTGCATAATGTAAACCCTTTAACCTTCGACCAGCCACTTGGTCACCGCGACCGAAGCCACGCCCAGGGCGATCAATAATAATTGCAATAACGTGTCTCGCATGGCTGTGCGCTTGTGCAAGCCGGGAATCAAATCGGCCACCGCCACATAGAGCATGCTGGCGGCTGCCAGGCTCAAAATGTAAGGCACCCAGGGTTGCACGAGAGTCAGTGCAAGATAGGCCAGAATCCCACCCACCAGCGTTGCCAGGCTGGATGCGATATTAAATAAAAATGCTTTTTGCTTGCTATAGCCTGAATGCAGCAGAATCAGAAAATCCCCAACCTCTTGCGGAATTTCATGGGCAATGATCGCCAGTGCAGTAACCAGCCCCACTTGCATATCCACCATAAAAGCGGCACAAATCAAAATACCATCGACAAAGTTATGAAAGGTATCCCCGATCATAATCATCATGCCGCTACGACCATGATCATGGCCATGGTCATGATGTAATGGCGCATGATCACAGTCAGGCCCGTGCTGGTGACGCTGTAATTGTGGCACCTGCGTTGGCGCCAGTTTGAATTTCACGCCTGCCTGTGCGGGCGCAGCATGCAAGTCAGGGCAATGTGCTTCATCATGCGGTGCATGTATCTCGCAATGATCGCCATGACAATGCCGCCACAACACCAGTTTTTCCAGTGCAAAAAACAGCAGAATGCCAAACAGCATCATCCCTGTCATGGCTTCAATATTCGGTGCTGTCTGAATCGCGTGTGGCAGGATTTCAAGGAATACGGCGGCCAGTAAAGCACCAATCGCATAACTGACCAATAGCGGCACCATTTGCTTTTTGGCATTCAGGGCGAAGATGGCGGCCACCGAGACGCTCAGCACCCCCCCTACCAGACAAGCCAGTACCATACCGGTAAACGGGGAAATATCAGCAAGTAACAGAGTCAAGGATGTCATGCAGTGTTCACAGGAAAGAGGCGCGCATTATACGTGAGTTATCAAAAAAACAAAGCATAAACAAACAGTTAACGGGTATTGAAATGACCAGGTTTGCACACTATTTGCACACTAAGGTAATTAAATAAACTGTGCAACGACATAGCCGATGATGATACCGACAATCAGCGCCACGGTCAGGCCGCGATAGGTCAATACATCCTGACTGTAGCCGCGACGGATGGCAATATAGGACACCAGATAGCCCAGCGCATTGAGCAGCCAGATAAACCCCAGGCTCAGGGCCTTGACGATGAGCGGGCCTATCAGCGGCACCAGGCCAATCAAGCCAAGCACCCAGACAAACAGGCCAGACACCAGCCCCACCACCAGCGTGACGCCTGCCAGCACTTTATGGTCCCAGTGCAAATAGCTGCCGACAAACAGAAACGCCAGCACCAGCAGCGCCAGCGGCAGCATGGTTTTCCAGTCGCGCATCCGGTTGCGGGCAGGGAGCCCGGGCACATAAGGCGGCGCCGGATGACGGCGCGAACGGTGTATTTTTTTCTTCATGGAGGTCTTCTTCTCCTGTGTGCGCAGTTATAGATGTTGAATCAGCGCCGGTAGTCCCGCCACAGCCGCACAGGTTGGCCAGTGTGGCTTGCGCAAGGCCAGATCGCCTGCATAGCCCCAGCTCACCAGTACAAAATCCATCTGGTGGGCATCGGCGGCCAGCCCGTCTTCCACCCTGTCACCGATATACAGGCAATCTTGTGTATCCAGCGCCAGATCCGTCACAATCTGACCCACCATGTCTGCTTTGCACTTCAAGGCCGGCTGAAAGTAATCCAGTGCATACACGCCGGTAAACAAAGATTGCCAGCCCTGGTGCGCTACAATTTTTTCGGTCGGGTAAAAGCGTTTGTTGGTGGCGATATATAACGCATATCCGGCCGCCTGCAACTGCTTAAGCATGGCGGGCACACTGTCAAATACCACTGATTGCAAATAGCCGGTAGTGTCGTAATGCTGCTTGAAAGCCGCAGCAAGGGTGTTAAGCAGCATTGTATCGTCGCTACCGGACAAGCGCTTGAGCGCTTCCATCAACGGCGGACCAATCACATCGTTGTTCAATTCGGTCTTAAGCGGGGTATTGGTCGAACTGAAGGCCAGGCCGAAACAGTGCAAAATACTGGGCGCAGAATCAATCAGCGTCCCATCCAGATCAAAAATTAAATGTTTTTTCATATTTAAAAAAGCTTATTCACCACTGAGGGCTCAGAGAACACAGAGAAAACCAAAACAGTAAGACTCTAGAAAAAACGTAGCGCATCGCTCACAGCATCATCGTTCTTAGCCCTTGTTTCTCAACTCTGTGTCCTCTGTAGCTAAAAAATTTACTCCAGCCAGATCAAACTTGCCATACGCCCGGTATCACCCTCACGCCTGAAGCTGAAAAAGGTCTCTGCTTCGCTATAGGTACAGCGGCCACCACCATACACCTGCGTCACGCCCAGCCGCTTTAAGCGCTGTCTGGCAATGGTGTATAAATCGCCCAGCCATTTTTCGCCATGGGCCACAAACGCAGCTTCTGCCTGTGCATCTTGCGTCATAAACTGCGCCCTCACCTCACCGCCCACTTCAAAGGCCTGCGGGCCGATAGCCGGACCTAGCCATGCCAGCAAGGTGGAGGGTGCGACAGGCATGGCGTGCACGGTGGCTTCGATCACCCCATCACACAAACTGCGCCAACCGGCATGTACGGCAGCCACGACCGTACCGGCCTGGTCACATAACAATACGGGCAAACAATCGGCAGTCATGGTCACGCACACCACCTGTTTGCGGGTGGTAAAACTGGCATCGGCACTTTCCACACAATTGGCCAATGCGGCATCAATCACGCGTATCCCATGCACCTGATTGAGCCAGACCGGTTCAGACGGAAGCAAAGGGCTTAAACGCTGCCGGTTAGCCGCCACATTTTGCGGCTGATCCTTGACATGATCACCCAGATTCAAACTGGCATACACACCCGTGCTCACGCCACCCAGGCGCGTGGTTTGCAGGGCTTTGACATTGGCCGGCGCCGGCCAGTCTGGCGTAATGATGGGTAAGTCAGCCATGCTGATGCCGCTTGCTATTCTTCATCTTCCAGGGGTGCATCATCGTCCCAGTCTGCATCGTCGCCCTCGGCATCATCAAAGTCTGCATCCAGATCATCATCGCCCCAGTCCTCATCATCTTCGCCAATAAACAAACCGTTTTCATCCACATTGAAATCCACCGGCGCCAATGGCTCGTCCGGCAGCTCGGTGGTGCGCATCGCATCCAGCAGTACGCGCATATCATCCGCCAGCTCAATTTGCCACTCCATGAATTCATTTGTGACCGGATGGATCAGCCCCAGTTTGACCGCATGCAAGGCCTGACGCTTAAAATCACCAATCACTGTACGCAGTTCTGGCGACATCATCTTGTGCGGAATGATATTGCCGATGCCATACATCGGATCGCCCACGATCGGGGCCTTGAGGTATTGCAAATGCACGCGGATCTGATGGGTACGCCCCGTTTCCAGGTTGCAGCGCAAATAGGTATTGGTACCAAAGCGCTCCAGAATCTGATAGTGGGTGACGGCAGACTTGCCCTTGCGCACCACCGCCATTTTGGTGCGCTGATGTGGATGACGTCCTATGGGTTGATCGACTTTGCCATTGCGCCAGAGCTGCCCCCAGACAATCGCCCGATATTCACGCTTGACTGTGCGCGCCTGCAACTGACGCACCAGGCTGGTTTGCGCCTCTAATGTTTTGGCGACCACCAGCAAGCCGCTGGTATCTTTATCCAAACGATGCACAATCCCGGCCCTGGGCACGTCTTTAAGCTGCGGCCACTGAAACAGCAAGGCATTGAGCAAGGTACCGCTCCAGTTACCGGCGGCAGGATGCACCACCAAACCCGCAGGTTTGTTGATAATCATCAGGGCATCATCCTCATACACCACATCCAGTGGAATATCTTCCGGCGAAAACGCGTTTTCCTGCAGGTTTTCAGGCGGGTTGACCAGCAATTTCTCGCCGCCCCACACTTTGGTTTTTGCAGTAGGGACAGCGCCATCCAGCAGCACCAATCCTTCTTTAATCCAGGCTTGTAAACGGCTGCGGGAATGATCAGGCAACATCTGCTGCAAGGCGAGGTCCAAACGCTGCCCACCAAGGCTGGTAGGGACGACCAGAGTTAAGCTTGCGCTTTCTTTCATATTTTTAAACGGCATCAGTTATAATGCCTTGAGTTCCTTAATCTAACGACTGTTTAACAACATGCTTCGCATTTTACCGCTTAACGCCCTGCTCACGCGTGCTTTTATTTTCATCGCCGCGATTTCAATGAGCGCCTGCGCCATTTTTGGTAACCCAAATCCACTGGATGAAACCAAAGGCTGGAGCGAACAAAGGCTTTATGCCACCGGCCAGGAAAAAATGGTGGACAAGAATTACGACAAGGCGATTGAATATTTTCAAAAGCTGGAGTCGCGTTATCCGCATGGCGCCTACGCCACACAAGCACAACTGGAAGTGGCATACGCCTACTATAAAAAAACTGAACCGGTACTCTGTATTTCGGCACTCGACCGGTTTATCAAGCTGCACCCCAATCACCCCAATCTGGATTACGCCTACTACTTAAAAGGCCTGGCAACATTTAACGAACGCGGATTCATGGAAAAGTATACGGGCCAGCAGATTAATGACCGCGACCCAAAGACACTGAAGGTTTCTTTTGCTGCATTTAAAGAACTGACTGAGCGCTTCCCCACCAGTCGTTACTATAAAGACGCTAACCAACGCATGATTTATCTGGTCAATGCACTGGCATTGCATGAAATGCACGTCGCACGCTATTACATGCAGCGTAAGGCTTACGTCGCAGCTTTAAACAGAACGCGTTCTGTACTCGAAACCTACCCCAATTCAACGGCCGTCGAAGATGCATTGGTGACCATGGTCAGCGCCTACGACGCCATGGAGCTGGATGATCTCAAGGCCGACACTTTGCGTATTTTGAAAACAAATTACCCTGATAACCCGATGGTGACCGGAAAAATCCAGGAAGATGAAAAAATCTGGTGGAAATTCTGGGAAAGTCTTTATTAGACTGTATCCAGCGCTTCAGAAAAACGCCAGCAATGCTGGCGCTTTCTATTCTTTAAGACTGGATTGCGCCGTGTCAATTTGAGGCACGTCAGCAGTAAAAGCTTCGCGTTCGAATGGATTATCATAATAGGGATGACGCCCTCGCAACCATTGCCAGAGACTAGAAAATAAATAAACAGGCACAAATAATGCACCCCAGCGCTCTGCTTGCCTGACATGTACGTGCTCATGTCGGCGCAACTGCTCCAGCACATCGTCAGAACAGCCCAGAATGACATGCCCTAATGCCATTGCAGCAAATCCTCCTCGCTGCGCGGCTTGCTGTGCAAGCCATCCCCCATACACCTCAAGTACACCATACACAAGCCGCACTTTTGCACCGAATAACACCCAAAACACCCCCAGCATCACGCCTATCAGTGTCGTGGGTAATACCCATAAAAAGATTAAAAAACGCATAAGTAAGCTGTATCAACCTTAAGCAGGCCAAGACCATTCGAATCAAAAAATGCTTGTAAGACTGCATATTGTCAGTAACATCGACTCCCACTATAATTGAGAATAATTATCATTAATATAAAAGCTACCAGCCCCGCATATGTCATTTCAGCAAGAAATCCAGACACTTTATCACACCCATCATGGCTGGCTGGTCAGTTGGTTAAAACGTCGTTTAGGGTGCATACACAATGCCAATGATCTTGCCCACGATACATTTCTAAGACTCATCACCAAACCTTCGGGGCTGACACATGTGCAGGAGCCTCGTGCCTTTTTAACGACCATTGCGCATGGTTTGATGATTGATCAATTTCGTCGAACAACCTTGGAGCAAGCTTATTATCAAACGATCATGCATTTACCGCAGTCGCTCGCACCCTCGCCTGAAGAACATCATGCGATGATGGAATCACTATTGCAGATAGACCGATTATTCAATGGACTGAAGCCCAATGTACGCCATGTATTCTTGATGTCAAAACTTGAAGGGCTGACTTATCCTGAAATTGCAGGCAGACTGAATATTTCGCTGCGTACGGTTGAGAGTTATATGGCCACCGCATTGCGTCATTTACTCATGCTCCAATTTTCCTGAACCAAACATCATTTACAAATACAGGATTGCTTAATAGCCCCATGCTCAAACCGACCGCGCAAACGAACACAGATCAAGCAGACATATCACCAGCCATCCTAGAAGAACTGATCTTATGGTCAGTCAAATTGCGCTCAGGGACGGCAAGTGTAGAAGACGCGCAACGCTTTACACAATGGTGTACGCAAGACCCTGCACATGAGGCCGCCTGGCAGAAACTGCATGCCATGGAGCAAACACTGAATGACATCCCGGCAGACGCAACACAACTCATCACGCAAACCATTGCACTGGCAGACACACAGCTCGGAAGCATGAACGGTCGTAGAAACACACTGAAACCACTTGCCATTAGCGCAATCACATTAATTGGCCTTGCGATGCTCATTAACCAGTACGGGCCATGGCAGCAGCGATTACACTACGCCACCAGCATGGGCCAGCGCGCCCAATTCATACTGGCAGATGGCACGCAGCTGATGCTCAATACCGATTCCAGTGTAGAGGTCCACTACTCGCTATGGAAGCGTGAAATCGTCCTCAATCATGGTGAGGTCTATATAGAAACCGGGCATGATAAAGAAGCACTTTTTGGGCGGCGTGCTTTTTGGGTCAATAGCTCGCAAGTAAACTTAGAAGCCATAGGCACTCGTTTTTCTGTCCACCAGCAAGCCACTGCTACACAACTGTATGTCGCCGAGGGCATCGTCGCCATGCACATGGGGCAACAACTGCCGGCGCGGGCCTATGCCCACGAGTCTTATCGCATGCAGGGCTCGGCTTCCATGCCGCTCAAAGTAAACATCCAACATACAGATCCAATGGCTTGGGTAGATGGCGTGATTGTGGCCAAACAAATGCGACTGGATGTATTAATCACCGAATTATTACGCTATCAGGCACTGCCACTACACTACGAAGCGGAAGTGGGTGATCTGATGGTATCAGGTGTTTTTCAGCTTAATCGTGCAGATGCAGCGGAGCATGCATTGCAAGTGATTGCGCAAACGCTGCCAGTGCGCATACTTCACCAGGACAATCGGATCATCCTCAGAAAAAAATAAACCAGAAAAATCTGCGGGTTTATTCATACCTGTTCGGCATAAGGGTATTTCTCTCATTCTCAAAGAGGTTTACCCATGCCATCGCAAGCACATCACCCACAAAAACGATTGAACCGCTATCTTTCGGCAGCACTCCATGCCACCTTGCTTGCCAGCACCTCAGGTGTCTTCTGCGCAGTAGCATCCCTCGCAGCTTACGCAGAAGAAAGCCCATTATTTAACTTTCACCTCCCTGCAGGCACACTGGAAGATGCACTCAATGCTCTGGCAAAACAATCAGCCATTACCCTGACTTTTGACCCGGCATTGGTGAAAAGAAAATCCGTCCCGGCCATCAAAAAACAATTAACGCGCCAACAGGCATTGCAACTGTTGCTTCGCGATAGCGGCTTGCAGGCAAACGCGACAAATGACGCCATCATCATTGTTCCACGCCCAATCGAGCACCATGCGGATACGCTTCCCGAAGTTGCGGTACAGGCCAGCCGCAATCAATCAGCCAGTGAATTACCCCCTGTATTTGCAGGTGGCCAAGTTGCGAAAGCCAGCCGTATGGGCATCATGGGGAATGTCGATATTTTTGAGACGCCCTTCAGCACACAAAGCTATACCGAACAATTTGTGCTTGATCAGCAGGCACGACGGCTGGCCGATATTATTGCAGTGGACCCCTCCATACGCAGTGCCATGGCCGAGTACGGCGACAGCGAGACTTATCATATCCGCGGCTTTCCCCTGTTTACCAATCAGGTCGGCATCAATGGCTTGTACGGGATGACCGAACTGCGCCGCATTGCACCAGATTTTTATGAGCGGGTCGATGTCCTGAAAGGGCCTGCCTCCATGCTTAATGGCAGCAGTCCCTTTGGCGTGACCGGCGGCAATATTAACCTGGTCCCCAAGCGGGCGGGTGACACGCCGCTCAATCGTTTCACCGCCAGCTATATTTCAGACAGCCAGTTTGGCGGGCACTTGGACTTGGGACGGAGGTTTGGGGAAGACAATGCCTGGGGTGTACGTTTAAACGTGCTGGCACGTGATGGAAACACGCCAATCAGTCGCCAGTCTGATCGCATGCATATCGGCTCTCTGGCAGTTGACTATCGAGGTGAGAAACTCACTGCCAGCTTTGATCTGGCCAGTCAGGACCGTTTAACAAAAGGCTATTCTGCGAATATTGTCTACAATCAGGGCTTTGCCCTGCCACGCGCACCGGATAATGATAAGAATTTTGTCAATGACTGGGAGTTTTTCAAAGGAGACTCCCATTACTGGATGACAAAATTGGAATATGCGTTTAATCCTGCTTTAACAGCTTATGCCAGCTATGGACAGGCCAAAGGCAATGAAGAATATTTTTATGCTGGCTCACAGGGGCGCCGCCTGATCAATAGTGCTGGAGATTTCACAGCCCGTGTGGGCGGCTATCAGGGCTGGTACGAGGTAGATACCTATGAACTTGGTTTACGGGGTCGCTTGCAACTGGGCGGGGTGAGCAACACTTACGCTCTAAGCTACACTGATTTCAACCGCATTGCCGGGGGCTTGGTCGCACATGCAACTGGCGTCTATACAGGCAATATTTACCAAAGCCCCAACTTGGCAAAACCTGTTGTGAATTTTGGCGTCATTCCACAAAATGGAGATTTACAATTAAACAGTGTCGCGCTGATGAACACTTTTGGTTTTCTGCAAGACAATCTATTGCTCACACTGGGTGGGCGCTCTCAATCATTGTATAGCGGCATTTTTAGTGCTGGAGTGAAAACGGACGCTTATGATGAAAGTAAAGTGACGCCCACTGGCGCTCTGCTTGTCAAACTTGGCAACTATTCGTTATATGGCAATTATAGTGAAGGACTATCTCAAGGCTCAACCGCACCCAATACAGCCGTAAATGCCGGCGAGAGTCTGGCACCATTTGTCGCCAAGCAACATGAAATCGGCGTGAAATACAATGCCGGTACGTTTGGCGTCACTGCTGCAATTTTCCAGATTACACAACCCAGCGCATTTACCAATACCGCCAACCGGTTTGTGACCGATGGCGAACAGCGCAATCGCGGCCTGGAACTATCCACATTTGGTCAACCCCTGAACGGCTTGCGGTTATTGGGTGGCATTACGTTGATCAATGCTGAACAGACAAAAACACTAAACGGGATTAACGATGGCAGAGATGCGATCGGCGTGCCTAAAGTCAGTGTAGTGATTAACGGAGAGTATGATATTTTTGAAATTCCAGGATTGACACTGACTGGCCGTGTAAACGCCTTTAGTGACGCCCAAGCCGATGCTGGCAACACCCAAAGCATTCCCGGCTGGGCTACCCTGGATGCCGGGGCACGCTATGTCACCAAGCTTTCCGGCAATAATGTCACCTTGCGGGCAAATATCATGAATCTGGCTGACAAGGATTACTGGAATTCAGTCTCGCGCAGCTTTATTACCATGGGTGCGCCACGCACGGCATTAATCTCGGCAACCATAGACTTTTAATTTAAAAATACGGGCTTGATTGAGGATGCATATGGCAAGCCCGCCGGTCATTACTTGCACTTGTCAGGAGACGCATCCATGCAAGCAAACCCGCCATATCGGTCGTGGCAAACACTTCCGGCATGGCTAAAAAACGCGGCAGCTTCGAGATAAAGGCTGAGACGGTTTTGGAAAGAGGCACCAGAAACTGGTAGGCATACACCAGACCGGGCTGATGGACATCAGGGCTGAACCTCTCCACGTTCCTTTGACTCCCCGCGTGCCTTTGAATAGTGCTCATACGGGATATCGGCCTGCCGCAAACACTGTTCCATGGCCGCCTGTTCAACCAGTTGCATACACTGGTTGCGTTGCAAATACTGTCCTGACGTATACATCTGCTGTGACGAACAAGCCGCAAGCAAGGCTAACATCGTCACAGTCATGGCTCGCAAGAGTTGCTTCACGCGCATTCTCCCTCTCATATGGCACACATTACTTTCGAAATACTTTAATAACAATCAACAGCATGCAGCAAACCATACTCTGCAACAAAGGCATGAACAGAAAGATCAGCGCACTCTGCGCATCCAGAAACACAAAAAATGCCTGGTAATAGGCATACAATCCTGTGGTGACCACCAGCAATGAAACCCAGAGCATCCAGCGCTGGGCTTGAATTCCCTTTGCGACATGTCTGCCAAAAAAGATTATCACATATGGCAACACTGCCCACACGGTCATCCACCAGCCAACCTTGGTCGTCAGAAACCCAAAGCCTACGGCGGCCACATACTCAAACCAGAGCGTGCCTATGGCGCCTGTCAGCGCCACTAAAACAATCGACTTTTGAATATTCAACGTGGCTCCTGTGCGCTGATGAGAATCACCACCTGATGGCCCGTCAGGAGAGCTGCACCCAGTGGTAACTTTTAATCTTTCCCGGCGGCAGATCGAACGAGCGTGCGCCCGACAATGAAAATGAATTACCAAACGCTACTGTAGCTGGGGCATCAAGTACTGCAGTCGGTTTTTTGTTGTCAATCACCACCACATCCACCGTGGCAGGCTCAGACACATTACCGGAATCATCCTCGACAATCAGCTGAAAACGGTGCCTGCCGGGAGGCAAGGGGTTGACAGCATCCATGGTGACTTCAATACTCGACGTATCCGTTTTAATTTCTTGCCCTGGGACAAACTTTGCCATGTTTCATGCTCCTTGTCATATGGATTAACAAGCATTTGCTGCCTGTGGTTGCAGTGCCCTGCATACACTATTTTTCAGCATTGACCTCCATGGCCAGCTTGCTGATCGCCGGTGTTTCTGACACTTTGACAGGTGGCAGCGCCCGCAAGCGTTGGGCAGCAATCCCGGCATCTGCCAAAAACTTCTGCATCGCCTTGCCCCTGGCCGTAGCCAACGCCTGCAAATCAGCCTCAGTGATGACGATACTGAGGGTCAACTGCTCCTGTAGCTGTGCATAATGCCCATCTTCCGGCTTTTCAAATTTCGAAGCCAGTCGCTTGAGCAGCGGTTTTTTCGTCAATGTGTTATACAAATCATCCAGCACTTTTTGCGTTTTTGGATTGCTCAAATCAATCGGCCCCGGTGATTGCCCCTCAGCCAGTTTGATCCCCAGAGCCACAGCCACCTGCTTGCGCAAGGACTGTTCCTGCAATGCACGTGCATCTGCTGCCTGATTGTAAGCAGGCGTGACAGACAAACTCAACTTGGTGCGTTGACTCAGCATGTGTGCAACTGCGGCCAGCTTCTCCTGCTCGGGTGGTGTAATCACAGCGCTCCCCACTTCAAACACAATACCATCAAGTTGGTCACCGCCACCGCCAAACAGCTTGCCCAAGGCCTTAAACGGCGATGTCACAATCTTGGTCAATACATTTTTAATCGCCTTCCAGACAATGCCACCATAGCTGAACTGCGGATCATCCAGGCTGCCCGCAATCGGTAAGTCGAGGTCGATCACGCCATCACTGTCTTCCAGAATTGCAATCGCCAGATCCAGCGGCAGGTTTGCCGCCTCTTTGCTGTCCACACGTTCCCCAAGCTTGAGCTTCTGGATCACAAACTTGTTTTCACCTGCCAGCTGACGCTGCTTGATTTTATATTGCAGCGCGACAGACAAGCGCCCGGAATCAATGCGTCTACCCGCAAACTTGCCTGAGTAAGGGGTGAGCCGGTTCATTTCGAGATTTTTAAACGAGAGCTTCAAATCAGTAAACTGTGTCACATTAAATGGCTGCAATGCGCCGCGTACGGTGGCTGAGCCATACTCGTCGACCTTGCCATCCAGCTCGACCTGCGCCACCGAGGTAGGCTGCGTGGATACGCCATTGATCACACCGCTCAACGCATTGATATGCGTACCAAATTGTGGCGTCAGCGACAAATCGGCAAAATCGAGTTCGGCGCGGTCAATACGCACCGTGTCAATACTGAGAGGAAAGCTTTCACTGCTGGCCTGTTTTGCACCCGCGTCAGGCATAGTGACAGGCGTAGTTGCAGGCCTGGCAACCGCACTTTGTACAGAACCTGAAGGTGAGCCACCCGCAGGCCCAGCCTGCACTGAGGCGGCACTGGCAGCGGCAGGCGGGCGCATGATGCGGGTGACATTCATGGTGCGGTCTTCATGAATAATCAGCTTCCCAGTCGGCTTCACGATCTCTAGCGTAGTCATATGCAACTGATTGGGCGCCAGCGTCAGCGCGAGGCTATCACTGCCGACCCGCTCCCACGTTAAAAATGGCACTGCGCCTGTCTCTTCCACCACGCCCAGCTGGTGGATATGAAAGCCCCCTTTAAAATCACCCGTCAGCGTTTTTTGCTGTTGTAACGCCAGTTGCCCGTCCACATCCAGCGCCCCGCTATGCAGTTTCAATAAGGCAAACTGATTGACGTAGCCCGAAAAAGGCAACAGGGATAACTGCTGCAAATTCAGATGGGCATCGACCTTTAAAGGATCCGGTGTGAGCTTGCCCTGCAAGCGGAATTGGCCACCCTGCCTGACCTGAAACGCCAGATTGACTGGCAGCGGCTTGCGTAAGTCCAGCGAAGCATCGCGTACTTCAAACAAGGCTTTTTCAATATCCAGCACCACGGGGGTAGAAAGGCTGGCATCCTCGATATGTACGCTGGCATTGTCCAGCGCCAGTTTTTTCAGGCTGACTGACCATGGACGAGCCTGACTACCAGAACTGGCCTTGGGATGCGGTGGTACCGACACGGTCGTGCGCAAGCTTGTCTGGCTTGTCGGTACTGCCGCCACCGGTAACGGCGCCAGAATCGCCTGCCAGTTTAGCGGCTGTCCGGCCGCTGGCTGTACCACCTCAGTTTTCAAGCCGGATAACTGCAGGCCCTGCACCTGCACCGTGTGCTCGGACAGATGCAGCGCTGCTTCATTCAGGTTGAGTTTGGCCAGGCTGACCACCGGTGATTTAAACGCAGAGGAATGCGCTGTGACAGTATTGATGCTGCTTTGCACATGCTGAATCGCCAATGCATTTGCCGGGCCTGCCACGGCAAAGCCCAGATTAAAATCGGCGACGCTGATACGCAATGGATGCAGCAATTGCTGATGCTCAAACGCCAGACGCCAATGCTGCAATTGCACATCATCAATATGGAGTTGAAATGGTTTCTCCTCGGTGACCTCATCAGCCACAGGCGCAGTCTCAGCCACATTTGCCTCGCTGGTCAGCGGCGCTTCAATGGCAAACGCCTGCTGCCAGTTGATCACACCCGCCTTATCCAGCGTGGCATGCACTTCCCCATTGGGCAGCACCACTTGCGCCACTTTAAGGCTACGCTCTGCCAAATTAAAGTCGAGCCCACGCAGCGCCAAGTCTGGCAAGTTCAGCAGGGGCTCACTGCCCTTGGTCAATGCCAGCGCCTGCATTTCCAGGGTGAGTCCGGCAAACGCAGCCTGTGTGCCGCCGTTGAGCTGGACATCCAGCTGTGGCAAATGCACCACAGCACTTTTGAATGCAGCACGGGTATCTTTACCTTGCTGCAAGGTCAGGCCATCCAGATTCAAAGCCAGCTGCTGTAATCGCAGTTGCGGCTGCTGTTGCACGGAAAAATCGATGGTTGGTGTGGTCACAGAAAACTGTGTCAACGCCAGTTTTCTGCCGGGTTGCAGACTGGCAGCCAGCTGACTGACCTGCATCACCAGCGCATGCAGCGCCACTTTGGGCTGGTCCTGCACCAGCGCAAAATCGTAATTGAACCCAAGCTGCAACGTCCCTTGCTCCAGCTTGAAATCTGAAGAGGGATTGGCCAGTAAAGGTTTAAATCTGGCGAGGTTCAGGCCCTCCACAGCCACAGCGCCTTTGGAGGCCACCGGGTTTACGCCCATATCGCCCTTCCACTTGACCACCCCACCATGCTCCGGCAAGCGGGCCGCCAGCAAATAATCGCCGCGATCTTCAGGCAGCGTTGAAAACCCGTCCAGTTCCAGATCAATCGGCGACAAGCCGGTTTTAAACGGGCTGGCCCGGTGCGCATCGAGATAGCTGACCTGACCATTGTGGATCGCAATCCGTTGCAATACTACCCGCGGCAGTGACTCGCTGGGCGGTGTTTTATCTTCATTGAGTTTAGCCAGCAAGGTGGCCCAATTGAATGTGCCGTTTTGCGCAATTTCAAGGTGCACGCGCGGCCCTTGAATACTGATTTCCCTGAACTTCCACGCCCATTGCAACAAGCCACTGACTTCAATATCCACCACCAGTTGGTCAAATGCCGCCAATAGTGCACCGTTATTCTGCGTGAGTTGAAGATCGTCTATGGTTGTTTTGAGGCGTAATGGATCAAAACGCACCTTGCCCACACTGATGCGGCTGGCAAGCTGCTTCTCGGCCACCCATGGCAACACGCGTTGTGCCAGCGGATTGACCGCAAAATAAGCAAACAGAAAATAAAAAACCAGCAGCCCGCCAATAATGCGGACGGACAAACGGTGCGACAGCTCAGAAACGATTTTTTTGAATGGATTTCGCATGCCAACAGCTTAGCAAAATTTACAGGCATGGTGTTAGAGGCGATGGCTGGCATGCCCCAGGAATAAACGCCGAATGCATGCGCTTGTGATGGCTTTTCAGAAGCGCGCCCAAGACATGAAGAAAGGCCCGCTCAACCTTGCAAATGCATCACTCACTGCTTATTGGATGAAAGCTTGGTGATTTCCATCTGCACCTGTTTTAAATCTTCTTCAAGATACTGTTTACTGCCACAGGAAGCCTGATATTTCTCGATAAAATGGTTGTATCTGGAAGTTTCCTGGTTATGTGTCTGCAACAATTGCTTGTAGTCATGCTGCAAGCCATTAAACGTCTCCAGCTGATGATTATAAGCAGTGGCCACAGTACGAAAGTGATTCATGGCAGCCACCGAGGAAGTGGCGCGCGCCTCCAGCTTGTCCAGCTGCCCATTTTGTTGTTGCAGGCTTTGCTCATGGCTGCTCAGCAACGCTTCCAGCTGATTAATCTGCTGTCCGGAATCCATGAGTATTTTTTTGTGCGACGCGGCATCTGCCTGCATATCCAGGCAACTGAAAATCTGCTGTTTACTCATTACGCTGCTAGCAGAGGATTTGACTGGCACCAGAATACTGCCCGCCTGCTTTAACTGATCTGCCATCCCCAGCGAAGGCCACAACATCACTGAAAAAAACAATTGCAGAAATAAACGCCAGTAATTATTTTTCATATAAATTATTATTTATATCAGTAGGTTGGCGTTTATTATTAAGGCTATTTATTAGAAAAGGATATGAATTGTCCTTACTTTTCAAGTTTTAACAAAAAAACCACAACAGGCAGTGCGTACAGCACAGTTTTGCGAAAAATGCAGGATGAAACAACGCAGATTGACACGCTCTGCGTATGCCTCAGATTGAAAGTGGAATTACCGGCGGCGGAACCAGCGATGGATTCCCACCAAGGCCAGCGATAAAAAAACCAGTGCTGGCAACAACAGCCAGCCGTTTTGCGCGTGATAAACAACCAGATCCTGCGGATCAAAATACTGGCCCTGCAGATCAAACAGGTGACAGTGCACCCAGTAAAGACTGTAAAACAGATACAAGCATATGCCAGAGAGCCATGCACATACCGCATGTGGCAGCAAGCAAACAGATAGATTTTGTACGCGTAAACAAGCCGGTGGCTACATGGCACCCATGCCGTTAATCCACGTTCTGACCAATCCGCCACAGCACGCCGGAAGGGTCAGTCATACAAAAATCACGCATACCCCAGGGTTGCAGCGTAATCGGCCAAATTTTCAGGTCGTAGCGCCCAATCACACCACTCTCCTGCACTTTGCTCCACCATGCATCTACGTCCTGCACCAGCAAATGCATCATAAAATTTTCAGCCAGATTATCGGCACAAAAATCCTGCAACAAAAAACTCACATGCTCAAAATGGAAATAAGCCACCCCACCGCCTTCCGAGGCCATGGTAAAGCCCATGTCTTTATAAAACTGTTTGGAAAGCGCGAAATTTTTCGCCGGCACAAAGGCTTTGATTTCAGTGACCTGTAAATTTGACATGGCTGACATCTCCTTCAAGGGAACTGCCTGAATGGCTTGATAACACACATACACAGCATCTTAAAAAACAATAGAGTTTCAGACAAGGCTATGCACCTTTAACCAAAAAAGGAGTTAGTGCAACAGCAAATAAACACAAGCAATCGCCGTAACCATCGACAAACCCAGCGAAACAAACAGCATGGTCTTGTAAGCCGCCACCTGCTTTTTCGCCTCCTGCCCGGTTTCTTCCAGTGCCTGAATCGCCAACTGCATTTTTTCCGCCAGCAAGTGGAGCGACTCCGCATTCTGGATAGTAGCCGCCTGCAACTCCTCAATCTGCCGGGTCAATAAGGGGTCCACCTTGGCGGCTTCAGGTTTGGAAGTAAACGCCGGAATCGCCGCCGTAGCCACTTGTGCGATATAAGGCGCCACGGCCTTAAGAATGGGTAAAAACTGAATAGCCACGTAAAACCTCTTGGTTGGCATTGGGGAATAGCCCTCATGGTAAAGGCTATGCTATCAGGCGTCCAGCGTGGATTTCCATAGTCAAATACGAGCAATTATGGATTTTTGAACTATTTGTGTCGCGTAAGTAACAAACCTTTACGTACTAGCAGACAAATCACAAACGGCCAAAACGAGGTATTAATCACATCATGCAGGCTGGCACCCCATCGCCAATACCCCAGACTATAAAGATCATCCCGCATGTCCAGCACTTCACCCATGCAGGCAATCATAAATACCACCAAAAGCGGCACGAATTTCCGAGCATATCGACGCAAGATAAGCATTGTGAAAAAACACACCGTCAGGCCGACATAAATATGCAGCGCATCTTTTGAAAGGCTAGTTGCGCTCATAATCGCCAGCTTGATGGCCTGAACGTTAGAGATTTCCACTTGATGACCAAATATCCATTTGTAAAAAGAAAGGGGTCAGAGTGGGGTAAACGTAACCGCAAAACGGCGGAGGGTATTTCAGGCACAACTTACAAACACCCTTCCTATGCAAAGAGTTATTAGGCCGTACACACTGCACCCAAAAGAAGACCACTGAAAAACTCCATCTCGTTGGCAAGTGAATTGGCACGATTGATGAACATTCCAAGTTGGTGCTCATCTTCAGGATACTCGGACAAATTGGCATGAAGCTTATGCACAAAGTAGTTTCTTTGGTGAAGAATAAACTGAAGATGCTCACCTGCAGTTCGGTCAATTTTGTGGCGCTCAAATAATGCCTTGATTAAAGCGCCGAGCGGCGTTTTATCCGTGACTTGTACAATACCTTTAGGGGCCATAGCCAGAAACTGTTTGAAAATGAGCAATTGCTTGGTTTCCAGTAATTTCAGTCAGGCTGTTGCGGAAGTTGCTTTGCTCTTTTTTGAAAAAGTCAAACCAACTAAGACCGCTTAGCAAAATTTTTTCACCGTAAATATATCCTTCACCATGCGCGGAATTTTTGAAATCGGGGTGTTCATAAAGTCCTTCTTTAATTTCGAGAACTTTAAAAGCGGCAGCAAGGTAAAAGGTTTTAGGGCTTTTAATGCCCTCACCACTAACCAGCCAAACAGTAGCACCAGTTAGTTTTCTAACGCTCTTAGATGTGAATAAACGAGGGGATGGTAAAGATGATGCTTAATACCCCATGTTTTGGGAGTTGTGGTAGTGAATAAATGAATCATTTTAATTTGAGGGTTAATAGGCTTTAATTAATGAAAGCAGGGGCACAAAGCCAGCTTGACGGCAAAGCCGTCCCACTGGAGCGGCGGGTTGGGCATAACTTTTCTGATTTACTGGGCATGACGCACCACCCACCAATATGGTGAGAAAAACAGGGCAAGCAACCCAACTGACTGTAAGGTTACATCAAGTGGTGTCTTCGCCGGTTGCCGATTGAACCAGACGCATGCAAGCACGAGCACAACTGGCATGCCGAGAACCAGAGACCAGCGAAGTTCTTGGGTATCGGAGAGCTGAAGCCCAATAATGGCCAAGAAAGACTCGATAAATACACCTGCGACCACCGTTAACGAGACCAGCGTGATAGTTAGGTTGCGAACAAAGTTATTCATGGTTCTTGCGATGTCCAACGTGGAAGTGAGCAGCCTGCGGAGTTATGCATCTTTGTGCTCACGCTGATATTTCCAAATTTCGTGATCGAGCAACCGTGGAGTAAGGTGCGGGTATGTATCCCGAAGCTGAGCGGTACTTCCAGCCAAGAGCTGTTGCGCTTCAGTAGCCTTAATCGGTCTACCTAGAACAGTCTGCAGGAACCCCAAGATCATACGATCTGGCTTAATCAGATCGTCCGAGCCGGAAAGCATAAAGAAGTACTGAAGCGAAATTCCGCTTGTTTGTCCTGGGATGGCAAGAATCTCTTTTTCAAATTCCCGGCTATCCAATACTTTCTCAATGTCCTGAAGATACTCAATTCCGTGCTTGCGCAGAACAGTAGCAAACAGGTAGACACCTTCGGCTTTCAAAATGCCGTTTGTAGGGGACGTTCGCTGCCGATTGCGGAAGACTTCGACAGCCATTTCATTTGGACCATATTGCTCGAATCGTTCGCAGAAGCTGCTAACAGACTCTTGTTCATGTTTATGCGGAAGGACGTTTCTCGGAGTGCGATTACGCTGGACGTTGAAATGCGCACAGTAGCGACCGATCGTATTTCTCACGCCTTCGTAGCGCACACCAATCGAGTAGACAGCATCGATAACGCATAGGGGGAGACTCTGATAGAAGTACTCGTCTCCAAGCTTAGCAGTTGCCAACGAGAGCGCCTTTTGCGCTTGGGCGGCGATGAGAGAAATTTCCGTGTTCAAGCGATCACTCCGCAGTGGAAGAAGATGCGTAACGTAAAGCAGACATAAAATAAATAATTTTCATTATATTAACCCTTATGCCTATAATCATATAAATACTACCAATAGCATTTACTTCAACCAGTAAGTTAATTTTAGTACACCCCTAAGTCAGAGAGCACTTTATGGATAGTACACCGTCAAGAACACAGGCACCCAAACTATTTCCTGCCATTATTGATCGCTTGCACGCCTTGCAATACAGCACGCGCACTGAGGAATCCTATTTACAGTGGATTAAACGCTATATTTTGTTTCACGACAAGCGTCACCCGCGCGAGATGGGGGTGGCGGAAATTGAAGCGTTTTTAAACCATTTGGCACTCGAAAAACATGTTTCGGCCAGCACGCAAAATCAGGCTAAAAGCGCCCTGCTGTTTTTGTATAAGGAGGTGATGGCGATTGAGTTGCCTGCGCTTACTGAAATCATCCCTGCTTCGTCCACGCGAAAAATGCCGGTGGTTTTAACCAAACAAGAGGTGCAGGCTGTGCTCTCAGAGCTGGATGGGGCGATGTGGCTGATTGTCAGTTTGCTGTATGGCAGTGGCTTACGGGTGATGGAGTGTTTGCGCTTGCGGGTGGGGGATATTGATTTTGACAAGCGCGAGATTTTTGTGCGGGATGATAAAGGCTACAAAAATCGTGTGACCATTTTGCCTGCCAGCTTAATTCAATCGCTCAAGGCTTATTTGCTGACTGTGCAGGCCTTGCATGCAGAAGATTTAGCCAAGGGCTTTGGTGAGGTGTTTATGCCGGTGGCACTGGAAAAAAAACACTCTGGCGCGGGGAAGGAATGGGCTTGGCAGTATGTGTTTCCGGCAACCAAGCTATCGGTTCACCCGCAAACCAGTTTGGTGCGACGCCACCATGCTGATGAAAAAACCGTGCAGCGGGCAGTCAAAAAGGTGGTGAAGAAAGCAGGCATTGCCAAGCTGGCCACGCCGCATACCTTTCGCCACAGCTTTGCGACCCATTTGCTTGAAGGTGGGCAGGATATCAACACGGTGCAGACCTTGCTGGGGCATGCCGATGTAAGCACCACCATGTTGTATACCCGTGTGATGAATACCGGTGGCCGTGGCGTGGCAAGCCCACTGGATTTGATTTAGGGTTTAAGCGCTTTTATATTCAAAAGGGTTAAACAGCTTGACTGGAAAGCGGGCAAAATCACGCAGATTGCGCGTGACCACAATCAGGCCATGCTGACTGGCACACGCCGCTATCATGGCATCCTCAATCACAGTATTAGACTGCGCATGCATGAAGGTCGCCCAGATTCTAAAAGTGATGGCCGTCATCGGCAACACATTGTAATTTTTGGCCAACTGGTCTAGCCAAGTGGAGAGTTGCTGGGCTTTTTCATCGTCTTGTACACGTGTAAGTTCAATACCTGCCTGAATTTCACCGATGGTGACCGCACTGAGAAATAAATCCCTATCATCGACACTTTGCAACCACGCCACTACTGCGCCGTGTGGTTTAGACTTGCGCAGCTCGGAAACAATATTTGTATCCAGTAGGTACATTACCTACTCAGGGTTGTGTAAGGTGCGGCGAGTGGACTGTCCTCGTAGCGGTAAAATCAGCTCACCGCGTACGTCGTCAGCCAGCAAGAGTGTTTTGATTGAGGGCGGTTGCGCCTCACTCAGGCGGCGCCATTCTTGTATAGGCACCAGCACAGCAGTTTCCACGCCTCGACGCGAGACGATTTGTGCACCCTCTTGGATACAGGCATCCAGCATTTCACTAAAGCGCGCTTTGGCATCTTGTACTGGCCAGCGATTCATAAAACACCTCATCTGACTAGATAGATGACCAGTTTAAACCTGACAAACAAGCGCGTCAACGTTCCCTCGTATGGCAGTGCTTAAAACCAATATTTAGGGTATTTGCCCTCACGCGTGAGGTTGTTGTACACCAGTGCCACCACAGTGATAATAATGGCGCCAAACAAGGTGGGAAACCACAAAAACTGCCAACTGATCGCTCCCTGGCTGGCAAACAGCCAGACGATGACGGGGTTGGAGCCTGCGGGTGGATGCACGGTGCGGGTGAACATCATGGCTGCGATGGCCAACCCAACTGCAATCCCCAGCGCCCACCAGGCCACCCCTAACTGCGACACCACCAGCAGACCGATCAGGGAACTTAAAAAATGGCCGCCGATAACATTACGCGGCTGGGCAAACGGTGCATCGGGGTAGGCAAACAAAATCACGCAGGAAGCACCAAACGAACCCAGCACCAGCAACTGGTCCAGACGTGCGCTCATGAGTGCGGCGATGCTGATGGCGATCAAGCCGCCCAGCCCGGCCATTAGAATCGCTTTACCACTGAACTTGGGTGGTAAAGCGGCGTGCTCGCCTGCGAGTTTTTCCAGTAGTTTCATCATGCTCCCCCTGTCTTGTTTAAATAATATGCGTTTAAAGACGTTTGCAGACTTTTGTGCTCAGCAAAAAAGTAGCCTAAAACACCCGTACTTAAATATACCCTCATTGCAGAATTGGAGAAATCCATCAAAAGCAATGATTTAAATGGATTCCCGCTTTCGCGGCAATGACGTCAATGAGAGTGTTCTATTTAGAAAAGGCGAGTGCTTGCGCAAATACAACCAGCCGTCATTCTCGCATAAGCGGGAATCCATTTTCATCAAACCCTTACATGGATCCCCGCATGCGCGAGAATGACAAAGCAAGGCGTTTCTGCATAGTAAGACTTTTTGAGAGCGTGTAGCGTTTTAGGATGTAATTTGCTTCGTTCAACAGTCTCTACATACCAGCCTTGGACTGAAAGCTAACGCCGGGCAGGCCTTGATAATCCACATCTCGCGTCCAAAACGTGGCTTGCTGTTGCAGCGCGATGCTATACATCATGGCATCGGCCATGGCCAACTTGTATTGTTAGGCTAACACCGAGGCTTGCAAGGCGGCCTCACTGTCGAGCGCAACGACAGTGCCGCGCTGCATGACCTGCAAGCATTGCTGCACCAGCGTTGCGGGCACCAGTTGACTCAGGCGGTTGTGCACTTCGTAAAGCGCGATGACTGGCACAATCAGGTGATCTTGGTCCAAAATCACTGGCTCAAAAACATCCGCCAAAGGCGTGTCTAGAAAATATTCCAGCCAACCGCATGAATCCACGACATGCAAACCCATCAATAGGGGTCTTTCTCTTTGGGAATTTCTATATCATCTGCCGCGAGGTTATAGCCTTTGAGTATGCCACGATAGGCACTGATCGGCTGCTCCACCTGAAACACCAGCGTATTGCCTTTGGCTTCGATATTAACTTTAGAACCTGCATGCAGGTCTAGCTGACGACGCAATTCGGCTGGCAAGGTGATCTGTCCTTAGCTGGAGACGGTAGCCGTGTAAATCATACATACTCCTTGCTTTACTTTTTTGATAAAGTAAAGCGTAGCACAAGACACTTTACTTTTGCGTGTCGCCAATATGCGTTTTTCCGCGCAATCTGGCCAGTTTGACCTGCTTTTGCCGTTCTCTGAGTGACTCTTTTTTATCTGCACTCAGCTTGTCGTAGCAATAAGGGCAAGAGATGCCTGCTTCGTATTGTTCGCTTTGCATTTCTTCAGGGGTTAACGGCATGCGGCAGGCGTAGCACTGGTCATGGTCGCCCACCTCCAGGCCATGTTTCACCGCCACGCGCTGGTCAAACACAAAACACTCACCTTCCCACAGGCTTTGCTCTTTGGGTACGGTTTCAAGATATTTGAGGATGCCACCTTGCAGGTGGTAAACCTCTTCAAAGCCTTGCTGTTTCATGTAAGAGGAAGCTTTTTCACAACGGATGCCGCCGGTGCAGAACATGGCGACTTTTTTGTGCTTGGTGGTGTCCAGATGGTCGGCCACGTATTTGGGAAACTCACGGAAGGTCGTGGTTTTAGGGTCAACAGCGCCTTTGAAGGTGCCGATATGGACCTCGTAATCGTTGCGGGTATCGAGCAAAATCACATCAGGGTCTGAAATCAGCGCGTTCCAGTCTTCGGGCTTCACATAGGTGCCGACCACCAGATTGGGGTCTACATCAGGCACGCCCATGGTGACAATTTCTTTTTTCAGCTTGACCTTCATGCGGTAAAACGGATGACTGTCTGCCCAGGATTCCTTGTGCTCAAGACTGGCCATGCGCGGATCCTGTTTCAAATAATCCAGAATGGCATGGATATCTTCAGGGGCGCCAGCAATGGTGCCGTTGATGCCCTCTTTGGCCAGCAGCAGGGTGCCTTTTATACGGTGCATCAGACACTGTTCAAGGATGGGCTGCTGCATGTCCTTGTAGTTTTCCAGCGTGACGAATTTATATAAGGCGGCGGTAAGAAATTGGCTCATGTTTTTGCTACATCATTCAATAATCTGCCATTTTAGCACTGCCAAGGCACTGATTCAAAAGCCACTGACTCAAAAAGAAAAACGGGCCTGAAGCCCGTTTGCATGTGCTTGCCGATCACCCGTTAAGGCTGGATGACCAGTATTTCGCCCTTGCCGATGCCGCCCATATCGCCCATCCAGCGCTGTACTCGCAGACTGGAAATCTGCGCAAAACGGCTGTCGAGCAATTTGAATGACTTATACAGAATATTCAGGAAAGGCAGCTTGTGCGGACCACAATCCACCCAGGTGGCTTGCAGTACAGGCGTGTTTGCCAGCAACAAGGTCCCGCGCTTCATGCCATAGCCCACATAGGCGCCCGTTGTGCCCAGTACGCCCAGCGTGCCCGCCATCATGTCGGAAGCGCAATAATCACCGGCATTGCCTTCAATCAGCAGCATGCCGCGACGCATGCGGTCACCGGCACGCGCACCGGCGTTGCCTTTGCAGATGAGCACGCCATTTTGCAGTTGCGCCCCTAAAAAGTCTCCGGCATCGCCTGCCACTACCAGCTGCCCCCCTGCCATGCCAAAGCCTATGTAATGGTGTGAAGACGTGGTGTTTTTAAAAGTGAGCTGCGCCGCCTCTGTCGAGGCATCGACGCTGACGTCAAATGCGTCGCTTACATGTAAATTGGCGGCTAACTGGATCGCGCCAATCTCGGCCACGGTTTTACCTTGTAAAAGCAAGGGTGACAAAACGCGACAATCCACACTGCGTGTGACGGACTTGGCGGTTAAAATAATATGGCTCATGCGACCTCCCCGCTTAAAATCGGACGCAGTTTAAAATGGTGCTGGCCCAGCTTGCCGCCGTAGTTACCGGCAGAAATACGCAGAATGCCGTTATCTTTACCCAGGCTGCATGCAGCCTCTATGCCTGCCTTCATGGACACAGCAATATCGGCAAAAGTCAGGCCATTGACTACAATTTCCATTACGCTTTCCACCCGTGGATCAAGCTCGCTTTTGACGGCGCCTTTCAGGGTCGGGCAGAACGCATCGTTGGTGCTGGCAAACATTTTGGGATATTTGCTGCCGACCTTGGAGCCGGAGCGTACCACGCCACCAGGAAACGGCATCACTACATTGGGCAATTTGCGCATGGCATCAATCGCGGCCTCGCAGGCAGTGAGTACCTGGGCCTGACTGGTACCCAGTACCAGAAAGTTGCCGCCACCAATCGCGCGGACCATGCCGGTGGTTTCTTCAGTCAAAAATTCGCCATCCATCACCGGGATACGCCAGAAGCGTTTGAGTTTGCCGCTGGCATCAGGAATCTGTTTGGAAATCTGGTTGCCATCGCCAAAAAAGCGTAAATGCTTGCCCAGACTGATCATGTCTTCCGACTCGATGCCGGCAAATGCCGCCGCAGTTGGGCAGGTCAAAATACATTGGCCCATGCGGGTTTCCAGTTGCTGCATCAGTACCTTGCTGCCCATGGCAAACAGCAACACGCTGACACCCGGGCGGCCATCCGGCGTTTCATCCTCGGAGAGTTCACGTTCTATACCCGCCTCGACGCCACAGCCAATCACACTGGTGGCAAAGCCGGTCATGGCATTGGCCGCATTGTAGGCCCAGCGCAAGTTTTGTGCGGTGATCAGTACACGCGTTGCACGCATGTTAAATGCTTCGGCAAAGGTGTCGTCAATATCTACGCCATTTAACTGCATATTTACCCCTGCGTATGGTTAATCACATGATTGCGGCCATCTTCCGCAATCTGGTCATTGGAAATTTTAAAGTTGTGCATTTGCATGGTGTGGTAACGGTCAAAATACTGCTTGATGTCGCGCTCGACGCCAGTGTCAAACGCCGGTTTGACCGTATGCGTCGCACCCCACACCACTTTCACCACTTTGCCTTCTTTCACCACCAGTTGGCCGTCTTTGAAGACTAAATCAGGTTTGGCGAACATCGCCTCTTTATCGGCCTGCTCGCTATACACGGTAATATCTGCCGCCGCACCCTCACCCAGATGGCCGCGGTCACGCAAGCCGATCAGTTTGGCAGGTGCCGCACGTGTCATGATGGCGATTTCATACAGACTGTATTCGCGTTCCAGCGTTTTCAGGTTGCTCATCGCCTGCGCATCCAGATTCAATTTATCAAACGCCTCATTACGGAAAGTTTTATCCATCAGCAGACGAATTAAATGCGGATAGCTGGTAAATGGGGCGCCATTCGGATGGTCTGTGGTGAGGAAAATACGCCACGGGTCATCCACACTGAGGAATATCTCGAGGCCGATGGCCCATTGCAAGGCATTCACATAGTTCTGGTCACGGTATTTAAATGGCACCACGCCACACCCGGCATCGCATTCGATATCCATAATCACCGACTTTTTCGGGTTGGCGACTTTGGCATTCAGATGCTGCATCATATTGTCGCCAGAAGCGGTCACGGTTTGCCCGAACAATATCTGGCCGACATCCACGGTGATGTGCTTGTTTTTATTGACGGCTTCGGCGATATTGGCCGCGGCAGACGAAAACTTCTTGTCACCCTCAAGACCATAACTATGAAACTGAATATGCGTCAGGTGCATGGGGATACCGTCACTGGCGCCCATGGTATCCAGCGTGGTCTGAAAATTACCAGCGACGCCCAGATTATTGCAGTGCACATGCAAAGGCTTGGCAATGCCCACTTCGTTCACCGCGCGGCTCAGGGCCTGCAAAATACGGCGAGGCGTGATGTTGTAGTAACTGTGTAATTGGTCAAGATCCTGACGGCGCTCGTTAAATTTAAAGGCTGAAATACCCCCCGGATTTACCACTTTAATGCCGATGGTTTGCGTCGCGTGTAAGGTCCAAGCGACATAGTCATTGATGGTTTTCTGGTCGGCGTTCTGGCTCAGCAGGCGCAACAGATAATCATCGTTGCCGAGCATGGCATAACCGCCCTTGTCGATCATGGGCGTATCGCCCATTTCCATATGCGCCTGTCTGGCATTCACCGCCAACACTGCAGGTTCAAACGCCGCGGTATAGCCCATCTCGATATAGCGCATGCCGGTATCGGTGGTATTGGGCGTCGCGTGATGGCTGCAATTCGGGCCGCAAATGTGTGCTTCCGGCTCCTGCATGCGTCGCATTTCCTGGTACTCAGGCAGCAGCATGCGGGCAATATTCACTTTGCCGCCGCCGATATGGCTGTGCATATCGATGGCACCTGCCATGACAATCTTGCCATTCAAATCAAAGACTTCATTTATTTTTTCATTCGCTGCCGGACGCGCAACAATGCGGCCATCACGGATATAAATATCCTGCACCACGCCATCCTTGCCGTGGGCCGGATCAATCACTTTGGCATTTTTGAGTACGGTAATCATGCCAATGCTCCTTTATTCAATGCTGCCAGTAGCTGGTCCACCACCACACGTAAAGTCGGCAAGTCTGCCGGGCGCGAGGCAATCAATGGCAAGGTCACCGAGCCATCGACACGGAACATCTGCCCATCACACTCCAGGCCGGGCGTGGCCACCGGGATAAACACGGCAGGCGGCTCCACAAAATGGCTATCCGAGGCACCGAGCACAATCACCGGCGCTGTACTTGCGGGCGGCATCGCATCGGGGCTGTAGCTATTGACCCAAACCACGGCATCGTGACTTTCCCAGTCCGGCTGGTCAATAATGACGCCATTCAACCAGGTATGGGCATAATTGACACCGGTATCGCCATCGCTGCCGCCCATGGACAAACCCATGGCGCGCGATTTTTGGTTCAGGGCGACGACGGTTTCGGTAATCTGTTCTATGGTAAGTTCGGCATGCGCGTAATGCAGGTCTTTTGACACCCACACCAGCGTGGCGTATCTGGACGCTTTCAGCGTGTCAGCCAGGGCTTTTAACGTGCTGACAGCCACGCCTGCCACCTGCGTACCAGTCACGGGTTTATCGAGCACCAGTGCACGCAAGGCAGCCACCACTTCCGGCAAATGCGCGGCGGTACAGGCGATTACTTCTGGCGCATGCCCATCTGGCGAAACGCCAGGTTGCGTATTCAAATCATCACCGCCCAGGTAAATAATCTTGCGCTGAGCAGCATTGGTAAACATGGCTTCGTCCACCCACACCACCCGTTCAAAAAAACGGGCGTTATGGCTGACCACATCGGTGCCTATCATCAGGATCACATCGGCGCGGTTACGTACTTCAGTTAGCGTCGTGGTCTGCCAGCCGCGATGCTGCAACACCTGCATATTGCGCAAGGTGCTGCTGGCATTCAGGTGCGTCATATTGGCGTGCGTAGCATGTGACAAATCTACCAGCGCGCGTGCGCCGTGCACATCGGTACTGCTGCCTGCTACCAGCGGTGATTTCGATTGTGTGAGTATGCTAGCGGCTGCTTTAACAGCCTCGCTCAAGGTGACCGGCCGACCATTGATCTGTGCAGAGGGATGTTTCGCAGAGCGGGCATAAAACTTGGCCGCCTTGCCACAGCCTAACTGCTGGCGCGCGATGGCATCGCTGGAAATATCGTCACACAATAAACCACAAGCGGGGCATGTGTGCATGGCATTTAATAGTTGTGTCATGGCGATCGTTTAAACTCGTGTTAGACCTAAGAAAATCAACGTAAAAAATCAACGCATGGTTGTTATGCAGCCCATGATAAAGCATATATTGTCAGTGTATCGCAAAAATAAAGCGAGGAATGCGACGTTATTCGGCGCTCCAGCGGCACCAGACGATGAATCCGGTTTATCTAATCGGCTAAAAATAGTAGAATGCACGTTTCCTTTTTGTTCAATTCATTTATTTGGAGTTCTCATGGCTTTAGAGCGTACACTTAGCATTATCAAACCAGACGCGGTTGCAAAAAACGTCATCGGTCAAATCTACACCCGTTTTGAAAATGCAGGTTTGAAAATTGTTGCCGCTAAAATGGTTCAACTGTCACAAGCAGAAGCAGAAGGCTTTTATGCAGTGCACAAAGAGCGCCCTTTCTTCAACGATCTGGTGAAATTCATGATCTCCGGCCCAGTGATTATTCAGGCGCTGGAAGGCGAAAACGCTGTGTTGAAAAACCGCGAACTGATGGGTGCTACCAACCCTAAAGACGCAGCGCCTGGCACTATCCGTGCTGACTTCGCTGACAGCATTGATGCTAACGCTGTGCACGGTTCTGACAGCCTGGAAAATGCTGCCATCGAAATCAAATATTTCTTTGGTTAATTTTTAAGCCATAGATAGACGCCAATGACTCAAATAGCATTGGCGTCAGTCTCAAGGTTCACCTACATTGACAAACCTGCTCAACTTCAACCAGCCACAATTGGCTAAATACTTCACCAGCATCGGCGAGAAGCCTTTTCGCGCCAAGCAACTGATGCGCTGGATGCATCACTTCGGGGTGTTAGACCTCGATCAAATGACTGACATTGCCAAATCGCTACGCGAAAAATTGCGCAATGAAACCGAATTTACCCTGCCCGACGTACAACTCGAGCAGATTTCTGACGATGGCACCCGCAAATGGCTGATCGGTACCGATAACACCAAAGATGGCAGTGCCAACAGCGTCGAAACCGTGTTTATCCCGGAAGATGACCGTGGCACGCTCTGCATCTCCAGTCAGGTAGGATGTGCGCTCGAATGCACTTTCTGCAGCACGGGCCGTCAGGGCTTTAATCGCAACCTGAGTGTGTCTGAAATCATCGGCCAGCTCTGGATTGCCAATCACTCCTTGCGCCAGTCAGAGGGCTACAATATGTTGCCAGCCAATGACCGCATTATTTCCAATGTCGTCATGATGGGCATGGGCGAACCGCTCGCCAACTACGACAATGTGGTGACCGCGATGCAGATCATGCTCGATGACAGTGCCTATGGCCTGAGCCGCCGCCGGGTGACGCTTTCGACCAGCGGCCTGGTGCCCGCCATGGACAGACTGAAGGAAGACTGCCCGGTTGCGCTGGCTGTATCCCTGCATGCGCCTAACGACGCACTGCGTGACGAGATCGTCCCCATTAACAAAAAGTATCCGATTAAAACACTGATGGCGGCCTGTGAGCGCTATCTGGTCAAGGCACCGCGTGATTTCGTCACCTTTGAGTATGTGATGCTGGATGGCATCAATGACACGCTGGAACACGCCAGACAGCTGATCGATGTGGTGCGTGACATTCCCTGCAAATTCAACCTGATTCCGTTTAACCCGTTTCCTAACAGCGGCTACGACACGTCCAAACCCATGCAGGTGCGCGCGTTTCGTGATATGTTAATGCAGGCTGGTTACGTGGTAACCGTACGCAAAACGCGCGGGGACGATATTGATGCGGCCTGCGGGCAGTTGGCCGGCAAAGTGCTGGATAAAACCCGGCGTACACAAAAAACCATTCCCATACAACAAACCCCGTAGATTGGCATGCACATTCCGTCTTATACCAAAGTCATCTTGTTACTGGCCATGACCCCTTGGTTATTATTGACCGGGTGTGCGCAGGCGCCTGCTGATCGTGAACAGCGCCCTTATGACCAGTCTGCGGCGCGTGAAACCGGCGATGTTGAATCGGCACGCGTGCATACCGAGTTAGGGGCAGAGTACTTCCGCCTGCAACGCTACGAGGTCGCCCTGGATGAATTTACCACCGCCATTGAGCGAAGCCCGACCTATGCGCTGGCCTACAACGGGCTCGGACTGGTCTATGCCACCTTAGGTGAAAAAACACGCGCGGAAGAAGCGTTTAAACGGGCGATTCAATTACAGCCGGGCAACTCTGAATCCCACAACAACTATGGTCGCTTTTTGTGCGACCAGGCCCGTTACGATGCCTCGATCAAGGAGTTCATGCTGGCGGTCAAAAATCCGCTGTATAAAACACCGCAGGTGGCTTATTACAATGCGGGTGTCTGCGCCATGCGTAATCAGCAGAAGGGGCAGGCTGAATCATATTTTGCGCAAGCATTGGCAATTGACCCCCTGGCACATGCCTCTGCGTATCAGTTGGCCAACTTGCAATTTGGGCGGGGGGATGCCAACTTGGCCTTAAATACCCTGCAAAATAGTGTTAATGTAGCACCTACGGCAGAATCTCTCTGGTTGGCAGTACGCTTGTGTCGAGCATTGCAACGTCAGGATGATGCACGTTTTTATACCGTACAGTTATACAAACTGTTCCCCAACGCAAACGAAACCAAACAATTGCAAAAAACGGAGTAAACGCAGGTTATGGCAGAGGATCAAGCAAAGGTCGATGCTGCAGCCCTTACAGCTGCAGACAAGCCCAAGCGTACACGCAAGCGTAAAGCTGACACCGACAAAATGTCAGAACAGGCTTTTCAGGTGGCTGCCGATATGCAGCACTCTGATATTCATTTACCCTCTATGAGCGCTGACTCGACCGACATGTCCCATTCCGAAACTGAAAATACCCCTGCCCCCGAAGAATATGCAGCCGCCATGGCCATGGAAAATGTGCCAGCACAGGCACCTGCTGCCATCATCACCGGTTCAGGATGTGGTAGCCAGCTGAAAGCTGCTCGCGAAGCGCTGGGCCTGAGCATTCACGAAGTCTCTGGTCAACTCCGACTGGGTATCAATCAAATTCAAGCCATTGAACAGGACGACTTTGCCAAATTGCCACAGCAAAGTATTGTGCGTGGATTTATTCGCAACTATGCACGCTTGCTCAAGGTGGATTCCGAACCGATTCTGGCAGCCTATCAGCGTCTGGTACCGACTGAAGCCCCCTTGCCGCTCAGCGTTAAATCGAATGCCAACACCTCGGTGATTGGAAAAACCCATCGCCCGGTGCGACCCCAGCGCTTTATCAACCTGTTGATTTTCTTGCTGCTGCTGTCGATTTTGGCCTATTTTTATATCAACCATATCAAACCACAAACCTTAAAAGACGCCACTTTGCCGCTGGATGCCGGAAACATCAGCCCTGCGGACGAACATATTGAATTGCCCGCTTCCCTGCCCCCGACTTCTGTTGAAGAGCAGGCCAACCCAGGTGCGACCACGGAAAGCCCATCGACTGAAATAGTACCACCAGCCGAACCGCTGATTGCGCCTGAAACATCAGCCCCGCTGCCTGCCGCTGTCTCCAGCCAGCCAGTGGAAAATACAGTCGTCAGCACCCCTACACCAGCTTCCAGCAATGCACCATTGACCACACTGAAGTCTGCCGACCCTACAAAAACCAATCTGTCTTTTAAAGTCACCGAAGATTCCTGGGTCAGGGTGGAGGACGGACAAGGCAATAAAGTATTCAGCGAAGTACTGACTGCGGGAACCGAGCGGACCATCACGGTAGAAAAAAAACCACTCAATATCACAGTGGGGCACGCCAGCGGCACACAGCTGTCTATTGATAACCAGCCCTATGACTTATCACAAGCGACCCGCGGACGCGTGGCGCGTATCCAGCTCAAATAATCATGTTACAACGCAGAAATACCCGTCAGGTCATGATAGGTCATGTCGCAGTAGGCGGCGGCCTGTATAACACCACCGCGTCACCAGTGGTGGTGCAAAGCATGACCAATACCGATACAGCGGATGCACAAGCTACCATTACTCAGGTCTATGAGCTCTGGCAGACGGGCTCAGAGGTCGTCCGCATCACTGTCAATTCGGCTGAAGCCGCCGCGCAAGTAGCCACCATCCGCAAAGGCCTGGATGCGCTGGGCTGCAATGTGCCGCTGGTAGGCGATTTTCACTTTAATGGCCACAAACTGCTGCAGGCCTATCCGGACTGTGCAGCAGCATTGGCCAAATACCGCATCAATCCTGGCAATGTCGGTAAAGGTAGCAAGCGTGACGAGCAGTTTGCCGCCATGATTGAAGCGGCTATTCATTACAAAAAATCCGTGCGCATTGGTGTCAACTGGGGCAGTCTCGACCAGGCTAAAATGGCGCAAATGATGGACGATAACGCCAAACTGGCTGAGCCATTATCGGCCGATGCGCTGATGCGTGAAGCCTTGATTCAGTCAGCCTTGGAAAGTGCACAGCAAGCCGTGGATTTGGGCCTGGACCCGAACCAGATCATTATCTCCTGCAAGGTCAGCAATGTGCAGGACCTGGTCAAAGTCTACACTGACCTCGGGGCGCGTTGCGAATACCCCCTGCACCTGGGCCTGACCGAAGCGGGCATGGGTTCGAAAGGGATAGTCGCTTCTACCGCCGCACTTGCGATTTTGTTGCAGCAAGGCATCGGTGACACTATCCGCGTGTCACTGACACCGGAACCCAATGAATCACGTACCAAAGAAGTGGTCGTTGCGCAGGAGATCCTGCAAACCATGGGCATCCGTTCATTTACGCCACTGGTCACCGCCTGCCCGGGCTGCGGCCGCACTACCAGCACCTATTTTCAGGAACTGGCCATGCAGATCCAGAGCTGGCTCAGGCAGCAAATGCCGGTATGGCGCAGCCAGTATCCTGGTGTAGAAAATCTCAATGTCGCCGTGATGGGGTGTGTGGTGAACGGTCCGGGGGAATCCAAACTGGCCAATATCGGCATCAGCCTGCCGGGGACTGGCGAAACCCCCGTGGCGCCGGTATTTGTCGATGGCGAAAAAACAGTGACGCTGAAAGGCGACCATATCGCGCAAGAATTTCAACAGATCGTGGATGAGTATGTCCGCACCCATTATATTGAAGGTGGCAAGCTGCACGCAGCCAGACCCGCTGTGATCCCGATTGTTGCGGTTTAAAACCACTTCATAAAAAATATCCCGTCAGAAAACATGAGTCAAAAATTTCAATCCATCAAAGGCTTTTACGACATCCTGCCCGAAGCCACCCCGCTCTGGTTTAAACTGGAAGACACTGCTCGCAAGATATTGGGCCAGTATGGTTACAACAATATTCGTATGCCGCTGGTAGAACCGACCGAACTGTTTGTGCGCAGCGTAGGTGAACATACCGATATCGTCGAAAAAGAAATGTATGCCTGGGAAGATGCGCTCAACGGCGACAAACTGACCTTGCGCCCGGAAGGCACAGCCGGTTGCGTGCGTGCCGTGGTCGAACACAACCTCACCTATAACGGGCCACAGCGCCTGTGGTACATGGGGCCGATGTTCCGCCACGAAAACGTGCAAAAAGGCCGCCAGCGCCAGTTTCACCAGATTGGTGTGGAAGCATTTGGTTTTGATGGCCCGGACGTGGATGCCGAACAGATTGTATTGCTGGCGCGCCTGTGGCAAGCCCTGGGCATCGAAGATGTAGAATTACAGATTAACAGCATTGGCGATGCGGATGAACGTGCGCTTTACCGCCAAACACTCATTGCCTATTTCGAGCAGCATATGGACGTATTGGATGAGGATGCCAAGCGTCGTCTGCAAAGCAACCCATTGCGCATTCTGGATAGCAAGAATCCACGCATGCAAGCCATTTGTGAAGCGGCCCCCAAACTGATGGATGTGCTTGGGCCAGCCTCTACAGAACACTTTGCACGCTTGTGCGCCCTGCTGACTGAAGCCGGGATAGCCTATACCATCAACCACCGTCTGGTACGCGGGCTCGACTACTACAACCGCACCGTGTTTGAATGGGTGACCACCAAACTGGGCGCGCAAGGCACCATTGCCGGTGGTGGCCGCTATGACACCCTAGTCGAACGCATCGGTGGCAATGCCACCCCGGCCTGCGGTTTCGGCATTGGCCTAGAGCGCGTATTTTTACTGATGCAGGAATACGGCATCACTGCCAGCAATTCACCGGATATTTATCTGGTGAATGTGGGCACAGTGGCAGAACAAAAAGCCTTTACCGTTGCCGAAAGCCTGCGTAGTATGGGGTTGAGCGTGGTGTTGCATGCGGGCGGTGGTAGCTTTAAATCGCAAATGAAGAAGGCCGATCGCAGTGGCGCCCTTTATGCTGCTATTTTGGGTGATGACGAGGCCGTTGCCAATGAAATCAGCCTGAAACCGATGCAGGGCCAGGGCGATCAGGTGCGCATGCCGCTGGATCAGGTGCTCCGGCAGATACAAGCAACTTAACCATTGGCAGTATAGTCAGCGAGATATTCAGGAGGCCAGATGTCTGAACAAAAGCAGTTTTTTAATGCGATGACAGTGTTGGGCTTGCTGCTGGCATTGGGGATGGCCTCAGCGGCGTTTATTCTCGGTGTGCAGGCCAAGCATGCCGTCTCCAGCCAGCAAAGTATTACGGTGAAAGGCCTGGCAGAAAAGCCGGTCAAGGCAGACCGCGCCCAATGGACAATCAGTCTCTCGGTGACCGCGCCCACCCAGGCCGAAACCATCAGGGCCATTGATCGGGAACGCGCCGTACTGGAAGCATTTCTCGACAAGCAGGGTCTGGACAACAGCACACGCAGTGTCGATGTGCAAACGCTTGGTCCACATTACGAAGAAGAATACATACACGATAACCCGCGTCAGGTGCAGCGTGGTTTCGAGGGCTATCAGAATGTCCACATCACCAGTAATGACCTCGGCAAAATCACTGCCGCCAATCAGGCCATTTTAAGCCTGCGTGCTGACAACCATCCAGTCACGTCACAGCCGCCCGAGTTTCTGGTCAGCAATCTGGAAGCCGTTAAAATGTCACTGATTGCAGAAGCCACCAAAAATGCGCGCACCCGTGCAACAGAATTTGTTAAGCAGGACGGTGTAAAAGTGGGCGTGATGAAGTCGGCCAGCCAGGGCGCTTTTTATATTCTGTCGGCGACTGGCGGTGATGACAGTGATAACAGCTATGGCGGCATTTATGACAAATCCACCATAGACAAACTGGCCCGTGTCGTCGTGACTGTGGTCTACAGCATAGAATGACTGAACTCCTGCGCATAGAACATCTTGGCATTTCGCCACGCAATGACCCGCAGCGCATGCTGGTCAAGGACGTCTCACTATCGCTGGCGCGTGGCAAAACCACGTGCATTGTCGGCGAGTCCGGCAGTGGCAAAAGTCTGACTGCACTCAGCATCATGCAGTTATTGTCCAGCCAACTGGTGATGCAGGGGCGCGTGCTGTTTGAAGGCCAGGACATCAGCCGTCTGGATAATGCGCAGATGCAAAGTATCCGTGGCAAACAAATTGGCATGATCTTTCAGGAACCCATGACCTCGCTTAACCCAGTACTGACGGTGGGCTTCCAGATCGGCGAACCTTTGCAGATACACGCTGGCCTGAAAGGCAGTGCACTCAAGCAAAAAGTGGCCGCCCTGATGACGCAGGTAGGTATTGATCCCGCACGCGCAGACAGTTATCCGGATGAACTGTCCGGCGGCCAGCGGCAGCGCGTGATGATTGCCATGAGCATCGCCTGCGAACCCGCCCTGCTGATTGCAGATGAACCGACCACGGCACTGGATGTGACCGTACAGGCACAGGTGTTACGTTTGCTTGACACCTTAAAAGACCGGATGCAAATGGCCATGCTGTTTATCACGCATGATTTCGGCGTGGTGGCAGATATTGCGGACGATGTGATTGTCATGTTCAGGGGTGAAATCGTTGAGCGTGGCACAGTGTCCCAGGTGCTCAATCAACCACAACACCCCTACACACGTGCCCTGCTTGCCTGTGTACCGGATGCAGAAGGTAAAAAGCAGCTGCAACCCATGCGTTATGACTGGCTCACGCCTGCATGAGAATATCGCCATGTCTGATTTGATTCTGCAAGCCCATCATCTGGTCAAAACGTATAGCCAGCGCAGCGGCGCCCTGGGGCTGCAGACGACGCGCATTCGCGCCCTGGATGATGTCAGCCTGCAACTGAAACGTGGCACTACACTCGCAGTGGTGGGTGAATCAGGCAGTGGGAAATCGACCCTGGCCAGAGGATTGATGCGCTTGCTGCCGCTCGACAGCGGCCAGGTCATTTTCGATCAGCAGGATTTTCTGTCACTGGACAAACAGGCATTGCGTCATGCCCGCAAACATATCCAGATGGTGTTTCAGGATCCATTTGCTTCGCTCAATCCACGTATGCGCATAGGCGAAATTATTGCCGAAGGCCTAGTCATTCATGGCATAGGCAACGCCAGGCAGCAACGTGATCAAGTCGTGCATATGCTGGAAAAAGTAGGCCTCAAGGCAGAAGACAGCCAAAAATTCCCGCATCAGTTTTCAGGCGGGCAACGCCAGCGCATCGGCATTGCACGCGCACTTATTTTGCAACCCAAACTGGTCATCTGTGACGAGCCGGTCTCGGCACTCGACGTTTCTGTGCAAGCACAGATTTTGCTGTTGCTTAAACAGCTGCAAACAGAAATGGGCCTCAGTTATTTGTTTATCACCCACGACTTGCGCGTGGTCAGACATATTGCCGACGAAGTCATGGTGATGCAAAAAGGCAAAGTAATTGAGCAAGGAAGCGTAGAAAACATTTATAATGCACCCCAGGAAATTTACACTCAACAATTGCTGAATGCGATTCCGGGCCACGCAAAACGTGCTGCCATCGCTTAATGTTCAGCACTTCATTATTTAAAGAATAAATAGCAGGTATAGGTTATGGCTTACGATTTGGAAGAACAGGAACAACTGGACGAGTTCAGAGCCTGGTGGAATAAAAACGGTAAACTGGCCACGCGTTTGGTGATTGCGGCACTCGTCATTTACGGTGGCTGGCAAGGCTACCAGACATGGATGAACAGCAAGGCCACTGCCGCATCGAATGCCTATCAAACACTGGTCAGCACCTCACTGCTTGAAGTTGACAGCAAAAAGGCTGACAGCATTCTGGCAGAAGCTCAGGCATTGGAAAAAGACTACAGCATGACGCCTTATGCAGGGCGTGCAGCCTTGTTTGCAGCACGTGCACTCCATGAGGCCAAACAGGCTGATAAAGCCGAAGCGCAATTGCAGTGGGCCATGAAAGAATCGAAAGAGCCTGCTGTCCAGCACATGGCAGCGATTGAAATGGCTGGCCTGCAGATTGAGCGCAATGCACTGGATGAAGCAAAGAAAACACTGGTAGCGATTAATGACACCGGCTTTGATGGGCTGAAAAATGCCATGCTGGGTGATATTTATCTCTCGCAAAAACAGGAAAAAGAAGCCAAAGCAGCTTATCAGGATGCGCTGAAAAGCCTGGATCCGGAAGGCAAACTATTTTACCTGACTCAACAAAAGCTGGATGCGCTGGGCTAACACATGATCAGGAAAAACTTACCTACACTCGCTTTTGCGCGAGGTTATCAATGGTCATCATTGCCAACAGCTGTGCTGTTGGCATTTGCCATTTCTGGCTGCAGTTCCTTCACCGACATCAAAAACAATTTAAGTGAAAGCATATTTGGCGCCGACCCTGCTAACCCGCCTGTTGAACTGGAAGAAATCACCAGCGCTTATGAAACCAAAGTCCTCTGGTCAACTGACGTAGGTGATGCTGGCCGCTTCAGCTACACACCGGTACTGGATGAACGCATTCTGTATACCGCGAATGCCGAGGGTGAGGTCATGCAACTGTCAGTGGAAACAGGAAAAATTCAGTGGAAAACTGCGCTGAATGAGGCGGTCAGCGGCTCAGTGGGGCTCGGCGGCGGGCTAGTACTGGCAGGGACAAGCAAAGGCCACCTGTTTGCCCTCAATGTGAACGGCAAGAAAATGTGGAGTGCGGTGTTATCCAGCGAAGTACAAGGCGAACCTCGCTACTATGATGGCACAGTGATTGTCCGCACCAGCGATCATCACATTTACGGCATTGATGCCGCTGATGGCCGTCGCAAATGGATCTACGAACGGGCAACCCCGTCACTGTCACTGAAAACACAAGCCGGAATCGTGGTCGACAGCGGCGCAGTCTATGCTGGCTTCCCTGGGGGCAAGCTGATTGCGATTCGTGCAGACAATGGCAAAATCATTTGGGAAGCAACTGTGGCACAGCCCAAGGGCGTGACCGAAATCGAGCGGATTGCTGACATCACCAGCCTGCCCGTTGTAGACGGGCCAGTGGTGTATGTCGTTGCCTATCAGGGTAAAGTGGCGGCGGTTGACAGGCAACGTGGACAGGTACTCTGGAACCGCGATATCTCCAGCTATGTTGGTCTGTCTGCTGAGGCAGGAAGAATTTACATCAGCCATACTGTGGGCTCTGTGTATTCGCTGGACAACACCAACGGCAAGACTTTCTGGCGTCAGGGAAACCTTGGCTATCGCTTGCTGACGGTGCCTCTGGCACTCGGCAACGTGGTTGCCGTCGGTGATCTTGAAGGCTATGTCCATTTACTCAGCCATGATGATGGCAGCTTTGTCGGTCGCATACAACTTGGGTCTAAACCTGTCATGTCACTCGTTGCCGGCTCCAATAATCAATTTTTTGCCCAATCGCGTGACGGCAATCTATACGCGGTTTCTATTAAATAATGCTACCTACCATTGTTCTGGTTGGCCGTCCCAATGTCGGCAAATCCACCCTTTTCAACCGCCTGACCAAATCACGTGATGCGCTGGTTGCCGACTTGCCTGGCCTGACCCGTGACCGCCACTATGGCCGCGGGTTGGGGGCGAGTAAACCCTATCTGGTGATCGATACCGGGGGGTTCGAGCCGACAGCGGATAGCGGCATTTTAAAAGAAATGGCCAAACAGACTTTGTTGGCGATTGATGAAGCGGATGTCATTATCTTTTTAGTCGATGCCCGCGCTGGTTTAACCCCACAAGAATTCAGCATTGCGCAAACCTTGCGCAAAGCGCAACGCCCGGTATTGCTCGCGGTGAATAAAACTGAAGGCATGCAAAAAGCCATTGTCAGTGCCGACTTTCATGAACTGGGCATGGGTGAGCCACTCTCCATTTCATCAGCCCATGGCGAAGGCGTGCGTGATTTAGTAGAGCTTGCCCTGGAAACCATCGTCGATAAAGAAGATGAAAGTACGGCCGCAAACCATGATGCTCCACGGATTGCCATTGTAGGCCGTCCCAATGTGGGTAAATCCACACTGGTGAATGCCCTGCTAGGTGAAGATCGCGTGATTGCGTTTGACCAGCCGGGTACCACGCGTGACTCGATTGAAATTCATCTGGAAAAAAATGGCAAAGACTACACCATCATCGACACCGCTGGCGTACGCAAGCGTGGCAAAGTGTTTGAAGCCGTCGAAAAATTTTCGGTGATTAAAACCATGCAGGCGATTGAAGACGCCAATGTCGCCATTTTGGTGGTGGATGCGCAAGACGGCATTACTGAACAAGATGCGCATGTGGCAGCTTATATCCTGGAAACCGGTCGTGCATTGGTCGTGGCCATTAACAAATGGGATGGCCTGAAAGACGACGAGCGTGACTGGATTAAACGAGAGATTGACCGCAAGCTGCAGTTTTTGGACTTTGCCAAATTTCACTATATTTCAGCCTTACGCAAAAAAGGCTTAAACGAGTTATTTGACTCGGTGGATGTTGCCTTCAAAGCCGCCATGGTCAAACTGGCGACACCGCAAATCACCCGCGTATTGGGCGAGGCGGTGATCCAGCACCAGCCACCGATCAGCAAAGGCATACGCCCTAAACTGCGTTATGCGCACCAGGGCGGCTCTAACCCACCCATTGTCGTGGTACACGGCAATCATGTTGACCATATCAAGGATAGTTATACCCGCTACTTAGCTGGCGTGTTTAGAAAAGCATTTCAACTGGTCGGTACGCCGCTACGGGTACAATATCATCAGGGAGCTAACCCGTTTGATAAAGAAGAAGAGCGCAAACAAGGGGAAGGCCTGGTCACCATGCGCAGACGCAAAAACGATATGCGTGCCAAGCTGAAAGAACGTAACGAGAAAAATAAAACCAAGAAATAGTGCATATTACATAAGGCCTTATCTCATAAAAGAGGCCAATAAAAAAGGGACCTGCGGTCCCTTTTTTATTGCATCAGCGTGACGCTTTAATCAAACCACTGATTATCGCAAGGTGGGGATCAGTGACTGGACATGCGTACCCAGTGCCTGCCCCATACTGGCACCCAGGCGCTTGGCAAAACGATCCACCACGGTTTCCTGATAGGTAAAGTCAACAATCTCTGATTCCTTGATCACCTCACGTGCCACAAACTCCGCACTGCCTTGCGCATCAGCCAGCCCAAGCTTGATACTTTCCTCTCCATTCCAGAACAGGCCGCTGAAGGTTTCTTCATTTTCCTTCAAACGGCTGCCACGCCCTTCACGCACCACGTCAATAAATTGCTGGTGGATCTGGTCAAGCATGGTTTGTGCAAATGCTTTTTGTTTTGGATTGATAGGTGAAAACGGATCCAGCATACCTTTGTTTGCACCGGCGGTGAGCAGGCGGCGTTCGACGCCCACTTTTTTCATCAGCTCGGTAAATCCATAGCCATCCATCAGCACACCGATAGAACCGACAATACTGGCCTTATCGACAAAAATCTTGTCAGCCGCCACAGCAATATAGTAACCACCAGAAGCGCAGATATCTTCTACCACGGCATACACAGGAATCTCGGGATGCAGTTTGCGCTGACGGTGAATTTCATCATTGATAATCCCCGCCTGTACCGGACTGCCGCCCGGGCTGTTGATCCGCAGGATAATGCCTTTGGTGCCCTTGTTGTCATAAGCGTCGTTCAAACTGCTGATCACTGCATCGGCATTGACCTGTCCACCTGCCTCGATCACTCCGGCGATATCAATCAACGCGGTATGCGCAGTCGAGCCAGCCTTGTTCTGTCCGACCCATCCCAATAGCATCATGAGCAGGAAAAACAGATAAATAAAGGTCAGCGACTTGAACAGAATCGACCAGCGTCTGGAGGATTTTTGTTCCTGCAATCCTGCAAGCGCTATTTTTTCCAGTGAACTGACTGCCCAGTCCGGCGTGGACGTGGCATTTTTTAATTCCGGGGACTGCGAACGTTCTTCTTGCATGGCTCTACTTTCATCAATAACTTGGCATTAATAATTTATGATCAGTGACTTTTAAACATTCTAACAACTTTCGTATCGCTTGCTTCGTCTATGCACACAGGAAATATGCATTTTGAAGCACAGGACACGGCGTGACTACAACTGATCCAGATGTATCCGAACCAACCCATTTTGCTCCGAGACAGGGATCCCTTTTAACTGTTTACCTTTACAAGGCCCCATCACACAGTATCCGCTATGCGGTGCGTACATGGCACCATGGGTTGCACAGATCAGCCACTCTCGTGTCATGTTAAAAAACTTGCCGTGCTCCCAATCCAGCTCTACCGGCACATGCGCACACCGGTTTACATAGGCGTACACATGCCCTTCAAATCGCACGGCAAACCCGGTCGCATGCGGCCCCAGTGCCGGGATAGAAAAACGCAGGCCCTCACCCTTCTCAACCAGCAGCTGACTGTCAAACGTCACTTCTGGCATGTCTGTCATACCTGCTCCAGCAACCAGTGTTGCAATGTTGCCACATCGTGAAACAGCTGACCCGGCGAATACTGCTGCAATTGTGCCGCTGTTTGCGAACCATAACTCACAGCAGCGGTATTTACATCTGCGTTTTTACCCATCTGTATATCGTATTGTGAGTCACCAATCATCAGCGTGCGCTGCGGCATCACCACCAGTTCATCCATTAACGCATCCAGCATTTGCGGGTGGGGCTTGGAAAAACATTCATCCACTGTTTTAGTTGCGCTGAAATACCTGCCAAGTCCGGTGTTGGCCAGGGCTGCATCCAACCCTCTGCGGCCTTTACCAGTCGCCACCGCCTGCTTGCAGCCGCGGCGTGCCAGTGCTGCAATCGTCTCTGCAATGCCTTCAAACAGGACGATCTCGTTTTCACCGGCATAATAACGCCGGTGATAGGCGGTCGCCAGGTCTTGTGCCAACGTTTGCGGAATATCTCCGTAAAGGGCATGAATAGACTCGCGCAACCCTAATCCGATAATGCCGCGCACTTTTTCTGCAGTCAGCGGCGGCAATCCTGTCTCTTCAGCGGCCCTGATCAAAGCCTGGGTAATCATGCCTGTGGAGTCAGCAATCGTGCCATCCCAATCCCACACCACCAAATCAAATTGTTTCACTGTCATACTTTAATTGCCTGTTATTCTTATCAAGATACTGTGTGTAGATGACGCTGCTGTTGCAAAAACGTTTGCAGATCAAGCGGTAAACTTGCGATCAGGTGTAAGGGTTCACCCGTCAATGGATGCGCAATCCGTGTCTCACTGGAATGTAAAAACATCCGCTTGAGTCCCTGCTTGAGCAATTGTTTGTTCAAAGTAAAATCACCGTATTTATCATCCCCGACTATCGGAAAGCCCAAATGCGACAACTGCACCCGGAGCTGATGTGTACGACCAGTGATCAGTTTTGCCTGTAAAAAGCTGTAGGGGCCAATGTGCTGCTGTAAATAAAACCACGTCTCCGAAGTTTGTGTTTCAACCTCAAACTTGCCGCGTGCAGCCTGCTGTTTTGCCGTAATACCTGCAGTTTTGACAGACTTGCGCGCACCGGGTGCATCTGTGAGCAAAGGCATGTCCACCACTTGTACACGCCGCTCACCAGACTCGGTGAGGTATTTCTGCAAATCCAGCGAGACTTTCTTTTTTTTCTCCTGCCACTGCCCCTGCACCAATATTAAATACCGTTTATCCATCTGGTGATGGCGCATGGCCTCATGCAAGGCTGTCAATGCTGAGCGCTTTTTGGCAATCATCAATACGCCCGAGGTTTCGCGATCGAGTCGATGTACCAGTTCGAGAAACTTGGCCTGCGGTCTTTCCAGCCGCAATTGCTCAATCACCCCCAGACTGATGCCACTGCCGCCGTGTACGGCCATCCCCGCCGGCTTGTTTAAAGCCAGCATGGCATCATCTTCATAAATGACCATATCCGCAAGCTTGGGCTTCACATAGGCAGGCGCCCCCACACTCACACTGGGCGTTGACATCCGGATAGGCGGCACCCGCACCTCGTCCCCCAACTGCAGACGATAATCCGCGCTGATACGTTTCTTATTGACCCGCACTTCTCCACTGCGCAAAATACGGTAGACATGGCTTTTGGGTACGCCCTTCAGCACTTTGGTCAGGTAATTATCGATGCGCTGCGTTTCCGATCCTTCATCGACACGCAATAGCGTGACACGATCGGCGGCGGGTTTATCGCCAGATGCCGGAGCCTCATGACTGGACGCCGGATCAACCGTATTCGCTGAGACTGTTTTTATGTGTCGGGAATTCATTTGCATGGTTAAGGTCGTGCTTTGCTTTATCTTGACTTATGGATATACTGTCGAAATTCTGGTTCCGTGGTGTCGGCAGATGCAATCGCGATAACATCGCAATGCCTTGATTAAAAAAAGCCTAGACACGCCAGCCAATGATTGGCCAAAACCAACGATTGACCAAAAATCAAGTTGACCGGAAACAGAAATAAACAAAATTTTTGGTGAATACCGCTCGCCATCAAGTAGCGATAACAAATTTAGAAATTACACACGCGAAAGCTCTCGCAGAATAATTAACGACATGAGCTTGGCGTTGCCAAACCTGAATTTTAACGAATTTAATCTCTGCATAGGGTTTTTATTTTAAATCCGGTAGACAGACACTTGCATCAGGCGCATTGCGTCATGCAAGGTTTACCTTGATCATCACCCTTTCAGAACCATGTGAACCCTCGATGCCTTATCCAGACTGGTGGCGTCAATATCACATGACGTACAAAGTTGCACCTTGTCACCACTGTCTATGGTCACCATTGTCCACGACAGCGTTCAATGGCATGAGTCATCCATGTGCTTTACGTTAATTTCCGGTGGTTGCCAGCCAACCCGGCCCGCCTTGTCCCCCATGCATTCTGCGACTTCGCAAGGAGTCACATATGAAAAGAATGTTGTTTAATGCAACGCAATCTGAAGAATTGCGCGTTGCGATTGTCGATGGACAAAAACTGATTGACCTGGATATTGAACATGCTGGAAAAGAACAGCGTAAAAGCAATATCTACAAAGGGGTGATCACCCGTATTGAACCCTCTCTCGAAGCCGCGTTTGTCGACTATGGTACTGACAGACACGGCTTTTTGCCTTTTAAAGAGATCTCTCGCAGCTATTTCCAGGACAAACCGGATGCTGGCCGTGCCCGTATTCAGGATGTCATCAAAGAAGGCCAGGAAGTCATTGTGCAGGTAGACAAAGACGAACGCGGCAGCAAGGGCGCCGCCCTGACCACATTCATCTCGCTGGCGGGTCGCTATCTGGTATTGATGCCAAACAACCCGCGTGGCGGTGGTGTTTCGCGCCGGGTAGAAGGTGAAGAGCGCAATGAGTTGCGCGACACGATGGCACAACTGGAAATCCCGACCGGCATGAGCATTATTGCCCGTACAGCCGGTATCGGACGCAACGCTGAAGAACTGCAGTGGGACCTGAACTATCTGACCCAACTGTGGAAAGCCATTGAAGACGCTTCCAACTTCCAGCCGGGGGCCTACCTGATTTATCAGGAGGGTAGCCTGGTGATTCGCGCTATCCGCGATTATTTCAGTGCCGATATCGGTGAAATCCTGATTGATACGGTGGATGTGCATGAACAGGCCGTGCAGTTCATGAACCACGTGATGCCGGGCAATGTTGCACGCGTCAAACTGTATCAGGATGAAATTCCGCTGTTCTCCCGCTTTCAGATCGAGCATCAGATCGAAACGGCATTTGCACGTGAAGTGCGCCTGCCTTCCGGTGGCGCAATTGTCATTGACCATACCGAAGCACTGGTATCGATTGATGTGAACTCTGGCCGCTCAATCAAAGGGTCAGATATTGAACAAACAGCGTTCAACACCAACCTCGAAGCCGCTGAAGAGGTAGCGCGTCAAATGCGTCTGCGCGACCTGGGTGGCCTGGTCGTTATTGACTTTATTGACATGGAAGTCCAGCGCAACCAGCGTGAGGTGGAAAACGCCCTGCGTGATGCCCTGCATCATGACCGCGCACGCGTACAAATGGGAAAAATTTCACGCTTTGGCCTGCTGGAGCTGTCACGTCAGCGCTTGCGCCCTAGCCTGGGTGAAACCAACCATGCCACCTGTCCGCGCTGTAACGGCACAGGGCACATCCGTGGCATCGAATCCACTGCATTGCATATTCTGCGCATCACACAAGAAGAAGCAATGAAAGACAACAGCGCAATTATTCAGGTACAACTGCCTGTTGAAGCTGCGACTTTCCTGTTGAACGAAAAACGTGCAGACATTCACAAAATTGAACAGCGCACCGGTGTTGAAGTGGTGTTGATTCCAAACATCCACATGGAAACCCCAAATTACAATATTACGCGCATCCGTCATGATGACGTGAATGAAGAAACCGCGCAGGCCAGCTACAAAATGGTAGATCTGCCAGCCGAGTCTGACTACCAGCATAACTTGCAACAACCGGCCGCACCAGCAAAAGCTGAAGCCGTAGTGAAAGGGATTACACCCGCCACTGCAGCGCCTATTGTGGAAGAAAAGCCAGCCCCGGTCGCAGCGAAAAAATCGCTGTTTGGCGTGATCAAATCCTGGTTGGGCATGGAAGAAAAACCAGCGGTTGAAGAAACCACCAAGCCGGTGCGTGAAGCACGCGAGCAAAACCGTGACCGTAATAAAAACCGCAACCGTCGTGACAAGCAGCGTGAACGCCAGCAAGAGCGTGGTGACCGTACAGAGAAGTCTGAGAGACCCGCTGATCAGGCTGCACACAAGGCTAAACAGGATAAGCCGGTACATGACAAGCAGTTGAATAAAGAGCGTCAACCAGCAGCAGAAGCCAATAAAGCTGATCAGCAACAAACGCCTGCCCTGACTTCACAAACCAGTGAAGCGCGCCAGGAGCGTGGTGAGCGCGGCAGTCGACGTAACCGTCATGGCCGTCGTGATCGTCGCCAACGGGATGATCAGGCCGTTAACGCCGAGTCAACACAACCTGTCGTAGCGAACGAACAGGCACAGACCGCTGTGAATGTGACAGAGCCGACAACGCCAGCAATACATAGAGAGCCGGTCGTCGCAGTTGCAAAAGCTGATGTGCCTGAAGTTGCAACCGCAAAAGAACGCGTGTCAGACAATGCTGAAGTTACAAACACGGATGCAGCACCCACTGCAGAAGCGACCAAGCCTGCACGTAGCCGCTCACGCGGTGGAAAATCTCGTGGTAAAGGCAGTGAAGCAGCGGCTAAAACCGCCGCAGACGCGCCTGCAATTGAAATGGTTGAAACAGCCGCGGTCGTTGCAGAGACTGCAAGCCCTGAAAAAGCAGCAGAATCCAAGAAAAAACCTGCACGCAGTAAAAAACCCGCGGCAAAGCCTGCCAAGGTTGACGGTAGTATACAACTGGTAGAAACCAAAGCCGTGGCAACACCGGGCGAAACAGCTGCAGCCCCTGCCAAAGCCAAGAAAACGCGTCAGGCACCTCCTAAATGGAAAAAAGGAGATGAAGTCGCTACAGGTGAAGCGCCATTGGTCATGGTAGAAACCCAGAAATAAGCACCCGTTAGCTTAGGTGCACTACCAAGAAAAAGAGGGCCGTCTGGCCCTCTTTTTTATTAAGAAGCGTGCGTGGCATCACAGCGACCGCTACAATGGCGCAGAATGCCAGCGCATGACCATCCAGTAGCCCAGTATCGTCAGCAGTATGGATGCCACTACGTGCGCCAGAACATACAGTATGGCCCACATATATTCCTGCTTTTGCAGCAATTCAAATGCCTGCGCAGAGAATGTTGAAAATGTTGTTAACCCGCCGAGAAAGCCTGTTGCTATAAACAGTCGCCATTCCGGTGAGAGTTGCGGTATCAGTTGAAAAAAAGCCAGCACAATACCCATTAAAAAACCACCAATGGCATTGGCCATAAAGGTGCCAAGGGGAATCGCCACGGCTGTATTCAACCAGACGGTCAATCCCCACCTTGCCCATGCGCCCAAGGCAGCGCCAACGCCGATCGCTAACCAAAAATTCATCTAACGTCCCTTCTAAAACACGATAATGCAATGTATCATAAATGGCCTGTTTTACTGGCGCTCCAATGCTGTCGTCCCATTAAAAGAGAATCCTTTGCGCCTATTATTTGTTACTTCTGAAATTTTCCCGTTGATTAAAACTGGTGGCCTGGCCGATGTCAGTGGCGCCTTGCCTGTGGCATTGGCAGCACTGGGCATGGATATCCGCATCGTATTACCCGCCTATAGAGGACTCTTGTCGCAATGTGCATCGCCTAAACGATTGGGTAGCCTCAAGGTATTTCACGATATTGATTGTGAGCTGTACCAAACCACCTTGCCGGGGTCTGACATCCCGCTGATTCTGGTAGAACAACCAGCGTTATATGACCGGGATGGCAGTCCTTATCATCATCCGCAACAGGGTGACTGGCAGGATAACCCCTTACGTTTCGGCCTACTCTCCAAAGTAGCAGCCATGCTGGCAAATCCAAACGCATTACTGGACTGGCAGGCAGACGTTGTCCATTGCAATGACTGGCAAACCGGCCTGGTGCCTTACTATTTGAAACAGATGGGCAGTACGGCCAAATCGGTGTTCAGCATTCACAACATTGCTTTTCAGGGCAACTTCCACCCTGACTGGCGCCACAGACTCACGTTAAATGATCATGATTTTCAGCCGGAGGGTTACGAGTTCTTTGGTCACCTTTCTTTTATGAAAGCAGGCCTTTATTATGCGGACACCCTGTCTACCGTCAGCCCGACGTATGCACAGGAAATTCAAACCGAGCAGTTTGGTTTCGGCTTTCAGGGACTGTTGCAATATCGCGCCAACGCGTTGACAGGCATTCTCAACGGTATTGATACCAAAGCCTGGGACCCATCACTGGATGCATACTTGCCCGCCCATTACAGTGATAAGAAACTTGCCAACAAAGCCAAAGTAAAACAGGCTTTACAACAAGAACTGGGATTAAGCCTTGATCACACGCGTCCATTGCTGGGTGTGGTCAGCCGCCTCACCCATCAAAAGGGGCTGGATATGCTGGTGGAGATTGCGCCACAACTGATCAATGCAGGTTGTCAGTTAGCCATTCTGGGCAGTGGTGAACCCAAACTTGAACAAGACTTTCGGACATTGATGCAACAACACCCAGGACAGGTTTCCACCACCATAGGCTACAACGAACCGCTCTCGCACCGCATGATGGCAGGTGTGGATATTTTCGTGATGCCTTCGCGCTTTGAACCATGCGGCTTAAACCAGATGTATGGATTACGCTACGGGACGATTCCGGTAGTGGCAAACACTGGCGGCCTGGCAGATTCGGTCCAGGGCGGGATATTGAATGACGAAGGGAACTTGCCGCGCAATATGACGGGGTTTGTATTAGCTGAAAATAATGCATCGACACTTTTGGTCACATTACAACGCGCAATACACTTGTATGCCAATTTTGGTCAGTGGCAACAATTACAAAAACAGGCAATGAAACAGGATGTCAGCTGGAAAACCAGTGCAAAACACTATTTAACACTCTACCAAAAGATGTTTAAGCATTAAAACACTGAAAAATCTCGGGCGGAAAGGGGAAAAGAAGTTGGCACAGAAGATGCTTATATCTAATCAAGCTTCTCCAAAGCTAACTTCTCCTCCCTCAGGACGCCTTTTTAGGCGTCTTTTTTTATCTATTGACTTCGTTACTCGGCTTTTGCCGGGGCAGTCATAATTAAGAAATGTTCACGGTAATACTTGAGCTCATCAATGGACTCATAAATATCGGCCAGGGCTTCATGACGGCTGGCTTTCTTGAAACCGCTGTAAATGTCCGGACGCCAGCGACGCGCCAACTCTTTAAACACGCTGACATCGAGATTGCGGTAGTGGAAAAACTGTTCCAGACGCGGCATATAACGCGCCATAAATCGCCTGTCCTGACAGATCGAGTTACCACACATGGGCGACTTGCCCGCCGGTACATGTGCTTTAAGAAAGTTCAGCATCGCATCGGTGGCAGCCTCTTCGTCCAGCGTAGAAGCTTTAACTTTATCGATCAACCCACTGCGACCATGCGTTCCCTTGTTCCAGGCATCCATGCCATCCAATACGGCATCTGATTGATGTACCACCAATACCGGAGATTCAGCCACAATATTCAACTGCGCGTCAGTCACCACGGCTGCCAACTCCAGAATACGGTCGCTGTCTGGCTGCAAACCACTCATTTCCATGTCCAGCCAGATTAAATAATCCTGATTATTCGCCAATTGCGTCCCTCTTGTCATGATTTCCATTAAAATGAGACATTATATTCAGTTCAGTGAACAAGGTGGGTATAAATCCATCAAAATAGATCTCTGTAACATTTACATATTACACACAAGGTTATGTCAGCACTCTTCACACAAATATTCGTTGCCCTGATTGCGATCAGCCTGTTCATCAGAATCTGGCTAGGTATGCGCCACATTCGCCACATTCAAAGTCACCGTGAACAGGTTCCACAGGCCTTTAGCCAAACGATCAGTCTAGAAGCGCACCAACGCGCGGCCGACTACACTTCAGCCAAAGTAAAACTCAGATTAAGCGAAACCATCATGGAGTCGGTGATTCTGCTCGCGCTGACCCTGGGAGGTGTTTTACAACTGCTGGACAATGTATGGCAGCAATGGCTGCCTGCACATGATATTGTGCGAGGCGCGCTGGTAGTCTGTTCTGCCATGTTGATCTCCAGCCTGGCCACGCTGCCGTTTGACTATATCCAGACGTTTAATGTAGATGAACAGTTTGGTTTCAACAAAATGTCCCGCAACATGTTTTTCACTGATCTGGTGAAGCACACGCTGGTTGGCTTGCTGCTGGGCGGCCCTATTCTGCTGGTCGCACTGTGGCTAATGCAAAGTGCAGGCAGCGGCTGGTGGTTTTATCTGTGGGTGGTTTGGAGCATATTTAATCTGTTTATGCTGGCCGTTTATCCCACCTGGATCGCGCCGCTGTTTAATAAATTCTCCCCACTGGAGGACCACAGCCTCAAAAGCCGGATTGAAGCGCTGATGCAGAAATGCGGATTTGCCAGCCAGGGCTTGTTTGTGATGGATGGCTCTACACGTTCAGGGCATGGTAATGCCTACTTCACCGGCTTTGGTAAAAATAAACGTGTCGTATTTTTTGACACCTTGCTCGAGAAACTGAATGCCGATGAAATTGAAGCGGTACTCGCACACGAGCTGGGACACTTCAAGCACAAGCATGTTATCAAAAGAATTACCATGATGTTTGGTCTGAGCTTGCTAGGCTTGGCTGTGCTGGGCTATCTAATGCAGCAGGACTGGTTTTATCAGGGCCTGGGCGTGACGCAGGCCAGCAATCATATGGCCTTACTTCTATTTGTGCTGATTGCACCGGTATTCATGTTTGTATTGCGCCCGCTGATGGCCGCCTACTCGCGCACCAATGAGTTTGAAGCCGACCATTACGCTGCCCACCAGTCACGTCCACAATACCTGATTGATGCACTGGTTAAATTGTACCGAGACAATGCCTCGACACTGACGCCAGATCCGCTGCATTCTGCGTTCTATGACTCACACCCACCGGCCAGTTTGCGTATTGCAAAACTGCAGACCTACGCATGAAAACACTTACCCTGCCCGCCATCCTGCTGCTTTACACGACTGGACTGATTGCTGGTGAGCAGGATGCAAGCAGCATCCAGGCTGGCAAGAAACTGGTGAATGCGCATTGCATCAGTTGCCATGCCAGCAGCTTTGGGGGAGATGGCAGTGGCATCTACACCCGGGACTATCGCAAGGTACGTTCCTTATCTGGCTTGAAAGCACAGGTCACTAACTGCAACACCATGCTTAACCTCAAATGGTTTGATGATGAAGAACAGCAAGTCGTGCTGTATTTAAATCATACTTACTATCATTTTTGATATGCAGCAAGGCTTGGTAGTAGCCGCTTTTGGCAAACGTTACAATGTAGAACTGGCGGACGGGCGCGTCATCAGTTGCGTGACCCGCGGCAAGAAAGTGGACAATGCGGCTGGTGACCAAGTCTCGATCAAACTGACCGACAACCATGAAGGCGTCATCGAAAAAACCGCTGAAAGAACCAGTTTGCTTTATCGCAGCAATGCCTTTAAAAGCAAGATTCTGGCAGCCAATGTCACGCAAATCCTGATTGTACTGGCTACCCAGCCAAGCTTTTACGAAGACCTGCTAAACCGCTGTCTGATTGCGGCTGAAGCCTGTGGTATCCGGCCGGTGATTATTCTCAACAAATGCGACATGGCCAATGCCGAGGCCGAAGAAAAACTCGCTTTTTATGCAGCATTGGGCTACCACACCGTGCGCCTGAGTGCTGCAGAATCGGTAGCCCCCCTGCTGCCTTTACTCGACCAGCAAACCAGCATACTGGTGGGGCAATCCGGCATGGGCAAATCAACGATTATCAACGCCCTGTTACCCGAGGTGCACAGTCGCACGCAAGAGATCAGTGCAACACTCGACAGTGGCAAACATACCACCACAGCCACCCATCTTTATCATCTGAACGCGCACAGCGCGATTATTGACTCCCCGGGGCTGCAAGAGTTTGGCTTATACCATGTCGATACTGCGACACTGGAGTATGCGTTTATCGAATTTCGTCCTTTTATTGGAAAATGCAAATTCAACAATTGCACGCACCAGCATGAACCTGACTGCGCCATTCTGGAACAGGTCGCACTGGGGCATATCAAACCCTTGCGATTGCACATTTTTCAGCAATTACGTGCTGAAAATGCTGTGCGTATTTATGCCTGAGTGACGCCACAGCCTCTTGAAGTACCGATAAAAAAACACCCTACCGAAGCAGGGTGTTTCATAGCGACAGGTATTACTTACTGATTACTTAAGACTGGCTTAAATTACAGTGAGAATACGTTCAGTGCACCGCCGCCAGGCGCAGCGTTGTACTTGGTCAACTCTTTGTAACCACCGGCAGCACCCAAAGCATCAGTGTCACTGGTCATACCCAGGTTCATCGCCACACCAGCCCAACCGCCGATACCGGACAGGATGCCTACGTGCTGCTTGCCTTTCAGGCCGTAGGTAAACGCGTTACCAATTGCCCCTGAACCCACCTGGAATTTCCACAGTTCTTTACCTGATTGTGCATCCACAGCTTTGAACCAGCGATCCAGAGTACCGTAGAACACGATGTTGGAGGCTGTTGTCAGCGCACCGCTCCAGGCAGAGAATTTCTCTTTGTTGTACCACACTTTTTTGTTAGTCATTGGGTCGTAAGCAGCAAAGCCACCCATCACACCGTCAGGACCCGCAAACATGGTCAATGTAGCACCCACCCATGGCTGACCAGCCACGTATTTGGATTCCACTGGCTCATATGTCATACATACATGGTTCAATGGTGAATACATCAAACCGGTTTTTGGTGAGTATGCAGCAGGCTGCTGGTCTTTGGTACCCAAAGCGGCCGGGCAGATACCTTTAGCGTTGTAGTCCTGGTGTGTAGAGTAACGACCATCCTTGCTTGGCACGCCAGTTTTCAGATCCACATCACCCGCCCAGTTAACAAACGGATGTACTTTTTCAGCAGCAATCAAGGTACCGGTATTGGCATTCCATGTATAAGCAAAGCCGTTACGGTCATGGTGCCATGCGTATGTTTTGCCACCTTTGTCGAACAGGATGACCTCGTTCACGCCATCGTAATCCCACTCATCGTGTGGTGTCATTTGCATCGCCCATTTGGCAATACCGCTATCCAGATCGCGTGCTGTCACCGTCATGGACCATTTGTTGTCACCAGGACGTACGTCTGGGTTCCAAACAGATGGGTTACCTGCACCGTAGTACACCAGGTTGGTACGTGCATCATATGGCCACCAGCCCCATACGGAACCACCACCATGTTGCCAGCCATCTTTTACGGCCTGTGGTTTCAACCAGGTACGTGTACCCAGTTCTTTTTCACCACCTTTGATTTGCGAAGCCTCAAGGCGCTTGAAAGAACCGCCTTCTTTGTTACCACCGTTCACGTCTTGATAGACAGACAGTGCATTGTACAGCGGGTTATCTTTGTTGGTGTTTGCGTCGTGTAAGGTTTCAGCATCAGGGCCTGTAGAATAAGCCTTCCATGCCAGCGAACCATCTTTGATGTAATACGCAGCAATAAAGCAACGCACACCGAACTCGGCGCCTGAACAACCGGTCAATACTTTATCTTTAATCACATGCGGCGCGTTGGTATTGGTGGCGCCCACTTTTGGATCCGTGTTTTTAACTTCCCAGACTTTCTTACCATCTTTGGCATCTAAGGCAACCAGCATACCGTCGTTTTGTTGCAGATAGATTTTGCCATCACCGAAACCCAAGCCACGCGTCACGTTATCACAGCACAGCACAGCCTGTACGCTTGGATCCTGTTTTGGAAAATAGGACCACACAATTTTTTGGTTGTCGTTCAAATCCAGTGCATAAATGTTGTTTGGAAAAGCAGTCACGATGTACATCATGTTGCCAACAACAATTGGGGAGCCTTCATGACCACGGTTTACACCGGTAGCAAACGTCCAGGCCATTTTCAGGTTTTTAACGTTACCTTTGTTAATTTGAGCCAGCGTGCTGTATGCCTGGTTTGTATGGTTGCCACGTGGATGCGCCCAGTTATTAGGATTGGCTATTGCTGCTTCCTGATCTGCGGCAGCTGAAGCCAGCATCGGCATCGCCAATGCAACGCCTGCAGCTATCCCGAATGCGGTTTTAATTTTATTCATAGTAATCTCCAAGGATAAATCACAAAGTTACAATCTTTAAAATTGAGATTGCACTGCACTTAAGTTATCACTGGAACTAGGAACCCAGAGCTGGAAATCACCCAATATCAGGATGATTCAGTTTTAAGCGAATGTAACTGTAATATAAATAACTTCCAATAACAGCCAGCCAGTTTTTAGTTTTATTCATGGGCCAGATCAGGAAAAACTCTCCCAGCTTTAACAAGATGCATTTTTTTTGTATCATTACGTTTCAGGGAAGACACTGCCTAGTGTGCCTTTCAAGACCGTTTGTTGCCGTATTGGCAACATATCCTCACTTGAAAATCACTCATGAAATTACTCATGAAACTTAGGATCAGGCCGTGCTCAGACCTTGGCATTACTCTCTGGAACTGGACAAGACATTGCCCACCTCCATTCACCAACAACTTACGCGGCACTTCCGCAGCATGATTGAGGGCGGGGCATGGCTGGGCGGTAGCCCGCTGCCAAGTACACGTGATATCGCTCAACAATTAGGCATCAACCGAAAAACAGTTGCGCGCGTCTATGAAGAGCTTTCGGCACAGGGCCTGATTTATACAGAAGCGAAACGCGGCACGTTTGTTTCCGATACACCAAACAGCACACTTCCTGGCCCATATACTGCATCGGTGAGCGGCTCATCCATGAGTGATGGTTTAATACAGCCCGCAGACGGCATTCGACAGCTGATCCAGAAAACCAGCCTGCACCATACACGACGCGCAGCATTGCATATGCACAAGCTGCGCCCTCAGGATTACGATCAAGGAGGATTGCTCAGCCTCAAGCACATGCTGGCCAATCTGCTTGTGCATGAAAAAAGGTTTCTGGTCTCTCCACAGCAAATTATTTGCAGTCATGTACTCACGCTGGAACTTGCTGTCATCGAATTATTAAAACAACGGCGTGGTCATATACTGATAGACAACAGCATGCCTGATTATCTGCGTTGCACGCTTGAGAAAAATGGGCTAACGCTGCTACAGTTGCCGGTAATACCTGCCGATCAGCCGTTTGCACTGGCTGAGCAACTTGAAAAGTATTGCATAAACTATCCGGTGACTGCTGTCTGGTATAACAGCGACATGACTTGCGCGATCGAATACCAGGAGCAGGCGCATGCCTTGATTGCGCAGAAACTGCAAGACTATGCCCTGCTGCTGATTGACGATCAACGCCTGCAGCCATCGCATGGCGCGCATACCCCGCCATTAGCGGCAAAATACCCTCAACAAAGCCTGATGCTGGGCAGTCTATATGGTAACTGGTGTGATATGTTTAATGTGCATTATATTGCCAGTGCCACTACGCTGACGGATAGTCTGCTCGGCACCATTCAGCCGCAACAACAGCAAAACATGTTGCTTAACATGCTGGCACAGAGCGACCTGATCAAGCGTGGCGATTATAAGAAGCTGATGTCAGCCATCCACCGGTTTTTACAACAAACCTGATGATTGCCCCGCAGAAACAGGCTATTCACAACCTCATAAACCACCAAATCGGTTGCCTACAACCATATCCGGGCAAGACTCGAATGGATAAAATATATAAATATACATTAAATCAAGTAGTTACAACCAACCTAGCATACTGGCATACATTATGCGTTTAGATGAAGGGGGAGTGAACTATCACTAGGACCGATACCAGCAGACTATCAATCAGCCGGTATCGGGGTAGACGCTCCCTCACTTGCATATTGATCTCATGCAAAAAAGGCACCGCTTGCGCGGTGCCTTTTGCTGTACAACTTTTTAATCTGAAACTTTATTAAACTGAAACTTAGATGCCAGGTCAATCACCGTGCATATTCATGCACAGTTATTCTTGACCGATTTGATACACTTCGTAGCTGGTTTCAACAATCTTGCCAGTCGTTGCATCCACTTCTACTTTGACTTCTTCGTTATCAGCTTCCAGAATATCAAACTCGTATGAAGCTTTACCATCTGGTTCCAGCTCATACTCAACTTCAACGACGGTGCCAGGATGTTTAGCCAGGGCAGTTGCTTTGGCATCTGCTTCTGAAATTTTGGCCAAGGCCTTGAATTTCTCGTCATCAGCTTTGACCTCTTGCTCAACTTCAGTCACCTTGCCAGTTTTGGCATCGCACTCGATATCCCAGGCAGTACCGTCTTTGGATTCAACATCAAATTCGTAAACCAACTGCTTGCGCTCTGATTTCGCTTCCACCTTAACAATTTTGCCATCGTGCTTGGATAATGCCGCTTTCACGCATTTACCCAGACTATCATATGGCTTTGGTTTGATGGTTTCATGATCAGCGAATGCCTGACCAGACAGCAGCGCGCACACCGCTGTTGCGATGATTGTAACTCTCAATTGCATAATGATCTCCTAATGTAATTTACATAGTTTGCAGCGACTGACACAGGGTCACTAGAATAACCCTGATGCAGGACTACAACGCGCAAAGGATATCAAAAAAGAATTAAGCGTTTGAATATATTACACTTCGTTAACAAAATGGTTGACCTCAACCATTTTAAACAGCGACAGGGGCCTTAATTGCAGGATATGGATCATAATTTTCCAGCACAAAGTCTTCGTACTTGAACCCGAAGATCGTATCCACTGCTGGATTGATACGCATGGTGGGCAAAGCTCTGGGGGTGCGGGATAACTGCTCGTTCACCTGCGCCATATGATTGCTGTAAATATGCGCATCGCCCAGCGTATGTACAAAATCACCCAACGCTAGCCCACACACCTGTGCCACCATCATGGTCAGCAAGGCGTAGGAAGCGATATTGAATGGCACGCCGAGGAAAATATCGGCGCTGCGCTGGTACAACTGGCAGCTCAACTTGCCATCTGCCACATAAAACTGGAAAAAAGCATGGCAAGGCGGCAATTTCATCCGCTCGACATCAGCCACGTTCCAGGCCGAGACAATTAAACGGCGTGAATCCGGAGTACGCTTGATTTGCTCAATCACTTGCGTGATCTGGTCAATATGACTGCCATCCGGCTTGGGCCAATTGCGCCACTGATAGCCATAAACCGGCCCAAGATTGCCCTGCGCATCCGCCCACTCATCCCAGATGCTGACGCCATTTTCCTTCAGGTAAGCAATATTGGTACTGCCCTGCAAAAACCACAGTAATTCATGGATAATCGATTTAAGGTGGACTTTTTTGGTGGTCAGTAACGGAAAGCCCTCGGCCAGATTAAACCGCATTTGATAGCCAAACACTGAAACAGTGCCAGTGCCGGTCCGGTCTGTTTTCACATGCCCGTGCTTCAGCACATGATTAAGCAGGTCGTGGTACTGTTGCATGCGCGGCTCCAATCATCTTTATGTGTTTGCAACAATAAATGCCTTGATCGCGTCGACGCTGGCATCCATCACTGTAAACTTTTGTGGCAAGTCTTCAATGCCGTTCAAGCTGGCGGGTCTGGGCGGCACTTCGCCCAGGGCTTCGACCAAAGCATCTTCAAACTTGGCAGGCAAGGCGGTTTCCAGCACCACCATCGGGACTTGTAAATTGCGATGTTCCAGTGCCACTTTCAGACCATCCGCAGTATGGGTGTCAATCACCACACCATACTTCTCTTTGGTTTGGCGGATGGTTTGCATACGCTTGCTATGGTTGCTGCTGCCTGAGACAAAGCCAAACTCGGCGCTAACTTTGGACATGTAGCCGCTTAAATCAAATGCGCCGCCTTTATCTACACTTGACCATAACTCGCGGACTTTCGCACCGTCCTGGCCGACCAGATCATAGACAAAACGCTCGAAGTTGGAGGCCTTGCTGATATCCATGGAGGGACTGGAGGTGTGGTAGGTATTGGCTGAGCCACGCGGACGATAGCGGCCTGTTTTAAAGAACTCGTCCAGCACGTCGTTTTCATTGGTGGCGACCACCAGTTGATCAATCGGCAAGCCCATCATGCGGGCGATATGTCCGGCACAGACATTACCGAAGTTGCCACTGGGCACGGTGAAGCTGACTTGTTGGCTGTTATTTTGCGTCACTGCAAAGTAGCCTTTAAAGTAGTACACCACCTGCGCAACAATACGTCCCCAGTTGATGCTGTTGACCGCGCCGATTTTGTATTTGGCTTTGAAGGCATGGTCGTTGGACACGGCTTTGACCATGTCCTGCGCATCATCAAATACGCCGTTGACGGCGATGTTGAAAATATTGTCGTCCTGCAGGCTGAACATTTGTGCAGTTTGAAAGCGGCTCATTTTTTTGTGAGGCGAAAGCATAAACACGCGTACGCCTTTTTTGCCGCGCATGGCGTATTCTGCCGCACTGCCTGTGTCGCCAGAAGTCGCGCCCAGGATATTGGTCGTTTCGCCTGTTTTGGCCAACACATATTCAAACAAATTGCCGAGCAACTGCATGGCCATGTCTTTGAACGCTAATGTAGGCCCGTTGGAAAGACTCAACAAGTAAAGGTTATCTTCCAACTTAACCGTCGGCGTAATGTCTTCGGCATTTTGCCCTGCGCGGGTGAAACCATACACTTCGGCGGTGTAGGTTTTGTCGATAATGGCTTTTAAATCAGCGGCTGGGATGTCATCCACCAAGCGAGACAGAATCGCAAACGCCAGGTCGCGGTAGTGCATCCCACGCATGGCAGTTAAGTCAGCATCGCTGAAATGTGGATATTGCTCAGGCAAATACAAACCGCCATCGGGCGCGAGGCCACCGAGCAGAATCTGGCTAAAACTTAAAGCGGGCGATTGCCCGCGGGTGCTGATGTATTTCATGGATTACTTACCTAGTTCTTCCATACGGATTTTAGTGACTTTGCCGTCAATCGCGCTTAAAGCCTCAATCGCGGCAATGGCGGCATCCATATTTTTCTCGATGGTGACATGCGTCAAAATCACAATGTCGGCTTCTGATTCTCCGTCTTGCGGTTCTTTTTGCATCATGGCGTCGATGGAGATGGTCGCGTCGCCCAAAATTCTGGTGACTTCCGCCAGTACGCCTGGCTTGTCCAAGACGCGCATACGCAAGTAATAGGCACTGGAGACTTCGCTGATAGGCAAGATAGGCAAGCTTTGTTGTTGGTCTAACTGCACGCCTAGGTAAGCCACGCGCTGCTCAGCTTGAGTGCCTTGCGCACGGGCGATGTCGACCAAATCGGCCACCACCGCACTGGCGGTTGGTTCTGCACCTGCACCTGCGCCATAGTAAAGTGTAGGGCCGACGGCATCACCTTTGACGACTACGGCGTTCATGGCGCCATTCACATTGGCAATCAGACGCTTTTCAGGAATCAAGGTAGGATGCACACGCAGTTCTACGCCCGCCTCAGTCTTTTTGGTAATTCCAAGCAATTTCACGCGGTAACCAAGCTCTTCGGCGTATTTGATGTCTTTGGAAGTAAGTTTGGTAATGCCTTCGGTGTAGGCTTTGTCAAACTGCATGGGCATGCCAAAGGCAATGCTGGCCATAATCGTGAGTTTGTGTGCGGCATCTATGCCTTCTACGTCAAAGGTCGGGTCAGCTTCGGCATAGCCCAGACGTTGCGCCTCGCCCAACACATTAGCAAAGGCCAAGCCTTTTTCACGCATTTCGGTCAGGATGAAGTTAGTCGTACCGTTGATAATGCCAGCCACCCATTCAATTTTGTTCGCGCTCAAGCCTTCGCGCAGGGCTTTGATAATGGGGATGCCGCCAGCCACAGCGGCCTCGTAAGCCACGACCACGCCTTTTTCTGCGGCGGCTTTAAAAATTTCATTGCCATGCACAGCGAGCAAGGCTTTGTTGGCAGTCACCACATGTTTGCCATTCGCAATCGCCTTGAGCACAAGCTCCTTGGCAATCGTATAGCCACCAATCAACTCCACCACCACATCCACTTCAGGGTTGTTGACCACGGCGAAGGCATCATCTGTCAGCGCAGCCTGACCGCCAGTCACTTGTTTGGCGAGCTCCAGATTGCGGTCTGCCACCTGCACAATACGGATATTGCCGCCAATACGACGCGCGATATCGGACTGGTTACGGGTTAATACAGTATAAGTACCACCACCCACAGTGCCGATACCCAGCAAACCTACTTTTAATTCTTTCATACGCTCACTCATTGATTGATGTTGTAACCCTGAGGCACTGATGTGCTCTGGGTTATTTTGCATGCTTTTTACGATAGCTTTCCAAATATCGGCCTATGCGCGTCATGGCCTCTGTGAGGTCATCCACGTTAGGCAAAAACACCACGCGGAAATGGTCAGGGGCTTTCCAGTTAAACCCGGTACCCTGTACCAGCAAGACCCGTTCTTCAAGCAACAAATCCAGAATAAACTGCTGGTCATCTGCAATCGGATACATGTCAGGATCCAGTTTGGGGAACAGGTACATGGCTGCTTGTGGTTTGACACAGGTCACACCCGGCATCGCCGTCAGCATGTCATAGGCCAGATCACGCTGTTTGCATAAACGGCCACCCGGCGCGACCAGATCGTTAATGCTTTGATAACCACCCAATGCAGTCTGAATCGCAAGCTGACCCGGCACGTTGGCACACAAGCGCATGGAGGCCAGCATATTCAGGCCTTCGATATAATCTTTGGCCTCTTTTTTATCGCCGGAAATAATCATCCAGCCCGAGCGATAGCCGCAAGCGCGGTAGTTTTTTGACAAACCATTAAAGGTCACAAACAGCACATCGTCTGCCAGTGACGCAATCGAGGTATGCGTATTGCCGTCGTACAGCACTTTGTCATAAATTTCGTCAGCAAAAATCACTAGGCCATGGTGACGCGCGATTTCGATGATGCCTTCGAGGATCTCTTTAGGATACAGCGCGCCCGTCGGATTGTTCGGATTGATAATGACAATGCCTTTGGTATTGGCATTGATTTTATTTTCAATATCCGCGAGGTCAGGCAACCAGCCGGACTGCTCATCACACACATAATGCCGTGCACTGCCACCCGCCAGATTGACTGCCGCCGTCCACAGTGGATAATCGGGCATCGGCACCAGCACCTGATCACCATTATTCAGCAGCCCTTGCATGGCCATTACGATTAACTCGGAGACGCCGTTACCAATGATGATGTCATCGATTGTCACCCCCTCAATATTTTTCTGCTGGGTGTAATGCATGATGGCTTTACGCGCCGAGAACAGACCCTTGGAATCGGTGTAGCCGGAGGCCTGATCCATGTTGTGGATCACATCCTGCACGATTTCTTCCGGCGCATTAAAACCAAACGGCATCGGATTGCCGATGTTGAGCTTGATAATGCGCTGACCGTCTTCTTCCATCTGGCGGGCACGTTGCAGTACCGGCCCACGAATGTCATAGCAGACGTTATTGAGTTTGTTTGATTTATTGACTGGCGGCATACTCGGTTAACGAACACGATAAGCGTGTGTTAAGCTTTCAAAGTAAAACTTTCATTCTACCTGCAAAGCCTTGTTTCATCAACGAACGCAAGTACGGAATGCCAGTCTTACTGGCTATATAACACGCTGATTTTTTCGCCCAACAAAGAGATGACCACTCGATGAAATTACACCTGCACACTTCTGCACAACAACACATGATTACAGGCATGGATGCGGATGCCATCGCCGTGAATCACCAACCTTACAAAACTTCCCTGATTGTCAGTGGCGATGCGTTGGTGGAAGACTGGTTTAGCGGAAGATGGGAACAACTTGAGGCCAGCGCAATGACAGCCATTCTCGACCTGAAACCAGAGGTGGTATTACTGGGCACCGGAGACAAGCACCGCTTTATTCACCCCAGGCACATCCAGTCTTTTCTGGCGGCCAATATTGCAGTCGAGTGCATGACGACAGCTGCCGCTTGCCGTACATTCAACATCCTGACCAGCGAAGGCCGCCACGCCGTGGCCGCCCTGATGCTGGAAAAGCATTTGTCAGCTGCCTAGCGCTGAGGATTCAGCGTTATTTGTACGCCGTCATCAGTCACGCGCAAATCACCTGGTTGGTAATGCGTGCCGGAGACTGTCAGATCCTCAGGCTTCACCTGATAGAGCACCAGCTGATTCATCCATTTACTGCCCATTTCTCTGGCAAGCTTGTTGACCATGGCATGCAAGTCGCTGCTGGCCCCCTCCAGTTGCAGCACTTTCACCACAGGCGCATCCAGTATCACCGCACTCTGCGCTGCATCAAATTTGAGTATCCCGGAAATCGCCAGTTTTCCAGTCAGTGATTGCTGCAACAAAGGGCTGGTGATCACCGTATCCATGGTGGTATTCAGGCGCCCACTTGCCGCTTCAGGAACCACCAGTGCATTTGACAGCTGCACCTGAAATACCTTTAACACGGTCAATGGCTGCCCCAGCTTACCATTGAGTTTTTGCTGTATTTGCGCAGTATTAATACGTACAGTACGCTCACCTAGCGTCGCACACTGGCTTAAAGAGATGAGGGCTAACATACTCCACAAAACGACTTTTAAAATCCGCATTTGTAAGTCTTTTTTAACAATTGAAACATTAATGAAAGCTTAGCATTAAACGTTGCGACCTGCAGTAAGATAAAGCCGATGAAAAAGCTAAATGAGACTAATTCCGGTTTCACCTTGATCGAAATGGTGGTCGTGATGCTGGTACTTTCGATACTCGCAGCGACGGCCGTTGCGCGCATTTCGGATACAGGCACGCAAGCAAGGCTCGCCAGCCTCAACAGCTTTAAGGGCACACTGTTCTCGGTTGCCAATATGGCAAAAGGTGTATGTGTCACCGATGCCCAATGTGACCTCAATGCAGCCAATGGCAATACCTCAACCATGATTGACGGGCATAGGATTTATTTTCATTACGGCTATCCAGTGGGCTGGTTAGGCGGCAGCGATGCAGATGGGTCAGGAAGTTTGCAGCAACTCATCGACAGTGGAAAGTTTCGTATCGATGCTGGCCAATCCTCCACGACACAAGCGGTATACGTGATGGACGGTGCTCCCGACAGCAATCAATGCAAGCTGATTTACAGCTTGTCACCGAGCAACAATATCCCTGTACTCTCGATCCAAACCATCACCAGCGGCTGCTAAAGCCTGGTACTAATAAAGCCAGCGCCAATAAAAAAGGCGCACTTCGCAAATTGCTGAAGTACGCCCAGTCACTACACCTAGAGTTTAAAGATTTTTTGTTGACAGCGTCAAGGTGGCGTTGGTGCCACCGAAGCCAAAACTGTTGGACAATGCCGTTTTAATCGTAGTGGAAGCAATCGGCTGCCGCACGATATTCAAGCCTTCTGCGGCTGGATCCAGTGTATCGATATTAGCTGAGGCAGCAATAAAGCCGTGCTGCATCATCAACAAGGTGTAGATCGCCTCATTGACGCCTGCGGCGCCCAACGCATGCCCTGACAGCGACTTGGTAGAGGCAATGGCCGTTTTGCTATTCTCTCCGAATACGGCACGAATTGCCTCCAGCTCTTTGGTATCGCCTACCGGGGTACTGGTGCCATGGGTATTGATGTAATCAATTTCAGCAAGGTCTATGCCCTGCAAGGCCTGCTGCATACAACGTACAGCGCCCTCACCACTCGGCGCCACCATGTCATATCCATCAGACGTGGCACCATAGCCAACCACCTCAGCATAAATCTGGGCGCCCCGTGCCTTGGCATGCTCGTATTCCTCAAGCACCACAATACCGCCACCGCCTGAAATCACAAATCCATCACGGTCAGCATCGTAGGTACGGGAGGCCTTTTCCGGGGTTTCGTTGTACTTGCTAGACAAGGCACCCATGGCATCAAACAGATAGCTCATGGTCCAGTGCTCTTCCTCACCACCGCCAGCAAACACAATATCCTGCTTGCCAAGCTGAATTTGCTCCACGCCGGCCCCGATACAATGCGCACTGGTTGAACAGGCGGAGCTGATGCCGTAATTGACGCCCTTGATTTTCGCACCGGTCGCCAGACAAGCAGCAATCCCGCTGCTCATGGTTTTAGTGACCATATAAGGCCCCACACGACGAATGCCTTTTTCAGCCAGTGTGTTGGTGCCTTCCAGCATGCTTTCGGTAGACGTTCCACCGGCACCGACAATCAGGCCGGTACGCACATTCGAAACCAACTCTCCGGGCAGTTGCGCGTCAGCAATCGCTTCCTGCATGGCCAGCCAGGCATACGCATGCCCCTTGGCCATAAAACGCAGCAACTTGCGGTCAATCAAAGATTCGATATCAATATTTTTAATAGATCCGGCCACATGGGAGCGCAAACCATGCTCCGCATATTCCGGCTGATAAGTAATACCGGAACGGCCTGCTTTGAGGCTTTCCAGTACTTCCTGTTTGTTATTACCCAGACTTGATACGATACCAAATCCAGTAATCACTACGCGACGCATTGCGCCTCCTCTTGCTTTTAGAAATTATCAGTGGTGGTAAACAAACCAACACGCAAATCACTTGCATTATAAATTTCGCGGCCATCCACTTCCATCCGTGCGTCCGCAATCCCCATCACCAGTTTACGCATAATGACGCGCTTCAAATCGATGTGATAGCGTACCAGACTGGCTTTTGGCAGCACTTGGCCAGTGAACTTCACCTCCCCAGCCCCCAGCGCCCTGCCACGTCCAAGGCCACCCTTCCAGCCCAGAAAGAATCCGACCAGCTGCCACATCGCATCCAGACCCAGACATCCTGGCATCACTGGGTCACCGGTAAAGTGACACTCAAAAAACCATAAATCAGGACGAATATCCAGTTCGGCAATGATTTCTCCCTGACCGTACTTTCCACCCTCATCAGAAATTTTGACAATACGATCAAACATCAACATTGGCGGCAATGGCAACTGGGCATTCCCCTCGCCAAACATTTCTCCACGCCCACAAGCCAATAATTCTTCTTTGCTAAAACTGCTTTGTCTGCTCATGAAAATCTTCATATTTTTATACAAAACGCTATTTTCGCTGGAAATTGCATTTAGTGAAAGCTTTTTGTCAAAAGTATACAGACCTGTATACTTTTAAATTAATTGCAGGTAAGATGCGTTTTAATGACAGACCGGTTACAATTTTGTAACAACCTCATAGTTAACCCTCAGGAAATCAGGAATGCGTGATCAACAACTAGCTGACTGGCGTACGCAAGCGCTCAAACTTGAATCAGAAGTGAACAACGTGGTGGTAGGACAGCAAAACCCTGTGCGCCTGATCACGATCGCCGTGTTTGCCCGCGGCCATGTATTGCTTGAAGGGGATGTCGGGGTTGGCAAAACCACATTGTTACGTGCATTTACACGTGGCATCGGTGGTGGTTACCAGCGGATTGAAGGCACCATTGACCTGATGCCAAACGATCTGGTGTACCACACCTATCTGGGTGAAGATGGCAAACCGCACGTCAGTCCTGGCCCACTGCTCATGTCTGGTCAGGATTTGTCTATTTTCTTCTTTAACGAAATCAACCGCGCCCGTCCGCAAGTACACTCACTGATGTTGCGTGTGATGGCTGAGCGCACGCTGACGGCTTTTAACAAAGAGCATTACTTCCCGCACATGCTGGTGTTTGCAGACCGCAACCAGGTGGAAAGAGAAGAAACGTTTGACATTCCATCGGCTGCGCGTGACCGTTTCATGATGGAAATTCCGATTGTGGTGCCACCTGCGCATGACATTATGGAGTCGCTTATTTTTGACACCCGCTTTCACGATGTGGATCAGTTAATCAGCCAGGTACAGGCCGACGTGTTGAAATTCGACGAACTAAACAGCTTTGCCAAAGTGATTCAGGAAAGTGTGACTGCCAGCCCGGCCCTGCGCAAATACGCACTCGATTTATGGCTGGCGACCAAGGACCCGGTGGCTTACGGCGTCAAAGTATCCAATGTGGACATGAAACGATTGGTGCTCTCGGGCTCCAGTCCGCGCGGCATGGGCATGCTGATGCGCGCCGCCCGGGTCAATGCCTGGCTCAATGAACGTGAAGCGGTGGTGCCTGAAGATATTCATGCCGTATTCCATGAAACGATTGCGCACCGCCTGGTGTTTAGCCCGGTCTATGAAATGCGCCGTACGGAAATAGCGCGTGAAATGCTCACCGGCATTACCAATGCGATTGCCGCACCTTGATCAGCAATTCAGGGTGGATAAGCCATTGAGAACACGCGCAATTTAGTCATCGACCGGATCTTGGACTGTCATGGATTACATTAAGGAATTCAGCTACCACATCGGCTGGCGCTCACGCTCTCGTCGGCCTGGTCGCCACAAGAGCAATCAGCGCGGCATGGGGATGGAGTTTCGCGGGCATACCACCCTGCTCTCTTACCCGGACCCGCGCCGGATTGATATTCGCCAGACCATTCGAGACCCGATGGAGCAGGTGTATGTGCGGATATTTAACCAGAAGAGCGCCACACCGGTATTCGTGATGTGCGACATGTCCGGCTCGATGCAGTATGGCTTACCACATACCAAGCTGAACACAGCCGCACAGATCGCACGCTCGGTTGCGCAATCAGCCACCCGCAACACGGATCCGGTGGGCTTTATCGGATTTGATGACGCACTGAGAGACGAATGGCTATGCACGCTTTCGGCGAGGCCGCACAGCGTGCTGGAACTGGCCGATCGCCTTGAAAACCATTTACCGCCAGAGGTAGGGGCAGGCGCACTGATGGACAGCGCCCGCCTGCTTCCGCGCGAGCGCGCATTGATTTTCCTGGTTTCCGACTTTCATATGCCGATGGCGCAACTGGAAGCCGCATTACTGTTGATGCTGCGCCACCAGATTGTACCTGTCGTGCTTTGGAATACCGCCGAATACAAAAACTTGCCTGAATTTGGCGTCACCAGTATCCATGATCCTGAAACCGGCGAACGACGCACACTGTTTTTGCGTGCATCTTATCGCCAGCGGATTCTGGATACCTTCGCCGCCCGTCGACAAGCGATTGAAGACCTGTTTATGAAGTTTGATATGCAGCCATTTTTTGTGGAAGATCAGTTCGATGCAGATCTGCTGACCGAATATTTCCACCAATATGTGGCCGCCTGAGGAATGCGATTAATGAAAGCGCCCCGTTTTTTATTTTCCTGCCTGTTCGCCGCCATGCTGGCGATCTCTGCAGTGCCTGCAAGGGCAGATGTGATTTTGCCGACCGTAGACAGCCAGTATGTCACGGTCAAAGAAATTAACCCCAAACGGGATGCCGGTTACGTGGTCGGTGACAAACTCGAGCGCACCATCATCGTGACAGTCAAAAAGCCGTATGAACTGATCAAGGAATCCTTACCGATTATCGGTTATGAGCATCGCTATCGTGGGCAGGTATCCGGCATTGAACTGGCAGGTATCGATGTTGAAGAAGAAAAATTCTCTGACCGCAGCGTGCACACGATTCATCTGGTATACCAGGTGTTTAAATCTGGCCGTGTGGCAAAACCGGCCATTTTACGCGGCGAAATCGTCAAATTGCGTCTGAACGGCAAAACAGAAATGCGTCAGCTACGTTTTCCAAGCTTCAACTTCCGCACCTCTCCGCTCTCCGTGTATGGTGAAGTCAACCTGAAAAACGAAATGAGCCCGCTGATTCCGCCATTTAAACTCAGCGCTGCCAGAGAGCAAACCACATTCAAGGTCGCTGCAGGCATTCTCGTACTGTGTGCATTAGGCCTGCTTTATATTTTGGGCGCGATCAGCATCCTGCCACGCATGGGCGGCGCCTTTGCCAAGGCTTACCGCAAAGTGACCAGGCTGCCCGACACCGATGAAGGCCTGCAACAAGCGATTTCGGCAGTACACCACGCCATGCAGCAAGTGGCCGGGCACAGTGTATTTGCCAATACGCTGGAAAAATTTCTACAGGAAAAACCCGCTTACCAACCAGTGAAACCTGAAATTGAACGTTTTTTCAGCCTTTCACGCCAGGTATTTTTTGATGCGAATACCGCATTGGAGCTCGACATACCTGCCAAACAATGGCTCAAAAAATTCTGCCGTCACATGCGTGACTGCGAACGTGGCTTAACCCCAGAGGTGAAATAAGGCTATGGCATTTAATCATCCCTGGCTGTTATGGGCACTGCCATTGGCATTACTGCCATTATTGCTGGAGCGCTCACATAGCCGGCATTACTCATGGGTGAGCCTGCTTCCGCCTGACCCGTTATCCAAGGCCATTGGCCTGTTACTCAAGCTCTTCGCGGCATTGAGTATTGTCAGTGTGATACTGGGGCTGGCTGGCCCACACACCCTGGAACAACAGGTTGAACGTACCGGCGTGGGTGCGCAAGTGGCGCTGGTGCTTGATCGTAGCGCCAGTATGGACGACCCGTTTGCCGGCGACAAGGATGGCCATGTCGGTGAAACCAAATCCGTCGCAGCAGCGCGCATCATCACCAACTTTGTCAAAGGTCGCAAAAATGACATGCTGGGGGTGATCACGTTCAGTAACTCGGCGATGTACGTATTGCCGCTGACAGAAAATAAAGAGGCCGTCTTGTCGGCGATTCAGGCAACGGCTGGCAACTCACTGTTTCAAACCAATATTGGTGGCGGCCTGACCAGTTCAGTAGAGCTATTCAAGGAAATGCCGGATTCAGGCTCACGCGTCATTATTCTGATTTCGGATGGTGCAGGCCGCGTCAGCGATATGGTGCAACAAAAATTGCGCGACTGGTTGCAACGCTACAACATTGGCTTGTACTGGATCGTATTACGCCAGCCTGGCGGCACGACTATTTTTGATCCCAAATACTCTGCCAGCGGTTATGACGGACATATGCCAAGCGAAGTATTGCTTTATCAATACTTTCAAACACTGCGTTCGCCGTTCAGCGCTTATGAGGCTTCAGATCCAAAATCATTGGAAGCCGCGGTTGCAGACATCAATAGCAAAGAAAAGAAACCGATTCAATATAAAGAAAAAATTCCCGGTCATGACTACACCAATGTGTGTTACTGGATGGCAATCTTCATGATTGCTGTGCTACTGGCTGTGAAATATCTGGAGATCAACACATGGCGCTCAGCGTAAATAAACTGGTGACAGGCTTGGTGGTGGTGGCAGCGGTTTCGCTTGCAACCATGGCATTCAGTTGGCAACGGATCAAGCAGGTTGAAGCCTTTAACCAGGCGATTGCCAGTGCCAAAACTCCGCAAACCGACTTGCAGAGCTTTGAGGCCAAGTATGCAGTGGCCTACTGGCTGGCAAAAAACGAGCGCTATAAAGAAGCCACGCTGTTATTTACCAAGCTGATTGATGGCGCCACCCCGTTGGAGCGGGCCGCTGTCTTGCATAACATCGGCAATATGTTCTTCATGAAAGCCATCCAGGTCACCGGCGGCAATGACAATAGCACGCGTGATGAGGTCGAATACCTGCTTTCACAGGCGCTCTCCTCCTACAAAAATGCGCTGAAGGCCGACAATAGTCATTGGGGAACGCGCCGCAACTATGATCGCGTCTTGAGCCTGTTGCCTGAAAAGCCGACGCCTGGTGTAGGTGAGTCGGACAATCCCGGCCTGATCATGGGCAATATTCCGAATGGCTTGCCATAATGGGCAAAACTAACCCTACATTATTGAATCGCTCAAAGCTTGCCCTATGAATACCTGGCTCAGAAGGTTTATTAAACATCGCGACTCGGCGCTGCTTGGACTGGCACTGCTGTTTTTGCTTGGGGCTATTTTGCGCCCGACCATTCCGTTCAAGCACAACATTTATTCTTATTTGCTGGTCGCGGATATTTCACAAAGCATGAATGCTTCAGATATGAAGCTGCATGGAAAAACAGTGTCACGCTTGACTTACATGCAAAACATGATGCATGAAGTCGTAGCATCTTTGCCTTGTGGCACCAAAGTCAGCATCGGCTTATTTGCAGGTAACTCCGTTGCAGCGCTCTATTCACCTATCGAGGTTTGCCGAAACTTTGCCGCGATTCAGGACACAATTGCGCATTTAGACTGGCGCATGGCGTGGTCTGGCAATAGCCGCCTGCGCGAAAGCCTGTATGTCACTGCAAAAGTGGTGCGTAGCATGTCTGAACCTGCACAAGTAGTTTACTTTACCGATGGTGAAGAAGCCCCAAAACTGCATGCATTCAACACCAAAAATCTGGACGAATTCCAGGGCGGAAATGACTGGATCCTGGTGGGCATTGGCAGTGAAGAAGGTGCCGCGATTCCCAAACTGAGTGAAGACAATCAGGTGATTGGTTATTGGTCCAACGAAAGCTTTGCCATGCAGCCCGGGATTGCGCAAATCTCTGAGAGCACGCTGGGTGTGCGTGATGACAACGTGGCGACCGGGGAACATGACCGCTACATTTCTAAACGTGCTTCAGAATATATGGAAAGTATCGCCAAGGAAATTGATGCCAGGTACATCAAGGGCGATAGCAGTTACCAGGTCTTGCAAGCGATGAAGGCACAAAAACCTGCGCGCAGAGATATCGCTCCACTGGCGCTGGACTGGATATTGGCAACCTTGGCAGGCCTGTGTATTCTGGGCACCTACGCCAGTCGCCATCCGCTGCGTCAGATCATGCAAAATCTGAAGCTTTACCGCAACGAAATCAAATCCAGATTTTTTGTTAAAAGTGACGCGGTCGCCCACGACAACCACTTTCAATAATGTAATCCCCAACGCAGCCAGACCCGTAAAGCCCTTAAACTTTCGGCATCGGCGTGGTCTGGCAGTATCAATAAGCGTGTTGGCCTGAGCCAGCGAGACATCAGGCGGCTTGCCTTACGGTCATCGCTCTCCTTCACCTCCTGCGCATCGGCCGTTTCTTCATCCAGATAATTTAAATGGATCACCAAGCCATACCGATGCACCACTGTATCTGGCAACACTTCTGCGTCCCAGCGCCTACCGAGACCATCGACCACTGACAACTGTCCAAATACATCCACCCGCAGCGTGCGTATACTCTGCACGCGTCGCGTCGCGATCAGCTGGGTATATTGCCACAACAGATAAATGGCATACAGCAACATGGCCCCAATAGCGATGGGCCAAAGCAGACAATAGGCGAGCACGCCCACCACCAGCATTGAAAAAAAGCCCAACCACCCCCATAAATAAAGGGAAGGATGAAACGCAATGACGATTTCAGTTGGTAAAATAGGTTTTTTCATCACAGCTTGCGGCGGGACTTTGGTCCACGCATACACTCTCAAGGGATTCTACTTATGTCCAGCGTTGCTTGGCAGCAATTTTTAACCACGCAAGGTGCACGCATAGATGCACAACACTACGCGCATTTTAATCCGTCGGCGGCTGAAAATCGCTTGTTCGATCTATCAGCGCTCGGACTCATTGCAGTCAGAGGTGAAGATGCCCAGACTTTTCTGCAAGGGCAGTTCACTAACGATATTAAACAGACCGATACAGGCGCACAACTGACGGGCTACTGTACGGCCAAAGGCCGGCTGTTGGCACTGTTTTACGCCTGGCAAACTGAAGACACCATCACCCTGCAATGCCCGCGTGCCATGATCCCCGATCTGGTCAAACGCTTACGCATGTTTGTACTGCGCAGCAAAGTCGTGATTGAAGATGTCAGTGAGCAGTTTGTGTGCCTGGGGCTGGCAGGACCAGCATTGCAGACATTGACACCCGGCATCCCTGACACAGTGCATGGCGTAGCTCATGATCAGCAAGTCACCCTCATTCGCTTGCCGGAGAATGGCGGCCTGCCGCGTGCGCAAGCCATCGTGCCTGTGGCGCTGGCCGAAACGCAGTGGCAGCAACTTGCCAGCCTGTACACGCCTTCAAGTACCGATGCGTGGGATGCCTTGGAGATTCAGGCAGGCATTCCCCAGGTGTATCCGCAGACCAAAGAACAATTTGTGCCACAGATGCTCAATCTGGATGCCCTGGGTGGCATCAACTTCAAAAAAGGCTGTTATACAGGCCAGGAAATTGTTGCCAGAACTCATTACCTGGGCAAAGTGAAACGCCGGACTTTAGTGGCGCTGCTACCGGCATCTGACTCGACACCGCAAGCTGGAGACACCCTGTTAGATGCACAACAACAGGAGGCGGGCCAACTGGTGCGGGTCGCACCGGATGTAAAGGGTGGCTGGTCAGTGCTGGCTGAGTGCCGACTCGAATCAAAAGAGGCTGGCGTTGTTAGCTGGCAAGGACAAGCGCTCACGTTTGTGGCACTCCCTTATACATTAACCTAGCTTATACATTAGCCTAGCGCGAATTCACCTTCAGCGGATATAAAAAATGGCGCTTTACGCGCCATTTTTTGATTCACACATTGTCATTGCACTGGCTTGGCTGGATTCGCAGATTTGTCTGCGCCTGCTACTGCCGGAGCACCGGGAGATTTCTTATGTTCAATCACCTGGTAAAACACTTCGTCCTGCTTGATCATCCCCAACTCGCTACGCGCACGCTCTTCAATGGCTGACTGTCCCTGCTTGAGATCACGCACCTCTGCACGCAAGGTTTCATTGCGCTGGCGGTAGTACTCATTGCGCTTTTCATGCGCAGCAATCTGTTGCGAATACTGCCACACACGCAACCAGCTGCCTTTGCCCAGCCACAAAGGATATTGCAGCAGAGCAATCAGTACCACCAGAATCACAGTCAGTTTGCGCACATCCGCTCAACGGTCGCGATGCGAGGATTATTTAAACAACTGATAAAAAGCTGACAAGCCAGCGTAGCTGGTTGCATCGCCCAGTTCTTCTTCAATCCGCAGCAACTGGTTATATTTGGCAACGCGTTCGGAACGGCACAATGAGCCGGTTTTGATCTGTAGTGCATTGGTCGCTACAGAAATATCGGCAATCGTCGTATCCTCAGTTTCACCGGAGCGATGTGACACCACCGCGGTGTAATTGGCACGTTTGGCCATTTCGATCGTCTGGAAGGTTTCGGTCAATGTGCCGATCTGGTTGACTTTAATCAGCACAGAGTTGGCCACGCCTTTCTGGATGCCTTCACGCAGAATTTTCGGGTTGGTCACAAATAAATCATCGCCAACCAGTTGGGTTGATTTGCCCAGGCGCTTGGTCAGAATGTCCCAGCCATCCCAGTCAAATTCGCTCATGCCATCTTCAATACTGATGATCGGATATTTATCGGCCAGTGTGGCCAGATAGTCGGAGAACTGTTGTGACGTCAATGCCGCCCCTTCGGACTCCAGATGGTATTTGCCATCTTTGTAGAACTCGGTACTGGCGCAATCCAGGCCCAGATAAATATCTTTACCAGGCTCGTAACCGGCGGCATGGATAGATTCCATAATCAGCTGCAGCGCGGATTCGTTGGAAGGCAAATTAGGGGCAAAACCACCTTCGTCACCGACAGTGGTGGCCAGGCCTTTGCTGTGCAGGGTTTTCTTCAGGGCATGGAACACTTCAGCACCGGCGCGCAAGGCTTCACGGAAAGTCGGCAGACCCGCCGGAATAATCATGAATTCCTGAATATCCACCGAGTTGTCGGCATGCGCACCACCGTTGATGATGTTCATCATTGGCGTTGGCAATTGCATAAATGCTGAACCGCCCAGATAGCGATACAGGGGCAAACCACTTTCTTCAGCTGCAGCACGCGCACAGGCCATCGATACACCAAGGATGGCATTGGCACCCAGACGGTCTTTGTTTTCAGTGCCATCCAGCTCAATCAGTGTTTTATCGATAAAGCTTTGCTCTTCAGCATCCAGACCAATAATCGCTTCGGTAATTTCAGTATTCACATTCTCAATGGCAGTCAATACGCCTTTACCCAGATAGCGGCTTTTGTCACCATCACGTAGTTCAACCGCCTCTTTGGTCCCGGTAGAAGCCCCAGAAGGCACGGCAGCACGGCCAATCACGCCGCTTTCCAGCAACACGTCGACTTCAACTGTCGGGTTGCCGCGTGAGTCCATAATCTCGCGGGCGATAATATCTACAATAGCGCTCATGATTTATCCTTATCCAATTTAAAATAAAGTTTAAGTTATAGTGTCTGTTCTGCGAACCCGGCTTTTTTCACCAGTCGGTCCAGATCAACCAAAAGATGCAACAAATCTTCCATTTTGGCTAATGGCCAGGCATTAGGGCCGTCAGACAAAGCTTTGCTCGGGTCAGGGTGAGTCTCCATAAATACACCGGCAATGCCGCTGGCCACTGCAGCACGTGCCAACACGGGCACAAACTCACGCTGACCACCACTCTTGTCACCCTGCCCGCCCGGTTGCTGCACCGAATGGGTGGCATCAAACACGACCGGGCACTGTGTCTCACGCATAATCGCCAGGCCACGCATATCAGACACCAGCGTGTTATAGCCAAATGATGCGCCACGCTCGCAAACCATAATATTGTCGGCACCGCCGTTGGCTTCTTTAGCTTTGCTGACCACCTGTTTCATATCACCAGGCGCCAGAAACTGCCCTTTTTTGATATTGACTGGTTTGCCAGACAGCGCACAAGCCACAATAAAATCGGTCTGGCGGCACAGAAAAGCAGGGGTTTGCAGCACATCGACCACTGCCGCCACATGCGGCACCTGTTCTTCTGTATGCACATCGGTGAGAATGGGCACACCAATTTGCGCACGCACATCATCCAGTATTTTCAGGCCCTCTTCCATGCCAAAGCCCCTGAAGGTTTTGGTCGAACTGCGGTTGGCCTTGTCATAAGACGATTTGTAAATAAATGGCACCCCGACGCGTGCCGCAATTTCTTTGAGCTGACCGGCAGTGTCTATCGCCATTTGCTTGGATTCAATGACACAAGGCCCTGCAATCAAAAACAGGGGATGCTCTAAACCTACGTCAAAACCACATAATTTCATGCATGAATCCTTTAATTTTTGCTGGCTTTTTGTGCCAGCGCCGCCTGCACATAGGCTTTAAACAATGGATGCCCACTGCGTGGATTGGAAGTGAATTCCGGGTGGAACTGACAGGCGACAAACCAGGGGTGGACAGATTTCGGCAGTTCAATCATTTCACACAGCTCTTCGCGTGGTGTACGGGCAGAAACCACCAGCCCGGCGGCTTTCAGCTGCTCTACGTAATGGTTATTGACTTCATAGCGATGGCGGTGGCGCTCATTCACTTCGCTGCCATAGATGCTGGCAGCCAGTGTGTCAGGCACAATCGGGCAACTCTGCGCGCCCAGACGCATGGTGCCACCGAGGTCAGAGTTTTCGTCACGCTTCTCAATTTTGCCAGAGGCATCCTGCCACTCATCAATCAGGCCAATCAGCTTATACTCGGCTTTAGGGTTGAATTCAGTACTGTTCGCATCACTCAGGCCCGCTACATTGCGCGCAAATTCAATCACCGCCAGCTGCATGCCCAGGCAAATGCCCAGATATGGCACCTTGTGTTCACGTGCATAGCGAATGGCCGCAATCTTGCCCTCGGTACCGCGCACGCCAAAGCCGCCCGGAATCAAAATGGCATCCATGCCTTCAAGGGCGTCCGTGCCTTGTTTCTCGATATCTTCACTGTCAATGTAGTGAATTTTAACTTTGGACTCGGTATGAATCCCGGCGTGAATCAAGGCTTCGGTCAGTGACTTGTAGGATTCAGTCAGGTCAACATACTTGCCAACAAAGGCAATATCGACGATTTCTTTGGGGTTGGCCTGTGCATGGGTAATTTTTTGCCAGGCAGACAAATCCGCGGCTTTGGCCAGAATATTCAGTTTATGACAGACGATTTCGTCCAGCATTTGCGCATGCAACATACCTGGAATTTTGTAAATGGAATCGCTATCCAGGGCGCTGATTACTGCCTCAAACGCCACATTGGTAAACAGCGCAATTTTGCGCTTTTCATCTTCAGGGATTTCACGCTCGGCACGACACAACAAAATGTCAGGCTGAATCCCGATTTCGCGCAACTCTTTTACCGAGTGCTGCGTTGGTTTTGTTTTTAATTCACCGGCGGTCGGAATCCAGGGCAATAAAGTCAAATGCACATAACAGGCATTATTTTTACCTTCTTCGAAACCCATCTGGCGAATGGCCTCCAGAAACGGCAGTGATTCAATATCGCCCACCGTCCCGCCGACTTCTACAATCGCCACATCGGCACCTTCGGCACCGCGTTTGATGTGCGCCTTGATTTCATCGGTAATATGCGGAATCACCTGCACGGTTTTGCCCAGGTATTCGCCGCGACGCTCTTTCTTGATCACGGTTTCATAAATCTGGCCGGTCGTAAAATTATTGCGCTTGGACATTTTGCTGCTGATAAAGCGCTCGTAATGGCCAAGGTCGAGGTCGGTTTCTGCGCCATCATCGGTCACAAACACTTCGCCGTGCTGAAATGGCGACATGGTGCCGGGGTCGACGTTGATATAGGGGTCCAGTTTGAGCATGGTCACTTTGATACCACGCGATTCGAGAATGGCGCCGAGGCTGGCGGCCGCGATACCTTTTCCAAGAGAAGAAACAACACCGCCGGTTACGAATACATATTTGGTCATGGATAAGGTACTTTGAGATTGTTACAGACGGGAGAACATTTTACCGTAAAGCCCCCTCGCCCACAATGTAAGCCAAAGATAAAATCTTGCATTTCACTCGCCAAGCCCTCCTGGCAAGCATACAATCAGTGCATGACAGAGCCACAAATCAATCATCCTGCACACTGGCAATCACTGTTGCCACAACCCGATGCAGACAGCCACAAATACACTCGCGGTTACGTGCTGATACAGGGCGGCTACCCGGTCACTGGCGCAGCCAGGCTGGCAGCCATGGCGGCGGCGCGTAGTGGTGCAGGCATTACCGCGATTGCCGTGCCGGAAAGTGCCTTGAATATTTATGCCAGTCAACTGCTCAGCATCATGGCTAAACCATACAGTGACACCAGCAGCCTGCATACACTGATCAACGACAAGCGGATCGGTGCCCTATTGATTGGCCCCGGTGCAGGCGTCTCCGACACCACCCGTCAAACCACGCTCAACATGTTAAAAACGGCCAAGCCAGTGGTCATTGATGCGGATGCGCTGACAGTATTTGCGAGAGAACCTGATCGATTACATAAAAGCATATCAGGCCCCTGCGTGCTCACGCCGCATGATGGCGAGTTTCAAACGCTGTTTAATATGCAACCGGCCAATACCACTGAACAGCGCATCATACAAACCCGGGCCGCGGCTGCCAGTGTTGGGTGCGTTGTATTGCTGAAAGGGACAGAGACCATTATTGCCGCGCCGGATGGCAGCATCTGCCTCAATCCGGATGCCCCGTTTACCTTGGCGACCGCGGGTGCGGGCGATGTACTGGCAGGCATGATTACCAGTTTGCTGGCGCAGGGGATGCCAGCCTTTGAAGCTGCGGCAGCAGCAACCTGGATACATAGCGAAGCTGCACGCTTATTTGGCGTGGGGATGATTGCAGAAGACTTGCCGGAACTGATCCCAACTATTTTGCAGAGCCTGATACCAGAAGCGTGAGGGGGTTAATGGGGGAAATGGCTTAGCGCTGCTTGACCTTGTTTTTCATCAGCGCATTCTGCTCACGTTTCCAGTCGCGCTCTTTCTCGGCATCGCGTTTGTCATGTTGCTTTTTACCTTTGGCCAGACCAATCTGAATTTTGATCCGTCCACGGGTGAAGTGCATATCCAGAGGCACTATCGTATAGCCGGAACGCTCCACTTTACCAATCAGCTTGGCAATTTCTTCATTATGCAACAACAGCTTACGTGAACGAATCGCATCAGGACGCACATGTGTGGAGGCTGCTCCCAACGGCGTGACATGACAACCAATCAAATACACTTCACCACGCATAATCACCACATAAGCCTCTTTGAGGTTGATGCGGTTATCACGGATGGCCTTGACTTCCCAGCCTTCGAGCACAATACCGGCTTCGTATTTCTCTTCGATAAAGTAGTCAAAAAACGCTTTTTTGTTTTGCGCGATGGTCATAACGCTGGCATGCTTGCTTAAATCACTTAAAATAGCATTTTAACTCAAATCCCCATTTCACACCTTTTACATGGCACACGTCGAAAAAACAGTCCTGGTAATGCACTCCTGTGAGGCCATGTTTGGTCTGGTGGACGCTGTAGAAGACTATGCGGCATTTTTGCCGTGGTGTGGAGGCAGCGAAATCCACGAACGCACAGACACAGCCACCCAAGCGACCATCCATATCCGCTACCATGGCATACAGCAGCACTTCACCACGCGCAATCACAAACAGTTTCCGCATCACATGGATATCAGCCTGGTCGATGGTCCATTCAAACAGTTGACGGGCCACTGGCACTTTATCCCGTTGCGGGCCGATGCCTGTAAAATTGAATTCCGGCTGGAGTATGTATTTGCCAATAGCCTGGTTGAACGCATTATCGCGCCAGTCTTCAGCCATATTGCCAACACCTTTGTAGACAGCTTTGTCAAACAGGCTGACAAAATATACACAAAATAAAGAGAACGTAATGCCAGACAAACACCCGGACAACATCATGGTAGAAGTGGCCTATGCACTACCTCAGCAGCAGCTCATTTTGCCCCTCTACGTTAAAATAGGCACCACGGCACTGGAAGCGATACGACAATCCGGCATTGTGCAGAAGTTTCCTGAAATCAACCTGGAACATATCGAGATTGGCGTATTTGGCAAAGTCGTCAAAACGGATACGCCATTACGACCACTGGACAGGGTGGAGATTTACCGCCCCCTGATTGCAGACGCCAAGGAAGTCCGTCGACAACGCGCCGCAGAAAGCAAGGATGTAAAATAAGACTGAAAAATTTGTCTGGGCTGCAAGCTAAACGCAAAGCGTGACCTGCCAGACCACACTACTCGGGCGGGCAGTTTTCTTCTATTTCCTGCTGCGCGCGCGTCAGCCCTTCCTGAATCTGCTGATCGTTCATAAATTCTTTTTCGCCGTTTTCATTCACATTCTGCATGCGCCCACCAATCGCATAATTACGATAATTGGTGCGGGCCGAAGCGCAGTTTTGGGCCTTGGCCCTCTCCTGCATGGCTTTAAGCGCCTCTACCGCTTCAGACTGTTCATTCACAGCCGCATCGGCAGGCTCGCGCACAGGCTTGGTATCAGAAGGCTTTTTTTGCGCATCAGACGTGCTCTCACCGGGCCTGTAAGTATCAGCACGTGTTAATGGCCAATCGGTGGGAACAACTACAGGTTTGGTTTTCTGCGCATGCAACAAGTCTGCAGGCGGCGGCGTATCCGAGTAGTTCATGACACCATGCGCATCCCGCCACTTGTATATTTCGGCGCCGGCAGTACATGACCATGCGCAGATCCACAGCATCAAAATAAGTTTACAAATCCCTGACTGCATCGCATCCATTTCATTCCGCCATTTAAGCCTGCAAAAACATGCGCACCGCTTGCCGCATTTGATCAAAAAAACGCATGCACAAACCATGCCAAACAGCCATATCGTCAGGCCAAAAAATGCAAAACGCTTTGTAAAGACTACACGAAATCGGTATAATTATATTTTGGAGATAAGGAATTCACATGCGTTTGCTGCAACAAGCCCTGACCTTTGATGACGTTTTACTCGTTCCCGCCCATTCCAATGTCATGCCCAGAGAAGTCGACCTCAGCACCAGACTGACCAAAACAATCACTCTGAACATTCCCCTTTTGTCAGCTGCCATGGACACAGTGACAGAAGCGCGCATGGCGATTGCATTGGCGCAACTAGGCGGCATGGGCATTATCCACAAGAACATGTCCATCGAAATGCAGGCTTCGCGTGTTTCTCGCGTCAAACGCTTTGAATCGGGCGTCGTCATCGACCCTGTGACCATCCATCCTGCCATGACAGTGCGTGAAGTCATTGACCTGACCAAATTGCATAAAATTTCCGGCTTGCCCGTGCTGCAAGATGGCAAAGTCGTCGGCATCGTCACCAACCGTGATTTACGCTTTGAAACCAACCTGGATCAGGCAGTCAGCAATGTCATGACCCCGCAAGACCGACTGGTGACAGTACGCGAAGGGGCCCGCCGTGAAGAAATCATGGGGCTGCTGCACAAGTACCGTCTGGAACGCCTGTTAGTCGTGGGTGAAAGCTACGAGCTGAAAGGCCTGATTACCGTTAAAGATATTCAAAAATCGTCTGACCATCCGCTGGCCTGTAAGGATGAAAAAGGCCGCCTGCGCGTAGGCGCTGCGGTTGGCGTGGGCGATGGCACTGAAGAGCGCATTGATGCACTGGTGGAAGCTGGTGTCGATGCCATTGTGGTCGACACGGCCCACGGCCACTCGCAAGGTGTGCTGGACCGCGTCAAATGGGCCAAAACCCGTTACCCTAAACTGCAAGTCATTGGTGGCAACATAGCCACCGCCGAAGCTGCGCTTGCACTGGTCGATCACGGTGCCGACTGCGTTAAAGTAGGCATCGGCCCAGGCTCCATCTGTACCACACGTATCGTGGCGGGTGTGGGTGTGCCGCAAATCACGGCCATCAGCAATGTGGCCAAGGCACTCGAAAAATCTGGTGTGCCGTTTATTGCGGATGGTGGCATCCGCTTCTCTGGCGATATTTCCAAAGCCATTGCGGCAGGCGCTTATAACGTCATGCTGGGTGGCATGTTTGCCGGCACTGAGGAAGCACCAGGCGAAGTTGAACTTTACCAGGGCCGCTCTTACAAATCTTACCGTGGCATGGGCTCTATTGGCGCCATGCAAAAAGGCTCGTCTGACCGTTACTTTCAGGACAACACATCCAATGCTGACAAGCTGGTGCCGGAAGGGATTGAAGGTCGTGTGCCTTACAAAGGCAGCGTTGTTGCCGTAGTGCATCAGCTGATGGGCGGTTTACGCGCTTCAATGGGCTATGTGGGTTGCTCTTCGATTGAGCAAATGCGTAACAAGGCAGAGTTTGTACAAATCACCAGTGCCGGGATGCGTGAGTCGCATGTGCATGACGTACAAATCACCAAAGAAGCACCGAATTACCGTATTGATTAACGCGACTTTTTCACTATTAATTTAAAGCCACAGAGGACACAGCGGTCGCAGAGAAAACCCTTCTCTCAGACGCTGTGTCCTCTGTGCTCTCTGTGGCTAAAAAAACATGTCTCATTCCAAAATCCTGATTCTCGACTTCGGCTCCCAAGTCACCCAGCTTATCGCCCGCCGCGTGCGTGAAGCGCATGTCTATTGCGAAATTCACCCTTGTGATGTTTCTGGTGACTTTGTGAAACAGTTTGCTGCAGATGGCATTATTCTCTCCGGCAGCCACGCCAGCGTGTATGAAGAAGAAACAGACAAAGCCCCGCAAGCGGTGTTTGAGTTGGGTGTGCCGGTACTGGGGATCTGTTACGGCATGCAAACCATGGCGCAACAGTTGGGCGGCAAGGTAGAAGCCGGTAGCAAGCGTGAATTTGGCTATGCACAAGTGCGCGCGCGCGGCCACTCCGCCCTGTTCCGCGACATTCAGGATGCAACGAACGATCAGGGCCACGGTCTGATTGATGTCTGGATGAGCCATGGCGATAAGGTCACCGAATTACCCGCTGGATTTAACGTCATTGCCAGCAACGATACGACGCCGATTGCGGCGATGGCAGATGAAAGCCGCAAGTTTTATGCCGTACAGTTTCACCCGGAAGTGACGCATACCAAACAGGGCCAGGCCATGCTGGAACGTTTTGTGCTGGATATCTGCGCAGCCAAACCCGACTGGATTATGGGCGATTACATCACTGAAGCAGTCGCTAAAATCAAAGCGCAGGTGGGGGACGAAGAAGTCATTCTGGGCTTGTCTGGTGGCGTGGATTCGTCTGTCGCTGCAGCACTGATTCACCGCGCCATCGGCGACCAACTGACCTGCGTGTTTGTAGACCACGGTTTACTGCGCCTCAACGAAGGCGACATGGTGATGGAGATGTTTGCCGGTCGCCTGCATGCCAAGGTTATTCGCGTTGACGCGACTGAACAATTCATGGGCAAGCTGGCCGGTGTCAGCGACCCGGAAGCCAAGCGCAAAATCATTGGTGCCGAATTTGTCGAAGTCTTCAAAGCCGAAGCCGCCAAACTGAAGGCTAGCGGCACTGGCCACAAAGGCGCAACCTTTCTGGCACAAGGCACCATCTATCCGGATGTGATTGAATCCGGCGGTGCCAAATCGAAAAAAGCCGTGACGATCAAGAGCCACCACAACGTGGGCGGCTTGCCCGAGCAGCTGGGCCTGAAACTGCTGGAACCGCTGCGTGACCTGTTTAAAGACGAAGTGCGTGAACTGGGCGTGGCACTTGGTTTGCCGCGCGACATGGTGTATCGCCACCCCTTCCCAGGCCCAGGCCTGGGGGTACGTATACTGGGCGAAGTCAAACGCGAGTATGCCTTGCTTTTACAACGTGCCGATGCCATTTTTATTGAAGAATTGCGCAATACTGTCGATGCCAGCACTGGCAAAACCTGGTACGACCTCACCAGCCAGGCATTTACCGTGTTCTTGCCGGTCAAATCCGTTGGCGTGATGGGCGATGGTCGTACTTATGATTATGTGGTCGCTCTGCGTGCCGTGGTCACCAGTGACTTTATGACCGCACACTGGGCGGAATTGCCTTACAGCCTGCTGGGCAAGGTGTCCAACCGCATTATCAATGAGGTCAGAGGCATTAACCGGGTGGTGTACGATATTTCCGGCAAGCCACCGGCAACCATTGAGTGGGAATAAATTGAGCCGAGGTTTTGTCAAAGAGGATGATCTGGAACATGCCGGGACTGACCTGCCAGAACGCCCGGTCAGTCCCCATGCAAACTATGTCACCCCGCAGGGCCTGCAGCAACTGCAAGAGATGGTGAAGTCGCTGGAAAACGAACGTTTACAGTATGCTGCAAGCAAGGAAGACCCGAACGCACAGCAAAAACTGGCCGAGATTGACCGCGATTTACGCTATTTTTTTGCCAGACTCGAGTCTGCGCAACTGGTAAACCCTGCACAACAGCCACGCAACAGCATCCTATTCGGGGCCAAAGTGACGGTAGAAGATGAAAACGGCGCCCAATCGGTATTTCAGATTGTGGGCGAAGATGAAGCGGACATTGCGCAACATAAAGTCAGTTATGTATCCCCCGTGGCTAAAGCCTTGCTGGGACGCAAAGTGGGTGACAGCACAGTGTGGCAACGGCCAGCCGGCCCGATGCAACTGGACATTTTAAATATCGTGTATTGAAAGTACTCATGAACGTATCACAAGCCATTATCGAACGCCGATCTGTGAAGGCCTATGACCCTCAGCATCGCATGACTGAAACAGAAATTCAGCAACTGCTGTCATTGGCGATGCTGTCACCGACGGCCTTTAATATTCAGCACTGGCGTTTTGTGGTGGTCACTGACCCCGTCTTGCGCCATCAAATCCGCGCCGTCAGCTGGAATCAGGCACAAGTCACGGATGCATCGCTGCTGATTATATTAACTGCCGACCTGAAGGCCTGGGAGAAAGACCCCGCGCGCTATTGGGCGAATGCACCACAGCAGGTCAGTGATTATCTGGTCAATGCCATTCATGGCTACTACACTGATCACACGCAGGCACAGCGCGATGAAGGCATGCGTTCCGGCGGCATGGCCGCCATGACGCTGATGCTGGCCGCCAAGGAAATGGGCTACGACACCTGCCCGATGGATGGTTTTGATTTTGATGCTGTGTCCAAACTGATTAACCTGCCTGCAGACCATGTACCGGTCATGTTTGTGGTGGTGGGCAAGGCACTCGAACCCGCCAAGGCCCGCGGTGGTCAACTGGCCATGGATGAAGTCGTCATTTACAACACATTTTAATTGGCAATCATCGTCGTCAGTTCACCCTGACGACTGATCATTGCAGCAACACTCAACAAAGGTTTTTCATGTTAATTGCAAACAACATCACCATGCAGTTCGGCTCCAAGCCACTGTTTGAAAATGTCTCCGTCAAGTTTGGTGACGGTAACCGTTACGGCCTGATTGGCGCCAATGGCTGCGGCAAATCCACCTTTATGAAAATTCTGGCAGGTGTGCTGGAGCCCTCTTCGGGCAATATCAGTCTGGACTCCAATGAGCGCATGGCTTTTTTGAAACAGGACCAGTTTGCCTACGAAGACCAGCGCGTGCTGGATGTGGTGATGATGGGCCACGAGCAAATGTGGAAGGCCATGCAGGAGCGTGATGCCATCTACGCCAATCTGGAAGCCACTGAAGAAGATTACATGCGTGCTGCCGAGCTCGAAGGCGAGTTTGCCGAATACGACGGCTACACCGCCGAAGCGCGTGCAGGTGAGTTGCTGTTGGGTGTAGGCATTCCGATTGAGCAGCATAACGGCCCGATGAGTGCCGTGGCGCCAGGCTGGAAATTACGGGTACTGCTGGTACAAGCCCTGTTTGCCAACCCTGACGTATTGCTGCTCGATGAGCCAACCAACAACCTGGACATCAACACCATCCGTTGGCTGGAAGACGTCGTCAACAATCGTGACTGCACCATGGTCATTATTTCGCATGACCGCCATTTTTTAAACCAGGTGTGTACCCATACCTGCGACATGGACTACGGCAAGATTACTTCTTATCCTGGCAACTATGACGATTACATGGAAGCCAGCATCGCTGCCCGCAACCAGCAGGCCAAGGATAATGCCAAGGCCAAACAGCAGATTGCTGACTTGCAGGATTTTGTACGCCGTTTCTCGGCCAATGCCTCCAAAGCCAAACAGGCCACCAGTCGCGCCAAACAGATTGATAAAATCAAGGTGGAGGAATTTAAACCTTCAAGCCGTCAGTATCCGTTTATCCGCTTTGAGTTTGATGACAGAGAAAAACTGCATCGCAATGCGGTTGAACTCAAAAAACTGAGCCATGGCTTTGACAAGCCCTTGTTTAATAATCTGGAAATGATGTTTGAAGCCGGTGAAAAAGTGGCCATTATTGGCGAAAACGGAATTGGTAAAACCACATTTCTGCGCTGTCTGGCCGGCGATTTGCAGCCCAAACACGGTGAAGTCAAATGGGCAGAAAAAGCCAAACTGGGCTACTTTGCACAAGACCATGAATATGAGTTTGAACAAGGCGAAGATCTGTTTGAATGGATGACCGCACAGCGCCAGCAAGGCGATGATGACAACACCGTGCGTAGCATGCTGGGCCGCTTGCTGTTCCCCACCGAAGCCACCAGAAAATCCGTCAAGGTACTCTCAGGTGGTGAAAAAGGCCGCATGTTATATGGCAAACTGATGCTGGCCAAAACCAATGTATTACTGATGGATGAGCCTACCAACCACATGGACATGGAATCCATCGAGGCGCTGAACACCGCGCTGGATAAATACAAGGGCACGCTGTTTTTTGTCAGCCATGACCGCGAGTTCGTGAGTTCGATTGCCACCCGCATCATTGAAATCAAGGCCGACGGCATTGTAGACTTTACCGGCAATTATGAGGATTACCTCACCAGCCAGGGCATTGCCTAAGCGATACATTCCGATACACAGTGATTGCTTTAAGAAAAACACCCGATACATTCGGGTGTTTTAATAACACCATTGCATATTCGCAATGATGATTAAAAGGAAGCAAGATGAAACTGAAAAAACTGGCAATCGCAGGTGTACTCATTCTGGTATCCGGAATCGCATTTGCAGCACATGACCATGACTGCGGTGGTAAAGGAAAATTTGATAAAGCGCAATGGCAGGAACGCCGTGCCGAGCACTTTGAAAAGCATCAGGCTGAATTGCATGGCAAGCTGGCACTGACAGCTGATCAAGAAAACGCCTGGAAAACTTTCCAGGGTCAAATCAAACCACCAGAAAAGGCCGGTCATCCTGATGCAGAGGCGTTAAGCAAGCTGAACACCCTGCAACGTCTGGACCGCATGGAGGCGTGGGATAAAGAACGCGACAGCCAGATGGCTGAACGCGCCAAGGCAATCAGAACCTTTTATGCACAACTGTCTGATAGCCAAAAAAAGGTATTTGATGACAATGCCTTTCCGCAACCGCACAAGCATCCCAGATAAGCGGGTGCAAGCTTAATTCCAAACACCGGCCCACGTGGCCGGTTTTGTGTTCAAATAACTGTTTACTCCCTAAAAGCACTGGCAAAAATGACGGAAATCCAATCCAATATCCATGTACTTGTCGTTGATGACGACGATGCCATCCGGGATTTGTTGTGCGATTTTTTGCAGGACAACCAGCTGACCACTGATCAGGCGGCGCACCATGCACACATGTGGCAGGCCCTGCAGCAGCGCATGCCGGATGTGGTGATACTCGACATCAATATGCCGCAACGCAATGGCATAGAGTTATGCCGCGAATTGCGCGAGTCGCCCAAATACCATCACCTGCCTATCATTATGCTGACCGCACGCACCAGCTCACTGGATACGATTATGGGCCTGGAAACCGGTGCTGATGACTATGTGGCAAAACCATTTGAACCGCTGGAATTACTTTCCCGCATTCGCAGCCTGGTCAGACGCAGCCGTATGCTGCCGGATACCAGCGGCAAGCTCGCCGCCAGTCAGCATGACAATGGCGTATTGCACTACATTGCCTTTAACGAATGGACGCTGGATATCCAGAACCGCACCCTGATTGACAAGCAGAGCACCGCCATTCCGCTTTCAAACGCCGAATTCAAATTTTTACGATTTATGCTGCTCAACGCCAACCGCATCCTCAGCCGTGACCAGCTCATGGAAGAAATGCATGGCCGCGAGGCTGGCCCATTTGATCGCTCGATTGACTTGCAGATCAGCCGCCTGCGTCAAAAAATCGAGGTGGACAGCAAAACGCCTTCCATCATTAAAACCTTGCGTAACGAGGGCTATCTGCTGACAGCAGATGTGCGCTACCTCAAATAACGGGCAGACAATCATGCGCAAATATCTCAGCACCATGTCGGTACGCCTCTTTCTCATCGTCATTATGGGCATCCTGTTGACGGCGGCAGTGGTCAATCTGTTAGGTCAGCGTGACTTCCGTGCCAATGAATCCAGGATGCGCGAGCAGTTTGCCTTTGAACGCGTAGAAAATATTATCCGCATTCTTGAAGCCACGCTCCCGGAAAAACGGACCGAAATTCAGGATGTCTTTACCCGGATGGGTAGCCGCGTCACGCTCAATGCCAAGCCGCCTGCGCAAACGGCAGCACTGCCTGCCGAGCTTGCAAGCCTGCAAGGCTTACTGGTGCCTGAAATCGCAGATCAACTGGCGTTCTCCAGTGAATGTGGGCCACGCAGAGGCATGCGCCCACCTCCCCGCCCTGACGATCAGGGACGGTTCTCTGCACCGCCGCCCGGAATGGGCGAACCGCCGGAGTTCGAGCGGCATAAAATGCATGGCCAGTGCCTGGGGATATACACACACCTTGATGACGGCACACAAGTACTGATTCATCTGCACTACGGACACAGACCCATGCCGCCACCAAACGAACACCAGCCATTCTTGCCTGTGTTAGTGCTGCTCAGTCTGGTGGCCATTACCTGGATCGTGGCCTCAGTGGCAACCAAACCGTTACGCAAACTGGCGAATGCCGCCTTACGACTGGCACGCAATATTGAGCACCCGCCCCTGCCCGAAAACGAAGGCCCGGTGGAGGTGAGAAATGCAGCAAAAGCCTTTAATGAAATGCAACGCAGCATCGTCAAGCATGTGCAGGAGCGCGCATTTATCCTGGGCGCGATTGCACATGACTTGCAAACCCCCTTAACCCGGCTGCGGCTACGCCTGGAAAAGGTCAAGGAACCAGCGCTCAAACAAAGTCTGATTAATGATCTGACAGCCACACAGGAAATGGTCAAGGAAGGGCTCGATTTTGCGCGCCTTTGCAGCGAAAACATCCATAAAAGCAATATTGATCTGTCGGCGCTGGCCAATGCGATTTGCGATGACTTTGACGAAGAAGGTCACCCGGTTAGCCGCAGACTGCCTGCACAAGCCATCGTCATGCAGGGCTCAACACACCTGCTGCGAAGATGCCTGACCAACCTGTTGTCAAACGCAATCACCTACGCACAGCAACCCTCACTGGTGATTGAAGAGCACGGCGCGCATGTGCGCTGCATCATTAGCGATGATGGCCCGGGGATTCCGGAAGCTGAACTGGAAAGCATGCTCGAACCTTTCCGCCGCATTGAAGACTCTCGCTCAAGACACACCGGCGGCAGTGGCCTCGGCTTAGCCATTGCCCGCATGATTGTTGAAAAACATGGTGGACAGCTACGCTTAAGTAACAAGCCAGCCCCCGCACATGGCTTGGTCGTCACCATTGACATGCCGATCACCCTGTAACGCCGTGATTTATTTAACGCGTTCTATTGAATGTTCACCCTCACGCATAGTAGACTAGCGGCCCTGCGCTCTGGATTCACTTGTACCACCTCCAGAATCGCAGATCAGGAGAAGTGGCAGAGCTGGTTGAATGTACCTGACTCGAAATCAGGCATACGTGAAAGCGTATCGAGGGTTCGAATCCCTCCTTCTCCGCCAAATTTTTTATTCATTTGATTATTCAATAACTTACTGATTATAATAGGTTGATGAATAAAAAAATGGACAAAAAGGTTGGACAAGAAGGGGCTGAAACTATGAAGTCCCAACCCCGTTTAGAACGCACCCCCTCCGGTACATTTCAATATCGATTAATCATCCCTAAAAGACTTCAAGAAACTCTTGGCAGAAAAGTCATCAAAAAATCACTTAAAACAAGTGATAAAACAAAAGCCAAACAATTAGCATCGATAGAAGACACATATTGGTTCGGCTTGATTAACAAAGCCGAAGATGATTTGAAAAATGGTGTTCAAGATATTTTCCTGCAAAATGAGGAAAGCGATGTTAAAACTAAAGTTATATTCACAGAATCAGGTGAATTACGCAGAGTTGCACTACATAAATACAAGACGTTAACTGACAGCCAAATTCGTGCTATTTCAATGGAGTATTTGAGAACCAATTTAGGTTATGACGAGGTTTATCGTGGGCCCGATTTTGATGAGTTTCAAGAAGTAATTAATGAAGGCTTTATTAGGAGTGCAACGGGTGAAGGTGTCAGAAGAGCAATTGCATTCAGCGAAGGACTGGATTTTTATTATGAACTTGTTGGTATTTTCGTTGAATCTGCATGCCAAATAGATTTTGAATACCTTGATGAAGAAATTAAGAAAAAGTTAACCCGCGAATGCTTAAAATCTTATCAAAGAGCTGGCCATATTTCCATACAAAGAAATTCTGGCATTGGGAATTTTGATTTAGATGAACTTGCACCAGTTTCTCAAACCTACAAGCCATTTAAATATTCATGGGACAATTTATTCAATGATTGGAAAGCAGAAGAATTCGAACGCCCAGATAAAACCATACAAGGCTTTGCCCATAGCCTTTATGATTTAAAGAAGTTTTTAAACGGTAAGCCAATCCAAAATGTGACAGTTGACGACGTTGTTAACTATAAAAAATATTTAAGCACTGATAACAAATACAGCCGACAAACAATTGAAAATAAGTTAAGTCATCTTCGAGCAATTTTTCAAGTTGGTAAAATGAATGAAAAACTTCATAGGAATGTTTTTGAGGGTAGAACTAACGTCAGCAAAAACGTTAATCAGGAAAAATCCAGAATTTCCATTCCAGAAGATGTATTAAGCAATTTATTTAAATCATCCATTTTCACCAGTTCTGAAAAAATAAACAGTTGGAGCAATTCAACAAATCGATGGATGATTGCAATTGCATATGGCACTGGTGCAAGACCCGAGGAAATAGCACAACTGCGAGTTGAAGACTTGGAAGAATTTCAAGGATTTTACTTGTTGAATATTAGTCCTAATGACAAATCCGGTAATAAAGCTGGAACCGTTAAAAACGAAAACTCAATAAGGAAGGTTCCTGTTCACAACTCTTTAATCGAAGCTGGACTTTTAGATTTCTTTGCCCTCAAAAAAGAACAGAATCATAAATATTTATTTCATGATTTTAAGGGGGATAAATTTGGACGCAGATACGCCAAATGGGGGGATTGGTTCAATCGTTACGTTAAGACGCATGAATTACTAATTCAAAAAACTACTTTCTACTCATTGAAGGATTGCTTTACAGACATGTGTAGAAAAGTTGATATGGCTATGCCTAAAATGAATGCAATCATGGGGCATTCAAATCAAAACATTTCAGACAAATATGGTGCAACTTATTTTGAAGATTTGAACCAGAGGATGCAATTAGTTAAATTTACGCCAAACATACCAAAAATTCAGAATCATGATGATGTTTAATCAAATGTAGAATTTTCCAATAAATCTTTTTTTAAAATAGTCCCCTTATCTTAATAAGGGGACTGAATCAGGTCAATGTATTACCTCGTTTTCGACTTCAACCATCTTTAATAAATATTCCACTACCGCCATAGCCCTCTTTGAAGCCTTATGTATCTCCATTGGGTCTGACTTCAATATCTTAATCCAATTTTTTATATAAGCAGTATGGTTACCTGGTTGATATTGAATACCCGTTTCTGCACATAAAAATACTGATGCAAGTTCAGCCACTAATTCTTCTCTGGCATATAGCTCACTCCCAAAACGACCACTCATATCACGATTCAATCGACTTCTATGACCTGTCCAATGAGCAATCTCATGTAATAGCGTGCCGTAATACCCTTCCCTACTTTTAAAACAATTTTCCGATGGCATACCGATATAGTCCATATGCGAAAAATAAGCTTTGGTTGGGTCAGTTATTATTCTGACATTTGTTGCAGTAACAATTTTTTGAGCTAATACATTTGGCTCTAAAATTAATCTTTCATAATTTACAGGCTCATATTCAGGCATACCTTCAACTTGGGAAGCATGAAAAACTGGTGTAGTTTTTAAAAGCGGGAATTTTGTAAACTCCTCTACATCTTGATTATCTGTGGACTTTTCCACAATTGAAAAGAAAATCACATCAGCGATTGATTTAGCACCTTTCTTAATCCTCCATCCCATTGACTGTGCCTGTTTGAAAGTTATAAATCGGGAATCGTTATTTTCGATATTCAGTTTAGAGATGGCACAAGCAAGTGTCAGTTGATTACTACCTTGATAAATATGTCCAGTTTTTCCGTTCACGATTCGAGCACTAAACCAAGGTTGTTCCCAAGAAATTACATTGTGTTCCAAATCTGAGATGATGGTATTTGTTAATTCTTCAAAAAAAGTTTTCTTACTCATGTTTAATCCTCATAAAATTTCCTATCAGCGAAATGCTGACTTATGAGGTATAGAGATGACTTTTTAAACTTTCAAAAGTTAGGGTTTCCTGTCAGAGAGGCCACGTTTTCCTGGATGACAACCTAATAAGAAGAACCTAATAATAAGAAGTATTAAGAAAGTAATAACAATAAGTTAATTAAAAATAATTGTTTTGAGCCTGTTTTACAGGCTCTGCCAAGGAGGGAAACTTTGTTTCCCTTTATTTGGCTGGTTATTTATTATTGAGTTAGAGTTCTCCTTGTTGTTTATTTTTATACTGTTCTGGCAACGTCAAGTAATAGATGTTTGAATCATCTTGCCTTTGTTTCTTTATTAACCATCCTTTTTTTTCTAAACTTGTTGTAGCTTTTGAAATTGTTCCTTGTGACAGTCCAGTTAGTTTCGAAAGGGTAAATAGTTTAGGTGTGGCTTCATCTTTCAGCATTACAAAACTTGCAAGAGCAACCAATACGCGAAATTCGGAATTAGTAATTGTCGGGTCGTCACGAATAGCACGAGGTAAACAGAAAAATCCGTTGTGTGAGTTATACCAACGATTGTTTTTAGTTGACTGTGTTATTGCAGTTACCTTTTTAAATACATTATCTGGTTTAGATGTCCCAACAATTATTTCATCCAGATTGAAATCTTCTTCAAAAATACTCATTTTATAGCTCCTCAAAAACATCGAAATTGATGCAATTGAGTAAAGCAATTATTTTTTAAATTTTTTTGTTAGAAGTACTTCCAATTCAACGCATATGTGATATTATTCAATATCCTTCCATAATATCGTTTTCTATTGACATAATAGAAAAGATAATCTATAATGCTCATTGTAGGTTTTCGCCTACCCAGAAAGTTGTGAGTATCCTGTCTGAGTACTCACCTTCCACCTGACGCTAAATTGCGTACCTGGAAATCCTAAAAAAATTAAGCTATTGAATTAGCAATAAAGGATTTTATATGTATTCACCTGCTAAAAAAGAAACAACTTGCCTTGAATATTGCATTAAAGGAATGGATAAAAGACTAATTGAATTTTACAAAAAAAACACTGGGCTTTTGAAGTGCATTAAATTTATTGGCAGAACAAAAAATGAACGAATTCAACATTTGCTATATTTTTACAATGCCTATTTTTTGGCAAAGGGTTTATCAATTTTAACTAATACCCCAGTGTTAGATGCTCGGCAATTTATGAATCTTATGCAGAATGACACTTTCAAACTTTTCGAAGCTGAATTGAAGGAAACATTAATAAGCAATCAGGACTTACTAATTGCAAAATTAAGTCCCACACAACTCCGCAAGTTGGACACTTTAATAAAGTAATAACCATCGAAGAATTAATCAGAAACTTTGGAAGAGTATTGGACAACTCTTTCTTTCTACCTGTCGCATTAGCGAACCCTTGAAATAAATACACAACTTAAAAAATCCAGTAGCCACTATTGGTCTACTTGCGACTTTTGACGTCCATTTATTATAAAAGTTATTTATTTTTAAGGACAAAAGGATGAATTTAAATAGTATAAATCAAGGCACAAAACATATCAGTAAAACGAAAAAACCCAAGAGTAATATTTCCAGCAAGAAATTAAGCTATGGAAAATTAAACACTCTATTGGATAAAAAAAGTGGAACGCCAGCTTTAAATAAGCTAATGCAAACATTAATTTTCACATTAGCAGACAAAACATTAGAGGGGTTCTACTGGTTTTCTTGGGTAGGTCGACAACTTGATAACGGTGGTATTTATTTAGTGCCTTCAATAGACCAGGTTATCACTGCTAAAACAAGCAGAGGTTTATCGGAAGTATCAGCAGATGCTTTTGGTCTGGCTATGACGATATGTGCATACTCCCATCTGTCAAATCTTAACATCCCTATAATCAGTCCATTTTGTTTAGAGCAAAACTTCAAGCTACAACAATATAATCGCCAACATCCAGAGTATTTGGAGATTCATAACATTTTGGATTAATAAGCGTTTTAATATGGAAAATTTAAAATCAATTATCTACACAACTTTGACGTGCTTCAAGGTCGACTTAATCAACTTTATAAAGGATTTTAATTATGTTTTTTTCAATTGCATTTAAACAACCTCATGACGTTTCTTCAAATGAGGTTTCATCAACCCTGCGTGAGTTAGCAGATAGAATAGAGAGTAATGGAATTTATGAATCTGGAAAACTAACTATTTACAGCGAATTGGGCAATCCAATCGGTAAAGCCGAGTGGTCGGAAAATGCTTGATTTCTGGTGTGATGTCTGTTGAAAATATTGTTTAATTGCATATCCAAATTCACTTAAAGCCTTGGAGCTTCCAAGGCTTTAAGTTAGGATTTTATTTTTTGAATAAAGATACAAACTCTGGAAATGTAATCTTACCTTCAACTCTATCTGATAGCCTGTCAAATACCTCTTGTAATGGGTGTTTATCACCATGGTTACCATCGAGTGTTTGTGAAGCATTAAAAGCAATAGCATCAATCATTTTTCCAATAAACTCTTTTTGCATTAGCATATCTTCTGTATCTAATGCTTCGATTTGTTTTTTGTAGCTTCCATATGATTTGGCCAATGCTTCTTTATGAGCATATTCTTGCTGTAACCTTTGGTTTTCACTGCGTCTTTTAGAAACAAAGAATGCGAACCAACCGAGAGCTCCATAAAGCGGAAGTTTAATCAACATCGCTTTAAAAGCATCATTCCAAGTGGCGAAATTTGTCAATTCATATGTAAACCAAGTTTCTTTTGAAATCGAAACATTTTGAAAAATTGATAACGTGGTAATAAATACTAACAAACCTATGGCAATATAAAAAAGACATTCAAAGGTCTTAATAGGCTTGTTATAACTATTTTTCATCTGGCGATATGCCGTTGCAAGACCAGCACTTGTAGCCCCAGGTAATAATGATTGGATCTCTGTAACAACCGCATCATATCGGGTTTTATTATTGGTCTCTAAATCACTCAGGACTTCTAATTTGTTTTTAACCTCATCCGATAAACCTACTACAACATTGCCTTTATCATCGAGTCCACCGTAAACCATCTTGTGGAACTCCCTTAACTCTTCAACTTCGTCAAATACGCTTGATGCAAGCTTAATTACAATCCCTCTTTGCTCTTCAATTTCATTTTTAGCCTCTATTATTTCTGTCTTATAAGACTTTTGTTTAGGCAAATCATCCAAAAGAGTACTGTGTAATATTTTAATTTCCTCATCAAGTTTTTCAATTAGTTTATGTGATGCTTGGATTTTTTCAACAAGGCCTATCTCATTTGTATGTTCAGCAAATAATTTCTCATTGAAGTTATAAACCTCATTAAATATTGCGTCTATTTGCCCATGTGACTGTTGAGACTCGGATAGTATTGATTCAATTTCATTTAGTTTACTTTTAACTCTATCTTGAAATATCGTTAAATATTCTTCAATTTGCTTTTGCGATTGAGCATAAACGTTTTCAGCGACAGTTTTAGCCTTACCTTTCAACAGCATGTAGGGTCGAACATAATTTAAGAGATTGTCTGCATAAGCGTTTGTGTTTTGTATATGGACAATATTTCTATTAGCAGAATAATTGATAAGCTCGTTAAAAGCTTGGCCTGATTGTTGAAAAAAACTATCCCAGATTGTTAAAGGAACAAGCTCTGGGTCTAATGACAATAAAACTTCATGAATGTAATTAATGACTTTTTTTAATCTTTGTATTTCAGTTACGCTTGTTGTAATTGATAAGTCGCCTAAATCAATCTGGTCAACTGTATGCATTAACTCTTTAAATCTTGATTGAAATGGATGGGATTGAAATATTTCTGTATAACGTGACATAGCCCCCCCGGGGTTAAGAAATGTTTTTATATTTTTCAATCATATCAAAAAACGATTCATTGAACTTCAAGTGATTGCAACCTGTTGGGCTCAAAAGTAAAAAAGCAGAGATAAGGCTCTGCCAAGGTGCATACGGTATCATTAATAGTTGCTGAACCAGTTCTCAATGTTTCTGCCAATCAGAAATACCCCCATTCAAATAAAATATGCTTGCTTAAAATGATGTAATTTCCAAAATGATTTTTTGCTAAAATTATTTGCAGAATTCATAATTAAAAATGGGAGTGTAAAAATGAAATACATATTAATAATATTTGTATTACTTTGTGCTGTTAATCTCGTAAAAAACATTATGAAAACTCCTGCGGAACGAGAAATGGAAAGATTAGAAAGTCAGGCGAACCGATATCAGGAGATTCACAATGCGAATCGAGCAATAGCATCCGAATCAACATGTGATGCATTACAAGAGGCTCGTAATCCTGAAATGTGCAGTGAAATGGCGGAAGAAAGAACAAAAGAATTAGACAAACGTTCAGAAAATTACTGGCGTTAAGTCAGTCAAACCAGACTATTAATACCACTTACAACTTGCTGAATAGTATTAGCTACAAACTGTAAGTCTGCCGTTGTAATTGGCCAAGGAATACGAGGTAGGGTTGGTTGTAAATCACCCTCATGCGCAATTTTATTTCTCCGCTCTACAATAAGCGATAAGTCTCTTTTGAAACTTGTTGCTACCGCATTTTTAGTTGTTACAGTTGCCCCTCTGCTGGTCACAGCGAGCTCATTCCATAACTCAATTGTCGTTACCATCCTAATTCCATCAGCAATTGTTTCTGGGTCTTGATATGTAACTCTTGCAAGTGTAGTGCGAACATCAAGTTCAAATGTCGAACTTGCTAACAATGGATTTGATGCTTGACGGATTTTTAAAAGCGTATCATTTGACACTTTATACTTTAAAAAATTGGGAGTTGTCGGCCTGCTTCCATGAAAAATGTCCATCATTTTCTGTGCCACCATTTCATGGACAAATAAATCCAAAGCACTGACTCTTGCAACCCACTCTGCTCTTAACAATTCATCTAATGGGAGTGCACCCGTATTATTGGTCTGCAAATATATATGAAGTGCCTTTAATTCGTTACACCTTGCCCAAACAGCGTTGAAATTATCAATCGGACTCATTTATTAAGCTGTTAAGGCAATTATTTTGTCTGCACACTCTGAAAATGACTGATGAAACGCACCCATACTGATTTTGGTTTGTTCCCAAACTGCACCAGTCTGTTTTGTTTGCAGTTGTGTCAGTGCATAAATAGGGGTTTGATGCTCTTGCGAAAGTGCAATCAGGCTATTGAAGTCTGGGACCTCAAATAATGAATCCCAAGGATATGCACCAATTTTAGCTATATAGTCACTTACATTTAATAAGTTTGCTTTAACTAATGCAGGGATAAGAATTGTTTCTAACCCTGACTCTAATTGGTCAATCCATCGTTGAAATGCTGCACTTGCTTTACCACTACGCGGGCGATATTTTTGAATAACAGAACCTATAAACGTGACATCAATGTTTGGGAATGGATAATCAGCATTTTTAAGTATATCCATTTCAACCGCTGTATCGGCCCAAGCTTTCCATCGCGGAAGTGTTTTAGCAAGTGAAGATAATGCCATTGATGAAAAGTAGTCTGGGTGTAACGGAACAATAAAGTGATTACTTGTCATAAGTAGATTTTGGTTTATAGGTCCAAGTGATGGACTCATATCTACTAAAATGTAGTCAGCTTCATATTTCTCGCCTGTTCTATCCAACATAAATCGTAATGACCCAGGCAGGTTTTTAAGGGCTAACAATGAGCCACTCAACTCATGTGCAATGCCTAACGTGGACTCATATTCTGCTATTCCAATATGACCAGGTAATAGCAGTAAGTTTTCTTTAACTGTTATACATTCTGCACCCACAATCTGCTTTGGTTGCGATTCAAAGGCTGGGGAAAGGGCATCTTTAACATTATTTGGAGGATTGTCTGCATATGTTGCTTCCAACTCCTCAATCCCCTTGTAACCTAAAATCATTCCAGTCAGATTACATTGAGGGTCAAAGTCCGCAAGAATAACTTTTTTACCCTTATCAGCTAACATCCACCCTAAATTGAACGTAGTAGTAGTTTTACTCACTCCACCTTTATGGTTGAATAAACATATTATTTTAGCCATGTTTGCTTTTATATTTTTGGTTAAAGAACCATAACAATACTATGTTTTATGAAAAATAAACATGCACTAAAAAACACAACCTATATTAATGCAAATATTTTTTAACCCAAGTGGAGATGGGGCTCCACTTGGGCGCACGCGTTTAATAATTTTCGGTGCTGAATCAAGTTCATAATCCCTGCCCATCAGAAATATATTGGCCTACAAGAAATATAATTGCCTAAAACTGTATAGTGTTTTCAAAAAAAATATTCGGAAATAAATCATATCCAGTTCCCAACCTAATTTTATTAAATCCCCTACCAATCGTTTTTCAAATAGTTCTGAACATACAAAAACTACTTTAAAAAGTGCCAAGTTTCGGGTTAAAACTGGCTTCTCATGAGGTCGCTTACTACTTTTATGAACCTCATCCAGCCATTTAATTAATGCCAGATAATCTTTTTGGTTTTTTTTGCTCCGTTCGACCTCTATCCACCAGCAATAATCACGATTTAATATTAAGCAGTCAGGCTTTTTTCCATTTAGTCCTTTGTAATTAAATAACCATTTATTTTGGGCTATTTGCCTTTCTGCATATACTTTGAACCCTTGCAACTGACCGGCAATTGATAGCTCGTTTGAAATTATTCGATGCCTATACTGCTCAAATGAATATTGCCTCAATAAATCTTTACCAGATACAGAATCGATGCCAAGAGTATTTAATCGGTTAACACCTTTTTGAGATAAAGCATAAATTATCGAATTATCAGGAGCATAAGCTGTTAGAACATATTTTTTAATCTTCAATCTTCTCAATGTTATTTGAGCCATACGTAAACCGCTTGTTGTATAAATAGGTCTGATGAATTCCGGCTCTGAATTTGAAAATCTTCGGTCGTGCTTTTGCCAGCACAACGATGCTAAATCCTTGCTTCTCAACCATCCATATTGATGCAAATATCTCAATACGGATATTTCATTGTCTGTGGCTATCGCAAGCCCTGATTTGTTTACGCCATACATTAAATATCTCCCATATATTATGTATAGCAATCAGTTTTTATATGTGTTTTCGCCACTCCCCAACGGGTTCGACGAAAAGCTTCAAGAAAGCATACGATAGTTATCACTTCTGAACGAAGCACACTATCTAAACACGCTGTACGCGGTTTATCCTTTCGTTTTAATAGGTGTCCCTTGTTGCTTTGAGCATCATGCTCAAAGCAAGGGCATATGCCGTTTCTTATTCCGCTGGACGCTACACCGCAACAGCATATGCCCTTGCTACGCAACGGAACACTGGGACCCAGTCCCCCCATTCACAATCGCTTGCCTTGGGGCAAGCTATCTTTGGACGACGAAACTTTCTGTCCAAGATTTGCTTTGGCTCCCCCCAAAAAAGTTAACACTTGGGCGTTAACTATATTTTTAGCCTATGTCTATGATTTGACTAAGATATTTTCATTATGTTAGCCTGAGACTAATTAAAACAAGGAGGGCAATATGTTTGGCTTTTTTAAAACCATTGCAGACGCTTTTTTCAGTTTAGATAACGGACCTGACATAAATCCTGCAACTGGATTACCTATGGTTGATGCAACCATGGACGTTCAGGGAAATCCTTATGGATTTGATAGCGATAGTATATTCGACAGCAACAACACTTATATGAACTCAAATAGCTGGGAGTAGTTTTGTATTGAAAGATTTCTATTAACCCAATGCTGACGACAGGATTTTATTCGTTATTTTGATTATGTCTTTCATCAATTATTTTCAATTTGTCCCAAATCTCTTGATGCATTAGTTCTGGAAATAACAATTTCATTAGTGCATCAAGATTTTTATCTCGCTCATAATCTTTATCGGTATAAATTAACTTTCTAAATTCATCCGATTTTCTTTTCCATTTACCTTCTTTGTCTTGACTGACAATTAAATCGCCAAGACGATAGACATACAGAGCAACCCTGAATATTTGCAGTATTTTTTTATTATTTCTTAAATCTGCAACCAGGTGTGCAATTTGGATAAATTTTTGGAATCTAAAACCTATTATTCTTTTATGTTTTACTGAATATAAACTGCTCAATAAAATATCAATTTGATATGGATAGTCGTAGATATAAATTTCTTTATTACTAAACTCATCTTTAAATACATTCCAAACTGGATTATGGCTTTCAGGAGTATTTTCGAGGTTAATCCACCACTCCTCAAATCTTTCCTTCAAGTCACCGTTTTCCAACCTGTCTGCTAACTTTTCATATTCTTGTAAATAGTTAAAGTAATAAATCGATTGCTTATCTAAATTCCATTCGAGTTCTTTAAACTTAACGTATTTACTATTCCAAGAAGTAATGATGTGACTGCTTTTAACGCTCAAATCCTTCCAATGGCAATTGAGCATTAATCCTTTATGTTGTTTAGACTCTTTTAGAGTGTCTTCATTGACTAGAAAAAGATTCTGATTATTGTTGTGGAAAATATCATCTTGGGTCATTAAAGCGTTTTCTTTATCAAATCGCTTGAATATCCAGACCACTAATCCACCTTCTGATTTGTAGAACAATCTTCTTTGTGCAATGACCTGCAAAAATGTCGTAGATAGTTGCACCTCAAAAGCAACTCTCAAATTGCCTTTCCAAAGTGCCTGGATATCTGGTTTACGCCAAGCTTTCCTGTCCGCCCCTTTTATTACTTTTTCAATTTTTATATCTGAAAAATCAGAGTCGTAGGCAAGGCTTTCAGCAATTATTTCTTTCATTCTGAAATGAGCTGGACTTTCCTTGGCACCATTATATTTAATGGCTTCTATTTGTTCTTGGGTGTATGTGCTACGAGTAATAGCAGGGCAATTACCTTCTTCAACTCGGTGTTTAAAGAAGAATTTTTTATCATTATTGTGCCTACTACAAGCTATATAAACAGGCACGTGACATAAAGGGCAGAGAAATTTTGGTTTGCTACTATTGATGCTTTCTGATAACTCCATGCGGAGTTTGATTAGCTTGTCGTAATCGTTGCCAATAGCTTGTTGAGCAGAAAAGAACTCACCTGTTTCAATTTCAAAAATTTCTTTAATCTCAGGCTTTTCAACACAGAGAGAATGAATATTGGTGGACATGGGCTATTATTAATTTGTTTATATAAATATCCATAAATATCAAATCTCCGTCAAACACAATTTATTTACTATTCAGCCAAACGGAGTTCCAATTTCTCAATTAAATCTGCGGTAGTTATTTTAAAGGCCATACTGTTTAATGAGCCCAGGTATAGTGTTCTATTCACTTTTGGCCCGTGAGAACCAAATACAAACCTGTATTCGTTTTGATGTTTGTAGATATCTCGTTTACGAAACACGGCTTCAAGCCCCTTGAAACTACCGTGAAATTTTTCAGAATCAAAATATTTAATTGATGCACTTAAACACTCAATGTCACCAGACCTTGCATCAGCTTTTACTTTATCTATAAAATCTTGGACTTTGTAGATAACTACTGCATATTGACCAAGTGATAAAGCGTCGTTACTTATAGTTGAACTATCTTTAAGCAATTTATTTATTTTAGTCACTGCTTTAAGTCGCTCAATCTCTGTCTCATATGACTCTTCGAACTCCGGAACCTTAACTGCATACATACAAAAAAGATTCAAATTATTAAAGCCATTACTTTGAATTATTAATGGACCAGCTAAATCTTTAATTGGAAACGATTTTTCGATTCCGTCTTTGTCTTTAAACGAAATGGTTAGAGACACTTGGTCAGGTTGATGCCAGTCGGTGGCCCCTTCATAAATATCGCCTCTTTCAAAATCCCCCTCTAACTCTTTAAACGATTCAAGAGTTCGACAATACATTTCCCCAGAATTTATAAATGCGTCTGCATAATCCTCTTTGTCAAAAATCTTAATCAATAAAACTATTTTAGAATCCATACATAATGTTAACCCAACAATTTTGTAAATTTTATTATAAAAAATTGGACAAAGAAATGGACAAAGAAATGGACAAATATATTGGACAAACTGGACAAATAGAAATAAACTAAGTCATTGATTTTTAATAGACTAACCAAATATAAAGGAAAATCCCTCCTTCTCCGCCGGATTTATCAGTATGCATGTATATGCTCCTCTAGCAGGGTACTGAATTATAAACCTCGCAGTGAGCATTGACAGAGCGCCGGACTGTTAATCCGTAGGTCCCTGGTTCGAGCCCAGGTTGAGGAGCCAAATATAAAAAGCCTTGCAGAGATGCAAGGCTTTTTTCTTTCACTAAATCCACTGAAAAATTCGGCAGATGACAGTGGCGCATGATCATTGCATATCCTTTCCCGATATCAGAGATTACTGCGACTCAAGCGGCACTTTTAACTTTATAATCAGATCCAGATATCTTTGGTGTACATGTATTGCGTGCATCATTCCATGAATCTTGATTCCAGAATTGCATGATGCTTTATTTATCGCTTTTTATAGCAGCACTATTCGCTTTTTCAATCAGTCTGATTTGCGGTGGCGGCGCGGGATTGCTGCTTATTCCGATATTAGGTTACAGCTTACCGGCGGCGCAGGTCCCGGCAGCCTTATCTATCGGCACCTCTGTCAGTTCGGTCACAAAAATCATCCTGTTTTTCCAGGAAATTACATGGCGGGTCGTCAAATTGTTTTTGCCCGCTGCGATTGCGGGTGTATTTTTGGGCGCATGGTTACTGAGCTACCTGGCGCCCATGTATGTCGAGCTATGCATGGCTGTTTTCCTGGTCTCAAACCTCCCGTATTTATTTAAAAAGGAAAGCGCTGCCGCAAGTGCGCCGCCTCCGCCAGCCTACCTGCTGCCGTTAATTGGCTTACTGGCAGGGATCATCTCGGGGCTGACAGGTGCGGTAGGCGTATTGTTTAACCGCTTTTATTTACGCTATGGAATGACCAAGGAGCAAATCGTTGCCACGCGCGCGGCAAACGAAGTCATCCTGCATATCATTAAATTGTTTTTGTATGCCTATTTTGGGCTATTTACCCTGAAGGTACTGATGCTGGGGCTGATTGTTGCACTGGCAGCCATTCTTTCCACTACCCTGATGAAACAGGTACTGCCTAAAATATCCATTAGCGTCTTCAGTAAAATTGGGTATTCGGCCATGGTGGTTTCCGGGGTTGTTTTATTCAATAGTGCCATCATCAACATTCAGCGTGCACATAGCCCTGGAATCTACATCAAACATGTCGCCAAAGGCTATGACGCAGAAATCAGCTGGGATGATATGTTTTATACCGTGGAATTTAAATATAACGAGGGCTTTGAATTTGAGAAAATCATTCCGTTCTCATCCTTGTCTGCAGCCCAGCAACAATGGCTCAAGGCCAAACAGGGCAATGCGCACAAGATTGTGATTGAAAAAGTGTATGCGATTGGCAGCATTTCTTATGAGGCCTATTTCTATGACGCATCCGAAGTCCTGGTCCAAAAAGTGGAGTTTGATTAAGACCTTTCCCGCCTGCATGCAGGTCACCTGCTTTCAGGCTAGAATGAACTTGTCCGCACAGATAGTTTCAGAAAGTCTGTATAAATGACTTATCACAACTCCGGCGACACCCGGCAGCTAAGCTGTCGCGGCACATCAGCACTGTTAGGAAAATATTGATTGACCACGCACCTTTACAAAAAACGCCGTCGTGTACGCGCATGCAGCGCATGTGATCTGGTGTGCGTATTGCCCGTGCTGCGCCCGGGTGAGCAGGCCAACTGCGCCCGCTGCGGGCACGTGCTGGCCAGGCGTCACCTGCATCCGGTGCAGCGCAGCATTGCACTGGCCATCACCGCGCTCATCAGTTTGATACTGGCGGTTGCCTTTCCATTTATTGGTGTCGACGCAGGCAGCCTTGATAACCAGATCGGCATTACGCAAACGGCAGGCGAGTTGCTGCATTTGCATCAGCCGGTGGTTGCCATGATTGTTGCGTTTTCCGTGATTGTATTGCCCGCGCTGTACCTGACCGGCGTGATTGTGATGCAGGCAGGCATGTTACGCAATGTGCAACGGAATTACAGCGACTTTATCGCACGTACCTTTTCAAAACTGCACCCATGGATGATGGCAGATGTATTTATTATTGCCGCACTGGTCAGCCTGGTAAAACTGGTCGGCATGGCTGAAGTGCATCTTGGTGCATCATTCTGGGCGTACTGTATTTTCGCTGTTCTGTTACTGATCACCACACGTTCGGTAGATACCGGCTGGCTTTGGTGCTCACTGGCAGGCGAACCCGCACCGCCAGCAGGCATCCAATATGGCATCAGTGCGGCAGCGCAACACATGACCGGGTGCCCCACCTGCGGGCTCGTTAACAGCCTTTCGGCAACAGGCACTGGCAAGTGCCTGCGTTGCGGCGACAGGCTGCACCTGCGTACGCCACACAGCCTGCAGCGTACCTGGGCATTGCTGGTGACTGCCATCGTGCTTTATATACCGGCCAACACCTACCCGATGATGATCACCACCAGTTTTGGACAAAGCCACACGGCCACCATCATTGGCGGCATGATTGAATTCTGGAAAAGTGGTTCGCAACCGATCGCAGCCATTATTTTTATCGCCAGCATCCTGGTCCCCGTACTTAAAATACTGTCCCTCATTCTGCTATCATGGGCTGTCTATCGCGGCGTTGAAACGCATGCATTGCATAAAACCCGGCTTTACCACATGACGGAACTGATCGGCCGCTGGTCCATGGTCGATGTGTTTGTGGTTGCGATCATGGTGGCCTTAATACAGTCAGGCAATTTAATGTCGATCACCCCCGGTCCGGCCGCGCTGGCATTTTGTGCGGTAGTCGTGGTCACCATGCTGGCAGCCATGGCGTTTGACCCGAGACTGATCTGGGATAGTCAAGGAAACAGACATGAGTAATACCACTCCGCCCTCTTTACACACCACACTGGCCAAGGTCCGCAAACAGGCCAGCGTGTCTCCTATCTGGATCGTGCCTATTGTTGCATTGCTGATAGGCTGCTGGCTGATCTATGACAACTACACCAAGGCTGGCAAGCAGATCACGCTCTCGATGTCGAATGCCGAAGGCATTGAAGCCGGCAAAACCAAGATCAAGGTCCACAGTGTGGATATCGGCCTGATTGAACAAGTCAAACTATCAGAGGACCTCAGCCATATTCAGGTGCTGGCACGCATTGCACCCGAGGCGCAGTCCATGCTGGTGGCCGATACCCAGTTATGGGTGGTGAAACCACGCATCGGTTTCGAGGGCATCAGCGGCCTGAACACGGTGCTTTCCGGCGCCTACATTCAGTTGCAGCCGGGCAAAAGCAAGGAGGAAACCAGCGAGTTTACCGTGCTGGACCAACCGCCGATTTCGCTCAATGGGGCCAAAGGTCTGCACATTGATCTGGTGGGTAAAGTGGGCAATGCATTACGTGTGGGCGACCCGGTGACTTACCAGGGCCTGCGTGTGGGGCGCGTGGTCAGTGCCACCTTTGATCCGCAGCAACGCAATATGAAACATGAACTGTTTATCGAACACCCGTACGATGTACTGGTGACCGAGAATACCCGTTTCTGGACCACGGTGGGCATAGACCTCAAACTGGATTCCGAAGGGTTCAAGGCCAATATCCCCACCATAGAGTCACTGATTGCCGGTGGGGTCAGTTTCGGGCATCCGGATGACAGGCCCATGGGTAAACACGTGCGCTCGGAAACCACCTTTGAGCTTTTCCCCAATGAAGAATCCGCCCGCCAGCAACTGTATGACCAGTACCTGGAATATGTGCTGCTGGTGGATGACACCGTCCGCGGCCTTTCAAACGGGGCGCCGGTAGAATTCCGGGGCATCCGCATCGGCACGGTGATTAACGTGCCCTGGAAGTTCAGTTCGCCTGAGCGTAAAAAAGATTTCCGTTATGCCATCCCGGTGCTCATTCACCTTGAACCGGGCAGACTGGCCGACAGTGGCCATGCCGATCTCAAGGAATGGCAGCGCCGCTTATCCGTCATGCGCACACAAGGTCTGCATGCCTCTTTAAAATCCGGCAACCTGCTCACCGGCTCACTGTTTGTAGATTTATCCATGGATAAAAAAGCACACCCCGGCTACAAGCGCCTGACGTTCGAGGGGCTGCCAGTGCTGCCCACCACCACGACTGGCATCACGCAACTCGAAGACAAGCTCTCTGAACTGCTCGACAAGCTGAACCGGCTCAAAGTCGAACCCGTGCTGAGTGGCATGGATAAAAATCTGCAGCAGTCCGAACACACCATGCAGGAAATCCGTGCCTTGAGCCAAAGCGTGAACGCCTTGCTCAGCCAGCCCGAGACACAGCAGATCCCGGCTAACCTTAACCAGACCATGCAGGAACTGCGAACCACCATGAAAGGGCTGTCACCTGAGTCGCCGGCCTATCAGGAGCTGACCACCACATTGCAGCGGCTGGAAAAAGTACTGCGTGACGTGCAACCGCTGGTGCGCACCTTGAACGAACAGCCCAATGCCATTCTGTTTGATCGCAAGCCAGGGGATGACCCGCTGCCGCTTGCACCGCCAGCGCATTAAAGCGTGCATTAAAGAAAGTGCTGACCATGAAAATGCTTGATACCCGTATGCGATACCTTATCCTGATCATGGCAGGCCTGAGCCTGAGTGCCTGCCTCAGCCTCAATAAACCGGTCAAAACAGAGCGTTACAGCCTGCCCGATATCAACACGGCGGTGCACGCAGGGCCTGCCACACAAGTATTGGTGTTGCAGCCTGTGGTGCTGGCTGACTTTCTGGATACTGACAGAATCATGCTGCAAATCGACGATATCAGCCTGCGACCCACCCGTGACCACCTGTGGGCCGATGCACTCTCCAATCAACTGGACCGTGCGCTGATGGCCAGACTGGCTAAGCAGTTACCAAATACGCAGGTCACTCATCAACTGCCCGCTCAACCGGCAACGGCCATGCAGCTACGGATCAGGATAGACCAGTTTCAGGGACACATGAATGGCCACGCCATTACCAGCGGGCAATGGCAACTCATATTGCCCAATGCGGCCGGGGGATTGTCACAGCCTTTTAAACTTGAAACACCGTTGAGCGAAAATGGCTACCCGGCCCTGGTGCGTGCACTAGGCCATAATATTGACTTGTTAAGCAGTCAAATCAGCCTGGCCATTGCCAGCCAATAAACCGCACCGCGTTGCACCGCACAAAAAGGTGTTTTAGGACGATCAATTTGCTATGATGAAAGCTCCCAACTTTACAAAAACATATCAGGAGCCTCGTTATGGGTCTATTCGCATTTATCAAGGAAGCCGGAGAAAAACTGTTTGGTACAGGTGAAGCCAAAGCGGCACAAGAAGCTGCAGCCAAAGCACCCACACCCGTGAATATTGAGTCCGCCAATGCCTCCGCGGCCAAAGCCATACAAAATTACATAGCCAAAAACAATTTACCCACCGATGGTTATGAAGTGAAGTTTGATGCCGCCAGTGGCACGGTGATTGTGCAAGGCAACATCGATACCCAGGCCAATAAAGAAAAAGTGCTGTTGTGCTGTGGCAATGTGGCTGGTGTAGAAGCCGTGCAGGATCAGCTCTATGTTCCAAGCCCGGAACCCGAGGCTAAATTTTATACCGTCGTCAAAGGCGATACCCTTTCAAAAATTGCCAAAGAAATGTATGGCAACGCCAATGCTTATATGACCATTTTTGAAGCCAACAAACCAATGCTCACCCATCCTGATAAGATTTACCCAGGTCAGGTATTACGCATTCCGCCAAAATAAGCACACACCAATCAATGCATCACTTTTTATCTATTTTATAAAGGATTCAACATGACCGATGTACTGCGTTTAATGCTGGTTGCACTCATGAGCAGCACGCTGCTGGTGGCTTGCAGTGAAAAATCTACACCGGCTGAGGAAGCCATGGAATCTGCGCAAACCCATGCTGAAGAAGCTGCAAGCGAGGCCAAAAAAGCCGCTGAGGATGCGGCAGAAGCCACGAAAGCAGCGACGGCAGAAGCTGCTGCCGAAGCAAAGGAGGTCGCCGAAGATGCAGTCCAGGCGGCAAAAGAAGCCGCCGCCAAAGCCAAAGAAGCTACTGAAGAAAAGTAATTCCACCTCACCCTCATCGCAAAAACTTTGCCCTCAGGGCAGTTTTTTGCGATGCCGACCGTGCAAAACTCTTAACAAACTATTGCATTGATTGCGACGTATACTCGTCATTCGACGGTCACGCTTTTCAAAACTTTGATGTACACTCCGTCGGTGTTAAGCGCTTTGTCGGGAACAATTCTGTGTCGTTTCTCCGTATTATTCTACTGGTATTAATGTGGTGTGCCTTTGCCGCACCAGCATTGGCGACCCCACAAATTCTGGCGACCCTTTGCCAGGATAACCATGGCGCACCTGTCATCAGTATCCCGCTGCAAGGAGGTAAGTTTGTATGCGCCAGCGTACTCAAAATCACGGCAACCGGCACCTATGTCATCGACTTTAAAAACACCACCACCATTGCACATTTCCAGCACGAGATACTGGACGACTCGGGACTACGCATTATTCTCAATGGTGGCATCAGCAGCCACGATGACAACCCGTTTTTGTTACGGCATGGACGTGAAGTGCATTTATCGGCCGGGACTTATCAACTGATCACCAGGCTCAACTCGCCTTACTACCTGGCCCAACCAGAGCTGTTTGTGAGTGACATTCACAGCTATCGGCAGCATATCAACCTCAGTAGTGCTGGCGCTTTGCTGATGCTGGGCGTGCTGACCGGCATTTTTATTTACTATATAGGCATCGGCATGGCCAGAGGCCATCTTACCGAACGCATGTATGCGCTGTTTATTCTCGGCAACCTGTTGTTCCAGGGCTCTGCGCTGGGTGCCTTCAGCCAGTTGCTGGGCTGGCACTGGTTCTACCTGAGCAGCCTGCCTATTTTATTTTCCAACCTGGCTTACGTCAGCTTTGTCTGCCACCTGCTCGGCATCAACCAGTTTCACCGGCCGCGTCTTTACCAGCTCGCCCAGATCGTTCGCTGCCTGCTGGTGATGATGCTGGTCGCTGCCATGATTTTCCCCAACTGGATGCTGGAAATGGACCGCTATGGTGTCGGCATTTTCCTCTGCTTCGGCCTGGTGTGTGGCATCCGCCTGAGCCTGCAAAAACAGGTGACGGCACAACTTTATTTGGTGGCCATTACGGTGTTCGGCATTCTGGGGGGCCTCTCCATCAGCGCCAATCGCCTGACCACCCAGATATGGACCATAGAACAGTTGGGCTTGCTGGCAGTCACAGTCGAAGCCGTGTTGCTGGCGCTGCTGGTGGCCTACCAGATTAACCGCATGCACAGAGAAAAAGAACGCATGCTGGCAGAATTGCAAAACACGCGTTCCATCGCCATGACCGACCGCCTCACCGGCATTCCCAACCGCCACGCGCTGGAAAACAAACTGCTGCACTTTCCCAAGCACGGCTGCATGATTTTTCTGGACATGGATAACCTCAAGTTCTTTAATGACCATTATGGTCACGACGTGGGCGACAAACTGCTCAAAAACTTCAGCCGCTATCTCCTGGAAAAACTGGGCAACGATGCCCAGCTCTATCGCCTGGGTGGCGACGAGTTTGCCATCGTGTGCTACGAAGACGATGTTGAATGGTGCCAGCGCCAGGTGGAATACACCAATAAACTGCTGCAGAATGAAGGCTTTAACGGCACTGGGGCCAGCATGGGTATCGTGTTCGGACACGAAGCACAGGAAACCGCAGAACTGATGCGGATTGCAGATAAACGGATGTATGCAGATAAACGATCGCGCAAAGACCGCAAAGAAATGATGCAAGCATTGCATCCTTAGCAAAGCCGCATGCGCGCAATCGGGAAGAATTCCCGATCCATGCAAATCCTCCCGCCAGTGTGTTAAAAATGCGTACATTCACAGTGGGAATCCTTTAGACTAGGCCATTACCCTGGCACCCTATACAAGCTGAGGCTGGCACAAGATGCAATCACAGCCTGTCCTGCAAGGTTGCCGGGGGGATTAACACCTGACAATAAAAGACTGCTATGCCATTACTCACCAGCCTGCTCATCCTGATTGTGATTGCCCGCTTGTTCGGCCAGATATTCCGGCGTTTCAAGCAGCCGGCCATCATCGGTGAAATGCTGGCAGGTGTGGTGCTGGGACCTAGCCTGCTCAACTTTATTGCCCCTACGCCCGCCCTCTCCGGCATTTCTGAATTTGCCGTATTTTTAATTGTATTGTCCGCAGGACTGGAGATGAACTTCAAGGAAGTGATTGATTCCATGCGTGGCAAAGGCGTGGCGATTGCACTACTTGGGTTTATCCTGCCGCTGACGGGTGGCATTCTGGTCGGGGCTGCCTTTGGTATGGATGTCACGCGCACCGTATTTCTCGGGCTCTGCGTATCGATTACCGCCCTGCCGGTCACCGTCAGCATCCTGCAAAGCTTCAAATTGCTGGATTCCGACATCGCGCGCTACTCAGTGGCCACCGCCATATTTAACGATATTGCAGCCCTGCTCGCTCTTGGGGTCATCCTTAATTTACCTGAACAGAAATCCCTGCAAGCGGTTGGTATCTCCATTTTTCATGCCAGCTGGAAACTGGTGCTGCTCTGCGCCGTCATTCTGGGCTTCAACCTGCTGCTGCAAAAGCTGATCGATAAAGGGGTGCATATCGAGCGGCTGTCCGAAAAACTGGTCGACCTGATCGGTAACGAAGCGCTGTTTGGCATTTTGCTACTGTTTGTGCTGATTTTTGGCTCTGTCAGTGCCGCGCTGGGCTTTCACTTTATTATTGGCGCCTTCTTTGGTGCATTGCTGATAGACCGCAAATTCTTTCTAGCCTCGCGCTACAATGAACTCGAACTGACCCTGGGCTCCATCACTGGTGGCTTTCTGGCGCCGGTCTTTTTTGCCACGCTGGGGTTGGAATTCAAAGTCGAGATTATTGATTCATTCTGGTTTGTCGCCGTAGTGCTGGTGGTTTCCGTGGTGACCAAAGTATTGGCTGGCTGGCTGGGCGGCCGCCTGATTGGTCTGCCCAAGAGTCACGCCCTGGGCATCGGCTTTATCCTCAATGGTCGCGGCGTGATGGAGCTGGTCATCGCCAGCATTGCCTACGAACGCGGCTTTATCGGCCAGGACCTGTTCTCGGTGCTGATTATCATGGGCGTGGTCACCACCATGATCACCCCGTTCATGTTCCGTAAATGGATCATGCCCAAACTGGCATTGGAATCAGCAGAGCGCACCTGAATCAGGCACAAGTCACGCTGTGCCCCACATTCTGGGTCAGCCTGCTGGCCAGTAAATAACCGCTCATCCAGGCGCCTTCCACCTTGCCGCCATTTAGCCAGTCGCCACATAAGCCCAGCTGCGCATCTGCATCCCAGGCAAAGCCAGTATCCAGAGTCTGCAAACAGTCGGCATAGCGCCAGCGGTGTATCTGGTATTCGGCAGTCACGCTGCCACCCAGCTGAGCAAACGCAGCCAGTAAATCCTGCGCCACTGCATCGGCTTCGCGTTCCAGATTGGCTTCTGACCATTCCGCGCTGGCGTGCAATACCCACACATCCTGCGCAGAGCCATCCACCGGCAAACGACCCGGCTTGCTGCTATCACGCGCCACCCAACTCAAGGGACCACTGTTCACAAACAGCCCATCAAACGGCAAGTCCAGCGTCTGCGGATAACGTGCCATCAGCGCCCAGCAACCGCGCATCTTTACCCCGCTAGCCAGATCAGCAAAAGGCAACGCCTCTGCTGCCAACAAGGCATGCGCCTGCGGTGAGGGAATCGCCAGCACCAGCTGGTCAAAGGTTTCGGGATACACGCCATGCTCTTTGCTACGCACATGCCATTTACCCGCCTCTGCACGCATACTGGTCACCGTGTGTTCAAACTCCACCTCCAGCAACCCGGCCATTTCCCGTGCCGGGGCGGTATTCTTGGGCACGCCCACATAGCGCACTTTTTCTGACTGCTTGGGTGAAAGTTGCACGCCATCAGTTTCAAACAAACGCCCCTGCCACTCGGCTACCACGCCTGCCTGCACCCACCGTTGCACCTGTGCGGCAAACGCTGGCTGGCTCACCGTGAAATACTGGGCACCATGGTCACACTGCCAGCCCTCCCCCGTGCGCGTAGATAAGCGCCCTGAAGGCCCACGGCTTTTTTCAAACACAGTCACCAAAAACCCCGCCTGCTGCAAGGCCTGGCTACACGCCAACCCCGCCATGCCTGCACCGATCACCGCCACATTTTTCACCGCACCCACCCCTGTTTCCACAAATCCGTATTTTGCAAATCACGCCAGGGGATCTCCTGCCTGCGCCCGGTCATCACGGCCTCGATTTCCACCACCGTGATCACCTCCGTTTCAAGGTCAGGGAGAATCAGCCTAGTCACCATAAAATGCTTTTCTTTGTTTACTGGCTTTACCGCTGTCCATTTGGACTGTAGCAGTTTTTTAGGGTTTATCTGGAGTTTCTGTGTTTGCATACCCTGTATGACAATCGGACCAGCGGATTTATCCAACACTCATTAACATGTACTGAAAAATACTCTTTAGCCGCTCCGCAATGATAAAAATTTCTTAATACGCACGAAAAGAGCGACCATAACTGGCGGGAGAAAAACGTAATGCTAAGAAAGTGATGCAGACAATGGCGATAAACATGCCGCCCCATGCAAAAGACAGGCTAGTAAACTCGGTACGTATCCATCCGGCAAAAAATGGCATCAGGCTGGCGATCATGTAGCCGCCACCTTGCACAAAAGCAGCCAGATCACCAGAAAATGCAGGCTGCTCAAAATGATCCATCGCCAGGATTAATGACAATGGGAAAAGCGTACCTACCCCCAGCCCCAATAATAAAATCGCGGGCAGGCACATGCCCACTGGCGAAACAAGCATCATCGCCAGCCCGGCAAGCGTGCAGCTCAATGCCATCAGCAACAAGGGGCGGCGATCAGCAAATCTCCCTACGAGCGCTGATACCAGCATGCCAGAGGCCACTTCTGTCAATGTCAACCCTGCCAGCAAATCGCCAGCAGCCTGTCGGCCTTGACCAAGCTCGACATAAAACGGCGGCAACCAGGCGAGAATCAGCGTATACGCACCAGTACCCACACCAAAAAACAATAGCAGCGTCCAGGCGCGTGGATAACGCCACAATGCCATGGATGGAGCCGGTACAGCGGTATTAATGGCCGGACTACCTGTGCCACGCGCTGTCATCAGCCAGAGGCATAAAGCCAGCAATGCAGGCAACGCCCAAAAAGCCAAGGTATATTGCCAGCCCATGGTTTCATGCAGCCGCGGTGCGCTGGCGGCCGCAATGGCTGCGCCCCCCATAATACCTGTGGTGTACAAGCCCATCATACGGCCCGTTGCTGAAGCAAAGCGTCCTTTGATAATCCCCGGCAACAATGCCTGTACTAATGCGACGCCGACCCCAACCACTGCAGCACTTACCAGCATGCCGACTGCTGAACCCCAACATGCGCGGCTGGCACACGCCAACACAATGAGGGTCATGCCCCATGTGACACCGTTGTCCTCGCCCAGGGTTTTGCGCAAAAACCGCCCCAATAAGGCACACACCCCCATTAAAAACACGGGCAGCGTCGTCAACAGCCCTGCACCGGCAGAATCCAGGCCGGTTGACTGCTCAATTAAATCCAGCAACGGCCCCAGCGCCGCCATGGCAGGCCGCAAATTGATGGCCACCAAAAGAATAGCCACCGTCAGCCACAAGCGCCCCGCATTCGTCACACATCTCTCCCACAGTAGGTTAATATCACACATATCTTCACTTCAAGACAGTTGCAGACTACGGTCAATTTATCTTGAAGTCAAGATAAATCAAGGAACGAATATGACGATAAAAAAAGATGCCGTTGATGACATTATGGACCAATGGCGCCGTGAGCGGCCAGATTTAGACCCTAGCCCCATGGGATTGATTGGCCGCCTCGCGCGCTGCGAAATGTTGCTGAGACGCAAGCTCGACCACACTTTTGAACGCTTTGGCATGAGTAGTTGGGAATTTGATGTATTAGCGACCTTAAGACGCGCGGGCCACCCTTACAGCCTGGCCCCGACAGCGCTCTACTCCTCACTCATGGTCACTTCAGGCACCATGACACATAGGCTACAAAGACTCGAAAAGGTGGGGCTGGTAGAGCGCGTCAAAAGTAGTGCAGACCTGCGTAGTATGCCTGTGCAGCTAACCGAAGCAGGGCTAAGCCTGATCAATCAAGCCGTTGAGGCGCATATTGCTAATGAGCAAGCCATACTCGACTTATTACCGGCTGAATCGCGCAAGCAATTGGACAAACACCTGGTGACATTGTTAGCAGTCCTGGAAACACCGATTGACGAGTTAACGGCTTAGAATTTTTTAATTTTACTCTGACCCGAATTATTCCGTTGATTGTAATTTTCGTTTATTTCGTTTAATCTAATGCCATATCAAATTTGATTAAGAGATTTCCAAATGAACACACTACAAAATGTGGTGCATTTACCCTCAAAGCCAGAAATTGAAGCCGCCAAGCACTCCAGCCGCATGCTCAGTAAATACGCTGATGCTGACCGTGTGCAACTGACTTTGCGCGCTAACAATGGTGTGGCAGAGGACATTTTATTACCTGGCCAGGTCATGCAGATGTTGCTGGATATCGTCTCTGAAATGGCCAAAGGCAACGCCATCAGCCTGGTGCCTATTCATCATGAACTCAGCACACAAGAAGCAGCCAATCTTCTCAATGTCAGCCGCCCGCATTTAGTCAGCCTGCTAGAAAAAGGTGCCCTGCCGCATCGCAAAGTCGGTGCGCACAGAAGAGTATTAGCCAGTGATGTGTTGGCTTATAAAAACGCATTACTTGCCCAACGGAATTCGGCATTAGATGAACTTACCGAGCTCTCCCAAGAATTAGGGATGGGTTACTAAACAACATGGCACGCTTTGCCGTCTTGTTTGACGCTTGCGTGCTGTACCCGGCGCCACTGCGCGATAGTTTAATGCGCCTGGCAAACTGTGATTTATTTAAAGCCTATTGGACAGATGCAATCCATGAAGAATGGATAAACGCCCTTGTGCGCGAGGGCAAGTACCCACGCGAAACCCTTGAGCGCGTACGTGGCCTCATGGATAGCCATGTACCGGACGCAAAAGTAGAAGGCTATGAATGTTTGATCGAAGGCCTAACCTTGCCAGACCCAGATGACCGCCACGTGCTGGCCGCAGCCATCAAATGCAAAGCCGATGCGATTGTGACCTTTAACCAAAAAGACTTTCCTGCAGAAGACTTAAAAGCTTTTCAGATAGAAATCATTCATCCGGATGATTTTATTTACTACCAGATAGACATGGCACCCGCCATTTGCTGCAAGGCATTCAGAGACCAGCGCAACGCCTTGAAAAAACCACCGATGGCTGTAGACGAGTTTTTAACCTGTTTGCAAAAACAACAATTACCGCAAACAGTTTCATTGCTTAAGCAGTATTCTGAGTTGATTTAAATGCTGGCAAGTCCGCACTGCCCCCAATTACTCAAGGGGGTAAGTAAGTAGCACTTTATTTTTAATAGTCGGAATAAACCATGCAAATAGTACCAGCATCAATACTCCTTCAAATCTCGAAAGACTTTATTGATCATAGATCCAGACGAGAGGAAAGCTGGTATTGGTACTCTGAAGGTGATCACGGAGGAGCAACCCCGTTTGCCATACAAAGTTTGTATCGTGGGCAAAATAAGCGCTACTTGCCGATGTTACCTTCTATCTCAAGAGGAATGTCATCCGAGAATACAGGCGAATTATGGAAATATGCTATTTCTGATCAAGCTAAAATTGTACTTAGACTTGCTCAATCCTGGTGGTTCTCCCAAGAGCTTGATCATCACCCAATTACATCTCATGCAGCTAATCAAAAACTAGAACTTGATCGAATTGCACTTGCACAACACTACGGCATCCCAACTGGATATCTCGATCTTACGGATGATTTCAATGTTAGCGCTTTCTTCGCTACTTGCTACGAAACTAAAAACGGGTGGCAACCAATCACTTCAGGAACGGGAATCATCTATCGAGTAAACCCCTTAGATATTAGTATGTATTTCCCCCTAGGTCCGCAGGCTTTGCCAAGACCGACAGAACAGTGTGCTTGGGTTACTGAGCTTCCGATGTGTCACGCTTTTGATGGATGGCCCGATGTCAAAATAATGCAGTTTCATCAGGAAAAACATATCGGTGAGTACTTCCTTGAGATGTTTTCTGGAGGTGAAAAATTGTTTCCGCCTGACCCACTAGCAGACGTTGCTTCGGAAATCCTTGCTTGCCGCGAGATCCCTGCTGATCTTATTGAAAATGCATTGGAGTCGTTTACCCAAGATCCTCATGGAGTTAAGATAAGCCACTTAAAAGCAATACGTAAAGAACTGACTAAGATCACAACTCTAAATAGCTACAGAAGACTACTGACGGATGAGAAGGTATCTTTACTTCTTACAGATATTGAATGGCGCAAAAAAATGTTGCAAGACGTTAAAGCCAGAGCTAGTGCTATTCGCCGCATAGCAATTCCAATAGATGGCGATACCAACCACTAAATCATCTTGTATGTTCCTTAGGCAAGAAAGAGTCTAAAACTCCAGCACTTAGCTTTATCATGCTGTGGCCAAACCAAAACTCGAATAGCCTCAAGCAATTGAGGATTTTTATTGTTACGACCCTTGTGATTCAACCCCGCACCGCCATATAAGTCGAAACACTTAAATGCGCTTTTAGCCATTCGGGTTAGAATACTTTCACCTTTTCAGTTATAAAAATTATGGACAAACGTATCCCCGTCACGCTGCTCACTGGCTTCTTAGGCAGCGGAAAAACCACCCTGCTAAACAAGCTGCTACATAACCCCGCAATGAAAGACACCGCAGTCATCATTAACGAACTCGGCGAAGCAGGTTTGGACCAGATTTTTGCCAATAGCCAGATTTCGCAAACCATTGAGAGCGAGCATATTGCCGATAACACGGTGTTGTTGAGTTCTGGCTGTTTGTGTTGTTCGCTCAAAAACGAGTTGGCAGACACTATGCGCGATTTGTTTTTTAAGCGCAGTTTGCAGGCGGTGCCGGAGTTTAACCGCCTGGTGATTGAGACCACGGGCATGGCCGACCCTGGCCCGATTTTGGCTAACCTGATGAATGAGCCGGTGATTGAGTCGGTGTATCGTCTGGATGCGGTGGTGGTGACGATTGATGCGGCTTATGGTTTGCAGCAGATTGAGCAGCAGAAAGAGGCACTCAAGCAGGCGGCGGTGGCGGATGTGTTGCTGATTACCAAGCGTGATACAGCAACGCCTGAGCAAATTGAAGCCTTGCAAGCCAAGCTAACCGAGATCAACCCGAATGCGACGCAGCAGTTTGTGTTGCATGGCGAGATAGACCCGATGCAGATTATTGATGTAGGCTTGTTTGACTTTGCCAGCAAGCAGGCCAATCCGCAGCGCTGGTTGCGGGCGCCTGCCAGTGGTTTTCGGGCGGCGGGTAAAAAAGGCACTTTGCCTGCGGCGCCTGCGCATGATGATATTCACACCTTTACGGTGTACTTGCCCAAGCCGATGGCATACGCAGATTTTCGCGGGGTGATTCTCAAGCTGTGCCAGACGCATGGCGAACAGTTGTTGCGCATGAAAGGGATTTTGCATGTGGAAGATGCGCCTGCCCCTTTGGCGGTGCATGCCGTGCACTTTACGCCCTACCCGCCCACCTTGCTGGAGGGCTGGGATGAGGATGAGCCGATCAGCCGGATTGTGATTATTGGCAAGGGGATTGATGAGGCCGCCGTGCGTGAGTTATTGCTACAATTCTAGTCTGTAGGCGTGTTGTTTTTTAGGAGTTTGTATGGCGAATGTATTAGAAAAAATATTGGAACGTTTGATTTTTAGAAGCCGCTGGTTGATGGCGCCGATGTATCTGGGCCTGGTCGGTGGGCTGGTGGTGTTGCTGGTAAAGTTTATCCAGGAGTTTGGGCACATTATTTTGCATGTCACCAGTTTGTCCGAACAGGAGACGGTGCTTTCACTGCTGGCGCTGGTGGATATTACACTGGTGGGTAATTTGCTGATCATGGTGATTTTTAGCGGCTATGAAAACTTTGTCTCGCGTATTGATACGGCTGACAGTGAAGACCGTCCGGAATGGATGGGCAAGGTGGATTACTCCGGCCTGAAAATCAAGCTGATTGGCTCGATTGTGGCAATTTCGGCTATCGACCTGCTCAAGGCTTTTGTGCACCAGAGCTCTGGCACCGCTTCGTTCACGACCGAGCAAATGGGCTGGCTGGTGGGCATTCACCTGACCTTTATCATCACCGGCGTGTTGTTTGCCTGGATGGATAAAATTGCGGGCCACGGTAAAGACCATTAAACCTTTTAACTGACCATTGAAGCCCGCCAACCGGCGGGCTTTTTGTTGCACGCTGCAGCGGATATCAGGCAAAAAAACGCCCACGCAACGGTGGGCCAAACACTACAAACAATACAATAAAAATGAATGGATTCACTCACAAATCCAGATTTATAGATGCACCCAGCTGAATAAAGTTCGCGATAATAATTTCTGCAAGTTAAAAACCTTTTGCAGCCCGCCCAAGTCATATTCATCATTAAAACCAAATTGTTTAGCGGATGAATAATTGATGGCCGAATCACTGATTGCAGCCGCGCTTGGCATCATGCTGTTTTCCAGTGCCATTGTGGCACCGGTGGTTTTTACCGTGTTGCCTGCGCAGTGGGCTGGTGTTTATGTACGGGCGTTTTTTCCGGCCTACTACGCAACATTGGGCGTGGTCACCGGCGTGGCCGCAGTGCTCACCCACCATGCGCAAACCCGCTTGCTGTGTGCTACCTGTGCCCTGTGTTTTGTATTTTTGCTGTGTGTGCTCACGCCCATGATCAACAAGGCACGCGATCACGTTGAACCGCGTAATTTCAACCTCTATCACCGCATGAGTGTGGCGATTAATCTGCTGCAAATCCTGATTTTGACGGTTTGCCTGTTCAAATACTAAGAGATCAAACACCAGGTGCTCAAACAGATGCTGATGCTACTGAATCATGTGAAGGGAACTTGCCGCACAAGTGTGGCTCCAACAGCATGTGTCACTGATGTTTCCCTGTTTTACCCTATGCCCGCCTTCACAGGTGGGTATTTTTTTAATCAAGCTGTTTTCAATCATCATAATTTTTCTAATCAAATGTTGCGAGGTGGTGTCATGAGAAATTCAATTGTTGCTTTGTGCGTGCTGCTCATTCCTTCGATCTATCAAATTGCGCAGGCAGATAACGCCACGCCCGACTGCCACAATATGTCGGCCAACTACAGCATTACCTATCTGGACGAAAATGCTGACGGCAAGATTACACTGGACGAGTATTTGCATGGTGACCCTGGCAATCAAAAGAAAGTGTTTGAACATCTGGATGGCAATCACGATGGCATGCTGGACAAGGCCGAACAGGATGAAATTGAGCAGGTGTATACCTTGATACATCAGGGTAAAAAACCGGCTGCCAGCAAAACCAGCTTCGAAAAGATTTAAACGCAAACAATACAATCCAACCCGCCATGCTTCGGCGGGTTTTTTATTGACTGCACCCCGCCATTAAACGCAAGGCCTATGCCGCAATAAACCGATAAGAATGGATTTATCTCACCTATTCTTTAATTAGGCGGTGAAAACCACTCTATTCCATAAATATCCACATAAGAAATAAGTGTTTAATGCACATTATTATCATAATAACAATTGTTGAATCGGGTCATTATTGGAGAATATTCATGGCATTAAACATTTTTGGTGGACTCACAAACAAAGCATCAAAAGAACAACTGCTCAAGCAGACAAATCAGGATGGTCAAATCAGTGCGATCAACAAAGTGATGGGCGTGATTGCGTTTGATCTCAAAGGCAACATCACCGATGTGAATGAAAACTTTGCCGCCGTCACTGGCTACAGCCCTAAAGAGATAATTGGCAACCATCACAGCATGTTTGTGGAAACCGCCTATAAAAACAGTCCCGAGTATCAGCAGTTTTGGGAGAAACTGGCCCGCGGTGAAGCGGATGAAGGCCAATACAAACGCCTAGGCAAAGATGGCAAGGAAGTCTGGCTACAGGCCAGTTATGTGCCGATTAAAGATCATCACGGCAAACCATTTAAAGTGGTGAAATACGCATTTGATATCACTGCCGAAAAAATCCGCAACGCAGACTTTTCAGGACAGATTGCCGCCATCAGTAAAGTCATGGGCGTGATCACGTTTGACCTCAAAGGCAACATCATTGATGTGAATGACAATTTTGCCGCCGTCACTGGCTACAGCCCCAAAGAGATTATTGGCAACCATCACAGCATGTTTGTGGAAACTGCCTATAAAAACAGTCCTGAGTATAAGCATTTCTGGGAAAAACTTGCGCGGGGCGATGCCGATGAAGGCCAGTACAAGCGCCTTGGCAAAGGGGGTAAGGAAGTCTGGTTGCAAGCCAGCTACAACCCGATTTTTGATATGAACGGCAAGCCGTTTAAAGTGGTGAAATATGCCACGGACATCACCAGCGAAAAGCTGAGTACCGCTGACTTTTCAGGGCAGATTTCTGCCATTAGTAAAGTGATGGGCGTGATCACGTTTGACCTCAAAGGCAACATTATTGATGTGAATGACAATTTTGCAGCCGTGACTGGCTACAGCCCTAAAGAAATTATTGGCAACCATCACAGCATGTTTGTGGAAACTGCCTATAAAAACAGTCCCGAGTACAAGCATTTCTGGGAAAAACTTGCGCGGGGCGATGCCGATGAAGGCCAGTACAAGCGCCTTGGCAAAGGGGGCAAGGAAGTCTGGCTGCAAGCCAGCTATAACCCGATTTTTGATATGAACGGCAAGCCGTTTAAAGTGGTGAAGTATGCCACGGACATCACCAGCGAAAAGCTGAGAAACTCAGACTTTGCAGGACAGATTGCCGCCATCAGTAAAGTGATGGGCGTGATTGCGTTTGACCTCAAAGGCAACATCACTGATGTGAATGCCAATTTTGCCGCCGTCACTGGCTACAGTCCCAAAGAGATTATTGGCAACCATCACAGCATGTTTGCCGAAACCGCCTATAAAAACAGTCCTGCGTATAAGCATTTCTGGGAGAAACTGGCCCGTGGTGAACCTGATGAAGGCCAGTACAAACGCATTGGTAAAGGGGGTAAGGAAGTCTGGCTGCAAGCCAGCTACAACCCTATCCTGGATATGGATGGCAAGCCATTTAAAGTGGTGAAATACGCAACAGACATTACGGCTAAAGTGAATGAGGCCAGCGCAATGAAAGCGGCAGTGAGTGAAACAAGTGAAGTGGTGGCCTTGATCAAAGAAGGTGACCTGACGCAGCGTATTGCCACGCATGACAAAACAGGAGAAATCCAGCAATTATGCGAGGGTGTGAACAGCATTGTGAATACCATGACGGATATTCTGGCACGCGTCAAAGTAGCTGGTGAAACCATTCTGACCGCCAGTAATGAGATATCCACTGGCAACAACGATTTGTCTCAGCGCACCGAAGAACAAGCCAGCTCACTGGAAGAAACCAGTGCCAGCATGGAGGAAATTGCCTCCACAGTGAAGCAAAATGCCGAGAATGCCAAACAGGCCAGAGCCATGACAGTGAAAGCCGGAGAAATCGCTACCCGTGGTGGCGAAGTGTTTGGCAAAGTGGTCACCACCATGTCAGAGATTACTGAAAGCTCGTCGCGCATTGAAGAAATCATTACCGTGATTGACAGTATTGCTTTCCAGACCAACATCCTGGCCCTGAATGCTGCCGTAGAAGCCGCACGTGCCGGTGAACAAGGCCGCGGTTTTGCGGTGGTTGCTGGCGAAGTGCGCAATCTGGCACAACGCTCAGCCACGGCTGCCAAAGAAATCAAACAGTTGATCGCCGATTCGGCCGAAAAAGTGACCAATGGCTCGCAATATGTGGATCAGGCCAATGGCACCATGGATGAAATTGTGAAGGCCATCCAGCAGGTTTCTGACTTGATCAGCGAAATTACCTCTGCTTCGCAAGAGCAAAGCGTGGGGCTAGACCAGATCAACACTGCGGTGACGCAAATGGACGAAGTGACGCAGCAAAATGCGGCCCTGGTAGAAGAAGCGGCCGCAGCCGCCATGTCTCTGGTAGACCAGGCCAGCCAGCTGAATGACACGGTGAGCCATTACAAGCTGCAAAACGGGCATGACAGTAGCGCCAAAGCGCGTCATTCACAGCCGGTGGCAAAGTCACAACCGGCCTCTTATCGCCCGGCCGCACGCACTGGCACCCACGACAGCGATGAGTGGGCTTCTTATTGATAACGCCATGGTCAAGCAACCGGGCCGACAGTCAACTCCTGGTTGCGCGCCAGCAGGTAACGCATAATTTCCGGCTCGTATTGTTTTTTTAACGAAATGGCATAAAAGTGTTCATACAAATCCGGCACTTTGCAGTACTCCTGCAAGGTGCCATTACGCAATTCGTCTTGCACCACCACCGAGGGTAACAAGGCAATGCCGTCCGAGTCCCTGGCCAACAGACGCAATGCGGGCATATCATTAATTTCCGCCATGATCTGATAACTGATGTGCAGTTGCTCGCAAATCTGGTCAAAGCGGGCGCGAATCTCGGTGCCCGTGCCAGGTAACAGCAGTTGCTGCTGTGGCAAATCATTTTTCAAATCAAACACTTTTCCGGGTGGCAGCGGCTTACCAACGATACTGAGTTGCTGTTCGGCAATGGGCTTCATTCTGAACAGGAATTGCTGCTGGCGGTCAGGTAAAAAATTACTCAATATCAAATCCAGTTTGTGGTTGATCAGTTTTTCTTGCAACTCTTGTGCACTGCCCGAATCGAGCACGATTTCGACATCGTGACGTGTCAGCAAGGGCCGGATAAAGTTTTCAACAAAATTACGCGACAACGAGGCAATCACGCCAATTTTGAGCACCGTCTTGTCTGCCAGTGTTTTGTGGCGTAACACGCTGTGCATTTCCTGACTCAACACAAACATTTTCTCGGCATAGGCAAATGCAATATTGCCAGCCTCGGTCAGTGCCAGCTGCCTGCCCTCTTTTCTGAACAAGGGCGTGCCAATTTGATGCTCCAGTTGCTTGATCTGGCTGGACAAGGCGGACTGTGCGATCAGCAGGCGTGCTGCGGCCCGCGTCAGATTGCCCTCTTTGGCCACCTGCCAGAAATAATAAAAGTGATTGAAATTGAAATGGCGTGCCATGACCGTGTCCTTTTCATTCTATTTTTTAGATCAATTAAAGATTAAATTTATATTATACAGAACGTTTTAGGCGCTGGATAATGTTGGCTCTCTCATGATTGAAAGCACGCATGCATTTTGAAAGTCTGCTCACGCCCTCTGTCCTGTTTTTTGCATTGGGCATGTTTGCACAACTGATCCGCTCCGACCTGAAGTTGCCACCAGATCTGATCAAATCAATGACCGTCTACTTACTACTGGGTATCGGCATCCACGGTGGCGCGGAGCTGGCACATGCCTCAATACTTGAGGCAATTCCCGCCCTGCTGGCAGCCTTTGGCTTTGGCTTGCTCATTCCACTGCTGGCCTACTGGGTGATTCACCATCTGGGCAAACTGGACCGCCTGAACGCAGTAGCGATTGCCAGTCACTATGGCTCAGTCAGTGCAGGTACTTTTTTGACGGCCATTGCCTTTTTGGAGGCGATGGCCGTCCCCTATGAAAAATATCCGGTGGTGATGCTGGCCGTGATGGAGTCACCAGCGATTCTGGTCGGCCTGCTGATGGCCAACTGGGTACGCCGGCAAGACCATCCACCCGAGCAAGAGGCCAACCAGCACCTGCCTGCCATTCTCAAGGAATCATTCACCAATGGCAGCATTATCTTGCTGGCAGGCGGCTTGCTGATTGGTGACATGGTCCCGGACAACAGCCTGAAGGCAATTCTGCCCTTTTTTAATCAGATGTTTATGGGCGTACTGTGCGTATTTTTACTGGCCATGGGCATGGAGGCAGGCAAGAAATTAAACGACTTTAAGAAAGCGGGGGCTTTCCTGGTCAGCTTTGGCGTGCTGATGCCCGTGCTGCTCGGGGCGCTGGGGGTGTTGGTGGCGCATGGCTTACTGGGCTTTTCTGCAGGTGGTGCCACGCTGGTAGCCGTCCTGGTGGCCAGTGCATCGTATATCGCGGTTCCGCCTGCAATGCGGATTGCCATTCCGGAAGCCAATCCATCGTTTTATCTGACGCTTTCATTGGGGGTCACGTTTCCGTTTAACGTGTTGCTGGGCATTCCTTTGTATTACCAGATGGCGCAGTTATTAACGAAAGGATAAGCAGATGATCGGGGTAAAAAGGATAGAACTGGTGGTGGAAGCCATTGAAAAACAGGAAGTGATCAGCCGCTTGGAAAGTGTCAATATACGCAGCTTCACGTTTTATCAACATGTGGGCGGCTATGGTGAACGCGGCATTCGGGATGCCGGTGCCTTTGGTGAAAAGTTTGAGAATGTGACGTTTGTGATTGCCTGTTCAGAGAATCATTTACAGACCGTGATTGAAGCACTCAGGCCAATATTAAAACGATACGGCGGCATGTGTCTGGTATCGGATGCCAAATGGATTTTACATTAGCGCGCGTGCTGCGATGAGAAACAAAATTTATCTGGTACTGCTGATTTGCCAGGTTTTACTGGTGATTGAAATGTGTGGGGGCATCGACTGGATGGCACTGCTGTCTTCAAAGCGCACGGATGCTGTGAAAAAAAGTGATTCACAAGGTGGGGTTAAGCTGCATATGCAGTTTGTGCCACCTCCGCACCGACATACCCGCTACACAAGCCAACCCATGCCACAATGGCAACCCATGCACCAGGCATGTCAGCCGCAGTTATTAACGGCTGACCTGCAACCGCCCGCTGCGCAGATTGCCAGAGGGCGGTCATGTGTGAAAAAAACAGTCAGGGCATAAAGCGCTTTGTTAGAGCTGCACCCGGCTGCCCAGTTCTATCACACTGTTGGCTGGAATATTAAAGTACTCGACCGCACTGCTGGCATTGCGCGACATGACCGAAAATAGCTGATCACGCCAATGACACATGGCACCGCCCACATCCGGCACGATAATGTCACGGCTCAAAAAGTAGGAGTTGGTAAACGGATCCAGCGGTTCGCCATCCAGCTTGAGTGCCAGCAGGGCCTGCGGCACATCCGCATGCTGCATAAATCCGTAATGCAGCTGCACTTGCCAGAAACCATCAGCGAGCTGTTTTACTGTGGCACGCTCCAGGGCATTCATATACGGGACATCACTAAAGCTGACATTGACCAGTAAATTACGCTGATGCAGCACCTGATTATGTTTGAGGTTATGCAGCAGTGCCTGTGGTACGGTTTCAAAATGCGACACCATATACACGGCGGTACGTGACACGCGCGGCACTGAAGACTGCGCAACACTCTGAATAAAGGTATTCAAATTAGGGTCGTTGCGTGTCATGGTGTTCAGCAACACGCCACGGCCCTTTTTCCAGGTGGTCATCAACAAGATCAACACCACACTTAACGCAACCGGAAACCAGCCGCCCTGCATGAACTTCATCGAAGCAGAGCCCAGTAATATGCTATCCACAACGGCCAGCCCGCTGGTCAGTGCCAGCGCCAGCCACAGCGAAAACTGCCAGCGGTAACGCATGATGAAAAAACTCAATACGGTGGTAATCAGCATGGTGCCGGTGACGGCAATACCATAGGCTGAAGCCAGCGCAGAAGAGCTCTGAAAGGCCAGACAGACGATCATCACAGCGAGTAACAACACCCAATTGACCGCAGGGATGTAAATTTGGCCGGATTCACTGGCTGAGGTATGAATAATGCGCATGCGTGGCAAAAAGCCGAGTTGAATGGCTTGTCGGGTCATCGAAAATGCACCGGAAATCACTGCCTGCGAAGCAATAATGGTGGCCAGCGTGGCCAGGATCACGGCAGGAATGAGTAGCGGCTGTGGAAAGGACAAATAGAACGGGTTGCTGACCGCCTCAGGGTGCAACAGCAGCAGCGCGCCCTGCCCCAGATAATTCAGCGTCAAACAGGGAAACACCAACCCCAGCCAGGCCAACTGAATCGCCGGACGACCGAAGTGACCCATGTCCGCATACAAGGCTTCAGCCCCAGTCACTGCCAGTAAAATGGCACCGATGGCAATAAACACCCCTGTGCCGCGGGCTTGCAGAAACTGCCACGCATATTGAGGATGGATCGCCTGCAACACCTCGGGCGCTTGTGCAATTTGCCAGGCACCAATCGCGGCCAGCGCCGCAAACCAGACAATCACAATCGGCCCAAAAAAACGGCCGACGGTGTGTGTACCCAAACGCTGCACCGAAAATAGCCCGATCAGAATCGCAATTGAAATCGGCAACACCTGTGCCGCCAATGCCGGGGCGGCCACCTGCAAACCTTCGACCGCCGACAGCACGGAAATGGCAGGTGTGAGCACGCTGTCGCCGTAAAACAGGGCGGCGCCCATGACACCCAGCATCAAGAGCGCAGCTGTACGCCGATCCGGCCTGGCCTGACTGGACGGGAGATGATCTGCGGGCGCGGCTTCAGGCCTGCGCAATGTGGAAAGCGCCAGCGACAGCAGCGCCATGACGCCGCCCTCGCCTTTGTTGTGTGCCCGCAGAATCAGCAATACGTATTTGAATGTGACAACAAAAGTGAGCAGCCAGAAAATGGAAGAAATGGCGCCCATGATATTGACGGTATTGAGTGGCACGCCGGTACTTTCGCTGAAGATCACCTGCATGGTATAGAGCGGGCTGGTGCCGATATCGCCGTAGACCACGCCGATGGCCCCCAGCGCCAATGCCGCCAGACTGCTTTTTTTAATGGAAGAACTGTCCATTGCATCCCCTTGTGTGTGGTTGAATGGACATAGCTTGCGCGCAAGCGTATATCAACCGCATAAACAAAGCGGAAAATTGTAATCACAGGGGGTGGTGAATTGCTCAGGCCAGGCGATACCCCAGCCCGAGCTCGGTCAGGAGGTAACAGGGTTGTGCCGGGTTATCCTCGAGCTTGGCCCGCAAGCGGCCGACATGGATGCGCAGATAATGGGTGTCGTTGATATATTCCGCGCCCCAGATCTGCGTCAAGAGCTGGGCATGGGTAAAAATGCTGCCCGGCTTGCTCGCCAGTTGCATCAGCAAAGCATGCTCAATCGGGCTCAAATGCAGGGTTTCGCCGTGCTTGCTGACGATGCCGGAGGCTCGGTTAATGGTCAGCGCCCCTTGCTGATACACATGGTCACGCATCTGCATCATGGCCGTACGTCGCAATGCAGCCTGAATTCTGGCCAGCAGTTCCGGCAAGCCAAATGGTTTCATCAGGTAATCGTCCGCCCCCAGATTGAGGCAATGCACCTTGTCGGCCTCATCCTGCCGGGCGGATAACACCAGTATCGGCACATCCGAGCAGGCACGCAGATGCGGAATAAACTGCTCGCCCTCGCCGTCGGGCAGGCCGAGATCGAGAATGACCATGGCATAGCCGGCGGCTTGCCGGGCTTGTGCCAGCGTGCGCACATGTGTCACACGATACCCGTGCGCAGAGAGCGCCGGGATTAAAAACTGGTAAACACCGGCATCATCCTCCACCAGCAACAATGTGTGCGTAGGCTGGTTCATATTAGAGCCCCATTACCTCAGGCACAGGACTTAACGGAAACAGCATGCTGACCTGCGTGGTTTCTCCGGGCACCGACTGAATCTGCAATTGTCCCTGATGCAATTCCATCACGGTTCTCACAATCAGCAGGCCCAGCCCATAGCCGCGTGCGCCGGCTGGCCGGTTTTTACGCCGGACAAATGCTGCAATTTCAAAATCGGCGGGAAAGCCTGGCCCTTGATTGCTGACACTGAGTTGTAGCCAGGGGGATTGTTTCTGGACAGTCACGGTAACCGGTTGTGTGCCCTGATGCCAAAGCATGGCATTATCCACCAGGTTGGCCAGCGCATGCGCCACCAGCATGGCATCCAGTTTCACCAACAGTCCGGCATCGATGACATTCACCGCCAGAGGCAGCGCCTGCGGCCGTTGGCGATAGCGCTGCACCACGTGCTCCACTACGTCTTCAGCCAATTGCCAATCCGCATGCAGCGTGGCCGGGCCGGACTCCAGTCTGACCAGTGTCAGAATATTTTCAGTCGCCTGCACCAGATAATCGGACTCAGCACGGATACTTTCCAGCAATTGTCTGGACTGTGCGGTATCCAGTGAAATATGCTGGTCAGCCAGTACATTCACCGCACCGGCAATCGCGGTTAACGGGGTACGCATATCATGGGACAAAGCGGTCAGCAGGGTTTTCTTGAACGTGGCTTCACTCACACGCAGCTCTGATTGCAACAAGGCCTGATGCTGGCCGAGTTTGACATAGGCCTGCGAGCACTGATGGGCCAGCAAGCGCAAAAAATCAATATCCAGCGGCTTGTGCGGCTGCGCCACCACCAGCACCTCAGGCTGCTGAAAGCCAAAAGGAATCAAACAACAGGCGAGTTCAGGCCAGTCCGCAGTGCCTGCACCAATCGCGCGGTTAAAATCGATGGCCCATTGCACACTGGAAGGCGGCAGGCTTGCAGCCAGCCCGGCATCTCCAGCCATGACTTGCAAGCTGTCATCAGCAACGGAACGCCGCACCACCGCCACACGCAGGTCAAACACCGCATGCATATGCTGGCAACCAGCTTCAAGCAAGGCTTGCGGTTGACTCTGGGCAGCAAACAATTCTGCCAGAGATTGAAAAAAGCGTGACTGCTGCGCGGCCAGTTGTGCCTGCCGGGTTTGCTGCTTTAGCTGCTGCATGACGCTGCTCACGGTCAATGCAACAGCGATAAACACCAGCAACATCAGCCACGATTGCATGCTGGCAATGCGGAAGGTATAAAGCGGTTCGATAAAACAGAAATTGATCAGCAGAAAAGCTAGTATGGCAGTGCCCAGCGCGAGCGGAAAACCGGCGATATACGCTGCCCACAACACGCACAACAGGTAGAGCAAGGTCATCGCAGTCAGGCCCAGTGTGGCAAACAGCGACAAGCCCAGCCAGGTGATCATGGACAGCAAGCCGGCCAGGCTGGCCATCACGAGGACTGTGCGATACCGGGAGTCTTCTTGCACGAACTCGCTGGAGATCTTCATCCGTCGTTTAAGCGTGTTTAATAGCGCAAGGGGTCTTGCGTTTTATAGTTAGGGCCGAAAAACTCTTTCATTAAAAAGTCTTCCAGACCAGCCGAATCCTCGGGTTTGGCTGACAGTGTGATGGTGCGGTTCAGGCGGTTGGATACCCAGTCAAAATTGCCCGTGTAATGCTCGCGTATCAGCGCAATCATGCGGCGTATCATCACCAGACGGATATCCTCGCCGCTCTTGGCTTCCACCTCGTAAAACTGGGTATTGGCCGCGCTGTAATCGTTGGTCCAGCCTTTAAAGCTGAAGCTGGCATTGTAAGGGTCCATACGCCGGATCTGGAACAGGCCGTTGGTGCCAAACTTCAGGTTGTTCATGATGTTTTTCATGCGCCGCTCATCTTCTGAAGGCCCGCGTTCAGCCGCAGCGGCAGCATCGTTGATGCTTTTGGCCATCATTTCGTCGGCATTACGGTCAGCCTGACGGCGTTTGATCATACTGGCGAAATCATCTGCCGGGGCAGGCGGCGCAGGCCGGGGATCTGCCGGTGGCTGCGGTTTGGGTTCAGGCAGTTTGAATGCGCTGTCTTTATTGGGCGCGATCATCACTTTTTTAGGGATGGCCGGCTCAACAGGTTTCTGTTTGGCTTTTGGTTGCGGCTTGGGCGGCGGTTGTGGCGTGACCGGGGGCTGTTCAATTTCCTGCGGCCATTCCGGCATGGGCAGGCCCAGATCCAGTACGATATTCAGTGGTTGCTGCGCGGGCTCTTCCATCGGTTTGAGTAAGTCCAGCAAAAAGCCCCAGAACAAAATGGCGTGAAACACCAGCGAAACCAGAAATGCCCACATCAGTCGCGCAGAAATACGCAACACACGGTCCTTTTGCTTGGGTTTTAGCCAGGCAGGCGTGCTGAACGGATCAAATGGTGAAGGTGCTTGCATGAAGGCGATTATTGCATCAATGATTTAGTGCATGATTTTCTATTGAAGTTCTTGCCAGAGTTTTTCCAGTCGTTTTACCGAGACAGGATACGGTGTCCTTAATTCTTGCGCAAATAATGATACACGTAACTCTTGCAACTGCCATCCAAAGCCTTGTAACGAAATGGTTACAGGCAGGTGCGCAGTACGGCACTGTTGTATTTTCTGCTGCCAGCGCTGCTGCAACTGCGCAACCGCCATTGCATGGCGGCTGTCGCGTTCAATGCTGGTGGGGTATTTATCCATGCGCATGCGTATGCCTTTGAGGTAACGCGGCACATGCGGCAACTGCTCCCACGGCGTCTGGCTGAAAAACCCATGATAAAGCAATTCAGACAATTGCTGCTCACATTCACGTTTGATTTTTTGCGTGACCGGATTTAACTTTTGCAGCTGCGCATTCAACAACTGGTATTCATTGGCAATCAGTTGCGCCTGTTTGGTCAGGGCATCGGTGACGGCTGGCAACCGCGTACGCGCCCGTTGCTTGAGCGTCATCAAGGCGGCATTGGTGCGCGGCAAGTCATCTTCACCAATAAACGCGCGGTCAGCAATGCATTGCAGCATATCTTCACGCAACTGGTCCGGATTCATCAGGGTGCGTAGCAGCAGCGCATACTGGTTAAACCCTGGCAGCCCTTTCTCCAGTTGCTTCATCTGCTCTTTGAGTTCAAAACGCAGCAAGCGGCAAATGCCTTTGCGATGTGCATTGTGTGCGGCTTCAGCGGTATCAAACAGCTTGACCGCCACACTGTCGATAGTGTCTTCCAGTGCCGGATAGCCGGTGAGCTGACGCCCATCTTTACTGAAAGTCAGCGTTTCCGGCAGGTCGCCAAAGTCCCATTGTTTGAGGCCGGTTTTTTCAATGCCGGGCGAGCCACTCCTGAAGGTAAGCTGTGCGGCTGAACCCAATTGTTTTTTAAGTACATGCCAGTCGCGGCCCATGCCCAGCTCACGCCCTTTCTCATCCACGACCCTGAAATTCATCAGGTGGTGCGGATCCAGCCCGGCCAGGTCAAACTCTTCAGGGCGTAACTTGAGCATGGTTTTCTGCTGGATATAGGCCGCCAGCGCCGGTAACAAAGGCTCCTGGCCCTGATGCGCTGCGAGAAAGCCAGTCACAAACTCCGGTACCGGCACGCAGACGCGGCGCAAGGTTTTGGGCAAGGCTTTGACGAGTGCAGTGAGCTTGTCGCGTACCATGCCAGGCACCAGCCATTCGGTCACAGTCGCATCCAGTTGATTGAGCAACGCCAGTGGGATGGTCGCGGTCACGCCATCCAGCACATGCCCCGGTTCGAAGCGGTACTTGAGCGGCACCTGCTCGCCATCAATGGTCAGGCTCTCCGGGAACTGCACCTCGGTAATGGCGCTGGCACCATGACGCATCAGTGAATCACGCGTCAGATACAGAATTCTGGGATTGGCCTGCTCGGCATCCTGCCGCCATTTTTCAAAGGCAATGCCGTTGAAAACGCGATACTGCTCACCAATCTCCGGCAACACCTTGTCGTAGAAGACAAATAACTGATGCTCATCGACCAGCACATCCTGGCGCCGCGCCTTATGTTCCAGCGCCTCGATCTCGGCAATCAGGCGGCGATTGGCCTCAAAGAAAGGCGCGCGCGTGTCAAACTCCATATTGGCCAGCGCTTCACGGATAAAAATCTCGCGCGACTCCACCGGGTTGACCGGCCCATAGTGCACGCGTCGTTTTGGTACGATGGTCAGGCCATACAAACTCACGCGCTCCCAGGCCACGACCTGCGCGGTTTTCCTGTCCCAGCGCGGGTCGCTGTAATGGCTTTGCGTTAAATCACGCATGCCACCCTCGTTGGCAATCGGCTCTATCCAGTCCGGGTCTATCTTGGCCACACCGCGTGCATACAGTTTGGTGGTATCCACCAGTTCGGCGGCCATCACCCATTTCGGGCGATTTTTCTTCAGGGCCGAACCCGGCGCAACGATAAAGCGGATGCCACGCGCCCCGGCATAGGTATCACTGTCGCCATCCTTGAAACCAATATTGCCCAGCAAGCCGGACAATAAGGCACGGTGTATCTGCTCGTAGCTGGCCTCTTTGTCGTTGCGCTTGAAATCCATGTCCTCGACCATTTCCAGCAGTTGCGCGTGCAATTCACGCCATTCTTTCAGGCGCAGGAAAGACAGGAAATTCTGGTGGCACTGGTTGAGCAACTCGCGGTTGGACTTTTTATTTTTAAGGGCTTGTTCGTACCAGTCCCACAGTTTGAGATACCCCATAAAATCGGAGTCATCGGCCTTGAATTTGGCATGGGCATTATCGGCTGCTTCACGCTTATCCATTGGGCGCTCGCGCGGGTCCTGAATACTCAGCACACTGGCAATAATCAAAATCTCACGTAAACAAGCCTCTTTTTTGGCAGCCAAGAGCATGCGGGCGACACGCGGATCCAGCGGCAAGCGTGCCATCTGGCGTCCCAGCTCGGTAATCTCGCGTCGCTCGGTGACCGCACCGAGTTCCTGCAGCAACTGATAGCCATCGCTGATCAGGCGTGAAGAAGGGGCCTCGATAAACGGAAACTCGGCCACGTCGCCCAGCCGCAAATCGGCCATGCGCAAAATCACGCTGGCCAGTGAACTCCGCAGAATCTCGGGGTCAGTAAAGGCCGGACGCTGGTTGAAATCCTCTTCTGAATACAAGCGTACACAAATACCGTTGGACACCCGACCGCAACGCCCTGCCCGCTGCTTGGCGGCGGCCTGCGAAATTTTTTCAATCTGTAATTGCTCGACCTTGGCCCGTGGGCTGTAGCGGTTCACGCGCGCCAGACCGGCATCAATCACATATTTGATGCCAGGCACGGTCAGTGAAGTCTCGGCCACATTGGTCGCCAGCACAATCCGGCGCTGGCCACCGGGGCGAAAAATCTTTTGCTGGTCTTCAATACTCAGACGCGCAAACAGCGGCAGAATCTCCAGTGACTTCAACTTGGGCGAACGCCCCTGATACTTGCGCAAATGGTCAGCGGTATCGCGGATTTCACGCTCGCCTGGCAGAAACACCAGAATATCGCCATCGCCCAAACGCAGTAAATCATCCGCCGTATCGAGGATGGCGTCTTCCATCACCTCCTCTTCCTCGTCTTCTTCCAGCCAGCGTGTTTCGGTGCGCGGCGGCTTGCGCTTGATGCCCATCAAATCCTGTGCAAAACGGTCAATATCATCCAGACCATCGTCGATGGGCACCTCGACGGCGACCATGGTGGTTTTATTACCCAGTGGCCGGTAGCGGATTTCGACCGGATAAGTACGCCCGGACACTTCAATGACCGGCGCGCCATTAAAATGACTGGAAAAGCGCTCGGCATCAATCGTCGCCGAAGTCACAATCACTTTTAAATCCGGCCGTTTAGGTAACAATTGTTTGAGATAGCCCAGCAGAAAATCAATATTCAGGCTGCGCTCGTGCGCCTCGTCGATGATGATGGTGTCATAGCCATTGAGAAACTTGTCGCTCTGCGTCTCCGCCAGCAAAATACCGTCTGTCATCAGCTTGACATAACTGCGCTCGGATAACTTGTCATTAAAGCGCACCTTGTAGCCCACCACTTCGCCCAGTGGACTATTGAGCTCCTGCGCAATCCGTGACGCCACCGAACGCGCCGCAATCCGTCGCGGCTGCGTATGCCCGATCAGCCCGCTCACCCCTCGCCCCAACTCCAGGCAGATCTTGGGCAACTGTGTGGTTTTACCGGAACCGGTTTCGCCACACACAATCACCACCTGATGCTTGGCAATCGCCGCTGCAATATCGTCTTTTTTGCCACTGACCGGCAGCTCTGGCGGGTAATCCGGCTTGGGCAATGCTGCCAGGCGCGCCTGCAAACGCTGCTGCGAAGCATGTACTTTCTGCGCAATGTCTACCAATGCTTTATCAACCGGCTTGTGTTGCTTGACTGCGTCACGCAGCTGCTGCAAACGGCGCTTGAGCGGAAAACGGTCGGCCAGCATGCAGGTAGCCAGTTGTTGTTCGAGTTGAGAGATCAGTTGCTGGGGTGTGGCGATGGTCATATAGGGTGAGATTTTAACATGCCATGCCAACTGAAATGCAGCATGCAGGCTTACATCACCCTTAAGTTGATTGGCTGATGGCGTTATTTTTTGTCTATCAGCCAGTTACTTTTTTTGCTTGCCGAAAAAAGTAAGCAAAAAGAGTCGTAGGGGGATATAAATACCTACGCGGATGCGATAGTGGAGAGTTAAATAAAAGTTTGTGGTTTTAAGTCTCGTTGCTTTTCGCCCTCTCAGCGAGTAACTTTTCTTTGCTTGCACAAAGAACAAGTCACCAAAAGAAAGTGCACCCCAGCTTCCGCTTCATCCTTGCGCTACTCGGTTTGCCGGGCGTCCATCGAAACTCGCCCTGGCGGCTTGCACAAGACGCAAGCCACTGCGGAACTCAAACAGCCGATGGCCGAAGACTCCCGTCAACCCTGCGTTGCACTGTTTTGATCAAAGCGTGCGGCAGATGGGGCCCCCGGAATGGATGCGTGCGAGATTTGCATTTTACAAGCAGCTTATCAATTTATACTGTGGTGAGTTGTTTCAATCAAACACACAACATCTAGTTTTCTCCCTCTCCTTGCAGGAGAGGGCCGGGGTGAGGTGGTGGGGCCCCCATCTGCCGCGCCGAGTAGCGCAGGCAAAACAAGATAAAGGGAGCGTTTGTTTGAGTCCCGCAGTGGCCTGCGGTGTGTGCAGGCCACCAGGTCGAGTTTCGCGAACGCTTGTTTTGGTGAGCAACGCAGGAAACAAGCGGAAGCTGGGGTGCACTTTCTTTTGGTGACTTGTTCTTTGTGCAAGCAAAGAAAAGTTACTCGCCTAAAGGCGAAAAGCAGCGATCATAAAACCATAACTCTTTGCCACTCTAAATAACGTGCCACCATCGCAATCGCGTGGGCCTATATGCCCACCCTACTACTGCGCACTCAAAAGCCCGTAGCTTTTGAAATCAAAGAAAATAACTCTCTTGCCATAACCCGCCAAATCTACCGCTTTTCATACACCCCCTGCGATGGATGGCACGCAAAAAGAAACCCCATGTCAAAAACATGGGGTTCGTCTGCCGCCTTAAAAGAATTATTTTCTGATACATTCTTCCACGCCGGTATTCCCCCCTTTAAACCCCGGCTCAAAATAAAACTTTCTGAAACGCAACTGCCCTTTGCTGTTTTTCTTAAACTCGGCAATCCCCGTGCCGTAATCATGCGTCTTACCACCATATTCGCCATTTTCCATCGGCAAGGCAAAATGCATGGCAGCGTGCATGCCATGCACTGCGGCATGACCTGTGTAAGTGCCGTAATCAGGGACTTCAAGTTGAAAGTCGTAGCTGGCATCGGCACCTTTGCTATGCTCGGGCCGCAATTTCATGGTGACGGTGCCGGTGTATTTGCCTTCATGTGCATCATCGCCTGTACAGCTGTAGATGCCGCTTAAATCCATTGCAAAAACAGGCGCGGCCAGAGTGCATGCGAGTAAAGTTGCCAACCATTTCATGGTTTGTCCTTTCCAATTGATTATTCCGGTCCAATTGATTATTCCGGTGGCCGTACCCTTAAAAAACGGGCAAATTTGGGTTTGCCGTTTTTGGTCAGGTCGCGGTAAGTATAGGTGACCAGACTGCCGATGGGCGGCGGACTGGCACGGTCAGCATCTTTAAAGCCGGTGCCGAGTTTAAAGCGTATGCCCTGCGGGGTTTCGACCAGTAATGCGCCCATTTTACCGTGATATTTGCCTTTGCCGGGCATATGGGCGATGACTTTGGCTTCGGCATCGAGTTGCGGTTTGAGTTTGAGCAAGACTTGGCTGCGGCCAGTGATGTAGAGTGCATCGGCACGATGCAGCATGAGGCCTTCGCCTTTTTTCGCCACCACCGCATCCAGTGTGCGTTTTAATTCGGCCGCATCCTTCACATGAAATTGTTTGATGGCTTTGAGCGTGGGCGTATTGGCCTGTTTGACCAATGCTGCAATCTGGCTGGCACGCTGGGCAAAGCTGCCTGCGGCATTAGGCAACTCAAACACGTAATAGGCCACTTTGTGCCAGGCTGCATCATCCGGGGTGGACTGGCGTACGGTGGATGACAGTAACTCAAACTGGCCACGCCCAATCCACAGTTCGCCATCCAGTGCCTGTTTGGGAAAGCCGCGGGTAAACCAGGCAGGCGCATGGATGGGGTTGCCCTGGCGGCTGGTCAGTTGCTGACCGTCCCAGACGGCGCGGATGCCATCCAGCTTTTCGCTGACCAGATACGCCTGCACGGCAATGCCTTCGTGGTAGACATGTGCCAGCAGAATATCCGGGGCTTGTGCATGGGCAATCGCGGTGCAGCATGCCATGCCCAACCACAGCAACATTCGGCTCATTGATTGTCGGCCCATTGATTGTATGCAAAAATGCATGTTTACCCCCTACAACTGTTAATTTAATTTAACAATTGTAGGTTGATGCGTGGGGAGATGCAACAGGGTGAATCAGAGCGCGTCAGACGCGCACCCGAATCTGGGGGCAAGTTCCATTAAATTGAATTGTTGCAGAATCTGCAGGCCACGCTCACGCGCACTGCGTTTACGCTGACCGGTGTATTTGGCAATAATGAGTTCGTTTTTCATCGAGTGCTCCCACCCTACCAACTCGGTCACGGTGACCTGGTAGCCGTGCGCTTCGAGCTCCAGACAACGCAATACATTGGTAATCTGGCTGCCAAACTCGCGGGTATGAATCGGATGCCGCCATAATTCGCTCAAGGGCGTTTGACCTAAGGATGCTGCCTTGTGTTTGCGCAGCACTTCAGCCACCTCGGCCTGACAACAGGGCACCAGCACCATGTATTGCGCCTGTTTGTGCAGGCCAAACTGAATCGCATCATCCGTAGCCGTATTGCAGGCATGCAAGGCAGTCACAATATCCACTTTGGCCGGCAACTGGTCAGAGGACATGGCATCGGCGACTGACAGGTGCTCAAACTGCATGCGCTCAAACTGGCATTCGCTTGCCAATGCTTTGGACTTTTCAACCAGGTCGCCACGCGTTTCAATGCCGATCACCTGCCCGCCCGCGTGTTGCTTGAGCAACAGATCGTATAAAATAAATCCAAGATAAGACTTGCCAGCCCCATGGTCAACCAACACTGGATCAGGTTGCCCGGCCATGACCGCCTGCATGAGCGGCTCAATAAAATTCACCAGATGATAGACCTGTTTAAGCTTTCGCCGGCTGTCCTGATTCAGCTTGCCATCACGCGTCAGGATATGCAGCGCTTGCAATAAGGCCATGGATTGCCCGGGTTTGACATCGGGCGGTAATATTGTGTTGACCATTCGTGTTGCTGTTTTAAAATACCAATATGCTAGTTTAACAGCATTGGTTCTGCTTTCCATGCCAGGCATGTTCTCGGGAACTCAAGCGCTGTTTTCATAATCATGTCTATAGAGTGTATTTGGTAGCCGTTCATATTAACCGTTGCGCATTGCGTACGTCACCGGCGCTACCATCTCTGCAGTCCGCTTCAAGCGCGCTGCATTCAATCGGCTGTTTAACAGCACTGTTGTTCAATCGCATCAGGGAGTATGTATGTTTCGAAGTTTAGCCAATCTGGCTGTTTTATGTGCACGCAGCACCATCCATCTCGCCATTCTGAGTGTCAGCCTGCTTTCAGCTCCCGTATTTGCCGATACCATCTGGCTTAAAAATGGCGACAAGATCACGGGCACCCTGGGCGTCAAAGTCTCTAACAAGCTAACGGTCAAAACCAGCTATGCCGACGAAGTGAAAATCAACTGGAATGATATTCACAGCATTGATGCCGACAAACCGATATTGATGCAGTTATCTGACGGCAGCATTGTCAATGGCCGCCTGATCCATACCGATGAAGGCCAGGTGATTCTGGATGAAGAAACCAGTACCCCGCTGGTAGATACCGAACTGGATGAAATCCATTACATCAATCCAAGCGTAGACCTGATCGGCGAGGGCTATGTCTGGACCGGCAACCTGAGTCTGGGCGGCGCCTTTAACAATGGCAACAACACTAACCGCAACACGCAATTTAACGGAGAGTCGGTGTTACGCGGTTTAGAAAATCGTTATACGGTGCAAGGTTATTACTACTGGGCAGAAGACAATGACCAGCAAACACAAAATAACGCCCGTGTCCGTGGGCAGTACGACCACTTTTTCAGCAAAAAATGGTTTAGCTACCTCAACACCATTCAGGAAAAAGACCGCTTCAGAGACATCAAATTACGCAGCACTTATGGTGTAGGGTCTGGTTACCAGATTTTTGAAGGGGAAAAACTGAACCTGTCTGTGGAAGGCGGTGTTTCTTTGATCGACCAGGATTATTACGAAGAAAGTGATGACAAACATGCCGCATTGCGCTGGGCGGTGAACTATAACCAGTATTTGTTTGATTCATTTGTGCAGGCATTCCATCGACACGAAGTCTTGTACACGCCCAGATCACCGTCACAAGTCCTGCTTTACAGTTCAACCGGCCTGCGTTTTCCGTTTATTTTTGGCCTGAGCGCATCCACCCAGGTCGACTATAACTTTGACAGCCGACCGGCAGATGACCGCGTCAAGGGCGATACACGTGCCCTGTTCACACTGGGATATAGCTGGAAATAGTCACCTGCGGCCAGCAATTTAGGCTGAACAGCGCTTGAATGTTAAAATACGGTTTTTATCTGATGTAGAGGTTGCACGTGGCAATTCAATGGTTTCCCGGACACATGACCTCCGCCCGCAAAAAGGCGGAAGAAACCATGGAACATATCGACGTGGTGATTGAGGTACTGGACGCGCGCGTACCCGCCGCCAGCCATAACCCGATGATCGAGGACATGCGCAATTTCCGCCAGCGCCCTAACCTCAAAATACTCAATAAAGCGGACCTGGCCGACCCGCAGGTGACGCAAGCCTGGCTGAATTACTTCAATGCGCAACCCAACACCAAAGCGGTCGCGCTTTCGTGCAAAAAACCCGGTGACGCCAAGAAAATCCCGGGATTATGCAAGCAACTGGCGCCGCACCGTGGCAGTCCGCTCAAACCGCTACGCATGATGATCATGGGCATTCCCAACGTCGGCAAATCGACGCTGATGAATGCCCTGCTTAACCGCCGTGCCGCCAAAGTGGGCGACGAACCGGCCGTGACCAAAAGTCAGCAGCGTTTTGAGTTGAACGACAGCGAAAGCATTACCGACACACCAGGCATGATGTGGCCCAAGATTGAACATGAATCGGACGGTTATTTACTGGCTGCCAGCCACGCCATTGGCCGCAATGCGGTGATTGATGAAGATGTCGCCGAGTTTTTGGGCAATGTGCTGATCAAACAGTATCCAGCGCTGATTAACACGCGTTACAAGCTGGAGGCCATGAAGCTGAATGTCGCTGAAATCGATGGCATAGACCTGCTGGAAGCCATCGCCAAACGCCGCGCTTACAAACGCACCGATGGCGAATGGGATATGGAGCGCACAGCCATGGCCTTACTCACCGATTACCGCAGCGGCGCGATTGGCCGTGTCAGCCTGGAATCCCCCAAAAGCCGGGCAGAAATGGTGGCATTGGCAACATCGCAGGCTAAAACCGTTGCCAAAACAGCAGACACGCCTGAGGATAGCGAGCCTGCCTGATTTTTCAGCATCCTTTAAAAGACTTACTGCGAAACAATCACACTGGCATTGCGTTTCGCTGGCTTGGTATCGCCAGACGACTGCAGGCGATGCGTATTGCTGGCAATACGGTTACGCCCGGCCTGCTTGGCCTGATACAGATTGTGGTCAGCCGCGGCAAACAGGCTGTCTATTTGATAGCCCACCGTCTCTGAACTCACGGCCCCCACACTCACCGTACATTTAATCGCGCGCGTGGAGACATCCAGGCTTTCAATGCCCGCAATATTGACTGGCGTGGCTTCTATGGTTTTACGAATCCGTTCAGCCAATACTGCCGATTCATGCTCCCCCGTGTTGGGTAACAAAATGCAAAACTCCTCGCCCCCATAACGGCCAATCACATCCCCGCCACGCAGGGCGGAATGGATGGTGCCCGCGCAGACTTTCAACACCGCATCGCCCACCAGATGGCCGTAAACATCATTGACCTTTTTGAAATAATCGAGATCCACAATCAGCATGCCCATCGGCAGTTTGATCCGTTGTGAAACTGCCTGCATGCGGTTTGCAGCATCCTGCAAGCCCCGACGGTTAAGCACACCGGTCAAGCCATCCAGCGTCGCAATCGCCTGCAGCCCGGCCTGGGTACGCACATTCATGACCAGCAACAGCAAGCAAGTCACGGCCATGAGCACCATCACTATCGTCGCAATCATATAAGCATGGGCAGACCAGTGCTGAAAAGTACTCAGTATGGACGCGTCTATCAATGCGACTTCAAACATTAAAAATAGCATCATCAGGGTAATCCCTGAAAACAGACTGCAGCATAGCCAGAACACCTGGCTGATAAAGTCTTTGCCAAACCCCATCAAACTGCGGCTTGCATAGGCAAACACCCAGGTCATGACCAGCATATTTGACAGCAACAATACGCGTAGCGGAGCATGCACATTCAGCAAAATAGCATTGCAGGCCAGCAGCGTGGTGAGTACCAGCAGGGAAAGATAACGATAAATACGATAGCCGCGTAGCATGCGAATGCCATTCACATATACACTGAGTCCCAGGCAAATGGCGCTGAAGGCAATCGACACATACAACTCATGCTGCGCATGCAAGGCAAACACATCCGGAATAAAATAAATACTGAGCCCCAGACCAATCAGCAGTATGCCCCACACCCAGCGCATCACCAGTGCACGTTGTTGATAGGCGCCAAATACCAGCAAGACCAGCACCAGCATAAAGGTGAGGCCAATCGATGATAGAATAACGCTATTGAGATCGAGCACAGGCATGATCAAAGTGTGTTTATATAAGATAGGATAATACTATGGTTACCCCACTATACCCACAGCCTGCCTAAGGTTAAATAGTCCATACAGGCTAATCGCTATCCAGCCTGTCATGCCGTTTCATTCCTTCAGAAAATCATCACAAGTTTCATGCTGCATCAATTAAACCCGCCACAACGCGAAGCGATTCATTATCTGGACGGCCCCTTGCTGGTACTGGCAGGTGCAGGCAGCGGTAAAACGCGCGTCATCACCCAAAAGATTGCTTACCTGGTCAACAAGGCAGGCTATCAGGCCTCGCAAATTGCCGCCATCACCTTTACCAACAAGGCCGCGCGTGAAATGCAGGAGCGCGTCAGCCCCTTGCTCGAAGGCAAAAGTGGCAAAGGCCTGACCGTCACCACCTTTCACTCGCTAGGCCTGCAAATGTTGCGTCAGGAAGCCGCCTTGCTGGGCTACAAACCGCAGTTCTCCATTCTGGATGCTTCTGACAGCTTTAAAATTCTGAGTGACGTTCTGGCCACGACCGACAAGCAATTACTCCGCAAAACGCAATGGCAGATCTCCAGCTGGAAAAATGCGCTATTGAGCCCGGACCAGGCCAAAGCCACCGCTGACGAAGAGTTCAGCCATGCCGCCGCACGTGTTTACCAGCTCTATCAGCAAACATTGCGCGCCTACCAGGCGGTCGACTTTGATGACCTGATTAAAATCCCGGTCGAGCTGTTTGACCAGCATGCAGAAACCCTGGACAAATGGCAGCGCAAACTGCAATACCTGCTGATTGACGAATACCAGGATACCAACGCCTGCCAGTACAAGCTGATCAAACAGTTAACCGGCATACGCGGCCAATTTACCGCCGTGGGCGACGATGATCAGGCGATTTACGGCTGGCGCGGCGCCGACGTGGAAAACCTCAACCAGCTAACCAAAGACTTCAGCAAGCTCAAGGTGATCAAACTGGAGCAAAACTACCGCTCAACCGTGCGCATTTTGCGGGCGGCCAACCAGGTCATCGCCAACAACCCTAAACTGTTTGAGAAAAAACTATGGAGTGAACTGGGCACCGGTGAACTGTTGCATGTCACCGCCACGCACAGTGAAGAACACGAAGCCGAAACCGTGGTGATGAAGCTGCAGGCGCATAAATTCGAGCACCGCACCACCTATAAAGATTATGCCATCCTGTACCGCAGCAACCACCAGGCACGCATCATCGAGCAATACCTGCGCAACCAGAAAATCCCCTACACCATTTCCGGCGGCCAATCTTTTTTTGATAAAGCCGAAATCAAGGACATCATCAGCTACCTGCGTTTAGTGATGAACGAAGATGATGACCCGGCGTTTATCCGTGCAGCCACCACACCAAAAAAAGGCATCGGCAACACCACGCTGGAGCGTCTGGGCGAATATGCCAGCGCGCACAAACTCTCGCTGTTTGCCGCCGCATTTGAGGGCGGTTTTCAGCAGGAAGTCGGCAACAAGCAACTGGACGACCTGCTCACCTTCTGCCGCTTCATTCAAACCCTGCAAGGCCGCGCCGTCAAAGACCCGGCCAATGAAGTATTGAATGACCTGCTCAACGCCATCCACTACGAAAGCTATCTATACGACGGCGAAGAAGCCCGCTCTGCCGAAACTCGCTGGGGCAACGTACAGGAATTTGTTGCCTGGCTCAGCAAAAAAGGCGAAGCCTCCACCGAGTTCGGCCACGAATCCGATGGCAAAAACCTGATCGAACTCACGCAACTGGTTTCGCTCATCACCATGCTCGAAGGCCGTGAGGATGGCGAACCCGATGCCGTCAAACTCTCCACCCTGCATGCCGCCAAAGGCCTGGAATACGGCCACGTCTTCCTGATCGGCTGCGAAGAAGGCATCCTGCCGCATACCAACTCCATCGACAGTGACCAGATCGAAGAAGAACGCCGCCTGATGTACGTAGGCATCACCCGCGCGCAAAAATCACTCAACATCACCTGGTGCAAAAAACGCAAACGGGCCGGCGAAATGCAAGCCTGCGAACCCAGCCGCTTTATTGGCGAATTGCCAAAAGATGATGTGAAACACTTTGGCAACCCGTTTAACGGGCCTGACCAAGCGTTGAGTAAGGATTATGGCAAAAGCAAGATGGCGAATATCAAGGCGATGCTGGCGAGCAAAACAACATAGCACTCAAATACCTGCAAACGCTGGCTGAATATAGCCCATGCTATAATCCAAACACTTTTAAACTCAGCAATTACAACCAGACGAAATCTTCAATCTGGCCGCCATTAGTCTTGTAGCAGTGAGTTTTGAAACACCAGAATATACTGTGAATGTCGATGGTATTGGAACATTCCGAACTCTTGAAGCTATATGGAAGTGTCCTATCCATTAAGGACTTGACTGAAACAATTAGACAAGTGACAGGTTACAAAGGTGAAATTGTATTTGATTCAAAAAAGCCAGACAGCTCCATGAGAAAACTTATGGACTCAAGCAAATTAACTCGTAGGGAATGGCAGCCAAAAATTGACTTAGCTCAAGGCTTACGTACTGCATATGCAGAATTTGCTCACAATACAATTAACACTCACTCTATAGTTGGATTACAAAAATGAATATATTACTGACTGGTGGGCTTGGTTATATCGGGAGTCACACGGCTATAGTGTTAGCAGAGGCAGGCCATAATGTCGTACTTTATGACAACCTTTGTAATAGCCAAATTAGTGTTTTAGACAATTTAGAAGAAATACTATCCACAAGACTTTCTTTTGTGAATGGAGATGTGCGGAATTTCGCCGACTTGGTTGCAGTAATGGCGCAATTTAATATTGAGGCAGTCATCCACTTTGCAGGGCTCAAGGCAGTTGGTGAGTCCGTTGAAAAGCCCATCAAGTACTATGACAACAATATTAGCGGCACCATTAGCTTAATCAAAGCAATGAATGTCAGTAGCATTCACAAGTTAGTTTTTAGTTCAAGCGCTACAGTGTATGGTACCCCCCAATATCTTCCATTCGATGAAAAACACCCAACCAGCGCAACCAATCCATACGGACAAACCAAGCTTCATATTGAACATATGTTGCATGACTTAGCACAAGCTGATGCAGAATGGTCTATCTCTATATTGCGATATTTCAACCCGGTCGGCGCGCACCCTAGCGGATTGATTGGAGAGCATCCAAATGCTACGCCAAACAATCTAATGCCATACATTGCAGATGTTGCTGCTAAAGAGAGGGCGTTTTTAAATGTTTGGGGAAATGACTATGCAACTCCTGACGGCACTGGAGTCCGCGACTATATTCATGTGATGGATTTAGCCAATGGTCACATCCGGGCCCTAGAATATTTACTACAAAACCAGGGCGTAAGTACTTTTAATCTAGGAACTGGTAAAGGTTATTCGGTTTTAGAGGTGATTAAAACATTTGAAGAAATCAATCAGGTCTCTATCCCCTATCAAATCAAGAATAGAAGACCAGGTGATATTGCTGCCTACTATGCTTTGCCAGAGTTAGCCTATAAGGAATTAAACTGGCAAGCAACACTCGACTTATCTCAGATGTGTAAAGACCACTGGCAATACAAACTAAACACACTCAAAAACCATAAAAAACAATCAGATTAAAATTGACTGGTTCTGCCTGATATCATCGCCAATGAAGCGATAGCATGAGTTTTTCAGTAGTGCCTTAGATATTAATGATCATTAATAGCGTGTTAAATGAGTCAACTAACATAAACGCTACAGCACTAAACATTAACTACAAAGTTAAAATCCCGGATAAATCTAATAAAAGGAGAGTCCGTTGAAAGCAGTCATTTTGGCTGGTGCTCTCGGCACAACAATTTCTGAAGAAACATCTATAAGAACCTAAACCAATGGTTGAAGTTGGCGGTAAGCCAATTTTGTGGCACGTCATGAAGCTTTATGCTTCTCACGACATAGACGACTTTATCATTTGTTGCGGCTAAAAAGACTATGTCATGAAAAAATATTTTGCCAATTACTTTTTGGATATGTCAGACGTCACGTTTGATATGGTAAATAACCAAAAGGAAGTGCATCAGCGCTATGCAAAACCATGGAAGTCACATTAGTCGATACTGGAAAGAACCATGACTGGTGGGCGACTTAAACGCGTTTCAAGCCATTTAAAATGTGAAGAAGCATTTTGTTTTACTTATGGTGATGGTATAAGCGACGTTAATATTACTGAGTTGATTCCCTATCATCAGTCACAAAATGTTAAAACCACATTAACAGCAACCACAGCACCTGGACGTTCTGGTGCCCTTGCCATTAGCCATGGAAAAGCAAATAGCTTTAAAGAAAAGTCCAACGGTGATGGTAGCAAGTAAACAATAATAAATTGCATCAACTTTGATCAATTGCCTCTTATTATAATGAGCGAGATTGCTGAACATGGCTTTTTAGGTAATCAGTACCTAAAAGGACTTAAGACAGTCTTCTTAGAAAAAATTGATCAGTTACTGCTAAATACAAGATACTGATGAAACCCAACGCTAGGATTATTTTTGAATGTATAGAAGAGAGATTGATGGTCTGAGGGCAATTGCAGTGATGTCGGTGCTTTTGTTTCATGCTGGAATCAAACCATTTCATGGCGGGTATATTGGCGTTGACATTTTTTTTGTCATAAGTGGATATTTAATCACCACAATCATCATTAAGGAATTAAACGCGGATACTTTCAAACTTTCTGAATTCTACTACCGTAGAATTCGGCGAATTTTTCCAGCATTACTCGTAGTCATCATCGTTAGCACTCTCCTCTCTTGGCTCATTCTAATCCCTCGTGACTTCATACAATATAGCAAGAGTTTGCAGTACATCTCCGTTTTCTTGTCTAACATCTTTTTTTACAAACAATCAGGCTATTTTGACTCCAACTCTGAACTAAAGCCGCTACTCCACACTTGGAGTCTCTCGGTAGAAGAACAATACTATTTACTTTTCCCGTTCTTAATCACCCTGATACACAAAAAAGCAAAACCCTTTATTGTTCATATTTTTGTAGCAGGAATTATATTAAGCCTACTTTTTGCGCACCATAAGGCTCAAATCAAACCTGACGCAGCTTTTTTCTTACTGACATCAAGAATCTGGGAAATTTTGGCGGGAGCGCTGACCGCCAAACTGGTTATTTCATCAGAAAGAGAATTATCTGGCCATGAACTCAGCAGCTGGCTGGCTATTGGTTTGGTGTCATATGGAATTTTTTTCCTTGATGAAAACACTCTTTATCCAAGTCTAGAAATCATATTGCCTGTCATTGGGACTTGCCTGCTGATTGTTTTCGCAACACCATCGACCACTGTAGGTAAAATCCTTGCAAGCAAGTATGCGGTAAACATTGGTCTAGTCAGCTACAGCACATACTTGTGGCATCAACCTGTTTTGGCATTTTCAAGATATCGATTTGGTGAGAATCTTAACGTCTCGATGTTATTGCTATTAATTACGCTAAGTATGCTGATGGGATATTTGAGCTGGAGATATATCGAACAACCATTTAGGAAAAAAGAGGTTTGTGAAAACAATAATACCTTGTTGTTTGCGTTCGTCTTAAGCAGCATTACGATATTCAGCATAGGTGCGACTATTGTCAAACAAAAGGGAGTGCCCGAGAGATATTCCAGGGAAGATCTCTATCTTGTGAATCTGGACCTTAAAACTCAAGAAAATTATGTCAAGAAGAGATTTAATGAGTTAACTCTTCGCCCATTTACCTCCAAATCAAAAGTTAAAATACTGATCATTGGAGACAGCTATGCGCAAGATTTGGTAAATGCCTTGTACGAAGCAGGGCTTAATAACCAGCTCGAATTATCCACCTACGATATATCGGCACGATGCGGGAATCTGTATGTTAACGATGATTTGTCACCTTTTATCAGCGATAAATATCAGGAGTATTGCTCCAAGCATGAGGGTTATAAAAACAATCAATTAAGAAAATTAATGCTGGAAGCAGATCAAATTTGGCTGTCATCTTCGTGGAAACGATGGCAAGCAAAGTTTATTGCAAAAAGTGTTACCAATCTAAAAAGAGAATATGGAGACAAGATAATCATTTTTGGACGAAAACACTTTGGTGAAATCAATCCACAAATTTTAATACACAAACCTTTAGATAGTCGTGTGCACTATAGGAACCCTCTTCCTGAAGAGCATGTATTAACTAACGAGCATATGATTCAGCAACTCTCTAATGAACACTTCATCAACATCTCGAACATGCTATGCGGCGAAGAAAAAACCTGCGGAGTCTTGTCACCGGATGGCAAGCTGTTGAGCTTTGATGGTGGTCACCTCACAAAAGAAGGCGCAATTTTCTTTGGAACACGTCTCAAAAGACTGGAATACATTCGATCATTAACATCCCAAAAATAAAACCCTAGTGACCATGTGATGAAGATGACACTCTGGAACCATCCTGTCACCCCTTTAGTGCCTGTGTCATGCAGCTATTTTTCTGCTATTTCTTAAGTTGTCATTTGAATGACGGCGCAAAATCACAGATGCGAATAGTAAATTTTTCAGTCAAAACCCTCTAAGAGTCTGATGGATAGTGTGTTTGGGTTTAAAATCGCCTCTACAAAGACGAAGTCTTTATGGCCTTAGTTTTCCTAGTACGAGATTTACCAGTTCATGGATTTTCATGTGGTGTTCATCTAGGAAAAACTTTTAAGCTGCTAGAAACTAGCTTATAACAATGCGAAAAATCTGATGACAAACGAATCAAAAAAAATTGCCATTTTAATGGGAATATACAATGGGGAGAAATTTGTTGCACAACAACTTGAATCCTTTAAAAAACAAACTCACCCTAACTGGGAACTGTATGTAAGTGATGATGGTTCAAATGACGCCACGATATCCATCATATCTAGCACCACTCAATCCTGGGATAGTCACAAAGTGGAAGTGTTGAAAGGTCCTCAATCAGGTTTTTCAAGAAATTTTCTCTCGCTTGCATGTAATGCGCAAATTAAAGCTGACTACTATGCATTTGCTGACCAAGACGATGTTTGGCTTGAAAACAAACTTGAAATGGCTTTAAAAACTCTTATTGCAATTGAAAAGCCAGGCATACCAGCGCTTTACTTTGGGCGAACAATTTATACCGACGAAAAGCTCAATCCATTTGGCTACTCAAAACTCATGAATCGTCCATTAGGTTTTAAAAATGCAATTATACAAAGCGTAGCTGGCGGCAATACGATGTTATTCAATAGTCATGCAAAAAAACTGCTTGAGCGTATTGGGCCAGTGCCGGCCGTTTCACATGATTGGTGGCTATACCAAGTTATTACTGGCGTGAACGGCATTGTTGTTTATGATAAAACTCCGTATGTACTGTACAGACAACATGACAATGCCTTGATTGGGGGAAATACATCTCTGACATCAAAATTGAAACGAGTCATAAACGGTTTCAACAACAGATTCAAGTCCTGGAGCGACCAGAATATTGAATGCTTTGCTCTTGCTGCACCTTTCCTCAAAGAGGAACATAATGCCACTGTTCGCAAACTGAATGTCTTAAGAACAGGGAACTTGTGGCAACGTGCGGGACTCACTCTTAAAACAGGCATCTACAGACAATCTCGAATTGGGACATTGGCAATCAATATCGCTGCCTTGTTTAAAAAAGTATAAATATGGACAGTGCTTGATGATTAGCCGATTAAGAACTGGCACTACTCATGACATTTGAACTGTCTACATTCAATTGATTGTGATAACGTTTGAGGATATCAAAAATACTTTCAAGACTCGAATCATCTATTTCATATTTAATTTCTCCAGGTTCGAAATATCGAGGAAAATGCTCTCCTAGTATAAGGATAGATAACTTCCCCATCATTTGCGCCTCTAGCAAGTAAGTTGATTTGACGCCAACAAACACAAGATTCATGTTTTGGTTGATTGAACTGTCCTCGCCATGCTCAATTTTAATATCCAATTTTTTAAGCTTTTCCAGAATTGCCCGATCTCTTGGATGTGGTCGATAAACAAGACTTAAGGACTTCGAGATAGTACCTCTGAGCGCATGAATCAAGCTGACAAGATTGTCTTCATAATCAGGGCTATGGTTATATCCGGCGCCAACAAATATTACCTTTGAACCGTTACGCTTCCACTCATTAAGCCATTCACCGCTATTTTTATCAGCGGCGTGATGAAACAGAGGTTCAAATATCAAAATTTTCCTTGGGTAACCTGCTCTTCTCAGTATCGTTTTTTGATATTGAGACACGACAATATTGACATCAGCATCCATGCCATCGAGGTCTGAATTATTGGTAGCAGGAAACAGTCCATGTTGAACACAATATACTTTTGTACCGGATTTTACCTGCAATAGCATATATTGATCCAGGCCATAATCTGTCCATACAAATGCTCGCTTGGCAGCCGTTCTTGAGAAAAAACAATCCCATACTATTGAAAGCAAAAAGTTAGATGCTGTGTACAAGGGTGCGAAGTGGTAAAACTGGTAACCCTGCCGCCTTGCCCAACGCCAGTCCGAAACTGTGCCTATAACCAGCACAACACCTTCAAGGCAATCCAGATGTGTTCGATGGCGTCTGTCTGGCCTATAGATGACCGTCTTGCATTTGGGTAAGAAGAGTATCCCAGACAACAAAATTAAAGAGGGCAAAAGAAAAATACTTTTTATGTATCTTGGTAGCAGAAAACGCCAGATAAAACCTTTTATTCTCTGGTTACGTCTGGAGATTTTTGCGAAGTAAGGCTTGCACCAATTAGACATTTTTTAAATCAGCAAGGGTGGATTATTTGTTTTCACGTTGCTTGCAATAGTTTATTTTGTCACGCTCGCTAAACCACTCACCGGCAAAATCCGCATTAGAATACTCAGTAAAGTAAGGCCCACCAATTGTCCAGTGCACGTTTTTGACGTCATCGGGCGGATTGTCATACTCACCTACAAGCCAATTCCAGCGAACATCAAGCTCACCGATATCTTCATCTTTCAGCCAAGTAAAGCGGTGTAATTCGATACCCGTCGCGGTGTTTATAAAGTCTGGGGTCAACTTTCTGTTATCAGGATGACCACAATTCCAAACCACAACAGAAGACCAGTTTTTACGTGGATAGGTGTACTGAACTGTATTCAAATATTTGATGGAGTCTTTTGGTACATAATCATGCTTTACTACATACACGGCCTTATCAGGATCAGCCTTAATTATTTCGATCAGTTCATTGATATCTGCCCTTAACAACATGTCACAATCAAAAAAAACGGCATATCCTTGGTAATTATTTAAGTAAGGAACCAAAAACCGTGTAAAAGAAAAATCATTTGACTGCTTGGCATCGCGTACCCTGTTATAGATGCCTTGTAAATTGTTTACACTGACAGGGATAAATGCGACAGGAATGCTGCTTTTTGAAAAAATGGAATGCGCCATTACATGCCAAGCCACACTCTCAACACCGTCATAACCTATGTATATATTAAATAATTTAGTATTCATTCAATCACTACTTAAAAAATTTTCTGGAGAAACAACTCTGACTATTTGCTGAACACACGATTTCTAAGATAAACATAATTATGCTTGATAAGCTCTCGCGTCATAAGCAAAAATCTTCTGTTGTAATCTCTGATTGGGACACCTTTATAAATATCATGATTTTCAATAAACTGCGGTTTATCGAATTCATCGCACAAGTTATGAAAATCCATTTCAGGATCATCCAGCTTTAAGAATGGGGTCAAACTCAGCAAATTGATACCTCTTTGGCGCAATGCCGCTCTAACCTCTCTGAGTCCTTGATAATACTGCATGTATCTATCATCAGGATCGGCCCCCTTCCATAAGGTATGCTGATTTTGTGCATGATGATTATTAGCCAGAGAGCAATTATCACAGCCTACCAGAATAATATTCTTGGCGCCCATATTTGCTGCCAGGTTAACTGCCGTTTGTGAAATGGAGGTCCATAAATACAAATAATCCTCCGTGGGTTGCTTGACCCAATCCAGAACTCGCCCTGCCTCGCTCGGTTCGTCGAGTGCCGTAAAACTAAACTTGCCGTTCGTTTTAAAGAAATAATAGTGCTTGTCTGCAAACTCCTGTTGATCTGGCGACGCATATGGATCGTATTTATCCTGTTTCGTTATCCATATTGTATTTTGTGGTCTTTCCTTTCCCAGAAACTCAGGGAAATTAAGATTGGGAACCATGGTAATCGCATAGTTCACCGGGATTAAATCCCACGCGAGATTTAATCCTATGGTAATTTTCCCTTCAAAAAAAGAGGGAGGAAACACTCTGAAACTTGCACCAGTACCAATGATATAAATATCTTTTCCTGCGTGCAGGTTATTTAGCTCGGTTACAGAAGGCATATCAAATCTTGTCTAAGGCAATAAAAATGTCTTTTCGAATATTATTGGCAGCAACATGAGATGCCAATAACTCTTTTGGAATGATTCCTTTACTCAGGCAATCTTTAAGTAAGGAGAGAAATAATCTTTCCTGATTTTTATCTGGATGCGGAAGGTATGTAGTTTTTGCCGTACGCTGAAAGATACCATCGGTAAAACGACTCAGGTAAGTCGCCAGCCTGCCTTTTGTATTTTTAACTGTCGTATCAAAATCAATAGGCAATCCAGTTTTCCAAGGCTGTGTAATGCGTTCGGTGTTGTGCAACAGTTTTGTATGGTCATTTAAAGTATCAAACTGATTCCACTCATCCTCAAGAGGTCCTATCGTTGCAGGGTCTTCAAGCTTTAAAGATATCCAATCGCCGTAATCCAATTTTTGATTGAACATATCCTCAATTTGCTGATCCCATTTCCAATGCGAAAGTTTCTCACAATCGAGCAGCATGACACTTGTCGCATAAAATGGGTTGCCGTTACCTTTATAGCCTTGATATACGTTCTTGCAAACAACGGCCTTCCCATTCATATCCCGCTCAAGCAGTTCACATACGTCAGAAACAGCAAAAATGTCAGGGTCAATAACCAACGCTCTGCTCTTGAAATCCATCAATTGTGGAATCATCATCCGCAACGGACTGAAGGATTGCAAATCATCATTTTTCCAAGTTGCAACTTTGCCTTTACGTAAATAGGTTTTTCCTTCTCTGGAATATAAATGAGGTGTTTCTTCAAGAGATACGATACGCACATCAAAACTGTCTGGATTTTTAGAATTGATTTCTAGGGCATATTTGGCAACAAGGGCGCCTATCATCTGTTTGTTGTTCGTATGAATAAATACTACGGGCTTCATATAGAAACTCCTGGACTTTTTATATCAAGTTTATTTAAAACATCGAGCCAGCGATCTCTGATAACACTTGGCCCAAAATTCTCAAAGATAATTTTTTGCGCAGACTCAACATCTTTCTGCCCCTGTACTTTATCAGTTAAATAAATCAACAATCCTTGATAAAAATCATCTAGTTGCATAAAAGAGGCGAGTGCATTCATCGCTGAGGAAGATGTCGAAACAACTGGAACCCCCATAGAAAGAGCCAACAAAGCACGATTGGAAGACTTACAAGCACTAAAAGCATCTTGCAAAACTGGCAACACACACACATCAGCATTTTTAATATCGTTAAATATGCTCAAAAAGCCCCATCGCCTGTATTCTGTTTCTATTTTGAAACCAGATATTAATTCATCAAACTTTTTCTTGCTGTTACTCACTACCAACAACCTGATGGGCACAACTTGATTTATATCCTCCAGAGCCTTCTGAATGGAGCAAAGTGAAGTAAACCCAAATTGACTGTAAGGAGCACCATGATTCCCAAACCAAATAATTGTTTTCTTGTTGCCACTAATTGCAGGGACTGTAGCCTTTCGCGCAGAAAGTTTGTACTTGATAATGCTCAAGACCCATATCATCCTCCTGTATACAAATCGACCTAGGTGAAAGTAATTATTCAGTCTGAATGCTTTAAGACTATAAAGCCTCAATGCTTCCTTCATCTTGTTTTCGATGAGCTCCATGCGCCTATCTCTCCATACTTTCATCTGAGAAACTAACGCATTAACATTTTGAACTTGCTCAATCTGATCAGGAATTACAAGGACTGCGGTATTGATAACCTGCTGACGAATCAAACCTGCAAGCTCATCTGTGGTACAAACTACTAAATCAGCAAGCTCAGCCATCTGTTTGAAATGCTTTATTTGTGGGGAAACATACTCATCTACAAAAATGTTGTCGCACAAATCCAAAACTATGGGTACACCATGCTCTTTGGCTCTCATCGCCAATTTAAGATCGTGCTGACTAAATGACTTCACAAAAACCAAAATATAAACCTGCTTAAACAGATCAACCGACTCATTCTTTTCAATCATGACCGATTTAAATCCGGCACGCTCTAGAGATAATGCTGGCAATAAACAGCGTATACGCGCGCTTGCAATTTTGATTTGACACCCTTGTGTCTTCCAAACCATATAGGACATGTAGAATACTTTTTTAGATTAACAGCATACTATTTTTGGCAAAATATATGATACCGATCGCCAAAACCTGCTTTTGAAATCAAAAACATAGGGATAAAGAAAAGGGCTGCCAACAGCCTTGAGTTGATTAAGCCCTGAACTTTTTCAAGTTTTATAATTCCACATTTTGCCAACATGTAGCCCAAACTACGTACAAAGTCTTTGGTGATTGCTTCTTGCAGTAATTTGAAATTCGAAAAACCGCTATCCTGTAATAGTTTTGTCATTGCTTCAGGTGAATACAAAATGACATGTCTTGGACAATCCAACCCATGCCAGTTACAACGAAACAATTTCGCAGAAATGCCTGCAGGGTTTGGAACTGCGATGTGCAATGTTGCACCAGGACGCATTTTTTCCGATATACCAGCTAATACTTCTTTCGGATGGTAAAGATGCTCTACAACGTGATTCATCCGAACCAAATCAAAATCGCGTTTAGATTGATCATTAAAAAACTGATTCACAAGATAGCCGTGATGGCCTTTTTTAAGAACATTATCCACAGCGATGGGAGAGAAATCGACACCTACGGTTTTCCAGTTGAATTTTGCAAGATGGTCTAATTGCTTACCAGCACCACACCCAAAATCAAGAAAACTCAAACCATTTCCACTTGTATGATAGCTCTTTCTATATTGACGACTGATATTAGCGTTGGGATTAAATGCAGAAAACTTTTGTTTTACCCAACACTTGACTTTGGATAATCGTGTGCGATGAGGCCTGTCTTTAAGTTGCCCCTGCTGGTAAGGGTGATAATCACCGCGATAGAAATAAGCAACATCTTCCTCAAGCGGTCGGTGGGACATATACAATACACCACAACTGTCGCACGTTGAATAAATAAACTTCTGGGTTGAAAGTTGTGTTAACAAGTCAGTCGCATTACACCATGTGGTTTTGTGCGAGCTATTACATACTGGACAGTTATTAACATCTTCGACAGAAGGCAATCTTTTATTGAATTCCATTAGAATTACTCTTTTATAAATACAGCTTGTCCTGTGGACAGAGCGATAAATTTTACTCTGTGCTTTTCAGCAAACTCCTCCACAGCTTTTTTAGCACCTGGCCAATATAATGAGCCATAGTCATCACATACCACCACACCACCACGCACTATCATTGGATAGAAGAACTCTAATGCACCTATAATTGGCTCGTACAAATCCAAATCGATGTGTACAAACTTTAGTTTTTCTGCAGAAAACTTGGGGAGTACTTGAGGAATCCAGCCTTGGTAAAAAGTGATAGCTGGAAAATCCTTCAAGACATTTTTAACATCAAGGAGGTTTGCGTTGTAAGCACCTGCACTTTTGAAAAAGGAACCTTTCCTGTCACCTTGCTTATCAACCAACTTGTAATCAATAACATCTTCCGACGTTGGCTGACTCAAACCTTCGAATGAGTCAAATATATGGTAATGCTCACCTTTAAACTCAAGTTTCGAGTCGCGGATATAGGCTGTCATAAGGTATGAAGACAAACCTTTCCAACAGCCGCACTCCACTACACCACCTTCAAGGTCGGCTGTCTGCTTCAAAAAACCAATTAAATTATAAAATCGGGCACGACGTTTAACACCACTATCTGGTGTTTGAGAAATTTTCATCCCTTGATCATACAAACTATTGAAAGGTTGCTCTTTCTCGAACAGTAAAAATGAATCAACGCCCTTTGGATCTTTTGCCAAAAGCTTCCTAATAAACTTGTTAATCACTACCAATAACCTCCCAAAACATGTGCAATCTATATGCGATTATGCACTCTATCAAATTGCCGAGCTCCCTTTTAATCAGTGCTTAAGCTCACATTGTTTACAAGCTTTTTACAAACAAACAACCAAGCGATCTCATTCATGTTTCCCTTTTTTTGCTTACTATGAGTAATTGAAATTTGATCACCAAACCATTCTGTAAGTACGTAGGGCATTGCTACTGGTCGAACGCCAAAAGGATCCATCTCTGAGGCTCCACGTGGGCCATGCACATCAGTGTGCTCAATAATTACAATACCTCCAACCTTGACTTGATTTAACCAAGTTTGCAATGCCAACTGAGGTTTCCAAGACTGATCCAACGAATTAGAGTAAACAAAGTCAAACTTTCCTTCCCATTCCGTATTAGGATTATGAAAATCCCATTGAACAGAATGCTCATAATTCAGCGCCGTTTCTGAAATGTCAGTGCCAATTGCATGAATCTTATTAGACTTGTTCAAATACCCTTGTTCAAAGCCATTTCTTGTTCCATGACATACTCCAACATAAGGACTTCCCTTATCCTCTTTCAGGATAATGTTTAACACCCTGTCCAGAGTAACTTCATCAGCCCATACATTTTTTATTTTTCTTTTATTGTGAAAAATTTGTATATCTCTATATTGCTCATATGAATCATAGTCATGCAGATAAAAATCCAATAATTCTTTTTTTTCTACGATTGAATATCCAAACACATCAACAACTTTCTGAACTACTTTTAAAAAACACTCTGAAATTTTCAATTTTAAATCCTCTATATCAATCAACAATCCAGTTAACCCTTTGAAAGAAGAGACATTGATTCATATCGACATTACTTCTAACTTTAAAAATAAATGACTCCACCATATCCAGCATAAAAAAAGAATCTTTGTGCAGATATATTTTTGCTGTATAGACCCCAGGGCGAAGACCTAACTCAGGCAGCTCAATAGACACCCTTTTAAGGCCGCCGTCAAAATCAAATAGCTTTCCTTGCTTATCACTACTTAAATGGAGTATTAAGTCTGACTCTCCTGAAAGCTCCTTTATCAAAGCCGAAATAACAACATTACTGTGTCGCGCTGATGACTTTAAGACCAGTTCAATTTTTGTAGTGTTACCAGACGTAATAAACTCAATCGAAGAGTTTTTAGAATCAAGCAATCTCACCTCAGAAAAATCCAAGCCAGTACTCTCCGCCTCAGGCTTTTCCGGAAGAGTCAATGCTCCCGATGACCCGACAGAAGGAATTAAGGTCAAGTCCTCCTCAAATTTTGCCATTACCGTCGAAGGGTCACCAGACAAAATCTGCTTCCCTTTTGATAGATAAATAGCCTTGTTACACATTGATAAAATAGCATTCGTATTATGTGATACAAGAATAAATGAAGTACCCTTATCTCTCAATTCAGCCAACTTGCGATAGCATTTACTTCTAAAACGCATATCACCTACACTTAAAACCTCATCAATAAGCAACACTTCGGCCTTTGCATGTACTGCACATGCAAACCCAAGCCTCGCTGCCATACCTGAACTGTAGGACTGTACTGGCGCATCTAGCGCATCATCAATTTCGGCAAAACTCGTGACATCATCGAACACAGCCTCAATTTCATCATGACTAAGGCCAAGAATTGCCAAATTCACATATACATTTTCTCGTCCGGTCAGAATAGGATTAAAACCGGCGCCAAGTGCAATTAACGGCACAACATTGCCATGTACATTAATTTGCCCCTGATCCGGCTTAATTAATCCGCTAATCATTCGTAGCAGTGTTGTTTTCCCACTCCCGTTGGCACCAACAAGACCTATGGCGTCGCCTTTATTCAGTTCAAAACTCACCTGATTGACTGCCCAAAATTCACCTTGCCTCAAGGTTTCGCTATTTCTCTCCTTGGCCAAAAGCTCGCAAAAAATATCAGAGACGCCATAAAATAAGGACTTTTTTAATTGGCGACAGAATTTCTTTGAAACTGAGTTTATAGAAATAATTGGCTGATTAACAATATTGGTTGGGGAAATCATGATGGCATGCGCTCTATAACATATGGGATTGCAAGCCTAAAAGTTAGCCATGAAAGCAATAGTCCCATGATAGAAATAAGGAAGACCCAAATAAAGCCTGCCAAATTTGAAACAGCTCCAATTGTTAACAACTCTCTGGTTGTTACAAGCAAATGCGTTACAGGATTTAAATTTACCAATTCTGAAAAGACACCTTCTTTGGGTACAGAATAGAAAATTGGTGTAAGAAACATCCATGGAGTTGTCAAAAGTACTAAGCCCTTGGAAACGTCTTGATAAATTGCGCCAAATGGTGCGATGAATAAACCAAGAAAGGTTCCTAATACTACCAAGCCCAATACGCCAATCGGAACTAACAATAGAGTCAACTGGGGTTGAATTTTGTAGGCGATAAACACATACAAAATTAATACCAACTTGATCATAAAGTTAAAAAAAACCTCTCCCACTTTGGCAAGGATAATTGCCTCTCTTGGGAAATTTATTTTTGCCAACATTGTTCTAGCTTCAATCACCGCTGCCGATGGAGCATTAAAAGCATCAAGAAAGGTTTGCCAGAGAATCATGCTTAGAATCACATATGCAGGATAAGGAATTGAAGTTTGCCCCACACTAATGACCCTTGCCTCAGACGCCATCACAAGTCCATAAGTAACAACAACCGGAGGAATTAATGCCCAAAAGTATCCGAGTAAAGTTTGACGGTACTTAGCATTAATATCACGCGCCATTAATCGCCAAGCAATATATCTTGATCTTTTTAGATCGGACAGCATTTGATATAAGAAAACCCTCGGAGATCGCAATGTGCTTTTGGAGGTATATAACACTGAATTGATTTTCATTTTTAAGGTTAGACGAACAGCAAAGAGAGAGAATTTGAAAGCAGCTTTAGTAAATCAATTAAATTTTTTAAACTTGAATATCTCCCTAAAGTATACTTCAAATGCCTTAACTAAAGTTAGAGGTATCAGCTATATTGTAAGCTCACTGAGCTCAATTGATATATAAGCTTATTAAACAACCACGAAGATATAGAGCGCTAGATCACAAAACTGATTGAGCTATCTTCAGTACAACTTCACTCGAACTCAGATCTTATGAATATATTAATAACAGGAGCTACTGGCTTTGTCGGAAAAGCGTTAACAACACAACTTCTTAGCTTAGGACACGCAGCGTCAATAATCCAGAGGGATTTGAATCCTCCATTTAAACGCTCTACATCTATTGATTGTCTAGTCCATTTAGCAGGGCGTGCGCATGTCATGCATGAGACTGCCGACGATATATATCAAGCTTACAGAGAGGTTAACGTAGATTACACACTTAAAATTGCTGCATTAGCTAAGTCCATCGGTATTAGACGGTTTATTTTTCTGAGTTCAGTCAAAGTGAATGGTGAAAGCTCTCTAGAGCCTTTTACTGAAAGTGATGTACCTGCGCCTTTGGATGCATACGGCCAGACAAAGCTTGAAGCAGAGTTATTGCTGAAAGAATTTTGTGCAGAACATCAAATGGAGCTAGTCATCATCAGGCCGCCCTTAATTTATGGGCCACATGTTAAAGCCAATTTCAAGTCGTTGATCAAGCTGTGCAATAGGCCATTGCCATTACCTTTTGGAAGCATAAAAAACAAACGCAGTCTGGTGAGTCTGGAGAACCTTAACAGTTTTATTGAGTTATGCTGCCATCACCCGCTTGCCGTCAACCAGACCTTTATGATTTCAGATGATTATGATGTTTCTACTACCGAACTGATTTGCAGTATCAAATCCGCGTTAGGGCGTAAACCACTGCAAATTCCAATTCCTCACGCTATGTTGAGCATGGCGTTAAATCTGTGTGGAAGACATACACTCAATGAGCGCTTATTAGGTAACTTGCAAGTCAATATTAATAAAGCAAAAGAACGCATTGGCTGGACACCTGCCATCAGTTTTGAAGAAGGCATCAAACGTACGGTGAAAGAATATGTGGGTTAAGAGATTTTTTGATATTGGATTAACTCTGCTTGCAATACTGATGTTGAGTCCATTCATTATGGCGACTTACACGCTCATCAAGCTTACATCAAAAGGCCCGGCCTTATATTGGAGCCAGCGTGTTGGTCAGAACAATGATTTGTTCACTATGCCCAAGTTTAGATCCATGCATGTTGGTACGCCGCAAATTGCCACGCATTTAATGAATCAGCAACAAAATCCGAATGCTTATTTGACGCCTATCGGGAGCTTTATTCGAAAAACCAGTTTAGATGAATTACCACAATTATGGAGCGTTTTACGAGGCGACATGTCCGTGGTGGGCCCTCGACCTGCGCTCTTTAATCAAGATGATTTGATTGCCTTACGTACCGAGAAAGGCGTACATGTTTTAAAACCAGGCATTACCGGCTGGGCACAGATCAATGGCCGTGATGAATTGCCGATCCCGGAAAAAGTCGCTTTAGACAGCTATTATTTGAATCATCAATCCATATTACTTGATATCAAGATTATCCTACTGACTGCTATCAAGGTGTTAAGACGTGATAACATCACGCATTGATTGTTTGGTCGTTAACCATGCTTAAATTCCCGACCCGTTTTTTATCGGCGCTTGCATTTCTTCATGATGCAATTGTCGTATTCGCTGCCTGGTGGATAGCAGTTGCATTACGTTTTAATTTTCATATTCCTGCGGAATTCATTCACTATATCTGGCAAACACTGCCTGTTATTTTTGTTTTTCACGCGATCAGTTTTTACTTTTTCGGACTGTATAAAGGCATGTGGCGTTTTGCCAGCCTGCCTGACTTGAAGCGGATTATGCGCGCAGTTGGTTTTGCTGCCCTGCTCAGTGCTACTTATGCATTGCTGGTGCACCCTGCTATTGTAATCCCGCGTTCCGTGCTCATTATTAACCCTATGCTGCTGCTTTTAACCATGGGTGGCAGTCGTTTTCTGTATCGCGCATGGAAAGAGCGACGCTTGTTTAATAGTACAGCAATGCGAGGAAAGCCTTTAATTGTGATCGGGGTTGAGGATGCTTCTTTTAGTCTGATTAAAGAGTTAAGCAAAAGCGCAGAGTGGCGTGTGGTCGCCATGATAGACCCCAGCAATAAACTGGTTGGCCGTGAAATCATGCATACCAAAGTTGAAGGTGGCTTGGCGGATATACCCGCAATCGCCGCACGTTATGCCTGTCAGCACGCCATGATTGCCATGCCAGGCAGTCGCCATGAAAAACGCCGTGCAGCGGTTGAAGCCGCACGCCAGGTGGAAGGTATGGAAGTCTTAACCCTGCCCGCCATGTCAGACCTGATCAGTGGCCGCATCAGTTTGTCGCAGATCCGCAAGATTGATGTGGAAGACTTGCTGGGACGGGATGTGGTGCAACTGGATACGCATGGTCTGAGCCAGATGCTGGCAAACAAGGTGGTGGTGGTTTCCGGGGCGGCCGGGTCGATTGGCTCGGAACTGTGTCGCCAGATTTTAAGTTTTCACCCCACCCAGCTGATTTGTCTGGATATTTCCGAATATGCGCTTTACACCTTGCAGCAGGAGTTCAGCCAACTGGTGACGGATACTGAGCTGGTGTATCTGGTGGCAGATGTTAAAAATCAGGCGCGCATTCAGCGTATTCTGACAGAGCACCATCCGGATGTGGTACTGCATGCAGGGGCTTATAAACATGTGCCGATGATGGAACATTTCAATGTGGTAGAAGCGTTGCAGAACAATGCTTATGGCACTTATCAGATTGCCTCTGCCTGTCAAAAAGTGGGTGTGCCGACTTTTGTGCTGGTATCGACTGACAAGGCCGTCAACCCTACCAATGTGATGGGCGCGAGCAAGCGGCTGGCGGAGCTGATTTGCCAGGGCTTGCAGCATGGCGCCAAAAAATCGGTGACACGTTTCATCACGGTGCGTTTTGGTAATGTGCTGGGCAGCAGCGGCAGCGTGATTCCCAAGTTTAGGGAACAGATTGCGCAAGGCGGGCCGATTACCATTACGCACCCTGATATCACGCGCTACTTCATGTCTATCCCGGAGGCGGCACAACTGGTGTTGCAAGCCGCCACCATGGGCAATGGTGGTGAGGTATTTGTGCTGGATATGGGCACACCGGTCAAAATTGTCGACCTGGCACGTGACATGATCAAGCTCTCCGGGCTGCAGGCACAGGATATCCGTATTGAGTTTACCGGCTTGCGCCCCGGTGAAAAGCTTTACGAAGAACTGCTGGCGGATGATGAGAACACATTACCCACCAGCCACGAAAAATTACGCATGGCACGTGCCAGAAGTGCAGACCATGACTGGCTACAAGCGTTGCTGGCCTGGCTGCAGCAAACCCCGACCATGACCGATGCGCAAATCAAGCAGGAACTACAACACTGGGTAGAGGAGTACCAGCCTGACCAGCGCCCGGCGCCTGAAGTATTTACCCGCGGCCGCGCCCTTTCTCTGGGCGCCCTGCCCTCGCCCTCACAACAGATTCATTAAAGCCTTTATTAAGCTTAAAACAGGCCAGCCTTGCGTTTGGCCATGCAGGTTTATTGTCCTGGGTCGATGTTCAACTGGCTGGAAAGCGCACAATACCGCGCAGAGCATCTGGTGAAAACACCATTCAAAGCATGGGTGGTGGCGTATCAATCCATGACCTATGCATAGGCCTTCCTTAATTGCCACAGAAGGCTCTCTCACCATCCATTAGATCGGATATATTCTTTTATTTACGCATGAAGCGTAGTCTATGGTTTGATGTCGTTTACAATGTCAACCCCATTCAACAACCTCTGCGTTCACGCCCTTTATGCCTCATATTACGCTTGATAATGCCAGCCTGGCATTCGGCCACCATGCCCTGCTTGCCCAAGCCTCATTTCAGTTAGACCCGGGAGAACGCGTTGGTTTGATTGGCCGCAATGGCGCAGGTAAATCCAGTTTACTGAAAGCCATTGCAGGCACCATCAAACTGGATGAGGGCACCGTATGGCGGGCACCAGGCGTGCGCGTGGTTTATGTGCCACAAGAACCTGAGCTGGATAATGCACACACCGTATTTGAAGCGGTGGCAGAAGGCTTGGGCAGCCTGCAACAAACCATCATTGACTACCATCAGGTCACCCATGACATGGGCATGCCGGATGCCAATATTGAAGCACTGATGGAGCACATGCAGGCTTTACAGCATGAAATGGATGCGCAGAATGGCTGGGCAGCGCAATCACGTGTCGAAACCGTGCTCAGCCGCTTAAAGCTGGATGCAGATGTCCTGGTCTCCACGCTGTCTGGTGGCTGGCGTAAACGCGTCGCACTTGGGCGTGCGCTGGTGGCAGAACCTGAAGTCTTATTGCTTGATGAGCCGACCAACCACCTGGATCTGGAAGCGATCGAGTGGCTGGAAGATTTGTTATTGGGATTTAATGGCAGTGTGTTGTTTATTACCCATGACCGCCGTTTCCTGGACAAGCTGGCTACACGCATTACTGAACTTGACCGCGGTAACCTGACAGACTTTGTGGGCAACTTTTCACAATATCAAATTAAAAAAGAAGAGCTGGTCGCGGTCGAAGAAACTCATGCGGCCAAATTCGATAAATTTCTGGCACAGGAAGAAGTCTGGATCCGCCAGGGAATTAAAGCCCGTCGCACCCGTAATGAAGGGCGCGTGAGAAGACTGGAAGCACTGCGCCTAGACCGTGCCGCCAGACGCGAGCGTCAAGGCGATGTCAAGCTCAATCTGGATGCTGGCGAACGCAGTGGAAAGCTGGTAGCTGAGCTTGACCGGGTCTATAAATCCTACGGCGATAAAGTATTAATCAAAGACTTCAGCACCCGTATTTTACGGGGCGATAAAATTGGTTTGCTCGGTCCAAACGGGATTGGAAAATCCACGCTGTTGAAACTTATTCTAGGTGACATTGAAGCGGACAGTGGCGAGATTCAGCGTGGCACAAAAGTGAATGTGGCTTACTTTGACCAGATGCGCGAACAGCTGGATGAAGAAGCGACATTGGCCGATACCATTAGCCCGGGTTCAGACTTTGTGGAAATCGGGAATGAGCGCAAACATGTCATCAGTTACCTGGAAGACTTCCTGTTTCCGCCACAACGCTCACGCTCGCCGGTGAAATCACTGTCCGGTGGCGAACGTAACCGTTTGCTTCTGGCGCGCCTGTTTGCCCGCCCGGCCAACGTACTGGTGCTGGATGAACCTACCAATGACCTGGATATTGATACGCTAGAGTTGCTGGAGAACCTGTTACAGGATTATTCAGGCACCCTCTTCCTGGTCAGTCACGACCGGGCTTTTCTGGAAAACACCGTGACGCAAGTGATTGCTTTTGAAGGGCAAGGAAAATTAACCGAATTTGGTGGTGGATACGATGACTGGTTAAGATTCAGCCAGGATCGTAGTCGCAAAACCGCTTCCTCGCCAAAAGTAGCGGCCGCTGCAACTACAAATGCATCCACGGCAACCACACGAAAAACGTTGAGTTTCAAGGAACAACGCGAACTGGAAGCTTTGCCCGGCGAAATTGAAGCGCTGGAGCAGGAACAATCGGCGATTCAGGCGCAATTTGCGCAAGGGGATATCTATAAACAGGCACCGGAACAAGTCAAACAGTGTCAAGACCGTCTGGAGGCAATCACGGGGCTGGTTTTGCAGAAAATGGAACGTTGGGAACAGCTCGAAGCACTGCTTTAATGAAATGCTGGTTTAATGCTGCATTGATTTAAGCACCCTTACCATTTAAGTAGCTTTGCAAAACTGGATCCAATAAAAAAGCCGAATCTGAACGATTCGGCTTTTTTATTCAGTACGGACTTTACACAGAAAAGCTGGCGCGCGAACTGCCCGGTGCCTGAGCATGTCCATTTTTACCATAAAACTGCGGGGCAGCGCTTTTACCGTGCAATGCGTCCAGCTTCTCTTGATTACGAAGAAAATGTTTATTAATGAGCACGCCATTCAGGCGGTTCAACTCTTTCGCCTGAATCAGATGTTTTTGAAACTCAACCCATGCTTTGTCCAGCGTTTGGCTGGATTGCTGCTTCAACCATTCTGCCATACCATTTTCATTGGCTTCAAAACCAGCTGCCGCCAGTGCTTCATAGCGCTGGTTGGCAGCAGCCCCCAAGGCTTGCAGTAACTCTACACGACTGTCTACCATGCGCTCAATGGTATCGAGGTCAGCAGACACCAATGCGGTTTGTTCATTCTGCAAATCATGTAACAACTGAGCCACCAACGAAGCATCCGCCTCAAAACTCACATGTGTATTGTTGACCTGATTTACAGTATTCATGGACATCACCTTTTATTGGGTTGTATTAAATCCTTGACGGTTTGTAACAAACCATCTGCCACCTTGGCTGTATCTACTGAAAAGTCGCCACGCGCAATCGCGGCTTTGATCTCTTCTACTTTTTTTGCGTCAAATACTTCGCCAGCACCACTCTCCAGCGATTGTAATTGCACCGATGTGGCTGACAAGGTCACGTTATCCGAAGCCACCTCAGGTTTATTGTCGGTTTTTTGTGAACCCTTGCTTGCTGAACCTTTATCCAGCACCGGCTTGTCTACACCGACACCCAGTTTTTTAATCGAATCTGAAATATTCATGCCAACCCTCTGTTTCTGGTTATCTGTTGAGTCATGGGCTTTATACTCCACATGAGCTACACTCGTTAACAGTTCTATCGGCATAGTTTAAGCGAACTTTAGGGCTTTAGTTACTTTTTATCGAAAGTTATTTGCGCATCAACCATTTTTGCAACGCAATCGTTGTTGATGTCACTAAAAGCGGACTTCGACATGACCGGAGGCCTGTGCCACACCTTTAATGATTTGTCCGCTACTGACTTTCACATCAACCACCTGACCGGCCTTGGCTGTTTGCATCGCCGTGCCATCAGCAGTAATCACAAAGCCCTGTCCGGTGCTGTTCAATCGTACGGTCTGTCCTTGCAGTACAACAGGCACGGACTTGATCAATTCGGGGCGCAATACCGTCCCCAGGGGCATATTCAGTGCAGCCTGCTTGCCATCGAGCATCGTCAAGTCGGTAATAATGCCAGCGGGTAATTTGGTTAAATCTCCGCTCTGCATCACCACATCAGTGGTTTGCAGCATGCTGCCCTGAGCCACTGGCAAGGCGGTCACTGCATAATCGCCCCACACCTGCACATCGGCCTGTACATATAAGGACCATGGTTTGGCCAGCGTTTGCACACAGCGTACGCCAATATGGGTTTTCCCCCACAAACGCGCGCCCTGTACAGCAAATCCTTCCATCAACTCACAGGCACTGACATGTACACGACTGTCCAGCGGCTGAATCTCAATATTGACTTTACCAGGATACCCCTGCGTCTGGCTTTGAACATATTGCAATACAGTCTGATAAATGCGCGCATGCAGCTCGGAGCCGGCCGGGAGTGCCATGCGTGGCTGGCTGGCAGCCATGGTTACATGGGCATCACCTGCAGCCAGCGCAATTTGGCTACTGGCCAGCAGCAGCCCCCATCCTATCGCACATAATTTCAAACAGTTTTTCATGCGACCTATTGTGACGCATCACTCACCAGACTAATTGATGAAATAGAGGGTATTTCTACCGTTTAATTGGGAAATAGTCGATCAGGCAGCGGCGTAGACTAGGCATAGCTAGTAAAAGTGTCGCATGTGCACATAGCCCTGCTGAACAGAAGCCTGTTAACTACTGTAACGGCCAGCCATCAGGAAACTTTAGCCACATAGATACTTTCTAGAAGACACAGTAATAGCGCCTGACGATTGCGCTTTGAGACACGAGAAAGGAACTGACCATGATCAACAAACTGGATGCTGCGCTGAGTTTTCACCAAACAGCATTGCGTGTGCGCAATCAGCGTCAGGAGCTGCTTGCTTCCAATATTGCGAATGCGGACACGCCACATTACAAAGCGCGTGATATCGATTTCAAGTCTACGTTCAGTCAGGCACTCCAGCAAAGTGTCAGCACCACTGGCAATCCCCAGCAAACGGGCGGACTGCAACAAACCAGCAACGGCCATATGACTGGCAGTGCCAGCAATAGCTACGCAGGGGCAGGCGAACCCCTGTTTCGTCCCGTGGTGCAAGGTGCGGTGGATGGCAACACGGTGGACATGGATGAAGAACGTAACGCGTATGTCGATAACGGCATTCGCTATGAGGCGAGCCTCACCATGATTACGGGGCAGATCAAGAAAATGCTGACTGCCATTAATGGCCAGTAAGTTAAAGGAGCAATCATATGTCTCTGTTTAATGTCTTCAAAATTTCCGGTTCCGCCATGAGCGCGCAATCACAGCGCCTGAATACCGTGGCCAGTAATCTGGCCAACGCCGACAGCGTGGTGAGTTCGGATGGCAAACCTTACCAATCGAAACAGGTGGTCTTCAAAGCCATTCAGGATGCAGGCAGTAATACCAGTACGGTCAAGGTGGACCGGGTGATTGAAGATACCGCACCAGGCAAAATGGTCTACGACCCCAAGCACCCGATGGCAAACGGCGATGGTTACGTCACCATGCCTAACGTCAATGTCACTGAAGAAATGGTCAACATGATTTCAGCGTCACGTGCTTATCAAAACAACGTGGAAACGATGAATGCTGCCAAGTCCATGCTGTTAAAAACACTCAATATCGGTCAATAACCTTATATAAGGATTTTTTAATATGACAACCGTGAATTCCCAGAATAAAGTTTCCCAAGAGCTACTCGACTCGGTCAACAAGAAAAGTTCTACCGGCAGCAGCACTGACGAAGCGCAAGACCGCTTTATGACCTTGCTGGTCACCCAGATGAAAAATCAGGATCCGCTGAATCCCATGGATAACGCGCAGGTGACCAGCCAGATGGCGCAATTGAATACCGTGACCGGGATTAACAAGTTAAATGAAACCATGAGCAGTCTGATCAGTAGCGTGCAACTGGGCCAATCCTACCAGGCCACCAGCATGATAGGACATAACGTGCTGGTTCCGGGCAACACCCTGTCACACGCGGAAAAGGGAGGGTATTTTGGCGTCAACCTGAGCAATGGTGCCGACAGCGTCTCTGTAGATATTAAAAATGGTGCCGGAACGACTATTCGCACGCTGACCTTTGGCAAGCAGGATGTGGGCGTAAACGCATTGAGCTGGGATGGAAAAACCACCGATGGCACCGTTGCCCCGAGCGGTGACTATACCTACGAAATCACTGCAAAATTAGGCGACACCAAAGTCTCCAGCACCGCACTCAGTCTGGCGCAGGTACAAAGTGTCTCTAACAGCAATGGCAGCATCAAACTGAATTTAAGCAACAACACGGCCGTGTCGACTGCCGATGTGGTTGAGATTTTCTAAACCGGTTTTTTCAAGATTCATGACAGATAACTAGGAGAGTTAACATGAGCTTTCAACAAGGGTTAAGTGGTTTAAATGCAGCTTCCAAATCACTGGAAGTGATCGGTAACAACGTATCAAATGCGAACACGGTAGGCTTTAAACAGTCCCGTGCGGAGTTTGCTGATGTATTCGCATCTTCATTGATAGGCAGCGGCGCCCCACAAATCGGGATCGGTACCAAAGTGGCCACTGTGGCGCAACAGTTTACGCAAGGCAATATTACAGCCACCAACAATACGCTGGATATTGCGATCAACGGAGCGGGGTTTTTCCGCCTGAGCAATAACGGCGCCGTCACTTATACCCGTAACGGTCAGTTCCAGATGGATAAAAACGGCTACATCGTTACCAGTGATGGCAAACGTCTGATGGGGAATAGTGCAGAAAACCTGAACGGCTCAACACCGGTTGAAATTCAAATTGACACCAGCGACTTGCAGCCAGGGGCTTCGACCAAAGTCACTGGGCAGATTAACCTGAACTCGGACAGTGCCATTATCAACCAGACGACCACGCCGTTTAGCCCAACCGATCCGCAAAGCTACACAAACTCCACGGCCATTACCGTCTATGACAGCCTGGGCAACTCGCACACACTGCAGAATTACTTTGTCAAAACAGCTGCAAACTCCTGGAACGTTTACACCACTGTGGATGGCACCAATGTGACGCCAGCCACAACACCGGTCATGCGGTTTACCAATACCGGTGTGTTCGACACAGTCAACTCTACGGTAGGCAATATCACATTCACGCCAACGACCGGCTCAGGCGCAGTAACCATTGCACAAGATTATTCTACGAGTACGCAATATGGCTCGACTTTCAGCATCAACAAGCAAGGCCAGGATGGCTATTCTTCTGGACGGATTGCCAGCTTCACAGTCGGCGATGATGGCGTGATTCTTGGCCGTTATAGTAACGGCCAGTCAAAAGAGCTGGGCCGCGTTATCCTGGCTAACTTCGTCAACCCCAATGGCCTGGCCTCATTAGGCGGCAACCAGTGGCAGGCGACATTTGAATCGGGTGATGAGCTGATCGGCTCCCCGGGCTCGAGTACGCTGGGGGTGTTGCAATCGTCTGCAGTTGAAGACTCCAACGTGGATCTGACGGCCGAACTGGTCAACATGATTACTGCCCAACGCATTTATCAGGCCAACGCACAAACCATTAAAACCCAGGATCAGGTACTGCAAACACTGGTCAACCTGAGATAGTGAAGATGCATCCCAGTAATCAAGCATGATTAAGGAAGCTTTATGGATCGCCTGATTTACACCGCCATGAGTGGCGCCAAACATATCCTGGAACAGCAGGCCACGACGGCCCATAACCTGGCCAACGCCTCAACGACGGGCTTTAAAGCGCAAATTGACAGCTTTAGAGCGGTACCCGTATTGGGGAATGGCTTGCCAACCCGCGCCTTTGTGGTAGATGCCACGGTAGGGACGGATTACAGATCAGGCAGCATAGAGCAAACCGGGCGTGACCTAGATGTTGCCGTACAGGGCGATGGCTGGATTGCCGTGCAACGTGCCGACGGCTCCGAGGGATATACACGTAACGGTTCACTGCAAATCAACCAGAATGGGCAATTGCAAACCGCCACTGGCCTGAATGTGATGGGCGATGGTGGACCCATCAGCATTCCGCCGGATGTCACCATCACCATTGCCAAAGACGGCACGATTTCCAGCGTCAACAACCTGACTGCTCCCGGTGCAACCACGATTATCGGCCGACTCAAACTGACCAATCCGCCAGCATCCAGCCTGAAGCGTGCGGATGACGGCCTGTTTGTCACCACCAACGGCCAGCCTGCGCCACTCGACCCGGCGGTCAGTGTCATTGGCGGCGCGCTGGAAAGCAGTAATGTGAATGTGGTGGAAACCATGGTCAACATGATCAGTCTGGCACGCGGTTTTGAGATGCAAATGAAGATGCTGGAAAACGCGCAAAATAACGCAGGAAAAGCCGATCAACTCTTCAGTATGAATGGTTAAACGCTGGACTATTATTAAGCTATACACATGGGTGAACACCCAAGGAGTGAACGATGATACGCTCATTATGGATTTCAAAAACCGGCCTGGATGCGCAACAAACGCAAATGGACGTGATTTCTAACAACCTGGCCAACGTCAGCACCAGTGGCTTTAAAAAGTCACGTGCTGTGTTTGAAGACCTGCTCTACCAAAACATCCGCCAGGTGGGCGCGCAGACATCGCAGCAAAGCCAGTCCCCCAGTGGCTTGCAACTGGGTACCGGGGTCAAGCCGGTGGCGACTGAACGTATTTTCACCCAGGGCAACCTGCAGCAAACCAGCAACGATAAAGACGTGGCGATTCAAGGTCAGGGCTTTTTCCAGATTCTGCTGCCGGATGGCACCACTGCCTACACGCGTGACGGCTCTTTCCAGATTGATAACCAGGGGCAACTGGTCACCGCCAGCGGCTTTCCGGTTCAACCGGCGATTACCATTCCTGCCAATGCGCAAAGCCTGACGGTTGGCCGTGATGGCGTGGTTTCGATCACAACGCCCAACTCAACGGCCACTACACAGATTGGCCAAATCCAGCTGGCCACCTTTATCAATCCGGCTGGTTTGCAAGGCAAAGGTGAAAACCTCTATGTTGAAACCACGGCATCTGGCAACCCGAATACCAACACACCAGGGACCAATGGTGCCGGCCTGCTGTCACAAGGCTACGTGGAAACCTCCAACGTGAATGTGGTGGAAGAGCTGGTCAGCATGATTCAAACACAGCGTGCTTACGAGATTAACAGCAAGGCCATTACGACTTCAGACCAGATGCTGCAAAAACTGACACAGATGTAATGGGTTAAAGCGATCATGAATATACACAAAGCAATGCTGCGTTTTTTAATGTGCATGGCCCTTGCCCTGGTGGTGAACGGCTGCTCGGTCACGCCGAGTACGATTGTGCAGCAACCCGTCACGGCCAAACCGCTTTCCCGCACAGATACCCGCACTGAAGGCGCCATTTTCAATCAGGCAGCCTATCGCCCTCTGTTTGAAGACCGCAGACCGCGCTATGTGGGCGACATTGTCACGGTACGCATTGCCGAAAATACGACTGCCAACAAGGCTTCGGATAATGAAAAAACCAAGGATGGTTCAACCGCTGCTGCAGTGACCGGACTGTTTGGTCACAATGTGCCGAAAGCGGCATTTAATGCGGATTCCAGCCTGTCATTTAAAGATACAGCCACTGCGGATGCCAGCAATACATTCACTGGCTCGGTGACGGCCACTGTCGTCGACGTATTGCCCAATGGTTATCTGGTGATCAGCGGCGAAAAACAGATAGGTCTGGATAAAGGCACCGAATATGTCAGATTCTCCGGAGTGGTTAACCCGGACACGATTACGCTGGGTAACGAAGTGCTTTCCACCAAAGTGGCAGATGCCCGCGTGGAATATCGTTCCAGCAGCAAAATTGATGCGGCCGAAGCCTTCTCGATCTTTGCACGCTTTTTTCTCAGCATGATTCCGTTATAGGAGAACTATCATGCCCAACGTTCCATATGCATTATATTCACAGCAGGGTCGCCGATACTTGCAACGGCTGACACCGCTCAGGCATGTGCTGCTCTATTTAATGGTGGTGATGAGTGCCAGCTGGATTCTGCCGGTACAGGCCGAACGGATTAAAGATATCAGCAATATTCAGGGCGTGCGCGCCAACCAGTTGATCGGCTACGGCCTGGTCGTAGGCCTGGATGGCACCGGTGACCAAACCACACAAACGCCGTTTACCGTGCAAAGCATTATCAGCATGATGAACCAGTTGGGCATCACCATTCCGCCAGGCACTAGCCTGCAACTTAAAAACGTGGCTGCCGTCATGATTACCAGCGCCCTGCCTGCTTTTGCACAACCGGGACAAACGCTGGATGTGACAGTCTCTTCAATGGGTAACGCCAAGAGCCTGCGTGGGGGCACCTTGCTGATGACCCCACTCAAAGGCGCAGATGGACAAATCTATGCCATGGCACAAGGCAACCTGGTGGTAGGTGGCGTAGGTGCTTCAGCCAATGGCAGCCAGGCACAAATCAACCACCTGAGTGTGGGCCGTATTTCCGAAGGGGCGACCGTGGAACGTGCACTGCCCAACACCCTGCTCAGTCAGGAAGTAGTCAGGCTCGAACTGAAAGAAAGCGATTTTTCAACTGCCAACAATGTGGTGGAAGCCATTAACAAAAAATTTGGCCCGCAAACGGCACAGGCAGAAAGTGGCCGGGTGATTCAGGTGCGTCCGCCTGAAAACATGGGCCGTGTATCGTTCCTGGCCAATCTGGAAACGATCAATGTTGCGCTCGCCGCCACACCGGCCAAAATCATACTGAATGCACGTACCGGCTCTGTCGTGATGAACAAGGCGGTCACGCTGGATAGTTGCGCGGTGTCTCACGGCAATCTGTCAGTCGTCATCAACACTTCACCGGTGATCAGCCAGCCTGGCCCGTTCTCCAATGGCCAGACGGTGTCTACCGCAGTGTCTGAAATCAATATCAACAAAGAGCCTGGCAAAGTGCTTAAACTGAATAATGGCGCCAATCTCGCCGATGTGGTCAAAGCGCTGAATGCGATAGGCACCACACCGCAAGATTTGCTAGCCATCCTGCAGGCCATGAAGGCAGCGGGTGCACTCAATGCCGAGCTGGAAGTGATCTAGGACGGACTGTTATGCAGCCACGTGTCGATCCCAATAGCCTGGCCATAGACAGCAATGCGCTGAACGGCCTCAAGCGGTCTGCGCAAAATGACTCGCCGGAGTCTATCCGCGCAGCCGCCAAGCAGTTTGAAGCAGTACTGATGAACATGATGCTCAAAAGCATGCGGGATACCGTGCCGCAAGACGGCATGACCGATAGCGAGCAAAGCAAAATGTTTATGGGCATGCTGGACCAGCAATTAAGCACGCATCTCAGCCAGAAAGGCATGGGGCTGGCAGATGTGCTGACCAGGCAACTGACCAAAATTTCGCCTGCGGCCATGCAGGCGGAGAAAAACACAGGGACGCAAAAGTCCGGCAAGACCGACCTGTCAGCCAGCTTGACGGCCCTGCCCTCGACCGCAGGCAAACCGGTCCTGGCGCAAGCCATACAGAAAATCCGTGAGGCCTATCAGCAATGGGAGGCCAGCGACCCCACAACCACTGATGACAAGCACACAGGTGTGCTTGAGATTCCTGAACTGCCTACGCTACTGGATGAAGCGGAAGCTAATGTACAAAGCTTCACCCTTCCACAGGCGCCGCTTGCCAACACGTTGCGTGAAGTGGCAGGGAAAACGCAGCAGTTCATCCAGAGCATGCTGCCCCACGCGCAAGCCGCCAGCAATGCTTCGGGGATTCCAGCCAAATTCATGATTGGCCAGGCAGCGCTTGAAAGTGGTTGGGGCAAGCATGAGATCCGTTCAGTGGACGGACGCAACAGTCATAATCTGTTTGGGATCAAGGCCGATGCCAGCTGGAAAGGCAAAGTGGTCAATAGCGTGACGACCGAATACGTGGACGGGGTGAAACAAAGCCGCATCGAGAAATTCCGCGCCTATGACAGCTACAGCGATGCCTTCAAGGATTATGCAAAACTGATTTCACAGAATCCACGCTACGAACAGGCCATGCATAACACGCATGATGCCAGTGCTTATGCACATGCCTTGCAGCGCGCAGGCTATGCCACCGACCCGCAATATGGCAAGAAATTAACGCAGGTGCTCAAACAGCTGCAGGGATAGCATCAAGAATGAATTAAAGAAATTTCAAAACCTGCCGTTAGATATCTTATCTGTAACTTTAAAGTAGTGTCTGCTGCTCTGCAGGGCGCAGTCACATGAGGGTCACTCCATGTCAAATATACTCAACATCGGTAAAACAGCGCTCAATGTAGCGCAACTTGGCATTGCGACTACCGGCCACAACATTGCCAACGCCGCCACCCCCGGCTATAACCGGCAGGTGATTGTACAAGCTGCCGCCAAATCTCAAAACTCTGGAAGCGGTTTTGTCGGTCAAGGTGCAGAGGTCACCGGGATCAATCGTATCTACAATGCAACCTTGGCCAAACAATTCCTGAGCACCACCTCCACGAGTGGCGCCAGTGCGTCCTATTACAGTCAGATCAGCGAAATTAACAATCTGCTTTCAGACCCTAACGCAGGTCTGAATCCGGTGATGACCCAATTTTTCAGTGCCGTCAGTGCGGCCGCTGCCAACCCGAGTGACGTTGCCAGCAGACAAACGCTGATTTCATCGGCCAACACCATGGTGAATCGTTTCGCGTCAATTAATAACCGGCTGGATGATATTCGGCAAAGCCTGAATACGCAAATCTCAGCCAGCGTGACTTCAATTAACAGTTACGCCACAAAGATTTCGCAGCTCAACACAGTGATTGACAAGGCCCTGAGCTCAACCGGTAACCCGCCAAATGACCTGATGGACCAGCGGGATTTGCTGGTAGCCGAATTAAGTAAACAAATCAAAACCTCGGTCATTCAGCAAAGCGATGGTTCTTACAATGTGTTTGTAGGTAATGGTATGCCTCTGGTGGTCGGCGAGGAAACCTATGCACTCTATGCCCAGCCGAGTTACACCGACCCTAACCGCATGGAAGTCGCCTATGGTGACCCGAGCAACCCAAAAATCATTAACAGCGCTACACTGAATGGTGGCTCGCTGGGCGGGATTTTACAGTTTAGGAATGAAACACTGGACACTGTGCAAAACCAGATCGGCCAACTGGCAGTGACGCTGGCAACACAGGTTAATAACCAGTTGCAAGCGGGCTATACACTCAGTGACAACAATGGCGATGGCAACACTGATCAGGGTATTGCCCTGTTTACGATTGGCGGGCCGCTGGTAAGCAGCAGCAAAAACAATACAGATCAGAGCAAACAGGCCACAGCAACAATTTTACCTGGCCAGATCAGCAGCCTGACCAGCAGTGACTACACCTTGAAATATACGGGTGGCCAGTACTATGTGATTCGAAACAGCGACAAAACAGCAACGCCGGTGACCAGCTTTCCAGCGGATGTCGATGGCATTCGGTTTAATGTCAACACCAGCACACCGGCAGAAGGCGATGAGTATTTAATTCGCCCGACGCAAGGTGCTGCGGCTGGCCTGGGCGTCGCCATTACCGATGTCAATGATATTGCACTGGCCGGCGCGCAATCTCCCATGTCGGCCATCACATCCAATGACAATGCCAATGGTTTGTTGCTGGCCAAACTGCAAAATGCTGAAACAGTCAAATTGACAGGCAGCAACACGAACAAGTCTTTCGGTCAGGCCTTTGCACTCATGGTGAGTGCCGTGGGCACCAAAGCCAATGAAATGATGATCACCAGCAAAGCGGATGCGACCGCGCTGGAAAGTGCGACCAGCGCCATGGAGTCAGAATCAGGGGTCAATCTAGATGAAGAGGCTGCAAATTTGCTGCGTTACCAGCAGGCGTATCAGGCTGCAGGGAAAATGATGCAAATTGCCGGGCAGTTGTTTGAAATATTGTTGCAGATAGGCCAATAAAGACTTGAAAGGTCATCAATCATGAGAATCAGCACCAATACTATTTTCCAGAGCGGCACGAGCCGGCTGATGGATTTACAAAATGATATGAGTGCACTCAACGAGCAGATATCATCCGGAAAACGCGTCAGATCACCAGCAGACGATCCGGTAGCTGCAGCCCGTATTCTCGAACTGAGCCACGCGAAGGACATGAACGACACGTATACCAACGCGCGTAAAGTAGCACGTACCTCGCTGGAAACCTACGAGACCAATCTGACCAGTGTGACCAATGTGGTGCTGGATGTGCAATCTTCCTTGGTGGCAGCTGGCAACGGTGCCTACAACGATCAGCAACGCCAGAATATCGCCAGCGAATTAAAAGGTCGTCTGGACAGCCTGATCGGGCTGGTCAATACCAAAGATGCCCAGGGCAACTATATGTATTCCGGCTACAAGGCCTCCACCGTGCCATTCACACTGACCGGCACCTATAACGGTGACTCTTCGGAAAAAGCGCTGCAGGTAGACGTTCAGCGACAAATGAGCGTCACCTATACTGGTGATCAGTTGTTTCAGGCCAACGGCAATGATTTGTTTGCCAACCTGCAAGATGCCATCAACCTTTTAAACACACCGCTTTCCAGCGAAACTGCCAAGCAGAATTTTTCAACCGGGCTGGCGAACGTGATGACCAAAGTCCAAGGCTCTCTGGACCAGATACTCAATGTGCGTGCTGATTTAGGCAGTAAACTCAATGAACTGGATACTCTGGACACGACTGGCAGTGACCTGGATTTGCAATACAGTAAATCCCTCTCGGCACTTGAGGATCTGGACTACACAGAAGCGCTCTCGGATCTGGCAAAAAAACAAACCATTCTTGAAGCTGCGCAGAAGTCCTTTGTCTCCACTTCGCAGGTATCGCTGTTCTCCCTGCTGTAAGCCATTCCCTGCTCAGACAATCAAAAAGCTGACCACATCAAGTCAGCTTTTTTTATGATTTATCCCTGCTTTGGTCAATGCATGACTTGCAACATCAATTGCTGCGCATCCACCAGCCACCGGCTGACAGGGTTCAACAACCCCGGCAAACTGAGCATCATCATGACCATGCCTACCGAGATGGTAATCGGAAAGCCAATCCCGAAAATATTCAACTGTGGCGCGGCTTTAGTCAAAATACCCAAGGCCATATTGGTGATCAGCAGGCTGGCAATCACTGGCAATCCCAGCAACAGTCCCTGACTGAAGATATGGCCGCCCAGCGAGGCAATCGCCTGGCTGTTGATCTGCCAGTGTGCGGTTGCGATTGGCATGGTTTCAAAGCTTTGGGACAATACGGCAACCATGATTAAATGGCCATCCAGGCTCAGAAATATCAACAGGGTAATCATGGTCAAAAACTGTGCAACTGCCATGGTTTGACCTTCGGTTTGCGGATCATAAAAACTGGCAAAGCCCAAGCCCATGCTCATCCCCATCATAAAACCAGCCATTTCAACCGCGGTAAACAGCAGGCGCATGACAAACCCCATGCTGATGCCAATTAACACCTGCCCTAATAGCGAAAACAGCCCGGACCAGGAAAGCACTTCTATCACCGGCACCTCAATTGTAGGCACAATCGCGATTGTCAGCATAAAACCAATACCGAGCTTTACCCGGTTGGGGACTGAGGGGTGGTTGAATATGGGAGCAACGGCAATACAGCCGAGAATGCGGGTGAGCGGCCAGAGTAGCTGGACGATCCATTGCTGCAAATCGGAAGCATGCAAGGTCAGCATGGGATGCCGCAACCGTGCTTAGTTAACCATTTGCGGAATCATGGTAAATACGCGGTGCATATAATCAACCATGGTGACCAGCATCCAGTTTCCGGCCAGCAACAGCATGGCCATCACCCCCACCAACTTGGGGATAAAGGACAAGGTTTGTTCATTGATTTGCGTGGCTGCCTGAAAAATACTGACCAGCAAGCCAATCACCAGCGCAACACCAAGCACGGGCGCTGCGACCATCAAGGTGGTTTGCATGGCTTCGCTGCCGATGGTTAATACTTGTTCCGGACTCATGGTTTTCTTCCTTAATCGGTGACGACTGGTCGCTACATCACAAAGCTTTGTGCGAGCGACCCCAAAATCAGTTGCCAGCCATCGACCAGCACAAACAGCATCAGCTTGAAGGGTAGCGATACAATCGCTGGTGACACCATCATCATCCCCATCGCCATTAAAATACTGGCCACCACCATATCGATAATCAAAAATGGAATGTAAATGGCAAAGCCGATCTGGAACGCGGTTTTCAGTTCACTGGTCATGAATGCGGGCACCAGAATACGCAATGGCACATCCTCTGGCGTATGCAAGGCTTCGGTATGGGCCATATTGGCAAACATGGCCAGATCATTCTCACGGGTCTGCTTGAGCATAAAGGCCTTGAGTGGCAGCGCGCCACGTGTCAGGGCCTCCTGCATGGTGATTTTGCTTTCGGACAAAGGCTGGTAGGCATCGACATAGATTTTGTCGAACACCGGGCCCATGACGAAAAAAGTGATGAACAGTGATAATCCGATCAGCACCTGATTGGAGGGTGCCGACTGGGTTCCCAGCGCCTGCCGCAACAGGGACAATACAATGGCAATCCGGGTAAACCCGGTCATCATCAAAATGGCAGCCGGGATAAATGTCAGTGAGGTCAGCAGAATCAGTGTCTGCAAACTCAGGGTATAGTCCTGGCCACCGCCTGCAGCAGGCGTGACCGATCCAATAGACAGCCCTTCGGCCGCCCAGCCCAGGCCAGGCATCATGCACAAGCCGAGACACAGGCCGGTCAGAAATTTCAGTGCAGCGGGTAATCGCATAAAGTGCTATCCAAAACAGTCGTGGCATTGCTCACGGAAGGAGCTCCTGAAACAACACGCACCAATACAAACATGAAAGATAGTTTACGCTGTGGTCTGCAGTTTCAAATGCAGGAAATGAATGCCTCAAGGCTTGTTTTTAAGGCTTTTGACGGCTTGTTGCAGCGTATGCTGCATGGCTTGCTGCAAGCGCGCAGAGAACGAATCCTGGGGATTGATCACAGAGGAAGATGCTGGATTGCCAGAGTCAGGCGTTTGTTCTGACTGGACGGCAGGCACTTCACCAAGCGCCGTCATTTGTCCCGGGCTGACCCCGACCACCAGCCAGCGTCCGGCCACTTCCAGCACCACGACACGCTCTCTGGGCCCGAGGTGCACTCCGCCCACTTGTTTGATCACCCCTGCTTGCGTCGCCCCCTGGCCCGGCAGCACTCTGCGAGCAATCCAGGCAATGCCACCAATCACCAGCAGGACCACCACGGTACCCAGTAGCATGCGGCCCAAGCCATCACCCACACTGGCAGTTGTCTGCTCTGCAGCCTGCAAGATACCAGGCAAAAGTGCCAGTGCCAGCCATGGCGTTTTTTGTAAGTATGTCATGCGCATGGATATGTTCAGATTATCGATTCAGTTTGCGGATACGTTCGGCAGGCGTAATAATATCTGTCAGGCGGATACCAAACTTGTCGTTGACCACCACCACCTCACCTTGTGCAATCAGGCAGCCATTCACCAGCACATCCATCGGCTCACCCGCCATGCCGTCCAGTTCCACCACTGAACCTTGTGCCAGTTGCAACAGGTTCTTGATCGAAATTTTGGTACGACCAAGCTCTACCGTCAGTTGCACCGGAATATCGAGAATAAAATCAATATCGTTCTGGGTGCCTTCCAGCTTGTTGCTGGCACTGAATTCATTAAACACGGCCGTTTTTCCAACGGGTTCCTGAATAGCGGCTGACTCTGCCTGGGTTTGCTCGGCCATGGCCGCGCCCCAGTCATCCTCGGCAATCGTCTGCACATCATTCGGTTCAGGCGCTCCCATGGCCGCCATCGCCGCGTTCAAATCATCATCATTCATTTCGGTTGCGGGATCCATCGCCATTATGACTCTCCTTGCAATTGCTCTTGGCTACCGTTGGCCTTGATCAACTTTTCCACTTTGAGGGCATACTGCCCGTTAAATACACCGTAACGACAGTCCATTACCGGAATATTGTCTATTTGTCCTTCAATTGTGTCGCTGATATTGATGGGAATGACATCCCCCGCTTTTAATTCCAGCAGATCAGACACCGTCATTTTGCGTGAAGCCAGATTGGCCACAATTTCCACTTCTGCCGACTGGATTTGTTGCGTCATCATCTTGACCCAGCGTTTATCTCCGCCCAGATTCTCCCCTTGTAGCGGAGAGGTCAAAATATCCTTGATCGGTTCCACCATGGAGTAAGGCACACAAAAGTGCATTTCCCCGCCATTCGGCCCCAGCTCGATATTGAAGGTAATCGCGACCACCACCTCATTCGGGGTGGCAATGTTGGCAAACTGCGTATTCATTTCCGAGCGCAAATATTCAAACTTGATCGGATACACCGGCGCCCATGAACGCTCATAGGCATCAAACATGATATTGAGGATACGCTGGATAATGCGCTGCTCGGTGGCCGTAAAATCACGGCCTTCCACCCGGGTATGAAAGCGGCCATCGCCACCAAACATATTATCCACCACCAGAAATACCAGGGTGGGATCCATCACCATCATGCCGGTGCCGCGCAGCGGACTGATGTGAATCAGATTAAGGTTGGTGGGGACCACCAGATTACGAATAAAGTCTGTATATTTGATAATGCGTACAGGGCCCACAGACACTTCTACCGTACGCCGCAGAAAGTTGAACAGATCCACACGCAAAAAACGCGCAAAGCGTTCATTGATAATTTCCAGCGTGGCCATGCGGCCACGCACAATACGCTCCTGGGTCGCCAGATTGTAGGTGCGGACACCTGTCTCGTCTTTACTCGACGCATCACTTTCATCGTCGCCCTCCACGCCTTTCAGCAGGGCATCAATTTCATCTTGTGATAAAAACTTGTCAGCAGACATGGCAACTCACACTCGCAATTACTGAATCACAAAAGAGGTAAACAATACCTGGGTCACCTTGAGCGGCTTGCCGCCTTTGCTCAACGGTTTTTTCAATTCTGCCAGTAACTCTTCACTCAACTGCGTTTTACCTTCTGGGGTGGAAATGTCAGAGGCCTTCTTGCTGGTTAACAGCAGCAATACGCGGTTGCGCAAAGCGGGCATCTGCACCTTCACTTTCTCGGCCAGTTCCGCGCCTTTCACTTCTACCGTCAAATCCAGTTGCAAGAACTTGTCATCCGGGTCAGGCAGCAGGTTCACGGTAAAGGTCTCAAACGGCACAAAAGTCAGGGCTGTTTTGGGGTCGGCATGACCTTCTGCTTCCGGCTCCTCTGCGGCCTCTTCTTCAGCAGCAGCTTCGCCATGGCCTTCAGCATCCTCTGCCTTGGCATCGTGTTCACCCGCCTTGTCTTTGGCATGATGGGCATCCGGTTTTTTTTGCATCATAAAATACGCCGCAGCACCCCCACCAATAGCCAATACCAGGACGGCCACCAGAATCATAATCAGTTTCTTTTTGGGTTTGGGTGCTGCTTCCGCAGTTTCTGCTTTAGCGGGTTCTTGAGCCATCGCACGGGCCTTTCATTTCAAATTCGAACATCAAATAGCGGTTTATACGCTGTTATTATGCGCAAGACCCGACCATCAGGATTGGCGGATAAAAGGGGGAAATCACGGTTTAATCAAGCTTTGCGGGGTGGAGATGCGCATCGGGATGGGCATGGTTGCAGAAGCTGCCATGCAATAAAGATCAATGCAGACAGCCAGGCGCCTGAACGGATACGCAGCAAATAGAGAGCACTGCACTCGCACGTATACGCCAGTATGACATGCGCACCCGAGTGCATCTATCCCAGGCACGCCTGCCCATTCTGTTGAAGCTGTAACTAAGCCAGATATAGGCTAGACAAAGGTATCGACCATACCCAGCTTGACCGTTCTGACCGGGGTTGAGACTGGCTGCGTGGCCGCATCTGCTTCCAGCTCGCTGCCTCTTCGTATCTGAGCAGAAGACTGTTGACCTTGCGTTTCAAAATGTTGCTGTGCCTGTCGGCCATCCCCGACAAAGGTTTGGCCCAACTGTAATCCTTGTGATTGCATGCGGTCCTTCAAATCCTGCATGCCATCCTCCAGTGCCTGACGCACCAGTGGGTTATCGGTAATAAAACTGGTGTTGACTGACTGGTTATCCACCTTCAGCACGACCTGAATCGGGCCGAGATCCGGGGGTGACAATGTCAGACTGGCCACCTCATCCCCGCTACCCACCATCTTCATCACATGCTGGTTCATCGCCGCCTGCCAGCGCTCACTGCCAAACGGCGTGGCTATTTGCGTGGTCACCACATTGGTCGTTTGGGTGGGTCCGGTTGCATTGAGCCAGGTGGTATTTGGCATCGCCTGTGATGCAGGTAACGCATCAATGGTAGATGCCTCCGCCGAGAATGGCTGACCTTTGTCCTGACCTGCTTTGCCTGTCATGGCAGCTTCAATCGCTGTATCCATTGCAGATCTGGCCAGATCAGTCGTTTCAGAGAGGCCGCTCATGTCCATCGCGGTTGCTGATACGGACGATGCGGTATTCAATACTTCGTTAAATGATGCTGACGCAGGGGCCTCAGTCGGGGTATCCAGTGGCCGGGCAGGTACACCAGTCGCCACCGATGTTTGCAAAGCCTCTTCCGCAGTTATGGCTTCGGAAGTCTCACCGCTGACGGTGACCGGCAAATCGATGGCAGACTGCCCAGATTTTCCAGCCGATGGCGTGCCTTTTTCAGCAGCACTTGTACTGGCTGGACGCATGGCAATCATGGTCTGCATCCAAGGCGAAACGCCGCTGTCAATGATATCCTGCGCACTCAACTCACTCAGCATGCGTTTTTTGCGCTCTGCCGCAGTTTCCTCGACTTGTGGCTCGGTATTGACCGCTTTGCCTGCCTGACCATCCTCTTGTTGCGCGACTTCTTTTGTGGCTGCTTGTCCAGTGTCTTGCTGCGCGGCTTCATTCTGTGCCGGTTGATCAGCGGCTTGTTTTACTTTGGACTGGCTCTCTGCGGCAGTAGCCTCTGGCGCATCATTCTCCCGGCTACGGGCGTTTTGCTTTGCTGCGTCGGCTGCCTTGTTCGTGGCAGATTGAGACTGCGGAGAAGACACGGGGGCTTTTTGCAACGACTGTTGCAGCTGTTTACGCAATGTTTGCGCAAACTCTATCGAAGGCTGGTTTGCCCCATCCAGACTGGAATTGCTGTTTTGGGCCGCTTTAACCGGCTCAGCGCCCATATTGAGCAGGTTGACTGAATTCAAAAATGCCATACTATTCTCCTGGCCTGTCATGTCAAACCGGACCGTTTGGCACGACTGGCGAATTCATCCATCATTTTTTGATCCCGCTTGCGCTCAACCTTTTGCTGAGCGTGCTCTGCGCGGGTAATCAATACCTCATAAGACTTTTGCTTGCGCTGCTTTTCCTGCAATTCAAGTTGTTTTTGCTGCACAACTGATTGCCAATGCGCGATTTGAACATTTTGTCCCTGCACGGCCAATTCCAATTGCGAGAAAAAACCCTGAAAATTGCGGTATAAATCGGCTTTAAGCCCTTTTTGCGTGGCCAGCTGCCATTGTTGCTGATATTCCTGCTGATATTGCCCCAGCATGGTTTGCTGCGCCTGCGCCTGCTCCAGTTGCTGCATGGCTTGTGCCAATGCCTGCATTGCCGCCTCGACTTCCTCCGTCGCCAAGCCCTGTAAAAACACCAGGGTCTGGGTAGATTGACTAGCCATTAAACACCGTCCACTTCATCAGGAAACCACTTGCGACAACAAGTCCAGGCTAGCTTGCATGTCGGCGCATTCGTGGATGTCCTGCTGTAAAAACTGATTAATCACATCGCGCTTCTGAATAGCGAGGTCGAGCATCGGGTCAGACCCCGCCTGATAGGCGCCTACAGCAATCAAATCCTGACTGCGCAAAAATCTTGAATACAACTGCTTGAGCAGACGCGCCTGTTGCTGATGCTGGCTGCTGGTGATGTTGTGCATGGCGCGGCTGATCGACTGCTCAATATCAATGGCCGGGTAATGTCCGCTTTCGGCCAGCGTACGATTCAGCACAATGTGTCCATCGAGAATCGCGCGTGCAGAATCGGCAATCGGATCCTGCTGGTCATCCCCTTCTGTCAACACGGTATAAAACGCCGTAATCGAGCCTTCGCCGCGTGCGCCGTTACCTGTACGCTCGACCAGCGCAGGCAGTTTTGCAAACACCGAGGGCGGATAGCCTTTGGTCGCCGGTGGCTCACCAATCGCCAGAGCAATTTCACGCTGGGCCATGGCATACCGGGTGAGTGAATCCATAATCAGCAACACATTTTTGCCTTGCTGGCGGAATTTTTCGGCAATCGCCGTGGCATAGCTGGCGCCTTGCAGACGCATCAACGCAGACACATCCGCCGGGGCAGCCACCACCACCGAACGCGCCAGGCCTTCAGGCCCTAAAATCTGTTCGATAAACTCCTGGACTTCGCGACCACGTTCCCCGATCAGGCCAACCACAATCACATCCGCAGTTGTATAACGCGCCATCATCCCCAGCAGTACGCTTTTACCCACGCCTGAACCGGCAAACAGGCCAAGACGCTGGCCACGCCCGACCGTGAGCATGGCATTAATGGCCCGCACCCCCACATCCAGCGTCGTTTCAATCGGCGCCCGCATCAGCGGATTAATCACACGTCCGCCCAGCGGCGCCGTCACTTCGGTGGAAATCGGCCCCAGACCGTCCAGCGGATTGCCGGCAGCATCGACGACACGTCCAAGCAAATGGTCACCGACCGGAAAATGGCGGGCACGGTCTTGCGCACGCCGCCGTGGCGGACGGCCAAATTGCGGTTTTGGCAGGGTTTCGGCAATTTCCAGACTGAATACTTTGGCCCCGGGGACCACGCCTTCTACCGCAGACTGCGGCATCAGCAGCAGGTTTTCGCCATCAAAGCCGACCACTTCGGCCTCTACGCGTCCACCATCCTGTAACGGGATATAACAGGCACTGCCAATCGGCAGCTTGATGCCGGTGGCCACCATCACCAAGCCGGTCACCTTGATAATACGGCCAGCCACTTCGAGCGGCTCCACCAGATTCACCAGTTCGCGGCAATCCTTGAGGTAACTCTGCCAGCGCTGGCTATGAATATTGTCTTTTAATAGTGCTGCAGCGGCAGCCGGATCTGTAGTTTCGGTATCCGGAACAATCACGTCTGCAACATCGGCAGCCGGATCAAGCACTGCGGGAATGGATTCATCAGTCATACGGGTTATGCGATTCTGGCTTGCCTGTTTTATGCTGTGTGTTCTGTGGAGAAAGCAGGTGTGTGCCAGTCATCCACACGTGACAAGCCTTGTGTCATCCGCTTCCAGCGAATTTCGTTGGTAGCGTCAATCTGGTTATCGGCGGTTTCCACCATACAGCCACCCCGTTCGACACTACTGTCTTCCACCACCTGCCAGCCCTGCTCCTTGAGCTCATCGCCCAAATGCGTACGAATCACCTTGGCATCTTCATGGTGCACAATCAGTCGGGCAGGCTGTTTCACTTGTGGCAAATAATGCATGGCATCCAGCACCACTGGAATCACTGCCTGCGGGTCTGCCTGCATTTTCGTTTTCATCATGGCTTTAGCCAGTTCCAGCGCCAGGGTCAATACCGATTCTGCAACCGCGATATCCTGCATGGAAAGTGCCTGCTGAAAACTTCCGGCCAGCTTGACCAGATGCTCACGCTCGTCTGCCAGCTGGGCATTGGCCTGTTGCAGGCCATCACCATAGCCGATTTTAAAGCCATCTTCGTAAGCCTCTTGCCGAACCTGCTTGAGAATATTGCTGACTGTACGTGCATTTTCTTCCGCTTGCGCATGATCACGCCGGGCTTGTTCGCTCGGTGTCACGTCGTCAAAACTGGCCATTTCCCAGCGCTGGTAAGCTGTCATTTTTTCTTTGGGGATTGCAGAAGCTACCATACCGATTCCTTACAAGGACCTTGTTTAAACGTATTGCTCACCGTCGCCTTTGGCGGCCAGCATGATTTGTCCTTCATCGGACAAGCGTCTGACCACTTGCAGAATCTGTTTCTGCTGGGCTTCGACTTCGGATAATTTAACCGGTCCGCGACTTTCCAGATCCTCACGCATCATCTCTGCTGCACGTGAAGACATATTGCGGAAGAATTTCTCTTTCATTTCATCTGAGGTGCCTTTCAGTGCCACAATCAGCATATCCGACTGCACTTCGCGCAGCAGCACCTGGATGCCCTTGTCATCGATTTCCATAATGTTATCGAAGACAAACATCTGATCCATGATTTGTTGCGCCATATTGTCATCGTAGCTCTTCAAGCCATCCATCAGCTTGGCTTCATTTTCGCCGCTCAGGAAGTTCATGATTTCGGCAGCGGTTTTTACGCCGCCGATAGATTGCCGTTTCAGATTATCGTTACCCGCCAGCATTTTCAGCATGCCTTCGTTCAGCTCTTTGAGTGCTGTCGGCTTGACGCTGTCCAGCGTGGCAATCCGCAACATCACATCCTGACGCAAACGCTCGGTAAAGTGGCCAAGAATCTCGGCAGCTTGATCGGCTTCAAGGTGAGAAAGGATGGTTGCAATAATCTGCGGATGCTCGTTTTTGATAAAGTCGGCCACACTGAATGCATCCATCCATTTCAGGCTTTCAATGCCAGCCGCATCCTGTGACTGTGGAATACGGTTGAGCAGATTCGACGCTTTGTCGTCACCAAAAGCTTTAATCAGGACCGAACGAATATAACTGTCAGAGTCCAGCCCGAAGTCGCTGCTGCCAGCAAAATCGACCATGAACTTTTCCAGCACTGACTCCACCTCTTCACGAGGAACCGGTTTCATCGAAGCCATGACTATGCCCAGTCTCTGTACTTCTTTGGGCGTTAAGTGCTTCATGACCTCGGCAGCTTCATCTTCGCCAAGTGCCAGCATTAAAATCGCGCTGTTGTTTAAGCCTTCGTCACTCATTTATTTCTCCGCGGCGGTCCAGCCGGACACAACATTTGCAACCATACGTGGATTTTCAATCGCCAGTTGCTTGGCAGCCAGCAAGGTCTGATTCAGTGCTGTGTTGCCATTGGCGAGTGCCGGGGCATCCCCGCTGAGTGTCACCAGCGCATCATCAGCACCTGCTTCCCCGCCCGCAGCCGCCATGACACCAGCCTCAGCACCCGGGCTGCCAGGCAGCAACTGGGCTTGTGCCGCCGCCAGTTCGGCCTGTTTTTTATCTGCCCCGGTCAACTTGCCAGCCATCGGCTTGAGCAGTTTCTTGTAGATCAGCATCAACACCACCACGCCGGCAATAAAGCGCAATACATCTTTACCATACTCAATCGCCAATGGATCTTTCCACAAGGGCGGTTCGGCCAGTTTTTCCTGTGCTTCAGCCAGGAATGGCGTATTGACGACCGAAATACTGTCACCGCGCTCGCGGTTAAACCCCATGGCCTGCATGGCCAGATCACTCACCTGCTGCTTCTCGGCAGCATTCAGGGCACGATAGGTGGTTTTACCGGTGCTATCTACTACAGGGATATGGTTGACTACGACAGCCACATGCAGGCGCTTGACGCCGCCTTTGGGTTGCTGCATATAGCTGACTGTCTTGTCGACTTCATAATTGGTGGTCGAATCTTTCTGTGTGCTCAGGTTCGCCGCAGCTGCAGGCGCAGCAGGTGCGGCCTCACCATTGGCGCCCGCCGCTTGCGGCGCATTGATCGGTGCAGTGGATTCAGGCGGTGGCTGGTTGGAAAGCGCACCAGGCACAGCGCCGTTATCCTGATTGCCGTTTTGCGACTCATGCGTTTGTGCACTGCGCACGGCCATGGCATCCGGTTTGGTATTCGGCTTGTAGGATTCGGCCGCCTGCTCAGTCACCGAAAAATCAATTTCGGCACTGGCTTCGGCATGTACATTTTTTGCGCCTACAATCGGTGTGATAATGGATTCGACACGGCGGGCAATGCTGCTCTGCATATTTTCAACATAAGCCATCTGCTCGGGATCAAGACCATTCTGTTTAAGCTTGTTGGTGTTATCAGAGATCAGGTTGCCATTCTGGTCCACCACAGTGACGTGGTCGGCAGACAGGTTAGGCACGCTACTGGCCACCAGATGGACCACCGCGGCCACTTGCTGGGCATCGAGTCGGCGACCATTGTGCAGATTCAATAATACAGAAGCGGTTGGATACTGCTGTTCACGCACAAATACGCTGGGCTTGGGAATCGCCAGATGAATACGTGCGGCCTGTACTGCAGAAATGGACTGGATGCTACGCTCCAGCTCACCTTCGAGGCCACGCTGAAAGTTCACTTGCTCGACAAACTGGGAAACACCGAATTTCTGGTTTTCAAGCAGTTCAAAGCCAATATTACCGCCTTTGGGCAAACCCTGGGCGGCCAGTTTCAAACGCACCTGATGTACCTGATCAGCAGGCACCAGGATGGCACCACCGCCTTCGGCAAACTGGTAGGGAATATTCAGCTTTTCCAGCTCGGAAACAATGGCACCGCCATCTTTATCTGCAAAATTGGAAAACAGTACGCGATAATCCGGTTTTTGGCTCCATAACCAAAACACGACCATCACAGCCACCACGGCAGCAATGCCTGCCACCAGCAGTAGTTTCTGACCCAACTGCCCGAACGCCGATGCGCCCGGTAGATTGTTTGACTCAAATGCGGCAGCGTCAGCAGCCATTGGAACCTCCATGATTACACCATTTACAACGTGCCAGGCACGTCATGACAACACCCTGCATATTACTTTTATCCTGTGCAACGGCCCCACTAAGGGAGTTGCTCATGGGACCCATTATGCGCCTGCACCGATGATTCAAATTCGCAAATAAGATGGATTAATGTCGCCTATTTTGCAGAGCGATGGATGGATGGCAATGTTAAAGTAATCACCATGAGATTCCGTGGGCACTGATGCCCGCTTTCAACAAAAGGAGACCACCATGAACGCAGGCGGTATTGATGCACAGCGCATCTCGTCCATGCTGGCACAATTGCGCTCAGCCGCTCAAAAACCGGAGGGTTTTGGTGCAGCCAATGCTGTCAGCCCGGTACAAAAACCAGTCGAGAGCAGCCCAACCAGCCAGGTCAGCTTCAGCGATGCCTTGAAGGCTTCACTGGATCAGGTCAATAACATGCAGGTGCAAGCCGAAAATGTGGGTAAGGACTTTGCCCTGGGTAACGACAATGTCAGCTTGTCAGATGTCATGATTTCCGGTCAAAAAGCCAATATTGCATTTCAGGCAACGGTACAAGTCCGCAACAAGCTGGTAAGCGCATATCAAGACATGATGAATATGCAAATATAGCCACGCGGCGTTACAAACATCCCCGCGACTGTTATCTCTACAGTGATCTATGGTAACGCTCTAAACGACTGGCGGCTCCCGCTGCTCGCCCTGCTCCAGTTGATATAACCAGGCCAGAATTTCAGCAATCGCCTGATACAGTTGCGGTGGAATATGTGTATCCAGTTCGACCTGCATCAACAAGCCCAGCAATGCCTGCGACTCATGCACATAGACTTCGTGCTCTTTGGCCAAGGCGATGATGCGTTCAGCCAGTAAACCTTTACCCTTTGCCACCACACGTGGTGCAATATCGCCCGATTCATAAGCCAGGGCAACCGCAGACTGGGTATACGTCTTAGCCTGCCGCATTGGGTTCATCCTTGCTGATCTGCAAGGCCTCCAGCGTCAACCCTGCTGCCTGCATGCTGCTGGCCAGCCCGCTACGCGCAGACCGCATCTGGCGGAGACTGTCGGGGGCATCTGCCTTGATCTGTACATTGAACCGGCCATTGACCATGACAATACGCACCGCCACCTCACCCAACTGTGGCAGTTGCAGTTTCAGATCGCTTTGCAGGGTGTTCAGTGTCGGATCTTCCATACTTTGCGGCGAGGCTTCACGCTCGGTGACCTCCCAATGCATGGTCTGCTGCGGCCAGACTTCTCCATGCCAGATCACGCGTTGCTGCTCCAGCACCTGCAATTGCTGCGCCACCATCTCCGGGGGCATAAAGTGCGGCTTGTTTTGTGGCTCCTGCAACAGTTGATGCCATGGACGGCTGCCTAGGGTAGCCTCTTTCAAATGTGATTCATAAAACAGCCCGGAACTGTCCAGCGCATGCTTCAGGTCCTGCGCCAGCACTTGCGGCTTTTCAGGCGTTTGTGTGACGACGGCCTGTGTTCGCAAGGTAGCCGACTGCTCGTTAAACAGGGGGGAGTTGATCCAGCGCTGCAAATTTTTGGCCGGCGTGCTCAGTTCTACCTGGCTGGCCAGCCCCAGACCAGATTGCGCTGCCGGCAACAGCTCTGCATCTTCCATCGAAGACTGCAAAACATCATGCTGCAATGCATTACCCAGGCCTGCAGATGCCAGCGTACCCGGTCCACGCGCCGATGGCGCCAGCCCCCAGCGGACTTGCGGTTCATCCCTGGCTGCATGTGGTTGTCCCAGATATTGCATTTGCAGGGATTGCTGCTGGGCAAGCTGCGCGGGTAACTGCATGAGGACTACCGCAGGCGGTTGATTGGGGAGATTAAGCTGTACTTTAAAAGTGGCCAGGGCAGAAGAAGCTTCGCTCGCAGGTTTTTCCTTGCCCAGTATCACGCCTGTAAACTGAGCGCCCTGACGCAGACGGCTCCACAGTGGCGGCTCGGACTGCGCGCCCTCGACCGGCAAAATAGACGAAACAGCAGACAGACTCTCGGCCTCGAGTGGAACAAAACGGGCACTGAGCGTCTGCGGAATCGGGATCATTTATAAACTGTCCGGGGGCATGCGCGCATGCAGTTGCGCATCAAAAATCATGTCCGTAATCCGGTGCATCACCGGATAAAGCAACTGTCGAATCTCGCCATCATCGGCCAGAATTTTCTGCACCAGTGCCTGCTTGCGAGCATTCTGGTCTGTCGTCAACACCACTGACTGCAATCTGAGGGACTGCTCCAGTGATTTGATGACTTCGATTTTGAGCATATAGGACTGCTCAAGCTCGGTGACCTTCTCCCAAGCACCCTGCCTGGCTGCAATCAGCATCTGCGCCATCATCTTGGCAGCAGATTCATAGGTATTAATCAGCGCACTGGACATGGCTATACTCCAGCGGCAGCCAGACGATTAATGTTTCCCATCTGATGTAGTTGCTGCGTTTTTTGACCGATCATATTGGCCAGGGATACATCGTTCTGGGCAGAAGACTGGCTGAGTGCATTTTTCTCCAATGCTTCCCAAGCGCTTTTCAGGTCCATGAGCAAATGCTGGATTTCGTTGATTTTATTCGCATCAAGATGCAAGCTTGCCTGCATCAGGCTGCGTGTCATATATTGATACAACTGATCAAGATTATTGGCGATCTCGCCGCCGGCACCTTTATTCAGGCTGGCGCGCAAACCATTATCAATAATGGACACCGCCTTGGTAATCGATGCCCCTTTTTGGGCAATATTTTGCTGTTGCATGGCTTGTTGTGCCTGAATGCAGGCAGTGATTGCACCTTCATATAACATCACAGTCAATTTTAATGGACTGGCATCTACCACTCCGGTCTCAAGGCCAACATTTGCGTAAGCATTAATGCCCAATTGCTTCATTCCGAACATTATGATTCTCCTGTATTTTATGGCTGCTAGCTGTTATTGTTCAGCGCAGCAATTTGTTGACTGAGATAAGAACTTGTACTTTGCATGCTGCTAAGCAGTGCATCGAGTTTTGCGTACTGTGCGCGGTAGCGTTGCTCGATCGCAGGCAGTTTTGCATTTAAATTATCTGATTTTTTATTCAACTCCTTGATCGAGGTTTGAATACCATCGGTTTTAGCAGCCAGCGGACCATCTGTATCCAGCCAGTCTCCAATCAGGCTGCTTAACTCTCCCGCCAGGCCCCGGTTGAAACTCACCGTACCCCGGCTACCTGTTGCAGTACCCGTGATACTGAGTTTCAAACCATAACTGGGGTCGTCAACCGCACCCGTCAGGTAGGAGCCACTGCCAACCGCAGTGATGCCGTTGATTGTGCCCGTCACATCCTGCGTGCTGCTGCCCAGCTGCGACACATTCACCGCATAGGTGCCAGTCACTGTCTTGGCATTACTGTCCATATAGCTGACTTGTGGATCTGTCGAGGTAGCCGAAGGCGCAAACAGCTTGGCAACGTCACCCAGATTGGTGCTGAGTGCAGTCTGCAGTTTGGTACTATTCAAGCTGAGCGAACCATCGTTACCCACACTGACCCCAATGTCACTCAAGGTACGGTAAGTGGTGGCCGTGGTTGACGGGCGTGACAACATCGTTTTCAACTTGACGCTGATGTCTCTGGTGGTGGAGTCCCCCAATAACGGGCCATTGGAAGATGAGCCGCCCTCGACAAACTTGGTCAAATCACGCAAGCTGGTATTCAGCTTGTTATAAGCATCGACAAAACTCTGTACCGAGGCCTGAATGGTGGTGGTATCTGTCGCCACTTCCAGCGTATTACTTGTGCTGGTAATCGATTTGAGATTCAGTGTGACGCCCTGAATCACATCATTCAGCGTATTACTGGGCTTGCTGATATCCAGCCCATCGACTGTCAGCAATGCATTTTTGGCGGCCACCAGCTGTGTCAAATTCTGCCCACTGCCAGCCGACCCCAAGGGATCGTAGGCAAGTGCAGATAAACCGCTTGTATCGGTATTATTGCCATCTGCATCTGCCACATCAATTTTCAGGCTATTGACTGCGCCGGTATCTTTTGAAGTAATCACCAGACGATTGCCACTGCCATCATTGACGATAGAAGCAGAGACTGAAGCATTCTTTGCATTAATCGCATCCCGGATGCCAGACAGCGTGTTATTGCTGCTGGTAATATCGATGGTAAGTGCATCTTTCGCGGTGTTTGCCGTAAACGCAGCCGGAGTGCCGGCAGTCGCGTCAGCCGCAGTAAAGGTTCCGAAAGAAATGGTCATGGTGCCGGTACCCACCACATCGGTCACGCTGCTGTAGGCCGAGGTTGTCAACTTCTGTGAGCTGGCGAGCTGGCTGACATTGATGCTGTAGCTGCCACTGGTGGCAGTCCCGTCAGAGCTTGCCGTCATGCTGCTACTGTCCGAGAGTTTTGCTGACTGCGCATTAAACTTGGCAGCGGTAGCCAGTTTGTCTACCGCTGCCTGAAAAGTGCTCAGGCCGCTTTTCAGCGTACCATAAGCAGACATCTTGGTATTGTAGGAAGAAATCTGTGTCTGGATTTTTGTTAAAGGTTGCTTTTCGATCGTCATCAACCCGGTCACAATCGAGTCAATTGCCAGACCGGATGCACCGGTGCTTGATGTAATCGAAGCCATCTTTTATTCTCCAGACATAATTAAAAAATATGGACCCTACACAGTTTGCCTTATCACCAGCCCACGCAGTTTATCCAGCGTTTTGCTGATGGCCAGCACTTCCTCATTCGGAATCTGGCGCAATACTTTTTGTGTTTCGGTATCCACTACTTTCACTACAATGCGGTCCGTTTCATCATCAATAGAAAACTGTATTGTCTGTAAAGCGGGCGCTACATAGTCATTCAATTTTTTCACAGCTCCTGTCAAAGTTGCCTTATCCAGCACCTCTGCAGGTTTTTGGTCTCCACTGGCCTCTGCATACTTCACCAGCTTCAGACTGTTAGCTGCAGATACACCAGGTAATGCGCGGTTACCGCCCACACCATCCATCGATTGAGTCATGATGTTGCTCCTCTGCTTAGCCTAAAATCCACAGAGGCGAACCCCTGTGGATGTGATTATCCTGAGTTAAGAATTAACCTCTCAACAGTGTCATCACGCTATTTGGTAACTGGTTAGCTTGAGCCAGCATTGCAGTACCTGCTTGTTGCAGAATTTGAGCACGTGTCATCTTGGCTGTTTCTGAAGCGAAGTCAGCATCCATAATCCGTGATTTGGCAGCAGAAGTATTCTCTGAAGCCACTTGCAAGTTGCTGATCACAGACTCAAAACGGTTTTGGTAAGCACCCAGTGTCGCTTTGTTGGTGTTTGCAGTATCCAGTGCCGCGTCAATCGCAGTAATCGCTGCAGAAGCACCCGCCGCTGAAGAAATCGAACCAGCCATGGTCGCTGCCGCCACCGAGCTGACGCTGATCGTATCTGTCGCATCAGCACCTACCTGGAAGTTATAGCCAGTACCGAATGCAGCCTGACCGTTAAACTTGGTCGCAGTACTCAAACGTGTCAGTTCTGAAGACAACTGCTGATATTCAGCATCCAGATTGGCACGGTCACCTGAGCTGTAGGAGCCGTTGGCTGCCTGCACTGACAGTTCACGCATACGTTGTAAAGCATCGGTTGCTTTGCTCAAACCGCCTTCAGCCGTTTGCAGGAAAGAAATTGCATCGTTAGAGTTACGGATCGCAACATCCATACCACGCACTTGTGCGTCCATACGGGTTGCAATTGCCAAACCTGCGGCGTCATCTTTAGAACTGTTGATACGCAGACCGGAAGACAAGCGTTGAATCGATTGATTCATGCTGGTCTGAGATGCATTCAGATTGCGTTGTGCGTTTAAAGATGAAATGTTGGTATTAATTACAGCAGCCATGGTAAATCTCCTTTAGAGTCGTATATCCAGTTAAGTGTTACATCGTCATGTTACTTTCAACGTTGATCGCTTGTTACTCACTTAAACTTTGCTATCTCGCGTTGTTAGTTATGTTATCGACCGCTTCTGAAATTTCTTTAATCCTTGTTGCAAATTTCTTTTTTCGATCAATCATGCACTTGAAACTATTTACGACCCCTCCCGGAAAAACTTTAATATCAGACAAAACAATCACGTATCAGGCTGCACCGTAACCATAAAAGGCACGCACATGCTCAATCACCTGATCCACCTCTGCCATACTTAACTGCGGCCCTATGGGCAGACTCAGCACCTCGTTCGCATAATGTTCGGCGCGCGGAAAGCTGCCGCGGGCCCAATGCAGGTCCGCATACGCATGCTGCAAATGCGGTGGGACTGGATAATGAATCAAGGTCTGTACATGGTTGGCTTTCAAATACGCCTGCAAAGCGTCCCGCTGCGGGGTGACAACCACGAACAAGTGCCACACCGGCTCTGCCCAGTCTGGAGTCACCGGCAACTGTAAGGGCAACCCTGCCAGCCCCTGCAAATAACGTTCAGCAATCTTCACTCTGCGCGCATTCCAGTCATCCAGACTGTGCAGTTTGACCGAAAGCACGGCTGCCTGCACCGGATCCAGGCGGCTGTTGGCGCCGCGCTCCTCATTGTAGTATTTGACCGCCGAGCCATAGTTTCCCAGTAACCGTATGCGGGCTGCCAACGCAGCATCGTCGGTAGTCACCGCGCCGCCATCGCCTAGCGCACCCAAATTTTTTCCCGGATAAAAGCTCCATGCCACCACATCGCCATGCGCACCAATGCGCTTGCCACCCGTGGCGGCGCCATGTCCTTGCGCGCCATCTTCGAGCACTAACAGGCCATGCGCCTTAGCCAACCCGCAAATGGCCTCCATATTGGCGGGCATACCATATAAATGGACAGGCAGAATCACTTTTGTTTTATCGGTGATTTTCTGTTGTATGCCTTCAGCATCGATATTGAACTGGCCTGGCGCCGGTTCTACCGGCACCAGGGTTGCACCGACAGCACTCACCGCCAGCCAAGTCGCAATATAGGTATTGGAAGGCACAATGACTTCGTCACCAGCCCCTACATCCATGGCCCGTAACGCCAAGATCAGTGCATCCAGCCCATTGCCCAGGCCGACACAATGCTGTGCGCCGACATAAGCAGCAAACTGCTGCTCAAAAGTCTCGACTTCAGTGCCCCCGATATACCAGCCAGAACGGGTCGCGCGCAAAATGGCGGTTTCCAGTGCCAACGACTGCTCGTCGTAGGCTGCTTTCAGATCAAGAAAAGGGATCATGCTTTATACCTGTCAAATTGAGGGCGTGCAGTCATTGGAGTGCATGCCACGTCCGGCTTTATAGCCTGATTGCAACGCGAGTTGATGACTCCTTATATAGGGTATGTCTCACGCACACGCTGACCGACCTCTACTATATAAGAATAACGCCTGTTCGATTTTGCCAAACAGGCAAAGATTTACCTGCCAATTTTATCCGTGTGCTTTCTAAACCCACCTCAGAAGTCTTTTGCCGCCGGGCAGCCATAAACAGAATGATAAAAGCAGGGGTTTTACACTAAATAAAAAGCTGCTCATTCCGTTATAAAGATATACGCCCTTAAACCAGTCACGGGAACCAGCACCATGCAACCATTTTTAGATTTGAATCAACTCACGACAGGCATGCAGCACTTTCAGGATGCTGAGCCTTTTCGTCATGCTGTGATCGATAATTTTCTAAATCCGGAGTTGGTCAAGAAGATTGCACGAGAATTTCCAGAATATGACGCCTCACACTGGTTCTGCTATCGCAACGAAATAGAGGATAAAAAAGCACTCAATGACTGGAATGCTTTTCCTGGCCTGACCTATGCCCTGTTTCAAACATTAAACTCACCGGCAGTCATCGACAAACTATCAGAACTCGTCGGCGTACAACTCTATCCGGATAACGGCTTGCATGGGGGGGGCTGGCATATTCACGGTACAGGCGGCAATTTGAATCCGCATCTGGATTACTCCATCCACCCAAAATTGGGCTTGCAGCGCAAAGTGAACATTATTATTTATGTATCAGAGCAATTGAAAGCCTACCATGGTGGGCATTTGGGCTTGTGGAGCCATAATGCAGAAAAACATCAGCCGGGTGAACTCATCAAGGAAATCAGTCCAAAGTTTAACCGTGCGGTCATTTTTGACACCACACAAAACTCCTGGCACGGCATGAGCCGGCCGTTAACCCAGCCGTATGGCATTTATCGCAAAAGCCTGGCCGTCTATTATCTGTGCGAGCCACCGGTCGATGCCGACCCCAGGGGCCGTGCCCTGTTTGCTCCGCGCGAAAATCAGAAGGACAGCGCAGAAATTGCCGAATTGATCCGTATGCGTGCAGGGGTAGAAACTTCCGGCCACGTTTACAGAACGTCCCCCCGCCCAAACAAGCCAGCACCCAGTACGCGCCCGGTGCTGGCGCCGATGCTGGAAACCTCTCGATCCTGATTAAAAATGACGCAGGCTGTGGCATATGATTGCCACAGCCTGATGAGCACAGCGTGTTCTTCTGTTATGCGGCCCAGCGAGCACGCATAAAATCATCATAGCGACGGAAATAATCGCTTTCGTCATACTTTTCAGAGGCCAGGCACATCAATACAGAACCTGACGAAAAGTTATCTATTTCACGCCAGATCATGGGACAGATATACAAGCCGTAATAAGAGCGGGCCAGGTGAAATTTCTTTTTATCCTTGCCATCATCCAGGGTGATGTCAAAGCTGCCTGACATGGCCACAATAAACTGATGCAGATTTTTATGCGCATGCCCACCACGCTCAGCGCCACCCGGCACATCATACACATGGTATACACGCTGGATGTTGAACGGGACCTGGTTATCACTTTCCACAAAGGTCAAGTTCCCGTGTGGATCGTGAATCTTTGGCAATTCGATAATTCGGCAATGTTCTAGTGGCATGGCTCACCTGCTATTTAATACACATGTAATTTGTGTATTGACTATAAGTGAAATGCAACCAGATTGATTTGTCTAATAAAGCTGGGAAAAGGCGGTATTTTGATGTCGTCGCAGGTCAGTGCAACCAGAAGGAGTCATAGCCCTCTGTCACAGGGCCATGGCATTGATACAAAATCAGGCGGTTGCGGCTTGTTTTAATTGCACACGGTCGGATGGCTGACGGGTTTCCGCATAATACAAGCCTTGTATCACCTGGTCATTTAATGAAGTAGCAAAGAAGCCGCTAGACATTGCCAACAATGCAATATCAGGATGCAGCTTGGCCACGGTCTGCTGATCCTGTTCCCATGCATCACGCGCGGCCGCATCGGGTACCAGAAATCCTCCAGGGATACGTTTGATGGAAGCAATCAGAGGCACTGTGCCTTCAGCTACCATATTCATCGCAGCCAGTTCAGCAACCAGTTTTTCGGTGATCTCTGCATCTGAGATCGATTCACCATATAAACGCTTGAAATAATCCTGGTTAAATTCGACCACGATATTCATATCATCGGTATGGTTATCCGCGCATGCGGTCTGGTTGGTAATGCGGTAGGCGCATTTATCCATGTCCAGTACATGCAAAATGGTATGGACATTGCGGATATCCGCCTTTTTAATACGCAAAAACAGAACGGCAATCGGCGACTTGATTTCTTGTGCAACGCTGGGCTGTTGTCCCAGTGCCTTGAGTAAGGCGGCAGGGGCACCGGTCCAAACCAGATGTGCGCCTTCGACACTCCCCTCACCTAACTGTACACGCCAGCCAGTTGCCACTTTTTCAACCGCATTTACCGGCTGCTGTATATAAGTGATATTAGGGTGATTCAGCACCTGCTGTTTGACCTGCTTGCAAATACCGCCGACGGCGCCCTGCTTGGGATAATGAAACACTGTTGGATTGAGTGGAACCGGCTTACCCTGAAAACTGGCCAGCAAGGTATCAGGATAAAACAGGGGCAACCAGGCCACACGGTGGTAGCGCGCCAACATTTTGTCGGCGGTAACGCCCTGTGCTTTCATCAAGTAAGGGGCAATAATCTGCGCATGCATGGTTTTACCGTGATTGGCCAGTGAGGCGGTCAAGTAATCAAGCGTATGGTAACGCGCACCATTGGCTTTCTCACGCGCATGAATCTCTGCCGCAGGTGCGGCTTGCAACTCTTTAATGCTGTCTTGCGCAAACGGCAACTGGCTAAACGTGTGATAACTGTTACTCAATACAACATCATCATACACCTTGTTTTGTAGCCACATCTTGGGCATATCAAACTGGTGCAGTGGCGCATATTGCAAGGCCCATGCATGTACAATATTCATAAAGCGTCCCACGTCATTGCGCAATTTCGGGTCATAACTGGCCAGCTTGTTCTGTTGTGACAAGTAACCATCCAGCTCGAATTTAACCAGACCGGCATCAAACATCACCCCCTCAATCTCCAAACCGGCAAAATAACCACCCAAAGGCCCACCCGGATTAACCAGGGTCACCGGTTTGCCCTGCCGAGCCAGTTCCAGTGCTGTCACCATCCCGGCCAATGCGTTGCCTACAATCACGGTTGTTTCAGTATTCATACCTAATCCTCACAGTTGAGATTGACGTAAATTTCAGAGCCAGCTTCAGGAAAGTGCTTGGTCAGTCCCCACAAGCCATCCAGCACTGGTTCGGTCAGTAAGCCATCTTTGACCAGTGACATCATCTGGCCATGGGTAAACGGCTTGATAAAAAACGAGCCGGATGCACGCACCTTAAAGCCTACGCCTTCCGATAATGCCTGTAATTGCGCCATATCAAAGATACGCGGCTGTTTAAACGATTTTTGCAATGCAGACGCGGTGTACACATCCGGCATCAGCCCCATTTCGACCGCCAGCAGACGATGCATGGAGCGTGCATTCGGCACATTGACATGCACCACAGTACCGCCATGGCACAGGGCTTTTGCGCCGCGCAATACTGCCGCCGGATCAGGCACTTCATGCAACAGGCTGCTGAGCAAAATCAAGTCATAGGAGTGTTGCTGCAACTGGTCTACCGCCTCTTCCAGAAACTGTTCAACCACGGTCACCCCTGGCATTGCCTGCACATCTGTGCGGGCTTTGGCAGCAAACTGTGCGCCCGGCTCGACAATGGTGAACTGCTCGAAGCCTGACCAGTGGTTGGCGATGGTTTCCCAGCCGCAGCCGACTTCAAGCACACGCTTTGGCTGTACCGTATTCAGAAGTTCCAGCAATAATTTTTTGCGATAGCGAGCCTGTATCACCTCAAAATCACTGGCGCTATAGGCCTGCTCATACTCGGCAATGGCCTGTTTACGATTCACGATGTTCATACACACTCCATTTCCAACCATTGCATGATGGTGGTACGGCCACCAAACATTTCTTTTTGGGCGCACAAGCCATCATTAAAATACATGCCATTGTTGCAGGTAGAAATTCCAAAGTTAAAAAAAGGTCTATCTGCATAAATCTCACTGATCAGTGTTTCCAGCAACAAATCGAGTGCACCGGTTTCGCGTGCGGTATCGGTCAGTGCGATATATTGGGTATGAGCAACCTGCCGGTAGCCATACATCACCACCGCAGCAATCGGCTGTTCATCGAGATAGGCCATGTATAGTGCAATTTCCGGGCAGCGGCTGGCCAGCAACGTCATCTCTTCAACGGTATGGGTAGGTTTCACGCCATGGCGATCTGCCAGGTTTTGAGTCAACATGTGCCAGCAAGCAGCATAATCATCACTTTGCCGAATAGTGACACCGGCCTTGCGCGCCTTGCCCAAGGCATGCTTGCGTCCTTTGGACAGTGGCAAACGATTGGCCTGGTCGACGGTAGTGGAAACATCAACCCGCACTGGACGCGCATGCAATCGGTGCAAAGCATACAAATCCTCTTCGCTGGGCACTGTGTGATAGATGTGAGGTATCGGTTTGTAAATCAGCTTGTTAACGCCTTGCGCTGACCAGTACTCACGCAAACGGACAAAGATCTCCATGACATCGGCAGCACCGGCTTTACTGCCCAGCACCAGCCCGCCAAAAGTCAGGCCACCGTGGCTGACAATGGTGTCACCCTGGCGATTGGCAGGCAGCATCGCCAATACTTGATCGTCCTTTTTAATCCAGAGCGAAGCGTCCTGAAATCGGTCTGCATGATAGTCCATGTAGGCTCTTTTATACAAAAAGACGCCATTGCGACTCTGGGCAAGAAACGTATCCCAGCCGAAATCGTGTTGTGCGTAAGGAATAATATCCATATCAGTGACTCATATCTGCCAGCATACGCTGATAAGTGTGCATAGCGCATGCTTGTTCGTAATAGTTTCTGGCCGCAGTGGATAAGGCAGCATGGTCAGTCATCATAGCCAGCAGCCCAGCCTTGAATGACGCCAGATCATGCCAGTAAAGGGCTTCTGGCGCATGGCTGCCCACATTCATGTGTCTTGGGCAATCCAGTGCTTTGTAGGCCAGCAAGGGATAACCAGCGCCTTGCGCTTCGATATCTGACTTGGCTCCCATAATCGGCGCAGATCCGATAAAGATATGCGCATCTATTTCGAGCAACGCATCCCACAAGGAAGGCACATTGCCCATATACATAAAGCGGTTGGCATCCAGCCCTTTTTGCACCAGAAAACTTTGCAGCCCATCCAGCACTTGCTGCGGCATCTCGCCAAAGTGATAATGCTTACCGCCGGTAGTAAGCAAGCTCTCAGCCACTATAGCGGCTAATGCAATAGGGCCTTCGCTTTGGAACTTGCCAGAAGAACCTGCGGTCACTGTGCCGAAATTGGTAATCTCTGCCGCAAAAGCTTTTACGCCGCGATCAGCAGAAGTGGTTGGCAGGCACTGTGTCTCCACACCCAGGTCTTCATGACAGTTGATTGCCCGTCCACCAAACAAATCGATATGTTTCAAATGTGGAATTGCATTGCCAATCGCCAGGTTGTGGTCAGCATGATGGATAAAGTGATAATGCGTTTCCAATTGTGGCTGGCAGGCAACCGCGGCTACCACATCGTCATGATGTGTCAACAGGAAGACATTACGTGCAGTATGATTAATCAGGCTGGCCAACCGCGTACTTTTTTGCAGGTAGGCTTCTTGTGGAAGCACAATAACCGGGCAATCCGCAGGCAAAGCACTGGCGATTTTCTGGTAAAAAAGTTGGCTGGCAAAGCGGCCATATAGATCGGTAATCACCAGCACCGGATGCTCTATGCTGTTTAATATCGCAATAATATCTTTGGTATGCCCGCCAAAATCGTACACTTCTGTCGCGATCACCAGATTTGCGCGTTTTTTCCGGCGTGGCGTGATATTGGGTATATCCAGTGTGATCTGGCTTAGTAGCTGGTCAAAGTCTGGTGCAAAAATCTTGTGTCCGATCAACGCGGGAGCCCACATCAATTTTGCGACCATGACACGAATAAACATCATCAGACGCTGACTTTCCAGCAAGGCTGGAAACTGCTGCATGAAGGAAAGGCAGGAATCCAGTACCATGCACCCGTCCACAACCTTGCCCGCAAGCTGTGCCTGTTGCATGGCGTTCAGGTTGTCTTGCACAATCTGATCATATAAGCCACTGTCATTGATCAGCGCCGTCCACAGCTGATTTTGATCGATAGCACCTTGATCCAGCAAATCGATCACCCTGTGAATGGTATCGGCAAACAATGTGGATTGCATTGTCTCCGACAAACTAAACTTGCGGCCTGCCTGCATCGCATCAAACACGGTTTTAAATGCGTTTAACTGCAAGAGCGCATCTATATAAGTCACCCAGTGCTGCTCATGCTGTGGTGCCAGTGACAAAGCAGCCTCCAGGTGCGGCATGGCAGCCTCAAGACTGTCAGTTTCAGCCAGCAACCGCCCCATGGCATGCCGCGCCTCACCATGCTCTGGTGAAACTTGTAAAAGATCCTGCAAAAGCTGTTTCGCCTCTTCGAGCTGCCCTGCGTTTTGCATCGCACAAGCGTGCTGCCATAACTGCTCGACCGAACGACCAGATGGCTCCGCATCTTCTGAATCAGCGCTTGAAACACCGGGATCCAGCGACATACGTTCTATACACTCCTGTGCCAATAGCTGGGCATGCTCCAGAGGCAACCCGTACTGCTGACCGAGTTGAATGGCCGCTGCAGCTTTCTGTAGCTGGCCGGTGAGCATCAATGCATCAATATAGCTGACCCAGTATTGTGCGTGGTCTGCTGCCAACTGGATCGCCTGCTCAAATCTGGTAACGGCTTCGTGATGGCCCTGTGCAAACAGCAACAAGCCCAGCTGGTGATACGCAGGTGCATGTCGTGGATATTGTTGCAGAATCTGCTGATAGATGCTCTCGGCTTCGGCTGGCTGACCTGCGGCTTCATGCGCTTCACGCATACGCTGTGCCAGATCTGTATCGATATTAGTTAATACTTCCCCGCTCATACATTGCCCTTTCTTGAAAGTTCGTTCACGGCTGCCTGCAAGGTTTGCGGTGACACATCCGGCGCGTTGGTACAATGACGGCAAGCAGCAGGCATGTCCCCTCGCAACAAGGCATGACGAAAAGCGCGTATGCCCTGACCGTTCAATCCATCCTCTTCCTTGCCGGAGTCAATGTTGCCTACCGGATCCATTTCAGTCATGCAGCAAGGAAAAATGGCGGCATCCGCCGCGAGCGTAAAGCGTGTCCAAGGTTGCAGGCAAAGTTTTGTAGCCGTTTGCTGCGTTGGCTGAACCACATGATTGCTGGTAGCAGACGGTGTATCCCGAGAGGCCATGGCTTCAATTCTTTCCAGTAAGTGTGGCTGGATACTGACACTAAAGCGTTGTTGTCGGCCTGCGATTTCCATGGCATGTTTTAAGTGATTTACTGCTTGCGCAAAAGACTCGGGATCATCATTGTGCAAGGGACGAATAGCATGTTTATCGGTCGCTTCACGTTCAAACAAATCTGAAATAGACACTGACTGGATGGGTAAATTGGATAACAATGCCATCAACTCGGGCAATCCTGCTGCAGCTTCATGATACAAAGTGACATTCACCGTGAGTTGTGGCAACTTCAAGCCGTGAAACTGGCAGTAGGTTTGCAAACGGGTGATATTGTAAATAATCAGGCCAAGGTCTGATTTGGCACGGACCTCGCGGGTCAGTTGGCGGTCAGCCGTGTCAATCGAAATGACGACCCCGTCAAGTTGCGCAAAGACCGCCCAATCCTCGTCTTCATACTTGGCTGCAAAATTACTGTTCACATGGACGTAACACGCTGGATTTCGAGCTTTACCGGCCTGTATCAGGCGAGGGAAATCCTCACGCCAATGTGGATGAAATGTCGACTCGCCTGTACCTGCCAGCAATAACTCGGTGTAGTTCGATTGCTCTATCAGATGAATCACCGCATCGACAGTTTGGGCTGTCATATCCATATTCCGTCCTGGAATCTGATCATCGCCAGGATTACTCTTGGAGCAATATTTACAGCGCAAATTGCAACGCGAGGTATATTCAATCATCAGGCTTTGCGGATAAGCCTGCAACCAGCTTTCAGGAAACACCGGCTGTTCGGCCTGCGGCTTTGGCTTGCTCAACCATTGTACTGGCTGAGCAATCATCCCTTGCTGTACCGCTTCAGGAGCAGGCGCCACTTCGGCAGCGACTGTTTGCAGGGGTGCCAGAAAGCCGTTTTCTGTCTCAAACAAGGCTGCTTGCAAGCGTTCTACAGAGTAAGGTGCACCATCAGTGGTGTGGCGATTAGCAAATTGCTGACTGGCTTGTTGCAAACACTCATTCAGCAATACTGAAGCCGAGCCTGCTGAAAGCCCGTGTTGCTGTCCCTGCTTTATGGCTGTCATCACCGAACCGGTGTGACCCAGCATGATCAATGCATCGATATAAGTGACCCAGTATTGTTCAACAGCAGGCTGTTGCACGATAGCCTGTTCCAGCCTCGGCAGGGCGTACTCCACACCTTGTGTCTGAGTTTCAATCCATCCCAGCTGGTAATTGGCCTCGGCATGAGAGGGTTCCACCTTAAGCAGCTCATGGTAGAGGGCCGAAGCTTGTCCAAGATCACCTTCCGCTTGTAACGCTTGAGCAGCTGCAAGCACATCGGCAATGGCGTCCGCCATGGATAAAGGAGTGACAGTTTCCGGGGTGACCATTTCTTCAGCGAGCATTTCTGGCTCCAATCTAAATTCAGGGGAAGGCGGGGATGTTTCAAACCGGGTGGAATGAACAGAGGCAGATTCTGTGTGCATACACCAGCGTTGCCATATCTGGCGAAACACGCCATATATGGCATCAGCTTGTAGCGCAGGCTTGGCCAGCAGACTGTCAGCAAAGTATTGCCGCATATGGGCTCGCACAGTCGCTAAAGCCGTAAGATCCGCGCACAAGTGTTGAGCCTGTATGCACAAATGTGCGTCATCAGGCGCTATAAATTGCTGCAAGCCTGCATGCTGCATTAATGCTGCAGCACCACGACTGGCCAGTCTGTCCCCGGCCACACATAAAGTCGGTACACCCATCCACAAGGCGTGCGCAGTAGTGGTCACGCCATTGGAGGGGAAAGTATCCAGACAAATATCCACTTCGTGGTAATAGCCAAGATAGCTGGCCATGTCTGTGCGTGGATAAAAACGTGTACGGCTGGCATCGATACCGGCCTCGGCCAACCATGCCTGCAAATGACTGCTGCCGCCCTCATCGGCCCCGCCAATGATCAGTTGGCTGTCTGGCAGGTGTTGTAACAGGGCGGCCCAGCATTGTATGGTGGCGCGCGTGATTTTGTTCAGGCGATTAAAACAGCCAAAGGTGATAAACCCATTGGTGAGCGCGGGCAAGTCATTGACGTCTGGCGCCTGAGCAAACGGCGCAAACGTGGCATTAACCGGCAGTTGCACCAGTTGCTCGCTGAACTGGTCATCAAACTGGCCGGCAGGCAGCAAATACGGGTCTGCCAGATAGTAATCCATCGCTTGCAAACCGGTCGTATTTAAATAGCCCAGCCAGCTCAGTTGGATGGGTGCCGGTTTACGGGCAAAGGTACGTAACCGGTTACCGGACGTGTGGCCGGACAAATCAATCAGAATATCAATGCCATCGCTGCGAATCTGCGCGGCCAGCGCCTCGTCCGACAGTGAGGAGACTTCATGCCATTGCGCGAAATAGCCTTGCATTTCAGTGGTCACAGCATCCACCAGCGGATTGTTCGAGTAGGCAATCAGTCGCAGACTGCTTTGCTCGGCCAGTGCAGGCAGCAAGGGCAGCACAAAATGGGCCACCGAGTGCGCCCTGAAATCTGCCGAGACCCAGCCGATATTCAGTGTGCGCTGCGGATCACGCGTATTGGAATGCGGCTGCCAGTGCGGCTTGAGCGGTGCTTCATACAAATCAGCATAGGCCTGGTGTGCCTGCATTAATGTCGCAGTATCCACCTGTTCTGCATGTGTCATGCAAAACAGCAGGTTACTGAAACAATCGGCATAGTCCGGCTGCAAGTCCAGCGCATGTTTAAACTGGGTGATGGCGTCTTCCACCTGCCCCAGATCTTTCAGCACAATGCCCAGATTGTTATAGGCAGCGGCATAATCCGGTTTTAAGCTAATCGCCTGCACAAAGGCATCGGCAGCCCCCTGCAAGTCCCCTTGCGTTTTGAGCACCAGACCATAATAACAATGCTCTTTGGGATCCTCGTGGTTCAGCATCAACGCCTGTTCGGCTGCTTGCCGGGCATCCAGTTTCTGTACCATGCGCACATCGGCCAGCATTTTCCAGCCATTCAGCCAATGCGGATATTGCACCAGCAAAGGATGCACGGCGGCTTCCATCTCGGCATAGCGCTGCTGCGCAAATAAATCAAACAATACTGCTTGCTGGGACTCACCAGGCTGTTCTGGCGTATTGTCCGCAGACGGCGGTTGCAACTGCCATTGTTGGGCAAATGCCTGCAAGGCCGCATGGTGCTCGCCGCTCTGCCAGGCCTGATCAAACACTCGCTGCAATTGCGCATGCGCACCAGATTCGATCAGGGCAGTTAAATAGCTGCTAAGCAGTTGCCATTGTTGCGGCGCCAGTGCATGCGCTTGGGCAAAGCGCTGGATGGCGGCAGCAGAGGCGCCTGCGCCCCATTCCAGCAGACCAAGGTTATGCATGGCCAGCGCATGTTGGGGTGCAATCTGCAATATTTCCTGATACAACTGACGCGCCTGCGCCGTGTGGCCTTGCTGCTGATAATGCAGTGCTTCATCAAACACCGCCGCAATGGCTGCGTCCAGGGCGGGGTTCACCGCGACCGGGCTTGCATCAGGCGCCCACTTGCGCAGATACACCTCATATTTGTCACGCCAGCGTTGTTTGCCAAAATTACCCCCGCTTTGATGGGTCAGCCTAACCGGCCACGTGCCCAGTTTGAGGCCTGCCTGCGTGGCCGTGCGGCAAAAATCCAGATCATAAAACTCAAAGTCAAACTGCGTATCGTAACGCGCACCCGAGTCCAGCAATACGCGTTTGTGCATGGCTTTAAACACGCCATCCATCAACATGCACGGGCCTGACAATTCGCCATACACCGAAGCGGGCCCGAAGGCATGCTGCCCATGCCCGACCATGCCGCTCAGATTTTCAGGATCATCCCAGGTAAACTGGCTATCGGTAAAGCACCAGCCCGGCTGACCGGGCAAGCAACGGCGATTACCCGCCACCCCGATCACATCGTAATGCGCCAGGCCTTGCAACAGGCTTTGCACAAAAGTATTTTCGTCTATCCACACATCATCGTGGATCAAAACAAGCAACGCATCGTCCGGCGCAGCGGCAATCGCCTCGTTAAACACCTCGGACAAGCCGCGGGTATTGTTAAAGCTGACTTTTGGCACCAGTCGTCTGTCTTGCTGCATATGCCGCCTGAGTGAGCGTCCCAGCGCGGCATCGCGCCAGAAGGTGGCCTCATCCATGCGGGTCGCGCTGATCATCCATACCGGTTGCTGACCAGCAAACGCCTGCTGTATCGGAGCAGTTGCCAGATACTGGTCGGCTTGCAACACTGTTTTGGCCTGTTGCCACAAGTCAAACAGCAGGTGCTGAAAATCTGCGGCAAACTGCTGTGCCTGCATCAGTGGCGATTGCAACACCTGTGTACGCAAGCCTTGACGCAAAGCCGCCAGCGCTGATGTATCGCCTGCAAAAGCAATCGCTTTTTCCACGTATTGTTCAGCCGTGTCGGCAATCCAGTCATCCAGACCCGCGCAATGCAGCATGCTGGCCCCCTGCCGCGCAATCATGGTGTTACCGGGCAAGGTCAGCGTTGGCACCCCCATCCACAAAGCTTCACAGGTGGTGGTGCCGCCGGTGAACGGAAAAGTATCCAGAATCATGTCCACCTGATGGTGATTGTGCAAATAGAGCTCTCTGGTGGTCATCCCCGCCAGCGTGCAACGCACTGAAGCAATGCCAAACGACTGCAAGCGCTGCAAGGCGGCTTCGCAAGTGCCTGCATCATTAAACGCCTTGCACTGCCAGTACAGTCTGGCTTCAGGCTGCGCCTGCATGATCTGGCCCCACAGCATCAAGACCGCATCATTGACCTTGGTGTAATTTTGAAAGCAGCCAAAGGTGACATGCCCCGCAGCTAACGCAGGCAAGCCATTCACAGGCACATCCACCTCCGGTGCGGTAAAACACATCCGGGTGTGCGGCAGATAAGCCACCTGTTCGGTGAAACGGGCGGCGACCTCTGCATTGGCAATGATCGGGTCTGCAATCACATAATCCATGGCAGGCAGGCCGGTGGTGGCCCAATAGCCCAACCACGAAGCCTGCACCGGTGCCGGTTTCCAGGCAAAGATCGGCAAGCGGGTGCCGCCAGTCAGCCCGGACAGATCGAGCAGGATATGCACGCCATCATCATGGATCTGGCGGGCAGCCTGCTGATCGGTTAACCCGGCCAGCGAGCGCCACTGATTGCAATAGCTTTTAAGCGTATGGCTGAGCACATCCTCCCGACCATCGGTGGAGTAGGCATAAATTTCCAGCTGGCTGGCATCAAACTGGGCTAACCAGTTGTGCAGAAAATAACCCACCGGGTGCCTTCTCAGGTCTGCCGAGACAATGCCTATGCGCAAGCGTGTATCCCCGGCGTGCACCTGCCAGCGCGTGAACGGCACGGTATTGGCCATCACCAGCGCACCGAGGCGGCGGGTATAGTCGGCATATTGCACTGCAGGCAAATAGTTAAAATAGCTGTCCGAAAACAACAGGTTGCGCAATACCAGCTGGTCATCCGGTGCTTGCTCCAGCACCTTCTGCAAGGTGTGGATGGCGAGCTCTCCCTGCCCCAGATCCAGATGAATACTGCTTAAATTGATGTATGCGGAAACAAATTCCGGATCCTCTGCCAACGCCCGTTCCAGACACGTAATCGCTTCCGCGTAGCGGCCCAGCATGCGCAAACTGACACTGTAATTGCTCAGCACCGCGGCAGAGTCAGGCAGGGTTTCCAGCGCCTTTTCAAAGCAGGTACAGGCTTTGTCAAAGGCAGAACGGGCATTCTCGATCAGCCCCATATTGCAATAAATCAGTGGATTATCCGGCTCCAATGCCAGCGCTTTCTGGCAATAGCGGTCCGCTTCGGCAAACAGGCTCTGGTTAATCAGCTCCGCCACCACATTATTCAGTTGCTCAGCACTGAAGGTCTGCATTTGCATCACCTTGTCCAGCGCCTGCTGATATTCCCTGCTGCGATGGGTCTGCCGATACAGCTTGGCCATATTTTTCAGTAAATGCAGATCCTGAGCATCCAGCGCCAGCCCCGCAAGCAATAATTTTTCTGCCTCGTCATACGCTTGCTCACCAAGCAACAACGCTGACAAATGTTGATACACCGGCAGATAAGCTGCATCGCACGCCATTGCATGCGCATAACATTGTCTGGCTTCTGCCGTGTTGTGCACGGCTTCCAGTGCCTGCCCCATATTAAATGCGAGCACCGCATTGTCTGGCTCCAGACGCGTTGCCTCACGATAATACTGCAAGGCCTCCAGCGGCTTGTCTGCTTCGTGCAGCAATACCGCCAGTTCAAAAAGCATGCTGCCATCGGTGACCCCTCGGGCCAGCGCCTGACGCAAGCATTGCTCAGCTTCTTTGGTATTACCGGTGGTTTTTAACAGGCTGGCGAGATTGGCATAAGCCCTGGCGAAATCAGGACTCAGTGTCAGGGTGTGCTGATAATGCTTGATCGCATTGGCAGTATCCTCCAGCTGTGCACAGACATTAGCCCAGTTATAAAACACTTCTGCATCGGCAGGGATTGCCTTGGCGGCATGCGCAAATGCCTCACCGGCCAACTGCAAAGCATGTTGTTGCTGATACAAAATGCCTGACAACTTCCACGCCATGCCTTCGTCAGGATAGGTTTGTGTGATTTTTTGGGCCAGGGCAAGGCATGCCTGCCATTCAGCAGCCTGCCAGAGCGCAATCAGTTGCTGCATCCACTGCGTGCGTTCAGTGGAGTGAGCGGTCTTGCTGTTAGCGCGCGCGGCAGAACGTTTCATAAAAGAAATTCCAAAAAATTTCTCTTATTATTGAAAAAAAAGCGGGCAATCTATTGCGCAAAAAAAAGGGGAAAAGCCACTCAACTTGGCTGCTGATGATGGCACGCACACACGAGACATGGCGCGCCAGGCCGCCTGCTGACTGGGTTAAGCGTCATCAGGAGGGAAATCAAGTGACCATGCGCATGCACTTGAATGATTAAAGAAATCTGAATGCCTGCCGTAAACGGGCTGAATCAACCGCAGGCGCGTAATGGCTGCGCTGTTTTTTAAACCCGAAACACTCGATCAGGCCGCATTTTCACAATGCGTGGGCGTATCAGGCTCCCACCGCAGCAGCTCGCACAAATCGCACTGCAAATAAGCACACAATTTGTTTAAATGGTCTGTACTGGCATTATAGGTGTGGTCTTTTAACATGCGATGCAAAGTCATGCGGCTAATGCCACTCGCATCGGCAATTTCGGTCACTGTAATGGTTCTGCCCCACTCGACCTGTTTTTTAAAAATTACCTGCTTCAATTCAACGTAAATCACAACCTGTCCCAATACAAATCACTTGTCTCATGCCAGCCATCCAGCATGGACTGGCATGGTTGACCACCTCGATCAGCATAACGTTCCATTGTTTGCGCTGTGTTGACCAGCATCAAGCAAACGCTTAAAGCCCTGAGGTGCACCAAAAAAAGCCCACATTATACATTTTTATATAATGTAGGCTTTAACAAAAGGCAGTTATCCATATAAAGAAAGGGCAAGGCTTGAGATGCGCAGCTTACTTCAGGCGCGGTTTCACTTTTTTGGCGCGTGCCGTTTTTGCAACAGCACTGTCAGGCGACAGGGCTTTTGCCCCATTTTCCATCAACGCATCGGCGAGTTCCGGCGGCGTATCCCTGCTTTTACGTGAGCCAAAAATATGCGAATAGGCCCAGGTAAACTCTGCGCCCATCAGGAATATCTGTGCCGAGTAATAAATCCAGATCAACAATGCCAGCAGCGAGCCAGCAGGCCCGTAGCCACTTGCAATCGCGCTTCTGCCAATATAAATGCCGATCAGCCATTTACCCACCGTAAACAATGCAGCGGTCATTGCAGCGCCTATCCACACTTCACTCCAGCGGATACTCACACGCGGCATGGTCTTGTAAATCATGGCAAACATGCCGGTCGTCAATAAAAAACTGAAAACAAAATTAAAGATACCGGCCACCACCACCCAGCCGGTAAATACAGGTGCCCACCATTGACTGATCGCAGAAAGGCCAGCGCTGAACACCAGTGAAACCATCAGCAAAAAGCCAACGCCCAAAATCATGCCAAACGATAACAACCTGGCACGCACCAGGTTCCAGAGTCCGCTATTGACCCTGACCGGCGCTTTCCATATACGGTCCAGTGAGTTCTGCAGTTCGCCAAATACCGTGGTGGCGCCGACTAATAACAATACAATGCCAATGGTAGTGGCAGCAATGCCCTGTGCCGGCTGACTGGTACTGGCAAGCAAGGTCTGCACAGCCAATGCGCCCTGCTCCCCCATCAGGCTGTTCAGTTGCCCGATAATCTCGCCACGCGCAGCCTCCTGCCCAAAAATGATCCCCGTAATGGAAATCACAATCAGCAACAAGGGCGCAATCGAAAACATGGTGTAATAAGCCAAGGCTGCGCCCATGCTTTGCGCATAATCGTCACTCCACGCAGTCAATGCGCTTTTAATGAGTACCCAAATTTCTTTCATCGATATCAGTGTCTTTGCTGGCACGGCTAATCAGTCGTTAAAAGAAGAAGATGTACCAGTGAAAACGGACCAGCGGGTGCATCCGCATGAGTCTGCGCGCTATCGAGATAAGACAGCGGTGCTGTTTGAATATACAAGGGATGCATTGCGTATCCCTTACCTGCATACATCGGCGTGCCTGACATTGAAAGCATAAAACACTCCTGACTCAACAGTAAAAAGCGATGCCCCTGAGGGCACCGCTTGTGCCGCGTTCCTGAAGTGAGCATCGCTCAATAGAACCAGCAATATCAGGATAAGCAGTTCAAGCAAGTAAAGACATCAGGCAATGGCGTATTTTGCTGTCAGAAACCACTGACGCACCCTTGCGTCGAATGTTATATGTAGGTGCCGATCTCCACGTCGTGTTACAAGCAATTTCAATGCGCGAGCGCCTGACCCATAAAACGCATGCACAACAATGTTAAAATCCAACCATGCTCATCGCCGGTATCGTCATTTCTCTTCTTGCTTACTATTTAGCTTTAAAGTGGGGCAGTCACCTGCTGGAAAATAACGATATTGTCTTGCCAGCCTTCACCCGCTGGTTGGTCCTCAATACTTTTGCATTTATTGTTTCCAGCATTGTCGCGTTGCCGTTCCCGTCAATATTATGAATACCTGTCGCTTCAGTAAGTGGATTAAGGCATCAACTCACTGTCAGCGATGCCTCAGGATCAAGGATTGGCCTCACCCCTTGGCTGGTAAAGATATTTTTGAAAGCCTACAAAGAGTTGCCTGATTTCAGCGGCATTGCCTAACTCGGCAGTGGCATCGTGAATAGATTGGTATCTCAGACTGATTAAATCTTTCAGTTTTTCCTGATTCAGTTCATCGACACCTTGCTGCACATATTGCCCAAGTATAAATTCAATAAATGCGGATTGCTTATCCGCAAAGTGCTGATGTATGTTCTGTTTGGCCTGATCTGCACGCAGTGTGCGTGAAAGCGGTTGCAAAGCAAAAGCAACGTTGGCCAATACATCAAAAAGGTCGCTGTTTTCTGCATCAATAATCCGCTGCATTTCCATCAAGACCTCTTTGTGAAAGCCTCTATCAGCCAAGCCGTGCAACAGTTTTTTGCGGGTTTCCGGATTGCTCCATAAGTCGCGCAGCACATCCTCATCTTTGAAAAACTCGGGCAATACGCCAAATAAGCTTTGCAAAAACTGTGCACTCGACATCGGCTTGCCATCTGCCCCCCAGAAACTGGTGGCCATCATGTGTTGAATCTGGCGCGTTTTACCATCAGAAAGCTTGATGAGAATTTTTTCTGGCTTGGGCTCCGTGGGCTGATAAGGCTTGGGCGTTTGCTCTGCAGGCTTTGGTTTACTCACCTCACTGCCAGGCGTGATGTACTCCACCGGCTCAGGCTCACCATCCCATTCCGGGTCGCTGAAATGATGGTGTGCTTTGACAAAATCATAAATCGTAAAATAGTCTTTGCCATCATACAGGCGCGTACCGCGGCCAATAATCTGCTTAAACTCAATCATGCTGTTCACTTCGCGCATCAGCACAATATTACGCACGTTACGCGCATCCACCCCGGTTGAAAGCTTTTGCGAGGTGGTCAAGATGGTGGGGATGGCATTTTCATTGTCCTGAAACGCTCTCAGATACTCATCACCACGCGCGCCATCAGCCGCCGTGACACGCACACAGTAATCAGGATCTTTGCTGGTTTTTATTTGATTAATATAGTCACGTACTTCCAGCGCATGCTCCTGATTGGCGCAAAACACCAGCGTTTTCTCACGCTGGTTAATCAAGTCCATAAATAGCTTAACGCGATATTGCTCTCTGGCCGGTATTTTGATGATGCGGTTGAAGTCGCCCTCTTTATACAGCTTGCCCGGCTCCGCTTCACCTTGTACCACCACACCATCGCCCGGCGTATAAATATACTCATCCAGCGTGGTCGCAATCTGTTTCACCTTAAAGGGAGTCAAAAAGCCATCATTAATCCCTTCTTTGAGTGAATACACATACACAGGCTCACCAAAATAAGCATAGGTGTCGGCATTGTCTTTACGCTTGGGAGTGGCCGTCAGACCCAATTGCACGGCTGGTGAAAAGCATTCCAGAATCCCGCGCCAGTTACCCTCATCATTCGCACCGCCACGGTGGCATTCATCGATGATAATAAAGTCAAAAAAGTCTGGTGGATACTCGCCAAAGTTAGGTGCGGGATGGCCTTCACCATCCGTACCACTCATAAAGGTCTGAAAAATGGTAAAGAAGATATTGCCGTTTTTAGGTACCCTGCCCTTTTTGCTGATTTCATCCGGGGCAATGCGCACCAAAGCATCTTCAGGAAAAGCAGAGAAAGCGTTATAGGCTTGGTCGGCCAAACCATTGCGGTCAGCCAGAAACAAAATGCGTGGTCGGCGTGGCTTGTCACCATTGAGTTCGCGGCTTAAATTCCAGCGGCTATAAAACAACTTCCAGGCCAATTGAAACGCAATAAAGGTTTTGCCCGTGCCAGTGGCCAGCGTCAGCAATATGCGCTGCTCATGATTGGCAATCGCCTCAAGCACTGCTTCAATCGCGTTATGTTGATAATAGCGTGCGCCCCATGTGCCGCCTTTATCCTCAAACGGCACCTCACTAAATTGATCACGCCATGCATTTTGCTCGGCAAAGGTTAAATCCCACAACGCTTCGGGGCTGGGGTAACTGGCAATATCCCCCTCTTTGCCCGTTTGCATATCAATGCCATAAATGCGCTGACCATTCGTGGCATAGGCAAACCGGCACCCCAGTTTTTGGGCATAAGTTTTGGCCTGTGCCACGCCCTCGGTATAAGGCTTATCCCATGCTTTGGCTTCGATTACTGCCAACTTATGGTTTTTATACACCAGCACATAATCGGCAATTTCTTGCTTGCCGCGTTTACCGCCGCCTTGCAGACGCCCCAGCGTAATATGCTCACGCTTGATATAACTGCCTTCCACCACGCCCCAACCAGCGGCCTTCAGGGCTGGATCTATATGTTCTGCGCGGGTTTCGGCCTCGTTCATCAGCTTTAGTCCTCAAGCGTTATTTGTGTCAGTAGCGCAAATAGCGGATGGTTAATATAAAAGTTTGTGCGACCAATTTTCCTTTTTTCCACAAAGCCATTGGTGGTCAACGTGTCTAAATGTTTAGCAGCCGTAATGCGTGACACACCCAAATCCTTCTCTAAAAATTCAATTTTAGTATAAGGGTAGCGAAATAAATTATTGAGCAACTCTTGGCTATAAATTTTGGGTAGTTCACTGCGCAAGCGGTGCTTGGTGGCTTGCATTAAATCGCGCAAGTTTTTCACCAACTTAATTTCGCTTTTCGCAGTCATGGCAACGCCTTGCATCATGTAGGCGCACCAAGGCACCCAATCACCTGTCTCGCGGGTTGATTGCAACAATTGATAATATTGCGCTTTGGTAGAAGTAATATAGCGGCTTAAATACAGCACAGGTAAATCTAGCAAACCTTCACGCTGCAATATTAGCAAATTCAAAATACGCCCTGTACGGCCATTGCCATCGTAAAACGGATGGATACTCTCAAATTGGTGGTGTGCAATCGCCATGCGCAATAATGGATCTAATTCATCCTTTTTTGCGTTATCCGCGTGAATAAACGCAACCAACTCGGTCATCAGCTTTTCAATCAGCACGGCATCTTGTGGTGGCTCATACACCACCGCACCTGTGGTTTGGTTTTTAAGTACAGTGCCTGGCACTTTGCGTAAACCAGCGTTATTTTGTTCGACTTCTTCTTGCACACGCAAAATGGTGGCTAAGCGAATTAAGCCTGAATCTAAAACATCTTGATAACCCACACGCAAAGCGGCAATGTAATGTTGCACCTCTTTTGCCGCGCCAGAGGATGCACTGTTTTGATCATAAGCATATAGCTCATCATGCGTGGTGATGATGTTTTCAATTTCCGAGCTATCTTTCGCCTCTTGAATCGACAATGTATCCAGCAAAATAGCGCTATTAGGCAGAGACTCACACAAGCCTTTAAGCTCAGCCAAATAGCGATGCGCTTCGGCCAAAGGTTGCCAAATAGCTTTCACTTCTAAACTTTGCGGGCTAGGAATCTGTAAGCGATCCACAACTTTTACCTTTATACGCGATTGATGGACGTGATAAGAAAACGCAATTATCTTATCACGTGAATCACAACGTGTATAAAAAATCGAGTTTTCTTATCACGTTCTACAATATGTGTTCAAAAAGTCGCATTTTCTTATCACGTCATACATCATGTGTCGATGCTATCGACATATCAATGATACGTGTCGATGTTTTTGCTTTTTATCGACATATATTTGGCGTATGTCGATGGCAACGACATACGCACATCCGTCATTCCCGCGGAAGCGGGAAAACGAGCACAAAAACCAAATATAAAGCCGAGTTTCGAGGGACGGCCATCTATTTTGACTTTAAAGGTTTTAACATGGATTCCCGCTTGCGCGAGAATGACGAACCAAAAACCTACAACTCGCCAGCAAACGCCTGTTGCAAGAGGGATTTTTTGAGCTCATCGAGGCATGCGATTTTGCGTTGGTAGAGGGCTTCTAGGCGTTGGGTTTCTTTTGACAGTCCTAAAAGTTTATCGACTATGACAACTTGTTGTTCAATTGGTGGGATTGGCAGATTAACCATTTTAACCAAATCACCACTGATGTTTTTTACAACAGAACCACTTGCCAATCTAGAGAATTGAGATTGAACAAAGTTAGAAGATAGTAAATAGTAGAAATAATCACTGTTGATTTCTAAATTCAATCTTAAAACAAACCATCCGTCATGAATGCAACCTCTCGTTTTCATGATGTAAGGTCGTCCATATGACATAGAGTTTGTTAGGATAAAGTCACCTTCTTTGACAAACCGTGATTGTTTAGCGCCTTCAGGAGTGATTTTCTGGGCAGTTTTAAAAACATATTTACCGCCTTCTTCAGTGTCGCCAATTTTAATCCAGTTGATGCCATCAGGTTCTGTAGTAAAAAAGTCTTTAATCGGTCGAGGTGAACTACCTCGTTCAACGATGCATACTTGGTCTAAGGTTTTATTAACCCAACCCTCACCACGCTGAGTGAAAACCGATTGCAGGTGGCTTTCAAACAAGGCGCGGGCGTTTTGCAGGTTTTGCTCTGCATTTGCGCGCGCTTTGGCAATGCCCTCAAACGCTTGGTCGAGTATGACGACGATTCGTTGTTGTTCTTGAATTGGCGGGATTGGGATTGGGTAGTTTTCAATAAATTCTTTTGATACGCGCTTATGCCCAACAGCACCAGTCATCCGCTCAGCGCCTTCACTTCTGAAGTCGTGACGTGAGAGATAGTAATAAAGCCATTCGTTTTTTAATGTTGAGCTTGGTCTAAAAACTATATATTCACTTGAACCAAATCCGACCCCATTACTTAAATTATTTGCTATCCCTAGCTTGCCATTTTCAAAGCAAGGTGTAATTTTCGCCAATAAAACGTCATCATCGGCAAAATAGGTATAGCTTCCTATGACATCTTCTAGTGTTTTAGTCTGATTGGATTGCAAATATTTTTGATCAATCCCTAATGCCTCCATAGGCACAAACGAAACTAAATCTTTTGGACTAAGATTTGCGCGCGCTTCCGACTTAGGCGGCTTGATTTCACAAACCTCACCAAGCGTTTTTACTTCCCAACCAGCCTTCATAGCAACGCCTTAATCCCTGCCAACACCTCTGCACTCTCTGAATCCAGCTTGGCGATTTCTTCCATAATGGCTTGCGGGCTGCGGTGCGTGACATCTTCATTGCCGTTAGGGTTTTTCACCGATAAATCATAGCCTTGGGCTTCGGTCAGGGCTTGGGTGTTAATGCTCCAGCTTTTGGGGGAATCCGCAAAAGTTTTTTGCAGGGCGACAAACTCGCTCAAATCGGCATCATTGAGCGGGTTGGTTTTGCCCATGTTGCGGCCTGGGTCTAGCTGATAAAACCAGGTGTTGCGGGTCGGCGCGCCTTTTTCAAAAAACAGCACCACGGTTTTCACGCCTGCGCCTTGAAAGGTGCCCCCTGGGCAATCGAGCACGGTGTGTAGGTTGCAGCTTTCCAGCAACAGTTTACGCAGGCTGACAGAGGCATTATCGGTATTGCTCAAAAAGGTGTTTTTAATCACCACTGCGGCGCGGCCACCGGCTTTGAGGCTTTTAATAAAGTGTTGTAAAAACAAAAAGGCGGTTTCGCCAGTTTTAATGGGGAAATTTTGCTGTACCTCGGCACGCTCTTTACCGCCAAACGGCGGGTTGGCGAGAATAATATCAAAGCGGTCTTTTTCTTGAATATCGCTGATGTTCTCCGCCAGCGTGTTGGTGTGAATGATATTGGGCGCTTCAATGCCATGCAGAATCATGTTCATGATGGCAATCACATAGGCGAGGCTCTTTTTCTCTTTGCCGTAAAAGGTGCTGGTTTGCAGCTTGGCTAAATCCCCGGTACTCAGCCCAGGCTGGCTGCGCAAATAATCAAACGCTTCGCACAAAAAGCCTGCGCTCCCCACGGCGCCATCGTAAATGGTCTCGCCAATTTTGGGGTTGAGCACTTGTATCATGGCGCGAATCAGCGGGCGCGGGGTGTAATACTCACCGCCGTTGCGCCCTGCGTTGCCCATGTTTTTAATTTTGGCTTCGTAGAGATGCGAGAGCTCGTGTTTTTCAGCCTGGGTGTTAAAGCGCAATTCATCAATGCGCTCAATCACTTCGCGCAGATTATAGCCACTTTGGATTTTGTTATTGATCTCACCAAAAATCTCACCGATTTTATATTCGATGGTGTTTGGCCCACTGGCGCGTTGCTTGAAGCCTTTAAGGTAAGGGAATAACTTGAGGTTTACAAAGTCTTTGAGGTCATCACCGGTTAAGGCGTTGTTGTGATCAAACTTGCCATCGGCTGTTTTGGGCGCTGCCCAGATTGGCCAGCGGTACTCGGCATCAATAATAAATCGATACGCTTTGCCTTCGAGTTCGGCTTCTAGCGCTTTGGTGTGCTCTAAAGCATCGAGATACTTTAAAAACAATATCCAGGAGGTTTGTTCGGTGTAATCCAGCTCGCTGGTGGCACCTGCATCTTTATGCAGAATGTCGTCGATATTTTTAAAGGTTTGTTCAAACATGGTGATGTTTTCTTGTTAAAAATCTGATTAAAAATAATCGATTGCAACTGACATCACTTTAACGGCTGGCGCGCTCGAAAACCAGCACTTAAAGCAGAGACAATAACTGCCACGGTTATTTAAATAGAGATGCAGTGCGGAGAGTGACCACTGGTCAATCAAAATGACTAAAAAGCGGTGTTCTCACTTTTTGCAGATGGGATGTGGAATCAACAGAGCAATGCAGAATGTATATGAGAGGTGTGGTGCCCGGAGCCGGAATCGAACCGGCACAGCCGTTAAGCCGAGGGATTTTAAGTCCCTTGTGTCTACCAGTTTCACCATCCGGGCGGTAGGTCTGACAAGCTGCGTATTTTAACACCCTGAGGGGCTTTGCCTAGTGTTTCTGGCGACGTGCTTGTGAGAAATTTGGAGCGGGAAACGAGTCTCGAACTCGCGACCTCAACCTTGGCAAGGTTGCGCTCTACCAACTGAGCTATTCCCGCATAATTACTACATGAGACTGGAGGCGCGAGCCGGAGTCGAACCGGCCTAAACGGCTTTGCAGGCCGCGGCATAACCGCTTTGCTATCGCGCCAGAACCAACAACATAAAAACTTCTTATGTTAAAAAGGGAAAGCTGCGCTTTCCCCGAAATTTGGAGCGGGAAACGAGTCTCGAACTCGCGACCTCAACCTTGGCAAGGTTGCGCTCTACCAACTGAGCTATTCCCGCGTATTTCCTTGCGTCATGCGTCGTAAGGAAGCTGGCATTTTAATGATTTTTGCCCCGGTGTCAAGGAAGATTTTGAAAAAAGCATGCTTATTGCAGGAATGCTTTTTTAGATGGTTTCCCGAATCGCTGGCCAGGCGGCTTTGAGGTAATAGCCCATGGAAATGAGGGTCAGCAGTGCGGCAATCACGATCAGCCACTCGCCTATCCATTGAATATTGATGCCGAACAGCGGGTCGTACCAGAGCAGCAGGATGATGGCGATCATTTGCGCGGCGGTTTTAATTTTACCGACCATGGCCACGGCGACATTGCTGCTCTTGCCGATGCTGGCCATCCATTCACGTAAGGCACTGATGGCAATTTCACGCCCAATAATAATGAGTGCGACCACGGCGCCGACGCGGTTGAGTTCCACCAGCACAATCAGTGCGGCGGCCACCATGAGTTTATCGGCCACCGGGTCGAGAAAAGCCCCAAATTTGGACATCTGATGGTATTTACGCGCCCAGTAGCCATCGAGCCAGTCGGTCAGCGCGGCCAGAATAAACACTGAGGAAGCCGTAAGATTCACCCAGTGGGCAGGCAGGCCTTCCGCTGTCACCGCGTTGGCAGGCAGAAAGAACATGCCGACGAATACCGGGATCATGGCAATGCGTAGCAGGGTGAGTATATTGGGAATGGTCCACATAGCTTGTTATTTTGCGCTTTTATTCAAACACGCTGCATCAGTGCAAGCGCTCGTAAATGGTTTGTGCCAATGCAGGGCTGATGCCTTCGACCTGCGCGATTTCGTCTATGCTAGCACTTTTTATGCCGTCCAGGCCACCAAATCGGGTTAACAGCGCCTTGCGCCGCTTGGCCCCCACGCCCTCAATATCTTCAAGGCTGGAGGTGATGCGGGCTTTGGCACGCTTGGCACGGTGACCGGTGATGGCAAAGCGGTGCGCTTCATCGCGGATTTGCTGCAACAGGTGCAGGCCAATATTGTCCGTAGGCAGGTTGAGCATTTCACCGGTATCCGAGAAGATCATGGTTTCGAGGCCGGGCTTGCGCTCCTCACCTTTGGCAATGCCGACCAGCAGAATATCTTCCAGGCCGACTTCCTGCATGACTTCAATCGCCACGCCCAACTGGCCCTTGCCACCATCGATAAAGACCAAATCGGGCCGTTTGCCCTCGCCTGCCGCCACTTTTTTGTAGCGACGCGTGAGTACATCGCGCATGGCGGCATAATCATCACCGGGCGTAATGCCGGTGATGTTGTAACGCCGGTATTCGCTGTTTTGCATGTCCCCGCGGTCAAACACCACACAACTACCTACCGTCGCCTCGCCCATGGTGTGACTGATGTCAAAGCACTCGATACGCTCGGTGTTCTCGGCCAGATTGAGTGCCTCACGCAAGGCCAGCAGCCGTGCCTGCTGATTGGCTGAAGTGGCCAGACGTTGCTGCAAGGCCAGCTCGGCATTGGTCTGCGCCATTTTCAGCCACACCTTTTTATCGCCGATGGCATTGGTCAGTACGCGGATTTTTCGTTCTGACTGCTCGCTCAAGGCGGTTTCAAAAGCCTCTTTATCCACCTCGGCACCACACACCAGCAAAGGCGGCGTGTTCTGCGCGACATAATGCTGGGTCATAAAGGCTTCAACGGTTTCCACCAGGTCGGCATCCTGACTGTTTTTGGGGAAAAAGCTTTTATCGCCCAGATGGCGCCCGCCACGGATCATGACCAGATTGATGCAGTGCTGCCCCTGTGCCTCGGCACAGGCAATCACATCGGCGTCGCTGACGCTGAAATCGCTGACAAACTGCTTGGCCTGCACTTGCCGCAAGGCCTGCATGCGATCACGCAACACGGCCGCCATTTCATACTCCATCGCCTCGGCGGCCTCATTCATTCCCGCCTCGATGGCTTGCATGACTTCAGAAGTTTTACCCAGCAAAAACAGTGAGGCATGCCGCACATCATGCGCATAGTCTTCGGTAGAAATCAGATTGACACAGGGCGCGGTACAACGCGCGATCTGGTATTGCAGACAGGGGCGTGAACGGTTGGCAAACACGGTGTTTTCACAGGTACGCAGTTTGAACACCTTTTGCAACAGCTGAATACTCTCGCGCACCGCAGGCGAGCTGGGAAAAGGGCCGAAATACTGCGCACCCTTGCGTTGCGTGCCGCGATGAAACGACAGCCTGGGATAGGCATCGCCAGTCAGCGCGATATACGGATAAGACTTGTCATCGCGGAACAATACGTTGTACCGCGGCATGATGCTTTTAATCAGATTATTTTCAAGCAGCAAGGCCTCCGCCTCGGTGCGGGTGACGGTCGTCTCGATATTGGCAATTTGCGATACCATCATCTTGGTACGCGGACTGGCGAGGTTTTTATTAAAGTAGCTGGAAACCCGTTTTTTCAGGTCTTTGGCTTTACCGACATAAATCACTGTGCTTTCCGCATTAAGCATGCGGTAAACACCGGGTAAATTGGGCAGGTTTTTGAGGATGGGTTTGGGGTCAAACATGCGCCCATTTTAGCATCAGATACCCTCGCACAAAAAAGACTGCTGGGTTTGCTCATAGAAATGCCTGACCATCATCCACGGTGCGTAAAAAAAAGGTTGGGTTGACATAAAACATCCGTTTCCAACCTTGCGTTTCGGTGGTGATTTCATTGATATTGGGGATGAGTGAGAGAATGCTGTAATGCAAGTGCGGTGATTTGCCTGCCGCGTTGCCTGATGTGCCGACGCGACCAATGCGCTCACCGCGATTCACCCACGCAAACCAGTGCGTCTGGTGACGCTGCAAATGTGCATAGTAGTGGATACGCCATTTTGGCCCGAGGACGGCCACGACATTACCACCGAGCGCGATGTTGCCCTTAAAAATGACCAGTCCTGTTGTGCTGGCCAACACGGGCGTGCCTTGTTTGGCAAAAATATCGATGCCTTTGTGTACCCCTGATTTCCCCCATGGAGCATACCAATAGCTGAGTTTATTCCAATCATTGGGAGTGGCGTGTTGTACTGGGATAATGGCTTGGTTTGGTAAACAATAGCCAGCGCACACCATCAGTAGAAAAATAAAAAACTTGCGCATGTATCACCTCAAATATGCAACTCAACCCACTCAGGGCGCATGTTAAATCGCACTGGCAAGATGCTTACGCCCAGCCCACTGGTCACATACATCCAATTGTGATGGTGTTTCACCCAGCCATAAGCCCAGCTGCGTGGCGCGCGACTGGGTGAAACAATCGCACCCAACCAAGGCATGTAAATTTGTCCACCATGCGTATGCCCTGCAACGCTGATGCTGTTTAAAGTGGGTAGTTCAGTAAAACTGACTGGATCGTGCATCATCAACAGGGTTGGAGCATGGATTGGAATTTGACTGACGGTATTGGCAGGTTTGGCATGGCCGGTCATGGCATCCCCTACCCCTGCAATCCATAATTGTGCGGCATTGTTGTAACTGGCTGCATTTTCCAACACTTGAATATGCTGCTGTTCTAATGCCTGCTTCATTCGCGCATGGTTGTACCAATTGTCATGATTCCCCAATACGGCATACACACCTTTACTCGCTTGTAAATGAGCCAAAGTTTGGGCAATTTCTTCTTCTACGGTTGAAGCGAACACTGGCTTTTGTCTGGGTTCTGCAATCAAGTCGCCTGCAATTACAATAATGTCAGGATGCGCCTTGTTAATGTCTGCAATGATTGTTTGTGCCCGTGAATGCGTCATGACCCGCCAAAGGGGTTGTTTTGTAAAATGCCAATCTGCCGTCACAATCACTTTTAAACCCAGTGTTTGATGATGCTTGAATGTCACATCGAAACTTCTGTGCGCAACCCAGCGTGGTTCAATGATGACACTCCAAACCATCAACACAAAAACCATGCTAACAAAGTAACGCTTTCGAATCATTTTTAACCCTTAATTAACTCGCCCTGTACTTGGCAGGGCGAAATCACGACCTATTTTTGTACTGTGAGCGCATACCAATCGACCTTGCGCGTCACCACCATCACCAATGCCAACAACGTAAACACTAGTAACGAGCCCATGAGGAGTGCGTTATCTTCTGATTTTAAAATGCAATACAGGGCGCTATAGAGTGCAGTGAGCAAGCTCGCAAAGAGAAAACCATTGAATGTGCTTTGTAGGGCAAAGCTTAAGTAATAGCCAAGTAACAGAACGCATGCGGCGCTGGCACTCAAATAGGCGTAGGCAAATCCAATATGCTCGGCTAATGAAACCAGCAAAAGATAAAACATCGCCATTGAAAGCCCAACCAAGGTATATTGCGCGGGGTGAATGCGTAAGTTTTTTAACACTTCAAAAATAAAAAAACCGGCAAAGGTTAAACCAATAAACAACAAGCCGTACTTGGTGGCGCGGTCTGACTGACTGTAGACGTTGATCGGCTCAACAAAACCGATACTGAGTGTTTCTAAAAACCGGGGTTGCTCACCTGCTAATTGGCGCAGCAACTCGGCTTGGTTATTGCTGGAAAGTGATGAAACGGCCCAAGTTGCACGAAAGCCTTGAGCGCTGATGCTTTGCGAGCTGGTTTCTGGCAGAAAACTCCCGCCAAAATGCGGATGTTGCCAATTGGATTGTAAAACGATGCTGTTGTTACCCGCTATCGGTGCAAAATGAAACTGCTCTGTGCCACGTAAACGCAGCCCCATTTCAAAGTCAATACGGCGGTCTTCGCCTTGCCGCAACAAACCAACAGCTGCATGAATGCCGTTCCCCAGCGCTTTCAATTGCGTCCCTTGCTTAAAAATCAGTGGCTGATTAGCCCAAACAATCGACGGCCGACTGGTAATGCCGCGCGGGTCGCTGATGCCCATGCTCAAAAAGGCTGGTTGCATGCTGAGGCTACTATTGTTGTGGTGTGCAGTCAGTTTAATATTGGCAGGCAAGTTAAAACTGCCTTTGATTTTGCCGCCCAACTGGTAGCTTAACGCCTTGTAAATACCCCGTTTTTTATACTCGGTATTAAAACCACCCTCCAATACCAACTGGTCAGGCATTAGCACTGCTTGATATTGTTCTCGCTTGAGTTCAGTTTTTTTAATCCCGTTATCGGTAGTGGTTTCGGTGTATTCCTCCACATACGGTACCACCAACACAGGGCCGACCAATGTCTGTTCACCTGCAGAACTTTTGGCAATATCGGCTTTTACCTCCTCTTGCCGCTGTTGACGGTCTAAGATAATGCCATTGACGTAACCCACTGCAATCGACATCAACGCAATCAGCGCGAGCATGCCTAATACTTTATACAAAAAAGACTTATTCAATTTGAACTCCCATATTGTCTGGAGCGCTCAGAATAGAAGTCGGATATGAAGGGAGAATGTGCTTATGTGAAGTGAGTGTGAAGTGTTTATACTTTTGGCAATTTCAATAAAGCTACTGCCCCACCCAATGCATGATTTTGCAGGGTAATACTGCCACAATGTAGTTTGGCCACTTCTTGCACAAAGTTAAGGCCTAGCCCAGTGCTTCTTTGTTGGGTATTAGGTCTGGGCAGTGAGTAAAATTTATCAAACACTTTGTCAATGGCGTAGCCTGGAACCCCCGCACCGCTGTCTCGTATGCTGACTTGACAGCAATGTTGCTCATCATGGAGTTGTACTGTAATGACGCCATGCATGGGGCTAAACTCCAGTGCATTTTCTAACAAATTGTGTATGGCCTGGCCGAGTAAAAAGGCATCTCCCGAGATGTGCACGGACCTAGATGCATCGAATTGAATACGGATACTAGCGTTTGTGGCCTTTTGACTTAAGTGGCTTATTTGCGTCTGAATCAAGCCATTGAGGTCTATATTGCTTTTATGTTGCAACTGTTGTTGATGCTCCAGGGCGGCTAATCCGAGCATGTTTTCGATGATGGTTTGTACCCGCTTTGTTTGCGTTTTAATGTGTGCCAAAAACTTGGCCTGTGAGTCGGCAGGCATGCTGGGGGAAATCAGTTCAAGTGCGCCTTGTATGGCGGATATCGGACTTTTCAGCTCATGCGTGAGGTGTTGCACCGAGTCTTGAATATAGTGTTTGCCATCCAGCTCGTTGCGCATGATTTGCATTGCGCTTGCCAGCTCGGTCAGTTCATCGTTGCTGGAGCTGGGTGGCACGGCTTTGGCTCCTTGCGCCACGCGGACGGCATAGTCACGCAACAGATTGATTTTTTTGGTGAATCGCCAGGTAAACATTGCGCCGATGAGGATAGAGAGTATCAACAGTAAGGCACCCCAGCGAATGATTTTTTGCTGTGCACGCTCAATAAACGGTAAAACAGTACTGTTTGGTTTGGCCACGGTGAGCGAACCGATGATGGTTTGATTTTGCATGATTGGTGCGGCGATATACATAATGCTATCGCTGGTTTCATCCCCTTCCACCGCCAAACTGGACCGTGCACCGTATTGGCCGCGCAAAGTGAGATAGACATCATTCCATTGTGAATAATCTTGGCCGACGGCTAGATTAGCAGAGTCAAAAATCACCCGGCCCTGTGCGTTGGTGATGTATACGCGGTAATCAGCCGATCGTTTTTGAACGCCACTGATATTGGCTTGTGCGCCACGCGCCTGGTAGCGTGCCAGTGCTTGTGCAAATTGACCCTGAGCAATATTGCCAGAACTGACCTCCGGCGCGGCCAGGGCTGCTAACACATTGGCGGTATCGACCAAGGTGTCTTCCATGGCCTGCCGCACCCCAGGCTTGACCTCATCGACAAACACCGCCAATACAAACCATGCAGCCAAGCCTACCAAGGCAAAGTAGCCAAGAAATATTTTGAGACTGATTTTCATGTGCTGGCGTTCACACCAACAGACTATAACCCATGCCACGGTGCGTAACGATGGCGTCACAATCTGCATTGACTTTGCGCAACTTGGCACGCAAGGTTTTTATGTGGGCATCCACCGTGCGGTCTAGCGTATTTTCGGCATGACTCCACACAATATCCATCAACTGATTGCGCGAGTAAACTCGTTTGGGGTGCATCATTAGGGTTTTTAAAAGCAAGAACTCGTAGCGGGTCAGTTCCAAATAGTGCCCATCATAAACAATCCGATTGGCCTCCTCGTCCACCTGAAATGGGTGGGCCAACATTGGCTTGGATGACAAGGCAGCTTGCCCTTCTGTACGTCGCAAAATCGTTTTAACCCTTGTGGCCACTTCACGCGGACTAAAAGGTTTGGTGACATAATCATCCGCCCCAATTTCCAGGCCAACTATTCGGTCAATCTCGTGGTTACGCGCAGTTAAAAACAAGATGGGGATTGTGGAATGCATGCGCACTTCTTTGCACACATCAAAACCAGACATATCAGGCAAGCCGACATCCAATACAACAAAATCAAACTGACGATTGGCAATCAAGGCAATCGCTTCACCGCCAAGCAGGGTATGCTCTGTGGTGTAGCCAGCTTCTTTAAACGCATATAACAGCGTTTCTGCAATCGCAGCTTCATCCTCAACAATCAGCACATGATGTGGCATAAGCAACAAGGGTCTACCCTAGCAACTCGCCTCCAATGGCCCAATCCTCATACGCGACTTCCTCAAACACAATGTAAGTGTAATTAGCCGGTTTTTGGGCATGTTTGGTCAAAGTCTCAGTGATCTCCTTGGCAATCTGTTTTTTTTGCTCTTTGGTGACAGAACCGGCGAGTTTGATATTCACATAAGGCATGGTGCGCTCCTTTCAGGGTTGTTGGGGGTTACAACAGATCTACACTTAATCCACATGTGGACGATGCCGGCGGATGTCGCGCAGCAAGTTGAAGGTGGCAACCAGCAACAGCACGGAAATCAGCAGGGACAAGATGGGGTCTATGGCCAGCCAGCCTGTATAGTAAATGACGATACCGGCAGCCACGGCAGCGACCGAGCCCAGCAGGTCGCCCAGTACATGCAAAAAGGCAGCACGATGATTGAGGCTGGCATCGCCGCCATGATGATGGTGCTGGTGATGCATGTGTTTGGCAACGTAGAGATTGACCAGCAGGCCGATGATGGCAATCACGCTGACAGTGCCCCCGGCAACCGGTTGCGGATGGTGCAGGCGTGCCACCGCCTCGACCACGATCCAGAGACACACTGCCAGCATCATGAGGGCATTGAGCAGGGAAACCCACCACTCAGCACGTTGCGAGCGTTGACCGCGGCGGGCCAGTTGGGCGGCCCACATGGCCAGGCCGAGGGCAGTCACATCGGAAAACATGTGCCAGGCATCGCTTAGCAAAGCCAGCGAGTGGGTCCACATGCCTCCGGCAAACTCAACAATGGCAAACAGCGCGATTGCCATAAAGGGCAGCAAGAAAGGATTACCATGGTCATGGGCGTCGACATGTTCCCGGGGACCATGTCCCTGAGCGCCATGACTGTGGCCGTCATGTGTATCGTGCGCACCGTGACTGTGCGCGGCATGTGAGCAACAGCTCGGTTGGCCAGGTGAATGGTGGTTGGATTCAGACATACATTTCTACTTCATCTCGATCAAAAAATAACAGCTACCGGGTAATGGCGTCAGGGGCATACCGCATGCGCTGCGCGCAACGATTGTAGTTGCGATTTCATGCTGCCCACAGCCAGCTGCCGCTCCTGCGCATCTACATAACCGTCATGGTTACTATCCATTTGCTCAAACTGTTGTTGTATCAGACGCAACCTGGCGGCTTTAAATTCCTCGAAACTGAGTTTACCATCACCGTCCGCATCCGCTTTTAGTGTAGCGGTGTCTGCCGACTGCGCAAGCCCCTCAGGATCAGCGAGCGATTCAGCGTTTAACCCTGTGCTGGCGACCATTAACCCTATCCATAATAATAAGCGCATGCATCCCCCCATCCCTATCAAATACTGCGTCGCCTGCTATCCAGTGCTATCGCCAACCGGCTTGAGCTTTTATAATTCCAGATAATACACAGATTGTGATAAAAAAACCGCTATGCTCAGTTACCGACACGCCTTTCACGCTGGCAATCATGCCGACGTTCTCAAACACTGGATTTACAGCCTGGTACTGGACTACTTCAACCAGAAAGACAAACCTTACTGGGTGATGGACACCCATGCAGGCGCAGGAATGTACCAGCTGGAATCCGCCATGGCGCACAAAACGGCAGAGTATCGTGAAGGCATTGCCAGGCTGCAAGAAGCCACAGACAGACCTGAGGCGCTTGCCCCTTACATGCAGGCGATACAGGCGGTACATCAGGAGATTTCGCCTCAGGTGTACCCTGGCTCGCCTGCGATTGCCATGCATTTTTTACGTGCCACGGACAAGCTGCGTTTATTTGAACTGCATCCTGCCGACCACACCTTGCTCACAGAATATGTCACCCCCTTTAAAAGACAGGTGCAGGTCACGATGAAAGACGGTTTTGAAGGCATTAAAGCCTGTTTGCCGCCGCCAACCAAACGCGGCGTGGTGCTGATAGACCCGCCCTATGAACTGAAAGAAGATTACCAGCGGGTGGTGGATTGCATCAAGGACAGTCTGAAGCGCTTTGCCACCGGCACCTATCTGGTGTGGTACCCGATATTGCAACGCCCGGAGCCTGCGCTGATGGTAGAAAAATTGCAGGCACTCAACACCGATTATGTACATGTGACCTTACAAGTTAACCAGCCCGGCGCGGATGGATTTGGCATGTTTGGCAGTGGCATGCTGATCCTGAATCCGCCATGGACGCTGGCAAACCAGGTTGAACCCTGTTTATCCTGGCTGGCCAGCACACTGGCGCAAGATGCATCTGCCAACGCGCAGATACAAGTGCGCATGCGCTAAGACTCAATAACGCACCCGCACCTGCCTGTCCAACGCTGCAGGCTGTGCGGTGATGCTCACCGTAAACTGATTAATCGCAATGGTTTGGCCAGCTTCATTCTGGATACGTACCCGCCATTTGCCGTCGGAAAGATTGCTTTTATAAGTATAGCCACGGTAGCCCCCGTCGCGCCCACCCGCCAGTTGAAAACCCGGCGCACCATAACTGACCCAGTGCTTGCGCTCGAACTTTTCCCAGTTATGCAATAAGCGCGTATGCAACCCTTTAGGCGCAAACACCGCTGAAAAGCAGACCAGACGTTCGCCAGGGGTGAGCACCAGATGATCACTGTCCACCCGCCAGAACTGCCACCAGGGTGACTTCTCCAATGTGAGCCAGTAACCCTCGGGAGATTTTTCCACCGCATAAGCCACCACCACAGCCTGTTTCACCAGCGGCACCGGCGGGATCATGTCAAACCTGTAAGCCAGCATAAGTAAAGCGCCTATCAGCCAGACCGGCCAGATACTGCCACTATGCCTGGGGGCATGACGATACAAGGCGTAGCTTGCCAGAACCCCCACTAGTGTGCTCAGATAAAACCAGACCGCATGCACACTGCCCAGCAGATAAGGAAAGGCGAAGTTAAAAAACAGAATACTGCACAGGCCAAACATACTCCAGCACAACGTAAGCCTGCGATACTCGCTTTCCAGGAACTCGTTGGCAATCAGCATGATGCCTAACAAAAGTGTGAGCAACCATGCCAGGCCATCACTGGAACTCTTGAAATAAAGAATAAACAGGGCGCTCAGCAGGCTGCCAAACAAAAACTGCAATATCCAGTAAGGCCAGTCATGCATGGGCCATCCGGACATTTTCTGATCCAGCCAACGCCAGCGTCCCAGCGTCAGCCGGCAACGCAGCCACCATTCGGCAGGCGTGGCGAGCTGGTGCATGATCCAGCCAGCCACTGTCACATAGACCGCAAAAATAGCGATATCACTGATGACGACCTGATGGCCAATGGTGATTGCATCCCACACAAAACCACCGATAAAAAACAGGATGGGCAGCGACAATTTGGCGCGTTTGACCAGCCATTGAATAACGGTGTGCAAGCCTGTGGATATTGAAAATGGTGATTCGTCTGTCATAACAGGTAAAAATGGTTTCACGCAGAGTTGGCATTTTTATCACACTCGCAACAAGCTGTGTATATTTGCTGTGGTTGAACACAAAACTTCCTTTGATTATCCCCCCCTGCCTGCTACACTGAAATATGCGGAAAATAGTCCATAATATAAATATGGTTTTACCCGAAAACCTTTAAAAATCATCCCCGACAACCCCTGAACAACCATGTTACGTGAATCGCTGGAACGTATAAAACGTAAAATTTCGGAAATCAAGTCGGTCAGCAATGAGACTGAACAAGCCCTGTTTCGGGTGACTTTTGTCAGTTTTATTACCATTTACCTGCTCCTTAACCATAGCCATTTTGAACCGGTAGCACTCTGCCTGCTTTATCTTTGCTGCGGCTTTATTATGTTGAGCAATATTTTGCGCAACCCGCAAAAAAATGAAAAAAGACAGTGGATTGCACTGGTGATGGACCTCACGGCGACATCACTGGAACAGATGATCAGCGGGACCATGGCCGGGATTTTCATTGGCATTTACCTGTGGCTCATCATGGGCTATGGTTTGCGTTACGGCACAAAATTTTTCAAAGGGTCTTACCTGTTGAGTTTGGCCGGGTTCTCCGCCACCTTGTATTTCAATCCTTACTGGAACAACCACCAGCATCTGGCCTATGGTTTTTTACTGACACTGATCCTGATTCCGCTCCATACCATGCGCTTGCAAGTCAGCCTTGAACAGGCCAGAAAGCGTGCCGATTTGGCCAATGAAGCCAAAACCAATTTTTTATCCAACATCAGCCACGAAATGCGCACGCCCCTGAATGGGATTATTGGGGCCAGTGAACTGCTCACGCTTACCAGGCTGGATAAAAAGCAGCAGGAATTACTCGGCATGTCAGCGGCCTCGGCCACCAGCCTGAAAAAACTGATCAACGATGTGCTCGATATCAGCAAGATTGAAAAAGGCAAAATTGATCTGGAAGTTGTGCCTTTTTACATGCCCGAACTGTTACAGCAGTTGCAGCTTCTGTTTCAGCTGGAAGTTGAACGCAAACGTCTGTGGCTGCGCTTTCACGTTGAAAACGAGGTCGAACGCCACTACCAGGGCAGCGTGCAACATATTGAGCAGGTACTGATGAATTTGCTGGCCAATGCCATTAAATTTACACAACACGGCGGCGTGGATGTGTATGTCAGCGTCCATGAACAGTACGCCAACATGAGCGTACTCAACTTTCGCATCCGTGACACTGGCATCGGCATCAAGGCGGATGCACTCCCGCATATTTTTGACAGCTTTACCCAGGCTGATAGCAGCATTTCCAAACGCTATGGTGGCACCGGGCTGGGCACCACCATTGCCAAAGAACTGATTGAGTTGATGGGTGGCCATATCCAGGTGTACAGCGAAGAAGAATCCGGCACCTCCTTTGAGGTCTCACTGCCGCTCAGCCATAGCGTACAGCCAGAGGAGATCGCTGAAAAAATCGTGGAGGCTTCCACCCCAGCGGGCAATGTGGTCTCGCTGAGCAGCCACAATAAGTTTCGCAAAAAAACACGCGTGCTGATTGCGGATGACAATGTCGTCAACCGCTTGATCCTGGCCGAAACACTGCAAAGGCAACACTGCATCGTCAAAGCGGTGGATAGCGGTGATGCGGCACTCGACATGCTGGAACATAACCGCTTTGACTTGATGATTCTGGATTACAACATGCCGGAATTGAGCGGACTGGAAGTGTTCAACATATACCATGCGCTCCCTGGCAGCCAACCTTTGCGCACCGTGATTTTGACTGCGGATGCAACAAAAGCTACACAAGAGCGATGCTTGCGTGCAGGCGTATTTGATGTGCTGACTAAACCGGTGATTTCGAGGCAGATTCAAACGCTGCTGGAAAAAGTCACAAAAGACATAGAAGCGGCACAGGTCACCCTACTACCGGCGCATGGCAAACGCATGCAAAAACGGCCAGATAAAATCAGTCCGTCCCCTTCACCCACCGATGCAAAATCAGACACTGCCCGACTGAATATCGCGCCGATTAATGAGCCCATGCTCGACATGGCGCGTCTGGAGCACCTGCTAAAACTGGGCGGCGGCGAGCCCTTTGTTTACCGCCTGATTTCCGAATTTATTGAGTCAACCGACGATTTGATTCGCGTACTGGGCACCCAGTGCATAGACCTCAATTTTGATGAAGTCCACCAACTGGCGCATACACTGGCCGGTGAATCTGCCAATATGGGATTAATGCCGCTCAGCAAACGCAGCCGGCAGTTACTGGGCTTAAAGATGGATGATGCCCAGATTATCTCCAGCCTGTACCAGGCGGTTGCCGAAGCCTATGAAGAAACGCGTACACAATTACAGCAATATCGTAGCAAGCTTTCCACCAAGCGTTCCAACAAATAATCCGGGAGCATCTCCACCCAGGCCGTCACGCATCACTCACTGATTGACCGCCTGATCCGAGGCAGCATGCGCATCCATACTCTGCGCGGCCAGCTGTGCCTGTGCCGTAGCCTCTGCACCAAACAGCCGTGCTTGTGCCCGATAAAAGCGATCCATCACTTTCAAGTCCCGCGGATTCAGGCTTAATGCATTCTCCACCCAAATCGCAACGATGGACGCCAGCTCATCATAAGTCAAAGGATGCACATGGGCTTTGGCACGCTGTGCAGCCAGAAAACCTTCTGCCCGCTTGCTGTTTTTCTGGATATATTCATCGACAGCAGCTTCGCCTTCGCCCTCATCGACTACAATATCAATGATCCCAAGTGCCTGGCACTCTTCTGCCGTATACCGCTCGCATCCCATGATCATCTTGTCAGCCACCGCCATGCCCGCCTTGCGGGCGATCAGGCTGTAAGCGCCCATCCCTGGAATCATGTTAAAAAACATTTCCGGAAAACAAAATACAGCCTGACGCTCGGCAATCAGCACATCACTGGTGAGGGCCGCCTCAATGCCTGCGCCCAGTGTTTCGCCTTGTAACAGGCTGATTTTGGTGACATGCTCCAGATTAAAGCGAAACGCGCGCTGTGCAACCACGTCAATACTGAGCTTGGCATAAGCCTCGAGTTCGCTGCGGTCTCTGCGCCGGATCGCAGCCGCCATTTTCTGCAAGTCGCCACCCATATTGAAATAACCGGGTGTTGCGGAGGCAAAGACAGAGTAGCGGACAGGGATTGCCTGGTGATTGACCTGCACATAGCCACCGCTGCGGCTAATATCTTCGTGGTGTGCATAGAGTTGCGCCAGCAAGGCATGGTTAATGCAGGGAATACGTTCCGGCTGATAGAGCCTGGTCCACAAGGCCTGCTGGTCTGGATTGAACTGGCACAACACTTGACCATAATCTTTACTGGCTAATGACTGTTGGTGATGAATAAGCGATTGTTCAAACGGCTTCATGGGCTTCTCCTTAAAAAGTGAGTAAAATCAAGCAATAAGGTCTGCTGCCAGACCTTAAATTCCAGGACATATGCATGCATTTTGATGCCTTGTGCACATGCACGCTTACTCATCATAAACAAAAGCCCGTGACAGGGTCAGCATCCATGGACAGGTTTTACAATCCGGTTGAAGGCACTGCCACAAAAACAACAAAGGGGGCAATCGCCCCCTTTGGTTTAACACTGATCGTTTTTCAGAACACAGTCACCCTACGCAGTTTCCGTGATCGGAATCACTTTCTTCACATTATCCAGTGAGCCTGCATATTGCGTCATCTGGTTAAAGTTCAGGTATTTATAGATCTCGGCCGTGTTGGTGAGCTTGGTGCCTAATGTATCCAGATATTCCAGCATGGTCGGGATACGGCCAAGTTTGGCACACACCGCAGCCAATTCGGCGGAACCAAGATATACGCGTGCATCTTTACCCATGCGGTTATCAAAGTTACGGGTCGAGGTCGAAAATACGGTTGCCTTGTCGGCTACACGCGCCTGGTTACCCATACACAAGGAACAACCGGGGATTTCGGTACGTGCGCCAGCCACACCAAACGTCGAATACACGCCTTCAGCACGCAGTTGCGCCTCATCCATCCGTGTCGGCGGTGCAATCCACAAACGGGCAGGAATACCCCCCGCGCCTTCCAGTATCTTGCCTGCGGCACGATAATGGCCAATATTGGTCATGCAACTGCCAATAAACACCTCATCAATCTTATCGCCCACCACAGCAGATAAGGGCTTGATGTCATCCGGGTCGTTGGGGCAAGCCACCAGCGGCTCTTTAATTTCGGCAAGATCAATTTCAATGACATGCGCATATTCGGCATCATTGTCCGGTTGCAACAGCTCCGGTTTTTCCAGCCAGGCTTTCATGCTGGCAATGCGACGCTCTAGCGTGCGGGCATCGGCATAGCCGTTTTCAATCATGTTTTGCATGAGTACGATATTGGAATTGAGGAACTCAATGACCGGCTCTTTATTCAATAACACAGTACAGCCATTGGCAGAGCGCTCGGCAGAGGCATCGGCCAGCTCAAAGGCCTGCTCTACTTTCAGGTCGGGCAAGCCTTCAATTTCCAGTACACGGCCATTGAATACATTTTTTTTGCCTTGCTTGCCAACCGTCAACGTGCCCTCCTGAATGGCAGCATAGGGAATGGCGTTGACCAGATCGCGCAGGGTAATGCCTGGTTGCATTTCACCTTTAAAGCGCACCAGTACCGATTCGGGCATGTCCAGCGGCATGGCACCGGTGGCTGCGGCAAAGGCGACCAGACCGGAACCGGCTGGGAAACTGATGCCAATCGGGAAACGGGTATGCGAGTCACCGCCTGTGCCGACGGTATCCGGCAAAATCATGCGGTTAAGCCAGGAGTGAATCACACCATCACCGGCACGCAGGCTGACACCGCCACGGCTGGACATGAATTCTGGCAAATCGTGTTGCAGCTTGATATCGACCGGTTTGGGATAAGCGGCGGTATGGCAGAAACTTTGCATCACCAGATCGGCGCTAAAACCCAGGCAGGCCAGCTCTTTAAGCTCATCACGCGTCATGCCACCTGTGGTGTCTTGCGAGCCGACCGTGGTCGCTTTGGGTTCACAGTAGGTGCCGGGACGCACACCCACGCCCTCAGGCAAGCCACAGGCACGGCCCACCATTTTTTGCGCCAGTGTAAAACCCTTGCCAGTATCTTTGGCAGGGATAGCTTTGATAAACACATCTGGCTCTGGCAAGCCCAGTGCCTTGCTGGCATTGGTGGTCAGGCCTCGGCCAATAATCAGCGGAATACGGCCACCGGCGCGGACTTCATCCGCCAGGGTCACCGGATTCATTTCAAACGTGGCCAGTGTCTCGCCGGACTCGGACAATACTTTGCCAACAAACGGCTGGATGACAATGACATCCCCCGTATTGAGCCCGGAAACATCACATTGAATCGGCAAGGCACCCGAATCTTCCGCAGTATTAAAGAAAATCGGGGCAATTTTGCTGCCAATCACCACACCGCCCGTCCGCTTGTTAGGGATAAACGGAATATCATCGCCCATCCACCATTGCACGGAGTTAATCGCGGATTTGCGTGAAGATCCCGTACCCACCACATCCCCCACATAAGCCAGTGGCAAGCCTTTGGCCTTGAGAGTTTCAATGGTTTTCAGGCCATCCGCCATACGGTTGACCAGCATGGCTTTGGCATGCAATGGAATATCAGGACGACTCCAGGCATCCTGTGCCGGACTCAGGTCATCGGTATTGGTTTCGCCATCCAGTTTAAACACGACCACCTTGATTTCTTGCTGGAGGGCTGGCTTGCTGGTGAACCATTCGGCCCGGGCCCAGGATTCCATCAAGGTTCTGGCATGCGGGTTGCCCGCTTTCATTTTGGCATCGACGTCGTGAAAAGCATCGAACATCAAAATCGTGGTGGACAAGGCTTTGACTGCATGTGCGGCCATTGGTGTATCGAGCAGCGCCACCAGGGCTTGTACGTTATAACCACCCAGCATGGTACCAAGCAACTCAACAGCTTTTTCAGCATTTACCAGCGGGGAACTGGCTTTGCCATTGGCGACATCTGCCAAAAAGGCGGCTTTCACATAAGCGGCCTGATCCACGCCGGCAGGAATGCGGTTTTGCAGCAAGTCCAGCAACAGCACTTCTTGTCCGGCCGGGGGCGATTTTAACAGTTCAACCAATGCGGCCACCTGTTCGGCATTCAGTGGCAAGGGTGGCAGGGTTTGCGCAGCGCGCTCTTTTACGTGGGTGTCGTATGCTTGTAACATGATGTAGGCTCTACCAATAAAACAAAGTCGGGATGAGGGCCAGACCAGTGATCTGACCGTGAGGTATCTTTTAATTAATTATAATGCAGTCCAATTGTGAGAGTGTTAACTGCTTGTAACAATCTCGTTTTTGTTAAAAATCAGCAGCGCTGGCAGCAGCAAAACAACACTTATGCTGACGCCAGTTAGCGCACGCTGTCTCCATATAACTGTTTGGCAAATGGCGTGCTGCAGCTTTTGCCGCTGGCTGACGACTCCCATTTATCCAGTAACTCTTGCTGATAGCCTTTGCCATGCTGCTTCTCAAGATAGGCGCGCACTTCAAACACATCGGCAAAGCCATTATGATCCTTGTCCATCAGCGCAACCTGATCCTCCAGCGTCGGCCCGGCATATTTGCCACTGCTATCCGTAAAATAATCCAGTGCCGATTCCGCTAGCGCAGGCATTGCCGCACACAACAGCCAGACACCCAAGACCAAAGACCGAGACCCCAACGCACACTTTTCTTTTATCATACCTAACCCCATCCTGACTCTAAGTAGTATGACGTAGTTTTAAGCAATTGGTGCGCAGACTCTGTGATATCACTCACACAGACGCCGCCATTCACACCGCATGCAAGGCAATCTGTCTTTTCCAGTGTGCAGGGCCGCTGATATGCGCCGATTCTCCATCCGCACTGACCGCCACAGTGACCGGCATATCGACCACTTCAAATTCATAGATGGCTTCCATACCCAAGTCTTCGAAGGCCAGTACACGTGATTTTTTAATGGCTTTGCTGACCAGATAGGCGGCTCCGCCCACCGCCATTAAATAGACGGATTTATGTCTGGCGATCTCGGCCAGGGCGGCCTCGCCTCGCTCGGCTTTGCCGATGGATCCCAGCAAACCGGTATTCAGCATCATGTCGGTATAGCTGTCCATCCGCGTTGCGGTGGTGGGGCCGGCCGGGCCCACGGCTTCATCACGTACCGCATCCACTGGGCCCACGTAATAAATAAACTTATTACTAAAGTCGACCGGCAATGGCTCACCCTTGGCCAGCATGGTTTGAATCCGTTTATGCGCGGCATCGCGTCCGGTCAGGATTTTGCCAGTGAGCAGCAAGGTATCACCGGTTTTCCAAGCCTGTGTTTCTTGCCGCGTAATAGTGTCGAGATTGACCCGCTTGGCCTGCGGGCTGGGCGCCCAATGCACGTCCGGGTATACATCCGGACTGGGCGGCGTCAGCACTGCCACCCCGCTGCCATCCAGCGTGAAATGCACATGGCGCGTCGCCGCACAGTTGGGAATAATCGCCACTGGCAAACTGGCCGCATGGGTGGGGTAATCGAGAATCTTGACATCCAGCACCGTGGTCAGCCCGCCCAGCCCTTGCGCGCCGATGCCCAGGCGATTGACCTTGTCATACAGTTCCAGTCGCAGTTCTTCGATCCGGTTTTGCGGGCCACGCGCCATCAGGTCCTGAATATCAATCGGCTGCATCAGCGATTCTTTGGCCAGCAGCATAGCTTTCTCCGCGCTGCCGCCGATGCCGATGCCGAGCATGCCGGGCGGACACCAGCCAGCGCCCATCTCAGGCACGACTTCCAGCACCCAGTCCACAATACTGTCGTTCGGGTTAAGCATGGCCAGCTTGGATTTATTCTCCGAGCCACCGCCTTTGGCAGCGACCAGCACTTCCACCTTGTCACCTGCCACCATTTCAACATGGGTAATGGCAGGGGTATTGTCTTTGGTATTTTTACGCGCGCCTGCAGGATCATTCACAATCGAGGCACGCAGGGTGTTATCCGGGTGCAGATAGGCGCGACGCACGCCTTCATTCACCATAGCTTCCAGCGTCATATCGCCTTCAAAACGGGTCTGCATCCCGACTTTGACAAACGCCACCACAATGCCGGTATCCTGACAGAGCGGACGCTTACCCTCGGCGCACATGCGCGAGTTGGTCAGAATCTGCGCAATCGCATCTTTGGCGGCAGGCGATTGCTCTTTATTGTAAGCGGCAGCCAGTGCACGAATATAGTCTTCCGGATGGTAGTAAGAGATATATTGCAAGGCATCGGCAACACTCTCGATAAAGTCTCGGGTTTTAATCACGGCCATGGGGTTCTTTCAATGCGGCATCGTTCAATATGGATGATTAACGTGGATTGCTTTTGTTGTAAGCAATCGACGGGCTGACATCCTTACGCAGGATTTTACCATTCTTGGTCCGTGGAAACTCCCTTGCAAGGTAGACCGTTTTGGGCGCTTTGTAAGCGGCCAGGTGTTGCTTGCCAAATGCAATCAACTCTTCCGGGGCAATCTGGACATCCGGTTTCGGGATCACATAAATCACCACCAGCAATTTGTCTTTTTCGATTTCTTCGCCCACGGCAGCGCAATCGGCCACGGCTGGATGCCCCTTGTATACGCGCTCAATCTCGTAAGGAGACACGCGGTAACCAAAGCTCTTGATAATGTCGTCCTTACGGCCAAGAAACCAGAGGTAACCATCCGCATCGTATTTGGCATAATCGCCGGTAAAGAAATAGCCATCATGTTTATATTTGGCTGTTTCATCGGGCAGGTTCCAATAACTCAGGAACAAGCCCGGGTCGTTCTCCGGCACGCAAATCATGCCTTCCTCGCCTTCGGCTACCGGCTCGCGTGTGTCAGGGTTCAGCAAAACAATCGCGTGCCCAGGCTGCGGAAAGCCCGCCGAACCAGCGCGGATCGGCCGGTAAATGCTTTGCGACAGGTAGTATGAAAACTCGCTCATGCCGACCGCTTCGTAAATATCCAGACCAAAGCGTTCGCGCCATTGCGTCAGGACTTCATCCGACAAATGCTCACCGGCGCTCATAAAATGGCGCACACTGGGAATATCCGCCTGGGTGGAGACTGTTTTTTGCAGCAGCTGGCGATAAATGGTCGGCACACCGATAAAAATAGTCGCAGCATGCTTGGCAATCAACTCCAGCCATTTTTGTGCATCATTTTTACCCTCGTGCACAATCACCGTTTTACCAAGATACAGCGGGTCCATGAGTCCGGTGCCCAGCACATAAGTCCAGTTAAATTTACCGGAGTGCATGATACGGTCCTGCACGGTATCGCTGTAATTAAACCAGTATTGCGCCGCTGGCTGACGTCCTACCAGGGCGCGATGCGCGTGCAGTACACCTTTGGGATAGCCCGTGGTGCCTGAGGTATAAACCAGATAGGCAGGATCCTCCGCACGGGTGGCATAGGCAGGCTGCACCTGTTTGACCGTCGCCAGTGCCGCTTCCAGCGACACCACATTCAACACGGTGGAAGGGGCTATTTCGCCGGTCAGTTGCGTCAGCAGAATATGCTTAAGATTAGGTGTTTGCGCCAGGTTTTCCTGCATTTTGGCTGACATGCCAGCCCAGGCGGCCGCATCGGTCACCAGTACCACCGCAGCCGAGTCTTTGGCCAGATAAGCCACCTCCTCTGCTGTCAGCAACGTCGAGGTTGGCACTGAAATGGCCCCGATTTTCATCGCACCCAAAAATGCAACGGGATAGTCCAGACTGTTAGGCAGCCGAATCAGGACACGGTCACCCGGCGTCACCCCCAATGTACGCAACACTTCTGCAAAGCGGTCTGTCCGCTCGGCCAGTTGCGCAAAAGTGATGGTACTGGTGCCAAACGTATCATCTTCGACAATCATGGCAATTTCATCGGCCTTGGCCGTGCCCAGATGGCGATCACTGCACGCTACGCCGATATTGAAATACTCGGGGACATCCCACTGCCATTGTGGATAAGGGGCTAACTGTGTCATGTTCAAACCTTTCCATTCACTAGGTGCATGCATGGTTGATGCGATGCTGATCTATACATTTCTTTTGAAAATGCTTTTTTAAATCTCTCAATAAGCTCAAACTCAGAATTTAGCGATGAAGTGCTAGGCGCACAGCGCACAGAAAGCGGAATGTACTTAAAGTACCTGCGCATTTCGAGCCCCTGTAAAATTAACAGCCTGCAACAACGCAATTCGCGCTAAAAATGAATTTTTTAAAGCAGGATGCCGTAAGGCCAGTTCTGGCGTACCACCTGCGCTGGCATCAACTGCAATACATGCAATGCAAATTCCATATCACTGGTTTTCAGCGCCCGTAAGGCATGTGCGCGCAACAGCGTTTGCAGCGCCTTACCAAACATGGGCGGATCCAGCATTTCACCTTCAAACTTGATCGCACCACCGAGCAGCGCATCGGCCTCGATCGCCGCCTGCAAAATAGAGACTTTCTGGTTAATCTCGGTGGGTGAAGGCGTATACGCGGTTTTACACAGGTGAATGTGGCCCGGGTGTATCACCTGCTTGCCGGTCAGGCCCATGGCGGCTTCCTGGCAGGCATGCTTGTATACCACGCGCGACTCATTGTCACCGTGCAGGTCCAGCCAGCGGCGGACATCATGCGGCTCGACAAATTTGTCAGGCATGATGTGGCTGCCAATCAGGGTTTCCACCCCGCCAATCACACCTTTACCGGCAATCCGCGCTTCAAAAATCAGCTGGTTAATAAAGTAAAACAGTTCTTCAATCCAGTGCTCCGGGGTAATGTGGATGCCCAGTGCTTTGGAAAAGTCATGAATCCCGAACACCACGTGCTTGACCGTGTCGTACTGCATCAGCTCCGGCGCAATTTTGAGCGACTTCGGGTGCTCGATAATCGGCTGGATAGTGATATTGGGGTTTACACTGATCAGAAAGCTGGACAAGTCCCTGACCTCTGCCGCCCCGTAGGACTCACCCGCCTTGGCCAGCATCACCACATCGATATAATCGCCCATGTCGCGCACCAGTTTCATGTCCTCTTCGTACTCATCGGTACGGAAGGAGTTGGCACGAATGGCAATGGTGACCCGCTCGTTGACCTTGCGCAATTTGGGTAACTCCTGGCGCAGCAAGGTACGGCTCATTTCTTTCTGGCGACAGCCATCTTCCAGGTCAAAAATCAGCGTATGTGCATTGGTGAAATGCGCATGCTTGACCATGCGGTTAGCGGCCTGCTCCATGTCCTCATAAATGCCAAGACTGGGTGCGTACTTGACTGGCGGGTAATACAGCTGAATCCCCGGCCAATAGTCCCCCAGCGCCGAAGCGTCCAGAGAAAGAGGTTCTTCTCCCATATGCTGAATCATGCGTGCTCCTGTTCTGCCGGGTGACGGCTGGCTCTGAGTTTTTGCAATACGGCTTGCTGGTCAGTATTGACGGGCACGCGCACCTGCGCCTGTGCTGGCTGGCTGATGCCCTGTATCAAGTCCCAGAAATGGTTATCCGGCATTTCCAGCAAGTCATCAAACTGCGCCATTTCTGCCAGTGTCAACCCGTCAAACCAGGTGACCACAAACCGTTGCAGCACAATATCCAGCTCCAGCATGCCGCGACGGCAACGCCAGGCCAGCCTTCTTTGCTCTGCATCCCGTAGAATTTCTGCACTCATCATGCTGCGCTCCTATATCACTTTGATACCAAAGATTTTTTTGCCGCCCTTGTTGCCTGGCGGTGTGTCATCTGGCTGTTGATCATGATGCTTTTCTTTTGCTTTTTCGATTTTCAAATCTTTGATGGCTGCAATCGCCGCATTCGGATTGAGTTTCTTCGGGCACACATCGGTACAGTTCATGATGTTATGGCAGCGATACAAACGGTATGGGTCCTCAAGATTTTCCAGGCGCGCATCCTGTGCCTGATCGCGACTATCCGCAATAAAGCGGTACGCCTGCATCAAGCCGGCTGGCCCCACAAACTTGTCCGGATTCCACCAGAAACTGGGGCAGGAGGTGGTACAGGCGCCACACAAAATACATTCATACAGGCCATCGAGCTTGGCGCGGTCTTCCGGGCTTTGCAAACGCTCGGTTTCCGGCGGGGTATCGTGGTTCTGCAAATAGGGCATCACCGAATGGTAGTTATCAAAAAACTGTGTCATGTCGACCACCAGGTCACGAATCACCGGCAAGCCAGGCATTGGCCGCAATACGACGGGCTCCTGCAAGTCACTGAGCTTGGTGATGCAGGCCAGGCCGTTCTTGCCATTGATATTCATGGCATCCGAACCACACACACCTTCGCGACAGGATTTACGTACACTGAAGCTGTCGTCCATTTCTTTAATACGCAGCAGCGCATCCAGCAGCATGATGTCCGACTCTTCCAGCACGACCTCGATATCCTGCATGTAGGGCTTTTTATCGACATCCGGGTTAAAACGATAGAGTGAAAATTTCATCTCAATACACCCTCTTCTTCAATGCAAACGGTTCTACGGTCAGCGGTTTGAGGCGCACCGGCTTATAGGTCAGCTTGCGGCCATCGCTGTGAAACAGAGAATGGCTGAGCCAGCGACTGTCATCACGTTCAGGATAATCTTCACGAGCATGGGCGCCCCGGCTTTCCTGGCGGGCATGGGCGGCATGCATGGTCGCCATCGCCACCTGCATGAGGTTATCCAGTTCCAGCGCTTCAACACGTGCGGTGTTAAATACTTTGCTCTTGTCATTGATGCGCAGGTCCTGCGCACGTTGTGCCACCTGCTCGATTGCGCTGACGCCGGTTTCCAGCAAATCAGGGAAGCGAAATACCCCGCAATGTTTCTGCATGGTTTGGCGCATAGTCAGGCCGACCTCTGCAACTTTTTCACCCGCACTCGACTGTTCAAGGCGATTCACCCGTGCCAATGTGGCCTCTGCCACCCCGGCGGGCAGCGGTTTATGACTTCTGGCTCCGGCAATATCTGCCGCCATTTTGTCCCCGGCCGCCTTACCAAATACCACCAGGTCAAGCAGCGAATTTGACCCCAGGCGATTGGCCCCGTGTACAGATACACAGGCGCATTCCCCTACGGCATACAGACCGTTGACCACGCGTTCGGATTGCCCGTCGTGGATAACGACCTGACCATCCAGATTGGTAGGAATCCCGCCCATCATGTAATGCGCAGTTGGCACTACCGGAATCGGGTCTTTGATCGGGTCAACACTGGCAAAGGTTTTGGCAATTTCACGGATGCCAGGCAAGCGTTTGCTGATAATCTCTTCACCCAGATGATCAAGTTTTAAATACACGGCATCTTTATATTTGCCAATGCCGCGACCTTCCTTGATTTCAGTCGCCATCGCCCGTGATACCACGTCACGGCTGGCCAGATCCTTGGCGTTGGGCGCATAACGCTCCATAAAACGTTCGCCCTCACTATTGACCAGATAGCCGCCCTCGCCCCGCACGCCTTCGGTAATCAGCACACCGGCATTCAACACACCGGTCGGGTGAAACTGCCAGAACTCCATGTCCTGCAACGGCAAGCCGGCGCGTGCGGCCATGCCCAGGCCGTCACCGGTATTGATAAAGGCATTGGTACTGGCCTGGAAAATACGGCCACCGCCGCCGGTGGCCAGCATGGTGGCTTTGGCATGAATGACATGTATTTCACCGGTTTCAATCTCCAGTGCGATCACGCCGAGTACGTCGCCCTCGCTGTCGCGGATCAAATCGAGTGCAAACCACTCAATCAGAAACTGGGTATTGGCCTTGACGTTGCGCTGGTACAGGGTATGCAGCATGGCATGGCCGGTACGGTCTGCCACGGCACAGGTGCGTGAAATCGGCTGCTCGCCAAAATTACGGGTCATGCCGCCAAACGGGCGTTGAAAAATACGGCCATTTTCCAGACGGTCAAACGGCATGCCAAAATGTTCCAGCTCGATAATGGCTTTGGCTGCGTTACGACACATAAACTCGATGGCATCCTGGTCACCCAGGTAATCCGAACCTTTGATCGTGTCGTACATATGCCACAACCAGTTGTCTTCAGCCACATTGCCCAATGCCGCGGCAATGCCGCCCTGCGCAGCCACGGTGTGCGAACGGGTAGGAAACACCTTGGACAGCACCGCCACATCGGCGCCGGACTCTGCCAGTTGCAAGGCAGCACGCAAGCCCGCGCCGCCGCCGCCAATGATCACTGCATCGACCTGATGTTGCTGAAGTGTAGTTGTCATGCCACTCACCTTAAAAGTCCAATCCCGATAGAATCCAGCCTGCAGCCAGCAGATTGCCCAGTACGGCAATATCCACCAACCACTGCAATATGGCGCGCAGGCTTAAATGCGGCACATAGTCACGCAATACATCACGTACACCCAACCACGCATGTAACAGCATGCACACAAAAAACCAGCCAGTCAGCGCACGCCACCACCACGGTGCAAATACAGTCTGCCAGCCGGAAAAGCCAGCAGGCGATATCCAGCCTATGCGCAATCCGAGCAGCAATAAATAAACGGCCATGGACAATGCGCACAGCCGCTGCGTGAGCCAGCGGCGCATGCCAGGATAACGAGCTGTCAATAATTCAAGCTGCATATGCTTTTATTCCGTTTACCAAATCGCCCATAACCAGCACAAGGTGCTGATGGCACCCAGTAGCAACACGACACGACTGGAAAAGCGTGCCTTTTGCAGGGTGGTCATCCAGTGCACATCCATCGCCAAATGGCGCAATCCCGCAAAAAAATGATGGAAAAATGCCCAGCCCAGCAGGCTTAACAACAGCTTGACTGGCCAGTGTGTCAACGTGCCTGCAAGCTGTTGAAAGTCTTGCGCACTGTGCAGTGAGGCATACAAGGCCCATAACAACAAAGGCTGTACCAGAAACAGCAGCACACCACTGGCACGGTGCATGATGGACACCACGGCATTCACCGGCAACCTAATCGTGAACAGATTCAGGTTTTTGGGACGTTGCTTTTTCTGTTTTTTGACGATCATGCTGAACAAGCCAATCCTTACTCGCCTGCCTTGGCCGCTTGTGCCACGGCACCGGCCACATAGGCCATCAGGCGAGGATCAAACGGTTTGGGAATAATGTAATCCTTGCCAAAAGAGAGCGACTGCAGTTGATAGGCATCCAGCACAGCTTGTGGCACCGGCTCGCGCGCCAGCGCACTCAGCGCCCTGGCGGCAGCCACTTTCATGTCCTCGGTGATCTGTTTGGCCTTGGCATCCAGCGCACCCCGAAACAGGTATGGAAAACACAAGACGTTATTCACCTGATTGGGGAAGTCACTGCGCCCGGTCGCCATGATGGCATCCTGGCGCACCGCCCATACCTGGCTGGGTAAAATCTCGGGGTCAGGGTTGGCCAGTGCAAAAATCACCGGATTTGGCGCCATCAAGCCAACCAGTTCTGCCGGCAAACCATTTTTGGCAGAGACACCAATAAACACGTCTGCTCCCTGCATGGCCTCGGCCAGCGTGTTTACCTGACCCGGCGCAATCGCCAATCCGCGGTTGTTGTCATGCAGATCATCACGCCCCGTATCCAGCACACCTTTGCGATCGACCATAATGATATTGGTCGCGCCCATTAATTTGAGCAGTTTTGCGCAGGAACAACCCGCCGCACCCGCTCCCAGGAACACAATTCTGGCGCGGGGCAGCGTTTTGCTTTGGAGCTCTAGCGCATTGAGCAAAGCCGCCGCCACAATCACGGCTGTGCCATGCTGGTCGTCATGAAATACCGGAATATCCAGACGTTTTTTCAGTTCGTTTTCGATATAAAAACAATGCGGTGCAGCAATATCCTCGAGATTAATGCCGCCAAACGTCGGCGCAATATTCACGACCGTCTGGATAAAGTCATCGGGCGTAGCTGCATTCACTTCAATATCAAACACATCAATGTCGGCAAACCGTTTAAACAATACCGCCTTACCTTCCATCACCGGCTTGCCAGCCAAGGCGCCAACGTTACCGAGACCCAGCACCGCTGTGCCATCTGTAATCACCGCCACCAAATTCCCTTTATTGGTATATTTGTAGGCATTGGCCGGGTCCGCTTCAATTTCGAGCACAGGTGCAGCCACCCCTGGTGTATAGGCCAGAGACAAATCCTGCTGCGTCGCACAGGGTTTGGATGACTCCACGCTCAGCTTGCCCGGCTTGGGAAACTGGTGGTAATCCAACGCGCGTTTTTTTAAGTCGTCCATGATTGCTCCTTGCGTGTTTCTATCTGTTCGAATGATGCAAAAACTTCAGCAGTAAGGCGGATGAGCGCAGACAGTACAGCGCGTACGGCAAGCGAAGTCCAACGCCGCTGATGCAATTTTTTTGAGTCATTCAAGTTCACTCATGTAGTGGTGGTCGTCAGTAATACACAACCCCAAACGCCATTCCATTGGCCGGTCACCATAGGTAAACGACACGCGCTCGATACTGAGCAAGGGATAACCCTCTTTCAGGCCCAGCGCCTTCGCCACCTCTGCATCTGCAGCGACTGCCTTGATCCGCTCTTCGGCACGCACCATGCGAATGCCAAACTGCGACTCATACATGCTGTACATGGAGCCATTGCTTTCTTCAACCTTGGCACGATTCAAGCCTTTGAACGGCGCTGCCGGCACAATAATATGGTCGTAAATCAAAGGCCTGCCTGAAAAGGTCAGCAAGCGCTTTACTTCGATGGTGGTTGCCCCCGCCTTCATTTCCAGCACCCGTCCGATATGGACGTTCGCCTTGCTTTTAACACAAGAGATAAATTCGTTCTGTAGCAGTTCTTTCTGCCCGTTTTCAGCAGTCAGGCGTAAAAAACGCAGCTTCACATCATCCTGATTATGGGTGGCAACAAAGGTCCCCTTACCCTGGCGGCGTATCAGTATATTTTCTGTCGCCAGACTATCTATCGCCTTGCGTACGGTACCCTGGCTCACTTTATAGCGCTGCGCCAGGTCAATTTCACTGGGAATCATATCGCCCGGCCGCCACTCGCCGCCTATCAGGCTCTGGGTGAGCAGCACTTTAATCTGGTCATATAACGGCCGGTAACTTGGTGAACCCAATTGCTTATCCATAGATCACTACTCCATTCGCGTGACGCACGCACTTTGATGTGTGTTTTGCATTTATTCATTTATATCATAGCGGATTTCAGTTGTCTATTGTTTTATATCTTATATAAGACATAAGATATTTATTGACAGATAAAAACATATCATGAATAATGGTTTTAACACATTCTCATCGCGAGAGGATTCACCATGACATATGCATTGAGACCCAGGCGCTCCATGCTCTACGTACCAGGCTGTAACCAGCACTATCTGGAAAGAGCCCGCACACTGGCAGCCGATTCAGTCATTCTGGATCTGGGCGACCCGATATTGGTCGATGCCAAAATTCAGTCACGTGAAAATGTGGTCAATGCCGTCAAGCAAGGCGGCTACGGCAAAAGAGAAGTGGTCATTCGCGTCAATGACCTTGACTCCATCTGGGGACACGACGACATCAAAGCAGTGGCCAATGCCGGTGCCGACGCCATCCTGTTCCCGAATATAGAATCGCGGGAAGATGTATTGCAAGCACAGCAGTTGCTGGATGATGCAGGCGGCAAAGACACGCCCATGATGGTCATGATTGAAAGTCCACTGGCGGTTTTGAATGCTAAGGAAATCGCCGCAGCTTCTGAGCGGATCATCTGTATGGTCATGGCCACTTCAGACCTGATTTCCCAATTACATGCCCGGGTCACACATGAGCGCTCGGCTATCCTCACTTCACTTTCAATGGTGATTCTGGCGGCGCGGGCCTATGGCAAAGGCGTGATTGATGGCATTACCAGCGACTTTAAGAACATGCATTCTTTTGAATATGCCTGCCGCCTTGGACGAGACATGGGCATGGATGGCAAATCACTGGTGCATCCGGCACAGATTGCTTATTGCAACGATGCCTACACACCCCATCGGTCCGAAGTCGAGCACGCACGCCTGATTATCAAAGCCCTCAAGGAAGCCAATGAAGGGGGGCGTGGCACTGTGGTGGTCAACGACAAACTGGTGGAACACCATCATATTAAAGCAGCACAAAGACTTATTCAGTTGGCAGAAGCGATTGCCGAACTGGAAGAAGAATTTATTTAGCGCGTAAGCCCAGGCAGGAACCGAACATGGCATCCAAAATTTATACAGGCCGTTTTTTTGAAGATTTCAAACTGAATGAAGTCATTCAACACGCGACGCCGCGCACAATCACCGCAGGCGATTGTGCCATGTACCTCGCTTTCACTGGCACCCGCAACCCGCTGCATTGCAGCACGCCGTTTGCACAGTCGCTGGGCTATGCGCAGATGCCGGTAGATGATTTACTAGCATTTCATATTGCATTTGGCAAAACTGTGCCCGACATTTCGGTCAATGCAGTGGCCAATCTGGGCTACGCTGATGTGCGTTTTTTGCAACCAGTCTATGTGGGCGATACACTGACCACGACCAGCACAGTGATTGGCCTCAAGCAAAACTCCAGCGGCAAAAATGGCGTGATCTGGGTACGTTCCACCTCCGTCAATCAGGATCAGCAACCAGTATTAAGCTGGGTACGCTGGGTCATGGTGCATAAAAAGAATCTCGATGCGCCAGCGCCTGAAACCGTCATTCCGGAGTTACCCGCTTATGTAGAGGCGCGACAACTGCGTTTACCAGAGCCGTTTACGGCACACCATGAAATTTCAGTAGCCACTGGCGGCCGCTATTTCTGGGAAGACTATGTCGTGGGTGAACGACTGCGCCACCCTTCAGGCCTGACCCTGAATGACAGTGACCATACCATGGCCACGCATTTATACCAGAACAATGCACGTCTGCATTTTGATGCACACCTGATGCAATCCACACCGCAAGGACAGCGCATGATTTACGGCGGCGTGGTCATTTCCGCCTGTCGCGCATTGAGTTTTGAAGGCCTGGAAAATGCACTGTCGATTGCCGCGATCAATGGCGGCACACATGCCAACCCAAGTTATGCCGGCGACACCATTTACTGTATGACCGAGGTACTGGAGCAATGGCCACTCAGCCACCCGCAACTGGGGGCCCTCCGGTTGCGCATGATCGGACTGAAAAACATCCCGCCTGATCATGTTGAAAACATTAAAACAGCACAGGGTTACCACCCGAATGTGGTGCTTGATCTTGATTACACGGTTCTTATTCCACGTAAAGGAAACTAAACATGGCAGTTCATCCAAATCAGGCATTGTTTGGCGGTGAAAAACCGTTTCCTGTGATTCCCGCCTGCGAACACTTTGCGGGCAGTGAAAAACTGATTTTAAAGGCATTGTCTTTACAAGACCCAGCCACCCCCAGCGGCGTGGGTCCGGTATTTGATATCACCTGTGACTGCGAAGATGGCGCGGCCAGTGGCCAGGAACAAGCCCATGCTGAAATGATTGTGCGCGTACTCAACTCCGAGGCCAACCGCTACAAGATGGCAGGTGCCCGCATTCATGACTACACCCACCCGCACTGGAAAAAAGATATCGATATTCTGGTCGGCGGTGCCGGTCAGGTGCTCAGTTATTTGACCATTCCCAAATGTACCGACATTGCGCAGGCGCGCGAGATGATTAGCTATATCCAGCAAGTCGCCAAACAACACGCTATCACCCGCGAAATTCCGGTGCATATTCTGATTGAAACCCATGGCGCCTTGCGTCAGGTGCATGAAATTGCGCAATTACCTTGGTTGCAGGTACTGGATTTTGGCCTGATGGATTTTGTAAGTGCGCACCATGGCGCGATCCCGGCCAGCGCCATGCGCAGCCCGGGCCAGTTTGAGCATCGCTTGCTGGCGCGCGCAAAAACGGAGGTGGTTGCAGCTGCATTGGCCAACGGCGTGGTGCCTGCACATAACGTGACGCTGGACTTGAAAAATGTCGAAGTCACTTACAGCGACGCCTCACGTGCACGTAACGAATTTGGCTTTATGCGCATGTGGAGCATCTACCCTACCCAGATTCAGGCCATTGTGGATGCCATGAAGCCTGACTATGCGGAAGTCACGGATGCCGCCAACATTTTGCTGGCTGCGCAGGCGGCAGACTGGGGTCCCATCCAGTATGCAGGTGAACTGCATGACCGTGCGACCTATCGCTATTTCTGGGAAGTGCTGCAAAAAGCCAAACAAACCGGCGCCAGCATGCCCGAAGCCGCTGAAAAAGCGTTTTTTTAATACTTAGCCACAGAGGTCACAGAGCACACAGAGAAAACCTGAGAAATTTTTTCTAAGGTTATGACAACGCAATACATGCTGAATCTCTAGTCATTTGATTGCTTTTTTGATGTATCTCTCTCTGTGCACTCTGTGAACTGTGGCAAAAAAATAAAGGGTTAAATATGCAACAAATGACTTCAGCAGGCGCACGTTTCCGTGCCGCACTGGCAGAGGAAAAACCGCTGCAAATCATTGGCGCCATTAACGCCTATCATGCCATGCTGGCGACCCAGTCTGGCTTTAAAGCCATTTACCTGTCTGGTGGTGGCGTGGCTGCCGGCTCACTTGGCCTGCCAGACCTCGGCATTTCCAGTTTGGAAGACGTGCTGATCGATGTACGCCGCATTACCGATGCAGTGGACACCCCTTTGCTGGTAGATATCGACACGGGATTTGGAGGGGCGTTTAATATTGCGCGCACCATCAAAAGCGTGGCCAAGGCAGGTGCTGCCGCGGTGCATATCGAAGACCAGGTCAGTGCCAAGCGCTGCGGCCACCGCCCGAATAAAGCGATTGTCAGCCTTGAAGAAATGGTAGATCGCGTCAAAGCCGCCGTGGACGCCAAACCGTATGATGACTTTGTAGTGATGGCGCGCACCGATGCACTGGCGGTGGAAGGCCTGCAATCTGCGATTGACCGTGCCTGTGCCTGCGTTGAAGCGGGGGCTGACATGATTTTCCCCGAAGCCATGACCGAGCTTGCCATGTATCAACAGTTTGTAGCAGCCGTCAAGGTACCTGTACTGGCCAACATTACCGAATTTGGTTCTACCCCGCTATTTAGCGTAGATGAATTGGCCACTGCAGGCGTTGGCATGGTGCTATACCCCCTATCCGCTTTCCGTGCAATGAATCAGGCCGCCCTCAAGGTATATCAGGGCGTACGCAAGGACGGCACACAAAAAAATGTGCTTGACCTGATGCAAACGCGTGCCGATCTGTATACGCATCTGGGCTACCACGCATTTGAAGAGAAACTGGATGCTTTATACAAAAAATAAACCATCACTGCCATCACGCGCAGGCGGGAATCCAGGCAAGCAGGTGCACTGAACAACGCTTGCCTTCCTCACTGTACATATATAAGCGAGTGATTGCATTGAAATGACGATTTTATTTTTAACTTATCTGGATTCCCGACTGTCCGGGAATGACGGAAGTCTGATTTAAATTAGGAGAGTGAATATGGAAACAACTCTTGAAGCCCCTAAAAAGAAAAAAGGCGTGGCTCTGGCCGGAGTTGCAGCAGGCACCACGGCCATCTGCACGGTGGGCCACAGCGGTAACGATTTACATTACCGTGGTTACGATATTATCGAACTGGCAAACCATGCTACGTTTGAAGAAGTCGCTTATTTGCTGATTTACGGCGAGCTGCCCTCACCTTCACAGCTGGCTGCCTATCATCAAAGGCTCAAAAAGCTGCGCGGCCTGCCCAGTGCACTCAAAAACGTACTGGAACAGATTCCTGCCAATGCGCATCCGATGGATGTGATGCGCACGGGTTGCTCCATGCTAGGCACGCTGGAACCAGAAGCCAGTGATCGCAATACCTCCGGCGCACAAGCGCTGGGCGATAGGCTGATTGCCTGCTTTGGCTCCATGCTGATTTACTGGTATCACTTCAGCCATCGCGGCGTACGCATTGAAGTCGAAACTGATGATGACTCGATTGCCGCGCATTTTCTGCACATCTTGCATGGTAAAAAACCTTCGGACCTGCATATCAAAGCCATGAACACCTCACTGGTGTTGTATGCCGAGCATGAGTTCAACGCCTCAACCTTTACTGCACGCGTAGTGTCAGGCACCCTGTCTGACCTCTACTCATGCGTCACTGCCGCGATTGGCGCCCTGCGTGGCCCAAAACACGGCGGTGCCAACGAAGCCGCCATGGAAATCATCGAACGCTACCAAACGCCAGATGAAGCGGAAGCCGACATTATGGCAAGGATGGCACGCAAGGAAATCATTATCGGCTTTGGTCATCCGGTGTACACCATCGCTGACCCGCGTAATGAATCGATCAAAGCAGTGAGCCGTGCCCTGTGTGAAGACGCCGGCAATATGCAGTTGTTCGATATTTCTGCCCGCATTGAAGCAACCATGTGGCGCGAGAAAAAAATGTTTCCTAACCTCGACTGGTACAGTGCATCCAGCTATCACATGATGGGCATCCCCACAGGGATGTTCACCCCCATTTTTGTGATCTCGCGCACGACTGGCTGGGTGGCGCATGCCATCGAGCAACGCATAGACAACAAAATCATTCGTCCGAACGCAGAGTACAACGGCCCGGATAACAGACCGTTTGTGCCTCTGGAAAAACGTTAGTCTTAACCATTTTTTAGCCACAGAGATCACAGAGGACTCAGAGAAAAACCTGTTTCTTTAAACGCCTCTGTGCGCTCTGTGGCTTAATCTTTATTTGAAAGAAAACTAAATGTCCGCCCATATTTCTAATGTACGCCCCGATCCCGATCAAGTCATTGTAGATATCGCCAACTACGTGGCAGATTTTGAAATTCACTCAAGCGAGGCTTTTGATACCGCACGCAACTGCCTGATGGATACCCTGGGCTGTGGCTTCGAAGCTCTGGATTACCCGGCATGTACCAAACTGCTGGGGCCTGTCATCGCAGGTACCATCGTCCCCAATGGCGCAAAAGTCCCGGGCACATCTTATCAACTGGACCCGATTCTGGCGGCTTTTAACATTGGCGCCATGATCCGCTGGCTGGACTTTAACGACACCTGGCTGGCTGCCGAGTGGGGACATCCTTCTGACAACCTGGGGGGCATTCTGGCCTCTGCGGACTATATGTCACGCAAAAACGTGGCCGAAGGCAAGGCCCCGTTGACCATGAAAGATGTATTGACAGCCATGATCAAAGCCCATGAAATTCAGGGAGTGCTGGCACTGGAAAACAGTTTCAACCGCGTTGGCCTGGATCATGTGATTCTGGTCAAGATCGCTTCTACTGCAGTGGTCACCAAGCTACTGGGCGGCAACAAGCAGGACATTATCAATGCCGTGTCCAACGCCTTTGTCGATGGCCAGAGCCTGCGCACCTATCGCCACAGCCCAAATACCGGTTCACGCAAATCGTGGGCTGCAGGCGATGCGACTTCGCGTGCAGTGCGTTTAGCATGGATGACCCTACAAGGCGAAATGGGCTATCCTTCTGCACTGACCGCCAAAACCTGGGGCTTTTACGATGTGCTGTTTAAAGGCAATGCCTTCAAGTTTCAGCGCCCTTACGGCAGCTATGTAATGGAACAAGTGCTGTTCAAGATTTCCTTCCCGGCCGAGTTCCACGCGCAAACGGCAGTGGAATGCGCCTTTCAGCTGAACAAGGAAGTCGGCAGAAAATTGCAGACACTGGAACAGATTGCACAGATTGAAAAAATCGTCATCACGACCCACGAGTCTGCCATCCGCATCATCGACAAAACTGGCCCCATGAACAACCCTGCCGACCGTGACCATTGCATTCAATACATGTCGGCTGTTGGTTTGCTTAAAGGATGCCTGACCGCACAGGATTATGAAGATGCCGCCGCAGCGGATCCACGTATCGATGCCCTGCGCGACAAAATGACGTGCGTTGAAAAAGCAGAATACACCCGCGATTATCTGAACCCGGAAAAACGCTCGATTGCCAACGCCATCCAGGTGTTTTTCAAGGATGGTACGCAGTCCAGCAATATTGCCGTCGAGTATCCTATTGGTCATCGCCGTCGCCGCGGAGAAGGCATTCCCGAGCTGGTCAAGAAGTTTAAAATCAACCTGGCCCGCCGTTTTGATAGCGCCAAACAGGCGGAGATTCTGACCCTGTGTCAGGACCAAGCCAAGCTGGAAAACACCCCGGTCAACCAGTTTGTTGATATGCTGGTTGTATAACACACACCATTCCCAATTAAACCACAGGGCACTTCAGGGTGCCCTTTGTGCATTTAGTCTCAAACTATTTAAACAAGACTGAAAAATCCCTTTTCCTCCATCAAAGCATGAGCGTTCATAGACACTAAAATAATATTGTTATTCAATATTTCGGGACAATTCATGCATTGCACGTTGAGAAGACGCAATGGCTTCACACTTGTTGAGCTTGTAGTGGTCATCTCCGTGCTAGCAATTCTGTCTGCTACCGCGATTCCAAGATTTATTCGTGCACAGGACTCGGCCAAACGTTCAGCCGCTTACGCGCTTGCTGGCGCCATGGGCTCAGCTGCCATGCTGGCCAAAACACAATGGTATGCTAACGGGGCTATTCGTATTGATGCAGCAGTAGGGCAAAGTATTGATGTCGAAGGTCTGACGGTATCAATTAATGGCAACGGGTATCCCATGGCAAGTCTTGCTGGCATTGGAAACATGTTGAACGGTACTGCAGGATTTATAAATGGTGTTTCAACAGGTGCAGAACCCAATGGCTTTCTTGAGTACATTCGATCAGACTCGACCTGCATAGTGAAGTACTCCTCTAACACCGGCCTTGCGAATGTAACGGGTTGCTAGCCAAAGATCACATAAAAAAAGCGACCCGAAGGTCGCTTTTTTCAAATCAACATCTTGATTATTGATCAACAACCAGTTTTTGTTGTGACAACAGATTATTGATGATTGCCGCATCAGAACTCTGACCAGAGGTCAGATCCACACCGCTCAACACGATCTGCTGGGTTGTGCTTCCGCTGCTAAAGCTACCAGACACATTGTGGGCATCATTCGCAAAACCACCATTCGAACTGATATGAACAATAGTATCGCTGCCAGATTTCTCAAAGTGCATGTAGTTTTGCAGATTGTTTGGATTTTCGCCTTGTAACAAATCGCGAATATCCAGTACATCACCGCCCTGTGCAACTGTTGCTTTATTAAAGTCGGTAATTGTGTCACGTGCAGGATTGCCAGCAACACCTTCATCACCGCTATCCCATTTGAAGACATCCACGCCTGCACCACCAGTCAGCGTATCGTTACCTTTGCCGCCAATCAGGATGTCATTACCATCGCCACCGTTCAGTGCATCGTTACCGGCACCACCACGCAGGATGTCATTACCCGCACCACCGTTCAGAGTATCGTTACCGGCATAACCGTAAATAATGTCATTGCCTGATGTACCAGTCAGAACATTATCGCCAGCATCGCCTCCAGTAATTACATTGCTGTTTCGTCCGCTGCTTAACAAATCAATATTAATCAAGTTGGCAGAGGTTGCTGAGTCCTGCAGATTGGTGCTGTCTGTCGCTGTAATAGTGAAGCTTTGTAACAGGCTTACGTCAACCAGCTGCTCATTGACTCTGACGGTGGACAAGAATTCGTTCAACGCCAGATTATCCACAGTACCGCCATCTGCAGCAGTAATCACCATCTTACCACTGGCACCCAACAAGCCCAGGAAGCCACCGTTTTGTGAGTAGTTCACAGACAAGCCTAATTCATTGGCGACGGCCTGAGAATAAGTCATGTACGCAGAACCTAATGTGATACCCAGCAATGTGCTGTAAGAGATCGTCACAGCATTAATGTTGTTATTCACATCACTTGCTGTAAAGGCCTGACGGCTAGAGAAGTTGAGTAAATCAACATTCAGCAATCCAGGCAATGTCAGCAAACCAGCAGCCCCGACTGCATTACCAACATCAGGCGCAACCGCAGGTGTTGGTGTGTAGCTATAGGTGTTTTGAACATTCACAGTCAAACTACCGTTGCTTGTATCACCATCATTATCACTCAAGGTATAACTGATTGTTGTACTACCAGTGCCATTTGTCGGAATTGGATCAATTTTGATCACTGAATACACAGGTTCATCATCTCCGTTTTCAGCATAATTGCGCTGCCATCCAACCACCACATTCCCATTAGCAAGCTGGGTGACGGTAAGGTTTGGTACATCGTAACTATCTGTACCATCGACCGCTGCACTACCAACTTGGAATTCGTTTGTTGAAGGTGTGCCATCTGCATTAAACACTCTGGCCATAATCTTCATGGAGGTTATATCATCATTAATGCCGTTTAACACCCATACAGCAATAAATCGACCATCTGCTAATGCCTCAATTAACGGCGGAGAATCATAACGACTGTTGCTTTCAGTTTGCTCAATGCTCACATCAGCAAGCAATGTGTTACCGTTTTTGTCGAGCAGGGTGAAGATAGGTGCATCATTACCATTTTCGGCAGTATTACGCACAAAACCCACCACAATATTGCCATTCGCCAATTGTTTGACAGTCATATTATCAATATCATAGCCGTCAAAGCCATCAACTGATTGACTGCCTATACGGAACTCACTTGTGCTTGGCGTGCCATCAGCATTGAAAATACGCGCCTGTACAGTCATTGACTTGGTATCATCACTCAGGCCATCTTTATTCCATATAGCGATGAATCGCCCATCAGCCAGAGCCTCAATCACAGGAGGTGATTCCCATGTGGTGGTATCGTTTTGCTGCATTTCAACATTCTGAACAATCGTTGAGCCATTACTACTGATGATAGTAAACACCGGCTCATCGCCGCCCGCCTCTGCGTAGTTTCTTACATAGCCAATAACGATATTACCGTTTGCCAACTGCGTCACTGACCAGTTTGCAACGTCATAACTGTCTGTACCATCCACTGCCCAAGTACCAATCTGGAATTGACCGGTGCTCGCTGAGCCATCAGCATTAAAAATGCGTGCCTGTAGCTTCATTGAGGTTGTGTTGTCTGACAAACCGTTATCCGCCCACACCGCGATAAAACGACCATCGGCCAATGCCTCAACTACAGCTGGAGAATCAACACCTGTATTGCTCGGATCGCGCATGACCACATCTTGAATCACTGTCGTTGGATTGCTACCAGCGACACCAGGATTGACAATGGTAAACACGGGTGTATCTTGGCTGTGGACATTACCAGCACTCCTTACCCACTGCACAACCACATTTCCGCCTTCCAGCTGACTGATAGTCACATTTGGCACATCATAGCCATCAGAGCCATCTACAGCCAGTGTTCCCACCTGGAATTCATTCGTGCTAGGGGTGCCATCTGCATTGAAAATGCGACCCCAGACCGTCATGGATTTATCTTCATCAGACAACGCGTTTTTGTACCATACGGCCATAAAACGACCATCTTCCAAAGCTGTCATTACAGGGGCAGACTCAAGCGTTGTATTGTCGTTTTGCTGCATCTCAACACTGTCAGCAATCACTGTCGCGCCAACGAAAGTCGTAGCCGACTTCGCCTGGAAGCTATAGCTACCATTATCCATATCCACGACAAATGTACCGTCAGCAGTCTTAACAGTCACTTCGTGCGTTGTCGCATTATAGGTACTGTTATTGGTGCCAGTGACTGTTAAAGCACCAGTTTTGGCATCGTAAGTATAAGTTGATCCTTCCACAGTAAAGGATTTGACAAAACCACCATCAGCGCCAAATCCACCACCAGCAGTCAGGCTACCGGTAACAGGAGTGGCAACTGTTGCACTTAATACCGAATTCAACTGGTTAAAGTTAGAGACTGCAATCGCATTGGTATCCACTTCAGTGGCACCATTGTATGCAATTTGATTCATGCTATTACCAACCTGTGTTGCTGAAACACCACTGCCAACACCGATTGCATACTGGTTAATGTCATTATCTTTAAGGAAGGTCTCCCAATTAGCTTTATCAGTTGTGCCAATTTCACGGCCACTATTAGGCTCGCCATCCGAGAAGAAATAACCTACATTTTGCGCACCAGTAATTTTACCAGCGGAGTTGAATGCTGTTTTACTGCCATCGAGCGCAGCATCGTAATTGGTACCTGACAGTGTTTGCAAGGTTGACAGCACTTGTTTTGCTTCATCAATGGTGACCCATGTGGCAGTTTTCTGGTAGTAAGCGTCAGAGAAGGTCACAATCATGACACGTACATCACCACCTAGCGCTGAGTATTGATCCAACAGCACATTAATAGACGCTATCTCACTTTCCAGACGGGACGTTCCATTCACACCATCTCTGGTGGCCATACTGCCAGACACATCGAGTGTCAGCATAATATTGGTACCTGAAGCGCCCGCTGCAGTGACGGTTTGATTGGTCGCCGTTGGCGCATCATCGGAAACATTCACCGTGATAGAACCAGTCGTCGTGGTATCCGTATCTTTGGCATTGACTCCAAATTTAAGTGCGAGTGTATCCTCACCTGCTGCTGGATGGTCAATCGGACCTGACAAGCGAACTGCATAGTCACCATCTTGCTCGATGGTCACGCGAATGACTTCTTTACCATTGGCGGAACCAATCAATGTACCCGTGTTGTTACCTGTCCAGGTAATTGCAACACCACCAGAAGTGTAATTTGTTGTAGGCGCTGTTAATGTCACGCTCTGCAAATCACCGTTAGGATCACTGATGCCCAAGGAACCTGAAGCGATAATGTTTGATGGACCTGCATCAATCAAACCACCTGGCAAACCATCTTCTGAAACTTCGACAGTACCATTAAGTGTTGTGAAGATAGGTGACTGATTCAGCGTATAAGCATAGTTGTCACTTGGCACGCTGGTGTTGCCTGCATTATCCGTGGCTGTCACGGTATAGTTATGCAGGCCCTTATTGATATCTGTTGCAGGGGTAAACGTCCACTTGCCATCTTTATCAGCGACCGCTGTACCTACCTTGGTTGTACCGTCAAAGATCGTGACGGTGCTTCCTGCTTCAGCCTTACCGCTCAATGTCGGCGTTGCATCATCAGCCACACCACCGGGTGCAACATTGCCTGTTGCTGTACCAAAGTCATCATAAATATTATCAATAGTGGGCTTGATTGGTGCTGTTACGTCTACGACATAAGTCAGTTGCGTCGTTGCCACGCCCACATTACCTGATGTATCCGTTGTTGTGACTTTGGCATCAATGGTTTTGTCATTGTCAGCCACCAGTTCGCTACCAGGCACACTCACACTAAAGCCCAGTTTGCCGTCAGCACGGGTCACGACTGTCGTTGCGTACTCTTTACCATTGATGGTCACGATGACCGGGTCACCCAGTTTGGCTTCGCCACCCACTGTACCAGTCACCGGTTGATTAACCCCTGGCTGAGACTCGGCAATGTTGATAATACCGTCACCGCCAAAGTTGGCATCTAATGCAATAGTTGCAATCGGGGGCGTGAGGTCCAGGCTATAAGTCAGCTGGGTTGACTGGCTGGCTGTGTTACCAGCATTGTCAGTCACTGTCACTTTCGCATCGATCGTCTTGTCAGCGTCAGCAGCCAGTTCGTTACCAGCCACATTCACACTGAAGCCCAACTTGCCATCTGCACGGGTCACGACGGTTGTTGCGTAGTCTTTACCGTTGATCGTCACAACCACTGGATCACCCAGTTTGGCGTCACCGCCAACTGTACCAGTCACTGGTGTCACTGAAGTTGCTTTCGCTTCTTCAATGTTGATGATGCCATCACCACCAAAGTTTGCGTCCAGCGCAATCTCGGCTTTCGGTGGAACCAAGTCCAGGCTATAAGTCAGTTGAGTGGACTGGCTAGCTGTGTTACCAGCATTGTCAGTCACTGTCACTTTCGCATCGATGGTCTTGTCAGCGTCAGCAGCCAGCTCGTTACCAGCCACATTCACACTGAAGCCCAACTTGCCATCTGCACGGGTCACGACAGTTGTTGCGTAGTCTTTACCGTTGATCGTCACAACCACTGGGTCACCCAGTTTGGCGTCACCACCAACTGTACCAGTCACTGGAGTAATCGAAGTCGCTTTCGCTTCTTCAATGTTGATGATGCCATCACCACCAAAGTTTGCGTCCAGCGCAATCTCGGCTTTCGGTGGTGTCAGGTCTACAGTGTAGGTCAGTTGCGTAGATTGACTCAATGAATTGCCAGCGTTATCGCTGACAGTCACCTTGGCGTCAATTGTTTTATCAGGATCAGCAGCCAGTTCGTTACCAGCCACATTGACACTGAAGCCCAACTTACCATCTGCACGTACAACTACTGTTGTTGCATAGTCTTTGTTGTTAATGGTCACAACTACTGGGTCGCCTACCTCAGCATCACCACCCACCGTGCCAGTCACAGCAATCGTTGTGGTCGCTTTGGCTTCCTCAATATTAATAATACCGTCGCCTGCAAAGTTTGCGTCCAGCGCAATCGTTGCAAACAGATTTGGATTAATTGCCAGCTTGTAATCTTGTGTATCGGTCGCAGTTGCACTGTTACCCGCCGCGTTCGTCGTTGTCACGCTCGCAAAAATTGTCGCATCAGAATCTGCTGCCAGATCCGCACCAGGTACATTGATTGAGAATTTGCCACCATCCAGCACTGTGCCAGTAAATGGCTT